>JAIDUG010000032.1:0-122016 GCA_029060305.1 Ruminococcus sp.
GTTTATCCAGTAAGTGCGAAAAAAACAGCAGAAGTTTCCGTTACGGTTGACGGCAAATCATATTCAGGTACTCTTTCAGAAAAATAATGACAGGAAAACCTCTGTACATAATAAAAAAGCGAGTAGTCCGAAAACTGCTCGCTTATTAATATTAACCGACTATTTTTAATATTACCCTGAGATATAGTTTTTTCGTGTCATATCCGTGTCATATTTTCATGCAGATATTCGGAAACAGAAAACTTCTTTTAGAACCGTTCATACTGTCAGGGAACAGCAAATTATAATAAAAGTCGTGTCATATTTTAGTTTGAATCTTAAAAATTAAAGGTTAAAATCTTATTCTTTTGCGATTAATCTATTTATTTTCAGATTATTTCAAAATAAAGAAAACCGCTGTACACTGCTAAAAACGCAATATACAACGATTTTCAATATAAGTTTCATTATTTCAATATCCTTGAATCGAATTGTTTTTCAAAGTCCTTATTACAGGAGTAACACTGGAAAATACAAGTATTTATGTGACTATTTTCCTTGATAATCTGAGGGTTGGCACATCTTCTGCCACACTTTGGGCAGAAAGCATAATATTTGCCACGTGATTTGGAAACACCGTCTGCTTTTGTAAGTTTTCTTCCTGTTTCAAGATATTTTTCGTATTCTTTATTTTCAAAATGATGTATTGTCATAACTAAAACTATCAAGCCTGCTGTCATGGCAAACATAAATCCAAATTGTTTATAAAATTCTTTATCACATTCTTTCTGAAATAGTTCAAATTCTTTATCAAAGCTATTTATTTCAAAAGTTCCTTTCATTTTTAATTAATATTGTGATGTACTCCTATTGTCAACAATTTAAAGAAAACCGCTGTACATTGCGGAAAACGCAATATACAACGATTTTTTTCAAACGCGGATTGAGAGATTTGAACTCTCGCGCCGGTTCCCCGACCTACTCCCTTAGCAGGGGAGCCCCTTCACCACTTGGGTAAATCCGCATAATATGGCGGAGAGGGTGGGATTCGAACCCACGTGCCCGTTAAGGCAAACGGTTTTCAAGACCGCCTCGTTATGACCGCTTCGATACCTCTCCGTGTTTTGTATTCTGTTCTTGTGCCTTACGACTATTATATTATAGCACGGCTTTCCGAAAAAGTCAAGCCTTTCACGGAACGAAAATCAAGAATTTTTTTCACATATTTTTGTGTAATTTTACCAAACAGTATATAAAAGAGACTGACCCCACTTTATAATGAGGTCAGTTATTTTATATGTATACATTATATTCTGAATCAGAATCCCTTGCAGTTTCCGGAAAGAGTAGCACCCTTGATATTGTTTGTACCGTTCTTTGAAGTACAGCTAATGATTTTTGCCTTGCCGAAAGTTACTTCATAACCGAGTGCAGAGGGCTTGCCTGTTAAGGGCCAGTTGAAGTTATTTTTCTTATTGCTGTCACCTGTACAGTTTTCCATAGTCACAACGCCTGACTGGTTGTTTCTGTCAAAACCTGAAGCAAGATTACCCTTTGCGATACAGCCTTTGAGTACGTGTTTTAAAGGGTCAAGATGTGCTTTTTCACCAGGGGTCTTGTTATCAACACCGCCCATTTTGAAACCGTTTCCGTCACCGTAGATTCCGTTGCAGTAACCGTTATAGTTAGCCTGACAGTTTACAAGAGTTACAGCACCGTGTGCAGCGTAGCAATCCCAGCCGTCATCACTGTTGTACTCTGCAACACAGTTTTCATAATAGTTGCCTGTACCGGAATGGAGCTTGTTTGCAAAACCGTCTGCATTTTCGCCCTTAGCGTCTGCATTGTGGTGTGAATAGCAGTTCAGGAATTTGTTATTAGAACCGCCGTTTGATACCTGAAAACCTGCATCTTCATTATAACAGCAAGTCACGTACTTGAAAGTATTTTTTGAACCCTCAACATAAACACCATTATCAGAAGCATTCTTGATAGTTACATTTTCAACAGTACTTCCGTTTCCGTAGAATGAAAGTCCCCTGCCGTTACTTCCTGAAGTTGAAGAGAAGTCTATAGTTGCATTGTTCTTGCCTGAGATGTTCACGCCTGCCGGAACTTTTATAGCACCTGATTTTACAGTACCGTTGATTACAATTGTAGTACCGGATTTTGCCTTTTTTATAGCGTCTGCAAGAGAAGTACCGCCGTTCTTAACTTCAATTGTGTTACCGCTTACGGTTGAAGAAGAACTGCTGTTATTTGAAGAACCAGAAGAACTATTGGAAACGGGAGCTTTCGGAGTGGAAGCACCTGCGGAAGTTGCCTCAAACTTGAACTGCTGACAAGCAAGACCGTTATATGACCACTGGTCTATATTGCCGTTGTTGTCGGTTGACCAGCCATAAACGTCAACAGCCTTTGTTGCGTTGCTGTTCTGAGTAAGCAGACAGAATACACCGTCTTTCTGAACAACCTTGAACTGCTGAGCGGTTGCACCGTTAGCTTCCCAAAGCTGAATGTTTGCACCGTCGCTGTTAGCACCGTTTGTAACGTCAAGCATACGACCGCCTGCAAGACCGCTCTGAATAGTGATAACGTTGTTGCCGAGGTTCTTGACATACCACTTCTGATTATTACCGCCGTTACCCTGATACTGAATAACGTTTGAGCCGTTGGCGTCCTTCTTGCCAGAAACGTCGAGATACTTCTGGCTGTTGATGTTCTTGATGTAGTACCAGCCGTCTGAGATGTAGTTTGAAGCAGCTACAGAGCTGAGAGGGAGATTTGCGGATATTGACATAGCACCGATAACGGCTGTTGCTATAATAGCAGAAATGCGTTTTCTGAGATTTGACATAATAAAATTCCTCCTGTAAAAAATATATATTAACGGTTTGTGAACGAGTGTAATTCTTTTTCCACTGTCATAATTATATCACACTAAAATGGATTTGTCAAGGGAAAAACGCAAAAAGTATACAGATTGCATATACAAAGAGGAAACAATTTTGGCAATATGCACAAATTACTGAAAAATGCCGTAATATCGGTTTTTTTCTTTTCTGCCCCGTCGGAAAATGCCTGTTTTCAGGGGATTTCTGCCCTGAAAAATAATGGAAAATTTGTAGGAAGTCATATACTGATATTTTATGCTGTAAAACTGAAATATTGTGCTTTCCACGTAAAATCCGGCTTTTTTCAGTATAAATTATATATTTTAATATAAATTCATAAACAAAAATAAACATCTCTGTCATCTTCTGCTGACTGTTTTTTATTTCCGGCACTTGCATTTTTTCCGGATTTGTTGTATAGTAATATTATAATCTGAAGAACGGAGGTGATTCTATGCAGATTATTTTGTGTGCGGTTATGGGTTATCTCATTGGCAATATCAACCCTGCATACATATTGTCAAGACTTAAGGGTTTTGATATTCGTGAGAGAGGTTCGGGCAATGCCGGAGCTTCCAACGTTACTTTAGTTATGGGAAAAAAAGCCGGAATATTTACCGCACTTTTCGATATATCAAAGGCTTTTGTTGCTTCTGTTATTGCCGTGAGTTTATTTCCTGCTCTCAGGTACGCAAAGATTCTTTCAGGTGTTTCCTGTATAATGGGACACATCTTCCCTTTTCTTATGAAATTCCACGGCGGAAAAGGTCTTGCGTGTCTCGGCGGAGTAGTCCTCGCTTTCAATCCGGTTGTATTTCTCCTGCTCCTGCTCGCAGAAGTTGTCATCGCACTGGTATCTGATTACATATCCGTTGTTGCACCGTCAGGGACAGTTATATTCACACTGGTCTATGCACTTCTTACTAAAGATATTACCGGCACTGTAATGCTTGCATTAACCTCTGTCGTCATTCTCTGCAAACATATTGAAAACTTCAGAAGAATACGTAACGGCACGGAAACTCATATAAGTTTCCTCTGGAAAAAAAACAATTAATTTATAATCTGAGGAGGTACAAAATGAATATTGAAAATCAGTTCAATGCAATAGCGGAAGAATATGACGTAAACAGAAGAAAATTTATTCCCTGTTTTGACGACTTCTACAAGAATACAACTGAATTTATTGTCTCAAACATAAAAAAACCAAAACACATAATTGACTTAGGTGCAGGAACAGGCTTGTTGTCTTACTACTGGTATAAACATTTTCCGGATTCTGACTATGTACTTGTTGACATTGCCGACGATATGTTAAACGTTGCAAGAAAGAGATTTCACGGAATAAATAATGTTTCCTGTCAGGTATCTGACTACACGGAAAGTCTGCTTGATATTCCTTTTGATACTGTTATCTCCGCACTTTCCATACATCACCTTGAAAATACTCAGAAGCAGGATTTGTTTCTGAAATTATATAAGACTTTACCGACAGGAAGTATATTCGTGAATTATGACCAGTTTTGTGCAGGAAGTCCCGAAATGAACATATGGTATGACAGGTACTGGGAAAATCAGATTTCTGAAAGCGGTCTGACGAAAAGAGACATTGAATTATGGCAGGAACGCAGAAAACTTGATAGAGAATGTTCTGTTGAACAGGAAACCGATATGCTGGAAAAAAGCGGTTTCAAATCTGTAAAGTGTATTTATACTTATCAGAAATTTTCTGTCATTATAGCAATCAGATAAAAGGCAAACCCTCAGGCAGTTGAAAGACTATCTGAGGGCATTATTATATATTACGGTTTCTTTCACGAAAAAACAGCGGTAACATAATACGGGCTTTCTGAATATAATATAACAGGATATTCTTTCCGGAAATGAGGTCTTTTATATGGATATGTCAATCGTGATAGCGGTAATGATACTTATATTTATAGTGGTACTGGAATTTGTAAGTCTTTTCCGGAGCAGGTCATGCAACGACAATATACTCGACTTTGTGGCAGTCGTTCCGGTATTCAGTCAGGATGATAATCTTTCTGAAAGACTATGCTGTCTATCCGAAAAGACAGCCTGCGGTCAGTGTCATGCAGAACAGATAATACTGATAGATTACGGTGCTTCTCCGCAACAGCTTGAAATATGCCGTCGGTTCTGTCTTGATAACCCCTGTGCCGTTATAGTAAATTCAGAAGATACCGGAAAAATATTTTCAGAAATGTTTGCAATTGATATGAAAAGATAGTATAATAATATAAGATGTAAAATTGTTCGGGAGGTATTTTTTTAATGAATCAGAATTTAATAAGCATTAAGGGTACAGTAGAAAATATAATCTTCAGAAACGAATACAACGGTTATACGGTAATCAACTTCAATGTCAACGGCAGACTTATAACCGTTGTTGGTGAATTTGTGGCAATCAAAGAAGGTGAAAGTCTTAAAATAACAGGAAGTCTTTTCACTCACTCCAAATTCGGCGAACAGTTTAAAGCAGAATCATATGAACAGGATTTCCCTGATACTGCCAAAAATATAGAAAAATATCTTGCTTCCGGAATTATAAAAAGTATCAGTAAAAAAATGGCTCACAACATAGTAAGTACCTTTGGTGACAAAAGTCTTGAAATCATTGAAAAAGAACCCCACCGGCTTGTTGAAGTCCTCGGAACTTCAAAGAAGAAATGCCGTGAAATTGCTGAGGAATCTAAAAGAATCTTTTCCCTGAAAACTATCAAGGCTTTTTGTGACCAGTATAACATAAAATATACATTTGCAATTAAAATACATCTTACACTGGGTATAAATGCCGTTGAAAAAATCCAACGCAATCCTTATATTCTCTGCAAAGATAATATAGAAATTGATTTCAGAAAAGCCGACGAAATAGCCTTTTCGCTTGGTATCGAAGAAAATTCCCCTCAAAGAATCATTGCAGGTATATGCTCCATACTGAAAGAAGACTCTCTGAACGGACATTCCTGTCTGCCAATCAGCATATTATACTACAAGTCAATAGCTTTAATGGAAGTATCAAAAAAAGATTTTATAAAGTCGTGTATTAAAGCTTTTGAAAACAAAGATTTATATAAATACATTCTGGGTGATATTATATATATATATCTGCCGGAATTTTACAGGGCAGAAAAATATATAGCAGACTGGATAAATTCCATACAACCGGCAGAAAAAAAAGTGGACTGCGAAAAACTTATCAATGATGAGGAAATGAAAAACCAAATAAAATACCATGACCTGCAACGTAAAGCTATTTCCGAAGCCGTTTCCGAAAAGGCAATAATCCTGACTGGTGGTCCTGGTACAGGTAAAACCACAACGCTGAATACTATAATTTCGATTTTTGAAAAAAAGGGGCTGAATGTAGTCCTTACCGCACCTACCGGACGTGCTTCAAAACGTATGACGGAACTTACAGGACATGAAGCAAAGACAATTCACCGCCTGCTCGGAGTATCTTTCAGTGATTCAACGGAAAAAAAATCATATAAATACAATGAGGACAACCCTATTGATTGTGACGTTGTTATAATTGACGAGACTTCAATGGTAGATGTTCTTCTATTTGAAACACTTCTCCGTGCATTACCCTCACAATGTAAACTGATAATAACCGGCGACAGCGACCAGTTGCCCTCAGTAGGTGCAGGAAATCTCCTAAGAGACCTTGTTGACAGAAATGCACTGCCGGTTATAAGGCTGACGGAAATTTTCAGACAAGCACAGCAGAGCCTCATCACTACCAATGCCCACCGGATAGTTGCCGGAGAATATCCCGACCTTTCACAGAAAAACAATGACTTCTTCTTCTTCCGACGTTCAAACTATGAACTTGCCTTACAGTTGCTTGTATCACTTATAAAGAAAAGGCTTCCGGACACTTACGGCTACTCTCCTGTTGACGATATACAGGTAATAGCTCCGTCAAGAAAGGGTTTTTTAGGTACTAATGAAATAAACAGGGTCTTACAGGAAGAACTGAATCCACACAGAGATATTTATGACTTTACAACGGAAATATCAATAATGAATACCGTATGGCGATATGGTGATAAGGTTATGCAGAATGTAAACAACTATGATATTAAATGGAAAAAAAGAAACGGTGAAGAGGGTACAGGCATTTTCAACGGCGATATAGGAAAAATTGTATATATCAGAAAAAACAGGATATATATCAGTTTTGACGGAAAAATTGCCGTATATACCCCCGAACAGCTGATTACACAGATTGAACTTGCATACGCTATAACGGTTCATAAAAGTCAGGGGTGTGAATTTGAAGTGGTAATAATGCCCGTACAGGACGGCTTTGATATGTTAAACAACAGAAATTTACTCTATACGGCAGTAACACGTGCAAAGAAACTTATGATACTCATAGGAAACGAAAACGTTATATGTAATATGGTTGATAACAGTCACGGTATAGAACGTTATACCTGTCTGAAAAATATGCTTGCAGAAAAAGAAAGGAATTAAACAATAATGTCAAATAATGATATTGGTATAGATTTAGGAACTTCAAATATTGTAATAACTATGGGAAACAAAGGCGTTGTCCTGAGTGAACCTTCGGTTATAGCTTACAATACAAGAACGGAAAGAGTTTTAGCTGTCGGAAAAAACGCATATGAGATGATAGGAAGAAATCCTGACTACATATGCGTTTCACGTCCGGTAACAGACGGAGTTATTTCAGATGATGATTTGGCAAAAAGTATGCTGAGAGAATTTATTATGAAAATCTCCGGTCATCAGCTTTTCAAACCACGTATTATTATATGCGTACCGGCTTTCGTTACCGACATTGAAAGCCGTGCGGTAGTAGATGCTGCTAAAAGTGCAGGAGCAAGGCAGGTATATCTGATACAAGAACCTGTCGCCGCTATGATTGGTGCGGAAGTGGATATTGCAAAAGCAAAAGGTCATATGATAGTCGATATAGGCGGTGGTACTACTGATATAGCGATAGTATCTATGAACGGCGTTGTAACTTCCCATACAATAAAGGTTGCCGGAAATGCTATAGACCGTTCTATAATAAAGTATATGCAGAACAGGTACAAACTTCTTATCGGAGAACGCACGGCAGAAAAAGTGAAAATAGGTCTCTGCAATCTATATGACCCCTCAGATGACATTACATTTATTGTAAAAGGTCGTAGCCTGCTCAAAGGTCTGCCGTCTCAGGTACTCCTCAGCGAAACCGAACTTTTTAAGGCAGTGGAGGACGATACTTTCGCAATAATGGAAGCAATAAGAAAAGTACTTGAGGAATCACCTCCGGAACTTGTAGGGGATATTTATGATAACGGTCTTTTGCTTACAGGTGGCGGAGCTTTACTCGGCGGACTTTCTCACCTTATAAACCGTACTCTCGGCATAAGGTGCAACGTTGCAAAAGATGCGGTAAACTGCGTTGCAAAAGGCACTGGACGGGCTTTCAGCAAAATGCAAAACCTGCTTGACGGTTTTGAAACTGCTCCTGTAAAACGTTACTGATTCAATCCGAATTTTGCGGAATTTGCCAATTCTTCTTCAATCCTCAGCAACTGGTTATATTTTGCAGTACGTTCAGAACGGTTCGGCGCACCTGTTTTAATCTGTCCGGCGTTAAGTGCAACGGCAAGGTCTGCAATAGTAGTATCTTCCGTCTCTCCGGAACGGTGTGAAATCACCGCCGTATATCCTGAACGCTGTGCAAGTTTTACAGCTTCTATCGTTTCCGAAACCGTTCCTATCTGATTCAGTTTTATCAGAACGGAATTTCCTGCTCCGTACTCTATTCCCTTTTTAATTCTTTTCACATTTGTCACAAAAAGGTCGTCGCCGACAAGCTGAATTTTATTTCCGAGAGTTTCAGTAAGAAGTTTCCAGCCGTCCCAGTCATTTTCGTCAAGACCGTCCTCAATCGAAATAATCGGGTATTTATTCACAAGGTCTTGCCAGTGCGAAATGATTTCATCTGTTGTGAAAGTCTTTTCCGATTTAGGCTGTCTGTAAAAACCTATTCCCCTTTCATCTTTCCATTCAGAAACAGCGGAATCTATAGCAATCATAAAATCGTGTCCGGATTTATAACCCGATTTTTCTACAGATTCAAGGATAGTTTCAATAACTTCCTCATCTCCCGAAAAGTCCGGAGCAAATCCGCCCTCGTCCCCTACCGATACGGACAGACCTTTACTTCTGAGAATTTCAGCGAGTTTATGATATACTTCCGAACACCAACGCAACGCCTCTTTGAAAGATTTCGCACCTGTCGGCATAATCATAAATTCCTGAGTATCTATTGTATTTGAGGCGTGTACTCCGCCGTTGAGAATATTCATCATCGGAACAGGCAAAGTTGTTCCCTGAACTCCGCCTATAAAACGATAAAGCGGTACTCCGGCAGATACGGCAGAAGCTCTTGCAACAGCGATTGATACAGCAAGAATAGCGTTTGCACCTAACCCCGACTTGTTTTCAGTACCGTCTGCTTCAATCATAAGCCTGTCGATTTCGTAAATGTTATCTGAATTTTTCCCTCTCAGAACACTGTTTATAGTATTGTTTATGTTTGCAACAGCTTTCTGAACGCCTTTTCCGGAATAACGGTCTCCACCGTCTCTCAGTTCGTGGGCTTCAAATTCTCCTGTAGATGCACCACTCGGAGCTGTACCCCTTGCAACAGTACCGTCAATCAGCGTTACTTCTGCTTCTACTGTCGGATTTCCTCTTGAATCGAGAATTTCACGCCCTGTTATTTTCTGAATATCCATATAAAAATCACTCCTGTCTGTTATGATATAATTATCATTTACAACAAACAGGAGTTTATTCATTTCAATCAAAGGTTTTCTATTTTATCAACTGCACAGTCCAGCCATTCACCATTGAACGCTTCAATATTGCCAGCGTCGCAGAGTTTAGCAAGGTCTGTACATATCGGAAGTCTTGCAAGTACCGGAATACCATACTGTCCGGCGATTTCGTCAATGTGACTTTCGCCGAATACTTTTATTTTCTTTCCGCAGTCGGGACACTCGTAATAACTCATATTCTCAATGATTCCTATAATCGGAATGTTCATTATCTTAGCCATTTTAACAGCCTTGCCGACAATCATTGAAACAAGTTCCTGAGGAGAAGTAACGATAACAATTCCGTCAACGGGAAGCGACTGGAAAACAGTCAGTGGCACATCACCTGTTCCGGGGGGCATATCTACAAAAAGATAATCGGTATCTTTCCAGATAACGTCAGTCCAGAACTGCTTTACAACGCCTGCAATAACTGGACCTCTCCACACAACAGGGTCTGATTCGTTTTCAAGCAGAAGATTTATTGACATAATATCAATGCCGTTTTTGCTTTTTGAGGGAATAATACCTTCCTCGCAAGCCTCTGCCTGACCGTGTATTCCGAAAGCCTTAGGGACTGACGGTCCTGTAATATCAGCGTCAAGAATACCAACGTTTTTATTTCTTCTGCTCATACCTACAGCAAGAAGTGAGGATACCATAGTTTTACCGACACCGCCTTTACCGCTGACAATACCGATAACTTTTCCTATATTGCTGAGTGCGTTTGGTTTTTCGAGAAAACTCTGAGGTTTGTTGCAGTTGCCTGCACTTGCACAGCCTGCACAGTCCTTAGAGGTACATTCATTTGACATTCTAAAACAACTCTCCTTTTTTACTTTGTACCGAACATTCTGTCGCCTGCGTCGCCTATTCCGGGGACTATAAACTTGTTTTCGTTCAGTCCGCAGTCCTTTGCACCGGCGTAGATTTCAACGTCGGGGTGTTCTTTCTGTACAGCTTCCACGCCCTCCGGCGAACAGATGATACACATAAACTTTATATTTTTTACTCCCAGTTTTTTGAGTTCGCTTATCGCAACGCAGGCAGAATAACCGGTTGCAAGCATAGGGTCAATAATAATACAGTCTCTTTCCGCAACGTCGTCCGGAAGTTTTGAATAATACTTTACAGCCTGATGAGTTTCAGGGTCACGGAACAGTCCGATATGTCCGATTTTTGCGGCGGGAACAAGTGCGGTAACACCTTCAACCATTCCGAGACCTGCTCTCAGAATCGGTACAAAAGCAAGTTTTCTTCCGGAAATTACTTTCGTCTTTGCAACGGCTACCGGAGTTTCAAGTTCGATTTCCTTTAACGGTAAATCACGTGTTGCCTCATAACAGATAAACATAGCTGTTTCTGAAACAAGTTCACGAAATTCCTTTGCTCCGGTGTTCTTGTCTCTCATAAGTGATATTTTGTGCTGAACAAGCGGGTGGTCAATAATGTGCAATTCTCCCATAATTCAGTACCTCCTTTATTATTTTAACCTGAATATTACAGATTATTATTATTTTCAATATCGGTGATGAGGTCTATTCGTCTCTGATGACGACCGCCCTCAAATCCTGTAGTCAGGAAAATTTCTGCGAGTTCAACGGCGAGACCGTTTCCGATAACCCTTGCACCCATACACATAACGTTTGAATCATTGTGCAGACGTGTGAATTTTGCAGAAAATGAATCAGAACAGAGTGCCGACCTTATACCCTTTATCTTGTTTGATGCTATAGACATTCCTATGCCCGTACCACATATCAATATTCCTTTTTCGCAGTTGCCGGAAATAACTTCCTTACAAACTGCCTTTGCGATAACAGGATAGTCACAAGGTGTACCGTCTGTACCCATATCCTTAAATTCAAAGCCTTTTTCTGAAAGTGCTTCAATAACTGCTTTTTTCATTTCCACGCCAGCGTGGTCGCAACCTATTGCAATCATTTTATAGTCCTCCGATTTCATTAATATTATATGATTTTTGTTTTTCATATCAGAAATAATCCTGTCTGCTATTTCATCAGCGGAGCAGTTATTATCAAGCCCAACTAAATTACACCAGTAAATATAATCTGAAATATTTACAAGACCTGTTTCCTTTTCCAGTACGTCAAGCCAATAATCGTTATCTTCTTCTGAAAATTCACAGTCATATATTTTTCTGACAGTTTCACGGATTTCAGATTCTGTCATATGTTCTTTTCCTCCAAATCCTTTTCAGCCTTTACTTTCTGTAAATAAGATACTTCCAGTTCGTCAGGTGAAACGCCGTCTTTTGAAAGAGATGCAAGACATACTCCGCAAGCATTCTGTAACCTGCTCTGAGGCGGTGCTATGAATAATTTTGGCGACTGATAGTCATTGAAAAAATCAACTGCACCGTCTCCGCAAAGAACAGCAACGGAATTATTTTCTTTTAAAAATTCCGCAAGTTCTTCACGGGAAATAATTTTTTCCTCACAAAGCTGTCTGAGACTGTAACCGTTGCTTTCATATGAACAGGTATAAACAAGTTCGCCCCTTGCTTTCATTACTGAACATATCGTACCATGAAAAGCAACGTTATTATAAGCAAGCCCCTCAAGTGTTGAAACTCCTGTACACTTTATGTCAAGTGCGAAACACATAGCTTTTACTCCTGCAACACCTATTCTCAGTCCTGTATACGAACCAGGACCATTCGCCACCGCTATTCTGTCAATATCGGACATAGTTTTTCCGGTCTGCAAAATAATGTCTTTCACCATTGGCATTATAACCTGAGAATGTGTTTTCTGAGTGTACAGCGTACTTTCAGCAAGAAAAGTTTCCGTTTCCGTATCGTAAAGACAGGCGGAAGCAGTTTTTCCGGAAGTGTCAATCCCAAGTATCAGCAAATCTTTCACCACCTTCAATAATTATTTCCCTGTCATTTTCGCCGACAGTGTTTATTGTAATATATATTGTACTTTTCGGCAGAAAGTCAGCTATATTTTCAGACCATTCAATAACTGCTATATTATCTTCAAAAGGATAGTCGAAAAATCCTGTTGATTCAAGACCGTCTTCCGTCTGTATTCTGTACATATCGAAATGGTACAAAGTAATATTTTCGCCTCTGTATTCGTTGACAAGTGTAAAAGTCGGCGAGGAAACACAGTCACCCAGTCCGAGACCGGAAGCTATTCCACGTGTGAAAGTTGTCTTTCCCGCTCCGAGACCGCCTTTATATGCAATCATATCGCCGGATTTTAACAGAGACCCTATTTTTTCAGCAGTTTTTATTGTTTCTTCCGGCGAATGTGTTATAATTACCATACTCATCAGAAAAGTCCTGTTATACTGCCGTTGTCGTCGCAGTCAATATTAAATGCTGACGGACTTTTCGGTAACCCTGGCATTGTGAGAATATCTCCGGTATAGATTACAATAAATCCTGCTCCGGAAGAAAGTTTAGCGTCACGGACTGTTATTTTAAAGTTTTCGGGTTTTCCGAGAAGTGCGGGATTGTCGGAAAGCGAATACTGAGTTTTTGCAACACATATCGGTAACTTTCCGAAACCAATGCTTTCAATTTCACTGATAGCTTTTTTCGCCTGTGCAGTATATATAACACCGTCTGCACGGTAAATTTCCCTTGCAATAATTTCTGTCTTTTCCTTTACAGAAAGTTTTTCGTCATATATTGGTGCAAAATTATTTTCAGTGTTCTTTTCAATAACAGCACATACTTTTTCAGCAAGGTCTGTACCGCCTGCTCCGCCCTTTGCGAAAACTTCACACATTGAAACCTCAACGCCCATTCCTGTACAGAAGTCCTCTACAAACTTCACTTCATTATCGGTATCAGTACCGAAACGGTTTACAGCAACTACTACAGGTAAATTATACTTCTGCATATTTTCAATGTGTGTTGCAAGGTTGGAAATGCCCTTTTCAAGTGCCGTGAGATTTTCAGTGGAAAGGTCAGCCTTTGCAACTCCGCCGTTATATTTCAACGCCCTTATCGTTGCAACAAGTACCACACACGACGGTTTGAGGTTTCCGTAACGGCACTTTATATCAAAGAATTTTTCTGCACCTAAGTCAGAACCGAATCCGGCTTCTGTAATGCAGTAGTCGCCGAGTTTGAGGGCAAGTTTTGTCGCACGGAGAGAATTACAACCGTGTGCGATATTTGCAAAAGGTCCTCCGTGAATGAGTGCCGGATTATTTTCAAGGGTCTGTACAAGATTTGGTTTCAGTGCATCTTTGAGAAGTGCGGTCATTGCACCGCATACTCCAAGCTGTTCCGCAAAAACAGGCTTTCCGTTCAAATCATATGCGACAAGAATATTGCCAAGTCTTTTCTTCAAGTCGGCAATATCAGAAGCAAGGCAAAGTATTGCCATTATTTCAGAAGCAACCGTTATATTGAATCCGTCCTCACGAGGTACACCGTTTAATTTTCCGCCAAGACCTACTACAATATTTCTTAAAGCCCTGTCATTCATATCCATACAACGTTTAAACATTATACGTCTCTGGTCAATCTGTAATTCGTTTCCTTGCTGGATATGGTTGTCAATGATTGCACAAAGAAGATTGTTTGCGGAAGTGATAGCGTGCATATCCCCTGTAAAATGCAGATTGATGTCTTCCATAGGTACTACCTGTGCGTAACCTCCACCTGCCGCACCGCCTTTTATTCCGAATACAGGACCTAATGACGGTTCACGCAATGCAAGAACGGCGTTTTTGCCGATTCTTCCCATAGCTTCAGCAAGACCTGCACTTACTGTAGTTTTTCCTTCACCTGCCGGAGTAGGATTTATTGCAGTTACAAGTATAAGTTTTCCGTCTTGTTTGTCTGCAAGTTTTGAATAAAGTTCTTCTGAAACCTTTGCCTTATAATGTCCGTAAGGTTCAATATCTTCATAATCTATACCGATTGATTCAGCGATTTCACTTATATGCTTCATCTTTGCATTCTGAGCGATTTCTATATCAGATAACATAGGATTCCTCCGATTCAATAAAATTTTTTGTTTACAGTAATATTTTACCACATCTTCCCGATAAATGCAAGTATAAATTTCGGGATTGACAAAACCCTCTGTATATATTATAATAATAGTACACTTCTTTAAACAGTTACAGCTTTAAAGCAGTGAAATTTTTAAGAAACGGAGAAGTAGAAAATGAAAACCGCAACACTAATTATTCTTGCCGTGTATGTAATTATCATGGTGGGAATAGGCTTCTACACGTCACGCCTCACGAAGTCTGCCGACGACTTTATGCTGGGCGGTCGTAATGTCGGGGGCTGGCTCACTGCCTTTTCTTACGGAACAACGTACTTTTCGGCAGTTGTATTCATCGGATACGCCGGACAGTTCGGCTGGATGTATGGTATTTCTGCATCGTGGGTTGGTATCGGAAATGCTATAATCGGAAGTCTTATCCCCTTTTTCCTGATAGGAAAACGCACCCGTCTGATGTCCAACCACCTCGGAGCAAAGACAATGCCGGAATTTTTTGAGTATCGTTTTAACTCAAAGTCACTTAAAACAGCGTCGGCAGTAATTGTATTTGTATTCCTCATTCCGTACACAGCTTCTGTTTATAACGGTCTGTCAAGACTTTTCGGAATGGTCTTTGATTTCGGCGAAAACGGCTCGACAATCATCATTATCGCAATGGCACTTCTTTCAGCAGTTTACGTAATTCTCGGCGGTTACAAGGCAACTGCACTCAACGATTTCTTTCAGGGAATTATTATGCTTATCGGTATCGCAACTGTTGTTGCACTTACCGTCAAGACAAAAGGAGGTTTTTCCAGTGCTGTTGAACAGCTTTCTGAAATCGCTGAAACAAAAAAACTTGGTTCTATGATAGGACCTGACCCTCTTAATCTTCTTGGAGTTGTAATTCTTACGTCGCTTGGTACATGGGGACTTCCTCAGATGATTCAGAAGTTTTACGCAATAAAGGACGAACAGGCTATTAAAAAAGGTGCTGTTATTTCAACGTTTTTCGCACTTGTCGTTGCCGGAGGTTCTTATTTCATGGGCGGATTTGTACGACTTTACTGTACACTTGACCCGAATGAAACAGGAAAAGACTTCATTGAAACGGTCAACGGAAAACCTGTATACGATACAATGGTACCTGCTCTTCTTCAGAAAGCACTTCCGAGCGTGCTTATAGGACTTGTTGTTGTACTCGTACTTTCAGCATCTCTTTCAACTCTTTCCTCACTTGTTTTAACGTCGAGTTCAACGCTTACAAATGACCTTATCAAACCTCATGTAAAAGACTTTTCGGAAAAGAAACAGCTTACAGTAATGCGTGTATTTATTGCTGTTTTCCTGTTTATTTCCGTAATAATTGCCTGCAACAAAAACGCTTCTATTTCAACGCTTATGTCATATTCGTGGGGTGCATTGTCGGGAGCATTTTTAGGTCCATTCCTTTACGGTCTCTTTATGAAAAGGGCTTCAAAAGTTGCCTGCTGGACGAGTTTCTGCACAGGTATCGGAATAAGCGTGTTACATATGATTCTTTTCAGTATGAATATATCTGCTTTCGACGGTCTGAAACAGTCAGTCATTGAAATGGGTCTGAAAATAAATCTTCTCTCCCCTATCAACGCCGGAGCATTTGCAATGATTATATCGCTTATTGTTGTACCTGTTGTAAGCAGTTTCACAAAAGCACCTGACGAAAAAGTTGTAGAAAACGCTTTCAGTGTAATAAAGTAAAAACTAAAGAACGGAAGAAATTCCGTTCTTTTTTTATTGACAGATTATGCAATTTATGGTATAATAAATAAAACGAATACAGGAGGTAAAATTATGGGTAGAATAGGTATGGAAAACGTCCCCGAAAGAGTTAATAAGCGTTTTCACCCAGAAGAAAAGGAATTTTTAGTTATGACTATCAGCGGAACTCACGGCTCGCAGTGGAACGGTCAGGATTATTGGGACAAGTCAGTTGATATTCTCGGATATGTTGAGATTGAAAGCGGTCGCACAAGCGATATAAAAAGCAGTCTGGACTGGTGTGTTAAAGATTGGTCATACGATAATTTTAAAAAAACTGGTACTATTTACAGAATAAAGGGCAGACTTCCGAAACTCCTTGACGGTGATGAACCGTGGATTAACAATAAACAACGTATGAGTAGTCTTTATGTTACTGAAATAATTTCAGAAAATGAAAAAAATGATTTTCTTGAAAACCTGCTCGCTGAGTATAGAAAAGAAGTTTCCGTCCAATCCGCTGTACTCGGAAAACTTATTCTTGATAAGAGTTTGAATCAATATGAAACTGAATCTGAGATTGAATGGTGCGGAGAGACTGTAAAAATTAGTATCAGCGTTGACGAAGATGAAGATAATGTAAATGAAATACTTCCTGTTGCTGAGGAGTTTTATAACAACCGCAACGAATGGAACACTAAATTACGTGAATTTTCCGCCTCACAGCTTACCGAACTCGCTAACGACTGGTTGGACGAAGAATATTATGAAGATGACGACGAGGAATCAGACGAAGAAACTAAACCGGTTCACGAAATAACGGAAAAAGAATTTGCGGAAAGAATTACCATATGCGATATATCATTTGATTCCGACGGCGATTTTACAGTATATTATGATGATGACGATATGTTCTGGGGACATTCTGTTGTTGTATACGGAAATATTAAAACAGGTTTTGAGGAGGCTCAGCTTATGGGCTGATTCAGTACACGGACGGGAGAATTTCCGTCCTTTTTTCTTGACAAACTATCTCATAAATGTTAAAATATATTTAAAATAATAAGGAGGAAAAATATGTCAAAAATAGGTATAGAAAATATTCCTGAAAATATTGATACACGCTATCTGAAAGAGGAAAAAGAATTTTTAGTTTTATGTCACTACTGTCCCGAAATTGCGTCAGTAGTATTCGGAAAAGATTATTATGATATGACTGTTTCTACTCTCGGATATATCGAAACTGCAACAGGTCGCACAAGTGAAGAATACAGTTTTATAAGGTGGGTTGACTGCTGTAATCCTAAAGAAAAACATTTCAAGAAAGACGGTATTTACAGAATAAAGGGCAGACTTCCCGACAAAAATCACGAAAAAAATACTCGTTGTATGGGTAGTCTTTATGTTACAGAAGTTATTTCAGAAAATGAAAGAAATGATTTTCTTGAAAAACTATGGAAAGAATATAAAAGAGAAGTTTCCGTAAATTCAGAAATATTCGGAAAAATGGTTCTTCATAAAGAATTGAAACGTTATCTGTCATATATTAAATGGAATGGTACAGAAATACCGTTCATTATGTACGTCGAAAAAAACGAAAGTGCAGAAAATACGCTTTCACTTATGGAAGATTTTTATAATAATCTCGCTGACTGGGACAAAAAGTTTCACGAACTTATAACGGAAAAATGTTCTGAATTTATGGAAGAATTGAAACCTCATTTAGAAGAATATGGTTCTGAAATCGTTGAGGACTTAGAAAAAAATTTTTCAGAAAACTTTATTATAAATGATGTAGAGTTTCGTGCAAACGGCGATTTTTGTGTTCAATATGAAGATGAAAACACAATTTTAAACAGTATTATAATTTCAGGAAATATTCAGAAAGGTATTAAAGAAATATACCTCGAAACATAAAAGGGGGATTTTTATGGAACAGAAAAGACCACGTTCAAGGGAAAAAAACGTCACTTCCGGCGGTAACGGCGTTCACAAAAGAGGTGACGGTCTCGGTAGCGGAAAAGTCGGCGGTCAGGACTATTCCGGCAAAAAGTCGTCAGGTTCAGGTGCTAAACGTGCAGTTGCAGGCGGAGGCGGTGGAATGGCTCTGCTACTGCTTATCTTTATGCTTATAAAAGGCGGAGTTGGTGGACTGATCGGCGGTAATCAAGAAACTCCCGATACTTCAGGACATTCTGCAAACTCTGCAACAAAAGTTGACGATACTGTCGCAAAAGGTTCACGTGAAAAGCGTACACAAATACTCGGCAACAATCAGGACAAAATTACAATAATGGTTTATATGTGCGGTACTGACCTTGAATCAAAGTACAAAATGGCTTCTTCTGACATTGAGGAAATGAAGTCCGCAACCCTCGGAAAAAATATTGACATTATAATATATACCGGTGGCTGTTCAGAATGGAAATCAAACGGTATAAGTTCGTCAGTGAATCAGATTTATCAGATTAAAGACGGTCAACTTGTAAACCTCGTTTCAAATGATGGTGCAAAGTCAATGACAGACCCGAAAACTCTTTCAGAATTTATAAAGTACTGCAACAGTAATTTTCCGGCAAACAGAAACGAATTGATTTTATGGGATCACGGTGGAGGTTCAGTAAGTGGTTACGGTTATGATGAAAAATATAAATCAAGTGGTTCAATGAATCTTGGTGGAATAAGTCAGGCTCTCAGAGACGGCGGAGTTACTTTTGATTTCATAGGTTTTGACGCTTGTTTGATGGCTACTGCTGAAAACGCTTTCATGCTTGACGACTATGCCGATTATCTTATTGCTTCTGAAGAAACAGAGCCAGGAATAGGCTGGTACTATACCGACTGGCTTTCCAAACTCGGCAACAATACTTCAATGCCTACTGTTGAGATAGGAAAGAATATTATTGACGACTTTGTTGTGCGTTGTGACCAGAAGTGCAGGGGGCAGAAAACTACCCTATCTATTATCGACCTTGCGGAATTTGCGAACACCGTCCCCGACAAACTTAATAATTTTGCAAAGTCTGTAAGCAATAAAATCGTAAGTCAGGACTATCAGAGTATTTCAGACGCACGCTACAAAACAAGAGAATTTGCACAGAGTTCAAAGATAGACCAGATTGACCTTGTAAACTTTGCAGAAAATGTCGGTACTCCTGAAAGCAAAGAGTTAAGTAAGGTTTTGCAGAACGCTGTAAAATATAACCGTACTTCTTCCAGTATCACAAACGCTTACGGTGTATCGATATACTTTCCTTATCAGCGGACTTCTTACGTTGATTCTGCCTGCAACATTTACAACAATATTGGTATGAACTCGGAATACAGCAACTGCATAAGACAGTTTGCAAAAATCGAAACAAGCGGACAGGTTGCAAACAGCGGTAATAATAATTCTCCGTTTTCTTTTCTTTTCGATAATACAATAAATGATATATTTATTTACCCGTCGGAAAATATTGACGTTATTGGCAGTCTTGTAAATTCTTTCATTAAAAATCCTTACGCAAAAAACATTGACTATATGGACGATAATTCAATATCTCAAGAAAGTGCTAACGAATATATTTCACAGAATTTCTTTGATTCAAGCAATCTTGTATGGGAGCAGGCAGATGACGGAAGTTATTTTATGTCGCTTCCCGAAAATCAATGGAAACTCGTTCATAAAATAGACCTCAATATGTTTTACGATGACGGAAACGGTTATATAGATTTGGGACTTGACAATATATACAGTTTCGACGAAAACGGAAATCTTATCCCCGATACCGACAGAAACTGGCTTGCTATAAACAACCAACCGGTTGCTTACTACCACACGGATACAATTGAAAACGGTGACAATTATACAATTACGGGATATGTTCCGGCAATGCTGAATGGCGACAGAGTTAATCTTATTCTTGTTTTTGACAACGAAAATCCAAACGGTTATATTGCAGGAGCTTCCACAGACTATGTAAATAACGAAACTGATACTGTCCCGAAAAGTCTCACTGAAATAAACGTCGGTGACAGACTGGATTTTCTTTGTGACTTCTACAGTTACAACGGAGAGTTTCAGGACAGCTACTATTTAAGTGAACCGCTTACCGTTTCAGAAGAAATGACGATAAGCAACGTTGATGTAGGTGACGGAGAAGTCAAATTAATGTACCGTTTCACTGACATATACAATCAGGAATACTGGTCTGAGACAATAACAAAGTAAGGTGATTTATTTATGAATAAGATTCTGCTTGTTGAGGACGACAAGGAAATTATTAAATATCTCAGCGATTTTCTGAGACGTGAGGGTTTCGACGTGAAAAACGCTGTCGGGCAGACTTCTGCCCTCAATCTGCTCAGTGAAAACGTTTTCGACCTCGTACTCCTTGATGTTATGCTTGATGACGGAAACGGTTTCACAACCTGCTCCGCTATAAAGTCTGAATACAATTTACCGGTTATTTTTCTGACCGCTTCCAGTGACGAATACAGCACGGTTACAGGTTTTGAATTAGGTGCTGATGACTACATTTCTAAACCTTTCCGTCCCCGTGAACTCATTTCAAGAATAAAGAATATTCTGAGACTTACAGGAAATTCCGGCGGTATAACTCAAATCGGTGACGTTTCCGTCGATACGGTAAAAGGTACTGCAAGCCGTGACGGTAAAGACTTATATTTGTCCGCACTTGAATACAGACTGTTGCTTGTATTCATAAACAACAAAAACACTATTCTTACAAGAACACAGTTACTTGAAACTATATGGGACGTTGCAGGAGAATTTGTAAACGACAATACACTGACTGTATATATAAAACGTCTCCGTGAAAAAATAGAGAGAGACCCTCAGAATCCGCAGATAATAAAAACTATTCGTGGAATGGGTTACAGGCTTGACATATGATGCGTAATACTGAAATATACATGACTTTTTTAATACAGTGCATTATTACTGCAATTTCCACAGTAATTACGGCTTTTATTGAAATAAGATTCGGAATTATAACATTTGCATTGTGCGTGACTTTTATCACAGTGTACATTATTTCAACTAAAAAACGTTACAAACGTTTTTCCGACCTGTCGCTTGACATAGATAAAATTCTGCACGGTGACAATCATATTTCACTTGAAAAATATCAGGAGGGAGAATTTGCCGTACTCCAGAGCGAATTATACAAAATGGTTAATCGTTTACGTCAGCAACAACAGACTTTGCAGGACGATAAAATATATCTTTCTGATTCAATAGCTGACATTTCCCACCAGTTGAGAACTCCCCTCACCTCAATAAATCTTCTTCTCACAAAACTTTCAGACCCTGATTTGACGGACAGAAAAAAGTTTGAGATAACGCATAAACTTTATGAAATGATGTCAAGAATAGACTGGCTTATTACAACGCTCCTGAAAATATCACGTCTTGATGCAGGAACAGTGAATTTCAGAACAGAAGAAACTTCACTTTCCGAACTTATAAAATATTCGTGTTCGCCGTTGATTATTCCGATAGAAATACGTGAACAGAAACTCACAATAAACACTGACGGAAATTTCTGCGGTGATATATCGTGGACTTGCGAGGCAATAGGAAATATCGTCAAAAATTGTATGGAACATACACAAACAGGCGGAAACATAAATATAAACGCTATCGATAATCCGCTGTATACTGAAATAGTCATTTCTGACAGCGGTGATGGTATTGCTGAAAAGGATTTACCGCATATCTTTGAACGTTTCTACAAAGGCGACGAATCCGACGAAAACAGTTTCGGAATAGGTCTCGCACTTGCAAGAATGATTGTTACCCGACAAAACGGCACTCTCAAAGCTGAAAACAAAGACGGTGCTGTTTTTACAATGCGATTCTACAAATTAACTGTTTAATTAAGAAAGGAGGAATTTTTCATGGAATATATTTTCTACAATATTAAAGACCTTATAACACCTGTCGGAAATTTCAGTGTATATTATGAAGACAAAAAAATTCCTTTTTCCGTAATAAGAAATAATTTTGATATTCCTTATGGTGAAATAAATATTTCTGATACGTATTATATATTAATAAGTACGTCAGACCTTGAAATCGGTTCTGTATATAGAGTTGTTTTTTCGTGCGGTGAATGGGAATTTGAAGCTTCTGACGAACACACATATTGCTATTGTTCAGTGATAGAAAACTGGGCTGTAGGTATAGGAGCATATGACCCAAATGACGACGAAAAAATAGCACAGATTTTTCAGTATTCAAAATTAAATAGTTTTAATACATTGAGATGTCCGGATAAATATGACGAATCAAAATTCATATCGCATATAATTGAACCTCTTCCCGAAAATAACGGTTATAGTTTCCGAATGCTTGATAAATCGCAAGAAGATATACAGTTTCCTGTTGCATGGATTGAAATTAATGAATACAGTGCAGAAACTTACAAAAATGCTTTAGGCTTTTGGCTGACATGAAAATTAAAAAATTCCCCCTGATTCTTTTCAGAGGGAAATTTTTTTGTATTGTTATATATTTTCGTTCTTGAGAGTTTCAATAAGGTTGTCAGCTTTTATCTTGCTCATTGAGTAAAGCATTGTTGCGAAAACTACGATAAATACACTCAGTACAGCGATTGCAACAGCACTCCACGGAATAAAGAAGTCGTTTTCAAAACCGTTACTCATTGCCTTGTGAATCAGAACCGTCATTCCGAAAGATACAGGCAATCCGAAAATCAACGCTTTACTTCCGTATATGAAACACTCATAATTCATCATTCTGCGGAGTTCCTTGTTAGTCATTCCGATTGAACGCAACATTGCAAATTCACGTCGTCTTAAAATAATGTTGGTTGAAATAGTGTTGAAAACGTTTGCACAAGCGATAAGCGAAATCAGTATTATAAATCCGTATGCGAAAACTTTTATTATAGTTATTATATTGTAATCCCTTTCGTGTTCTGCTACAATGTCAACAAGTGAATGATAAATAAGATTGTTGTTTTGCAGTAACTGCTTTATGCTGTTATATGAATTTGAATGGTTGTCTGATTTTATATAGAACTCTGCTGTATTAAATGCATCACCCATAACTTTTTCCGCAAAACTGTAAGGGTACACCAAACAAAAACCTCTCACACTGTCATACCAGTCAGGACAGTTTGTAATAGTCTTTCCCGATTTAACTGTTCTGCCTGTTTTATATGCTTCACTTTCAGGTACTTTTACTGTCATTTCAGGATTATTATTGTTGCGGTAAAGTAAGAATGATTCACCGTCTTTATTAATTCTTTCTGCATAAAAATAACCATCTATCTCTACAGGTATTTTTTCCGTAAACTCACATTCGTCAGCAATGATAGTACGGTTTTTTATATACTTGCCTTTTTCGTAATCAAATATCATACTGCCGTCAATTGCAACCGCCAAAGGACTTTCAGGATTCATAAATTTGTTTTCGTCAAGGTTATTTTCTTTCAGCAACTCACGGAATGAATTGTCGTCAACAAACATTAAATCAAGAAATGATGTCGGACTGTCTGGATTCAGGTTATTGCGATATTCCTCAGTGAAATATTCTTCATTAAACTTCGTCATAATTCCCGATTGGCAGACATATGCAACATCAGTAACATCTTCTGCTGACTTTATAATATCAAGAACATCGTCAACATAAACTTTTTCTTCAACGTTTGCAATATCCTTGTAACCGTTTGAATAATAGTTGAGTTCATATTCCTGTGGTATACCAAAAGGTGTTGCGATAGTTGCCATTATATATTCGGAAAATGCCGACGCAGATATAAATAACACTATACTCATAAACAAACTCATTATCGTGGAACGGTATTTCTTTTTGTTACGCTTGAAATATTTTTGTGCCAACATTCCCGAAAGTCCGAAAACCTTGTAAACTATTTTCGGAGTTTTAATAGGCTTGTTTTTGGACTTTATGTCCTTGCTCTGTCTGATTGCCTCAACCGCTGTAACTCTTGTCGCTCTTATTGACGGTATCCATGCAGAAATCATTACAGTAACAAGTGCTATCACGCACGCCGATAATATTGCAATCGGACTTATACATATTTTCATAGGATTGCTGAAACCAGTTACATCTCCTATTTTGTCGCCGATAGCAGACAAAGTGATAGATATTCCGACTATTCCGACAATAATTCCGCCCAGTATTCCTATTGCACTTACTACAAACGCTTCAAAGAATACCATTCGGCGAAGTTGTTTTTTAGTTGCACCGATTGACGATAACAAACCGAATTGTTTTGTACGTTCCGAAACGGATATTGAAAAAGCGTTATAAATCAGCGATACAGAACCAAACATTATTAAAATAATCAGTATTGTAAATGTTGATATTATCATAGCGTTTAGTCCGTCAAACTTCGACATTACTCCCATAAATGTAAGCAATTCATAATTATAAGTGCCGTCAAGGTGGTGGTTTTCCATAAAACTATATACATTTTTCGGATTTTTCACTGTAAAAAACATCTGATACAAAGTATCATCATTGTAACCGTCGTCAGTAACTATCGCTGTATATCCTGCCGAATTATAGTTTTCAAACTGTGGACGTTTATAGAATCCGCTTACTTTGTAAGTACGTTTAAATTCAGGTACAAAATCTTCTTCCAAAAATTCCTCAGTATACTGTCCGTCAACGTAATGGTCAAGGAATGTCGGATTATTCTGGTGGAGTTTCTGTCCGTCGGATATTCTGTAACCTATTTCAAGTTCTATCGTATCGCCTATATCGTACTTTATACCGCCGTTTGTGTAAAGGTGTTCCGGAAGAAGTATTTCGTCTGCTGATTCCGGATATTTTCCGTCTGTTATATTTACTGCAACCATATCGTCATTTTTTCCCACAACTTCAGTAATATATAAATACGGCTTGTATTTGTTCTGACCGTCCATTTCTGCATAACCTATCTCTTTTAGTCCGATGTACTCAGAAATTTCACTGTCGTCTTTTATTTCGCTGAAAGTTTCATAATTCATACTGTCTGCACGAATGTGCCATTTACCGTTTGAGTCAATGATGTACTGTTTTATATAGTTTATCATGCTTGCAAAGGAAATCATTACCGCACATATAAGTGCAGTTGAAAGCACTATTCCGATTATCGTAACAATAGTACGGGTTTTGTTTTTTCGGAGCGACTGCATTGTTACTCTGTTGAATACATTCATCTGCGAATCACCTCGTCACGAATTATTTTTCCGTCCTCGATGTCAAGTATGCGGTCGGCTTGCAAAGCAATATTTTCGTCATGCGTGATAATGATAAGCGTCTGATTGTACTTTTGATTTGAAAGTCTGAGCAGGTTTATTATTTCCTGACTGTTTTTACTGTCAAGGTTTCCTGTCGGTTCGTCCGCCAGCATTACAGCCGGAGCGTTCATTAACGCACGACCTATTGAAACCCTCTGTTGCTGACCGCCTGATAACTGGTTAGGAAGATGATTCTCACGACCCTTTAACTTGAAAATTTCAAGCAGTTCCTGTAAACGTTCCTGATTTACCTGTCTGCCGTCCATAAGTACTGGAAGCGTTATATTTTCGGTGACGTTCAGAACAGGAATGAGATTATAGAATTGATATACAAGTCCGACCTGTCTTCTCCTGAAAACCGCAAGCTGTTCATCACTCTGAGAATAAATATTCTTTCCGTCCATGAAAACTTTACCGCTTGTTGGTTTGTCAACGCCTCCGAGAATGTGAAGCAAGGTCGATTTTCCCGAACCTGACGGACCTATAATTGCAAGAAATTCTCCCTGCTTTACGGAAAACGAAACGTTATTCAGTGCGTGGACTTCATTTTCACCTTTTCCGTAGACTTTGCACAGATTCTCTACTCTGAGTATTTCCATAACAAAACACCTCTTCTTTAAGTTTATGGTTATATTATACACATATGATATGACAAGCCGGTGACTTGAAAATAACAAAAATGTCACTTTTCCCATAAAAAAACGACTGCTGGAACAGTCGTTTTAAATATTCATTCATTCTGAATTGATTTGAGGTATCCCGCAAAATCAAGTCTTCCCTCATCAGCACTTGTTGAAAGATAAGCATAGTAACTGAGTATATGTGTTGCATCAACAGCATTTATAAGTTCATCCATATCCACATCAGAGGCGTTTTTCTGTGCCACATCAAATGTACTTTCCTTACCTGTTGAAAGTGCAGAATATTCCATAAGTACCAATGTTGCATCTGTTGCATCAATCAGACCGTCTTTGTTTACGTCACCGAGTTTGCGGTCTGAAACAACTATTTTCTGTTCTTTTACTTCCGGAATGAAAGTTTCCGAATGACCGTCATCATAGCGGAAAGATATCTGAGTAAATCTCTGGTCGGGTTCGTCTTCGGGTTCAGTAAGGAAGTATATTCTGTAATTTCCTGCCGGAATTTCGGAATCGACAGAGGCATTGAAATATGCAATAGGATAGTCGTCAGTATTTTCGCTTTCAACTTCCAGTTTTGTTCCTGTCTCCATTAAAGGAGTTTTGAATGTTATATTTACAGTGTTGTAATCCGTATTGATTGTTGAAATAAATTCGTGACGTGAAGCATATGCAGTAGTTTCATTTTCCACAGCTTCTTCATTGAATTTTATATAACTGTTTTCACACTTTACTTTCGGAGCAATAGTCCAGCAACTTTTTGAATCGTCACGTATATATATATTGACACGGATTGAATCGTCACCTGTAAGGTCTTCGCTGTTTATGTAAACAGTACCGTCCGGCATAACGGAAATTTTTTCGTTGTCCTCAACGGACAGATACATTATTGGCAGATAGTCTTCTTCAGGGTCTGCCATTGCACAGAATGGTGTAACCGCAGACAATGACATCACAAGAGCCGTTATTAAAGCAGGTATTTTTTTCATAGTGTTTCCTTTCTTATCAGAGGATTTCCGTCATTCTCAGAACAATGTCAGCAACTCTTTTTGTAGCGATTTTTTCAAATTCGTCAAATGACATAGCACCGTCGTCATCGGCATTGTCGGAGATACAGCGTACACTCACATAGGGCTTATCATTGAGATAACAGCAATGTCCGACGGCTGCACTTTCCATATCAACAGCGTATGGATTCAATCTGTTCTGAATTTCAGCCTTTACCTCGTTGCTTGAAATAAACGCCTCACCGGACACTATTCTTCCCCTGAAACTTTTTACTGAAAATTCAGCACATACTTTTTCAGCGGTCTGAATGAGATTCTTGTCTGCCTTGAAAACGGCACAATATGGTGGATAATCGTTCAGAAAATGAGGGTCAAGGTCGTGCGGAAGCACTTCCGTCGAAATAACAACGTCACATACTTTTACAGCGGAGTTCATACCACCTGCAATACCTGTATTTATAACGCAGTCGGGGTGAAAATTGTCAATCATTACCTGAGTGCAGAGTGCGGAATTGACTTTTGCGATACCACAACAGGAATTGATAATAGTCTTTCCCTTGTACTCGTTAACGTAAAACTCAAAGCCTGAGATTTTTTTTACTTCTGCATTGCCGAGTGTTTTTCTTATGTCGGCAAGTTCTGACGGCATAGCACCGATTATTGCAATAGTGTTCATTTTTTCATGCTCCTTTATATAAATTTCTTATTCAATTATAACACATTCCGACATATAAATCAATACAATTCATTAAAAAAATTTTTTT
This sequence comes from Ruminococcus sp., assembly GCA_029060305.1. Classification (GTDB taxonomy): domain Bacteria; phylum Bacillota; class Clostridia; order Oscillospirales; family Ruminococcaceae; genus Ruminococcus. Next base: position 28,156 of record JAIDUG010000032.1, read on the forward strand.
CGAAAAATTTTCATATAGGGGTTGATTTTTCTGAAAATATGTGTTATAATATAATTATTAAATACAAATTAATATTCTGCCTTGTTCGAGTAATTATAGTTTTTTATAATCCAACACATCTCATTAGGGAATCCAGCTCCGGTTGTGGATTGCAGACCTCCCGACTTACAGATACTTTTTCTGTTTGCGGACGAAGGGAGCGTGAAGCATTCGGGCGTTTACCCACCTGCTTCGTGCGGGTTTTATGCACTATATGACGGCAAGGCGGATTATTTTTTGTACTGTTCTATTATGCAGTACAGGCATTTTGTTTTATAAGCGGTATTACTCTTGCCGTGACATACATAGTTCTGACCATACACAAAAAGAAACAACGGAGTGAATATATTGAATGATATTATTACTGAAATCTTTGATAAATTAAGGATTTTTTTCATAAAGTGTCGGGATATATTATTTGAAATATTATACTACATTACAGGAATATTTGATATATGCAAATATATTTATGACAAGTCATATTTTATTATAATCATTTCGGTGGTCATAAGTGTCATGTTTATAATACTGAAATCCCGAAAAGATGACAAGTTAAAAAAACGTTTTCTTTTCGGATTTATTATTTTTACAGTGATTTTTATAGTTTCCGCAATAACCGGAAGTATTCTTTTCAGTTCTGATTTTAATTTGCCTGATAATGTCGGATTTTTTATTGTTATAGTCAATGTTTTTTCACAGGCTATTTTCATTGCCAATTCGTTAACATTTTTTTCAGCGTATGTATTTATTTGTATTCATGAAAAGAAAAAAGAGGTGCAATAATGAAAGATTTCAGTATAAATTTTAAACTCAAAAATATAAACGATATTCAACCGTGGGGCGATAATACTATACATTGGTTCGCACTGACTGACGGTACACTTTACATACAGGTCGGTGAAGAAAAAATATATGAATACTCCGATTCCGCACGGGATTTCTTCAAAGATGATATAAAATACAATGACTATTATTTAGCAAGATTTGTTACTGATTTTACAGAACTTTTCCGTTTTATCCGTGAACCGATTCCGAAAATTCTTTACGATAATATAGATACGTTTAAGGATATTATGGACTTATGGAAAAATATGTACATCGATAAGCCTGACGACGTATTTGACGAATTTTATTTCGGCGAATACAATACGCTCACTGAATGGTACTATATGCAACATACACTTGATTCCGGACATCTTGTCGGCGGTCCGCATATAAGTTTTTTTCGGTATGGTGACAAAATTAAAATCATGTGGAAAACATACGATAATGCCGTACTCGAAAACGGTCAGAATATATGGACTTCCCCTAATGGTATATATGAAATTTCATGGAATGATTTCATTAAAGAGGTTGAGGCTTTTTACTGGAAATTCCGTCTGAAAATGGACTCCCGAACAGTCTATATTTACAAACATGGTTTAACCCATGCACAAATTGACATAAAGCAACTTCTGCATAGCAACAGTGATAATATTGTAGCGTTCAGACAGAATTTAGCGTTGCTTTTTTCCGACGACTACGAAAAAACTGATTTTAAACAGATACTCGCCCTTTACGATAAAATGAAAGGTGAAATTAATGAGCAGAAGTTACAGAAAATTTCCGGTAGTTAAAGACCGTTGCAGAACATCTAAAGACCGTTTCAAGCCTAAAACCTATGCTAATCGTGCTGTACGTCGCTATGACGATATACCCACCGGAAAATCCTGTTTTTTTAAGAAAATATATTGTAGCTGGTTTATATCTGATTATCGCTTTACCACTGTTCCAGACAAAAGAGAATTAAAAAGACGATGGGGAAATTATTACCCTTTACGATACAGTTATATAAGAGATTCAGATGATTATCAGAAAGACTTTTACCAATGGAAAAAGTACTACATAATGAAATAATCCGGAGTTTTCCTGCTCCGGATTTTGTTTTATATATCTATTTCAATCGCTTTTCCCTCTTTAATACTTGCCTGACAGTCAATATAACGCTGATTTGTACTGCCACGGAATTTTATAGTCCAGTCTTTCAACTCCTGAACGAATTTTCCGTCAATGAGAATATCCGTCACCGCAAGAAGTTCATTCCAATGAATGTTATTCCCTGTATACAATTCTTCAAACGTGTAACCTGTATATGTTGTGATATTAAGTCCGAGGGACTTTATTTTTTTTCCTAAAACATAAAGTTCATGTGCCTGACAGAAAGGCTCTCCCCCACTGAACGTTACGCCGTCAAGCAACGGATTTGATTTTATTTTTTCAAGAAGTACGTCTGTACTGACGATTTTTCCGCCGTTGAAATCATGGGTCTGCGGATTGTGGCAACCTTTGCAGTTATGCGGACAGCCTTGCGTGAATATCGTAAACCTTATGCCGTCACCGTCAACGATAGAATCGTTGACAGTTCCTGCAATTCTCAAATCAGACATCATGTTTAACTCTGTCGTGTTCTTCTGCACGTTTTCCGTTGTTGAAACGGTCGAGAGTTCCGACAAGATAGCCGGTAATACGTCTTATTCTGTCGAATGAAACGTTTCCGGAGCTTTCACGTCTTCCGCAACAAGGACAGGTTTCGCCGATAATTCCAGTATATCCGCAACAAGGGTCACGGTCGACAGGGTGATTGATAGCTCCGTAACCGATTCCCGATTCTTTCATACAACGCACGATTTTTTCAAAAGCGTTGAGATTTTCAAGCGGGTCTCCGTCGAGTTCAATGTAACTGATGTGTCCGGCGTTGGTGAGTTCGTGGTAAGGTGCTTCAATCTTGATTTTTTCAAATGCACTTATCGGATAGTAAACAGGTACGTGGAAAGAGTTTGTATAATAATCACGGTCGGTTACGCCCTCGATAATGCCGTATTTTTTAGCGTCCATACGTACAAAACGTCCGGAAAGACCCTCAGCAGGAGTAGCAAGCAGTGAGAAGTTGAGACCTGTTCTTTCTGCTTCTTCGTCAAGACGTTTACGCATTGTTGTGACTATTTCCATACCGAGTTCACGAGCTTCTTCGCTTTCACCGTGATGTACTCCGATAAGGGCTTTGAGGGTTTCAGCAAGTCCGATAAATCCTACTGAAAGAGTACCGTGTTTCAATACTTCGTCAATGCTGTCATCTGGAGCGAGTTTGTCGGAATCAATCCATATACCCTGTCCCATTAAGAACGGAAAGTTACGCACTTTTTTCTGACACTGTATTCTGAAACGGTGCATAAGCTGGTCGATAGTCAAATCCATCATTTCGTCAAGCATATCAAAGAAAAGTCCTACATTGTGGTCTGCCTTGATAGCAAGTCGTGGAAGATTTATTGAAGTGAAACTGAGATTTCCTCTGCCTGTGACGATTTGTCTTGTAGGGTCGTAATTGTTTCCGATAACCCTTGTTCTACAGCCCATGTAAGCTATTTCAGTATCAGGGTCGCCCTCTTTGTAATACTGGTAGTTGAAAGGTGCGTCAATAAATGAGAAGTTAGGGAAAAGACGTTTTGCGGAAACTCGACAAGCCAGTTTGAACAAATCATAGTTAGGGTCGGTAGGATTGTAATTTACACCCTCTTTTATCTTGAAAATGTGTATCGGGAAAATAGGAGTTTCACCGTTTCCGAGACCTGCTTCCTGTGCAAGAAGAACGTTTTTGATAACCATTCTTCCCTCCGGTGAAGTGTCAGTACCGTAATTTATTGAGCTGAAAGGTGTCTGAGCACCTGCACGGCTGTTCATAGTGTTGAGGTTATGGATAAGGGCTTCCATAGCCTGATAAGTAGCACGGTCAGTTTCCTTTACAGCGTTCTTTACCGCAAAAGCCTGAATTTTCTTAGCGGTGTCAGCATCTGTATGGTTAATCAGAAGTTCGTACTCTTTTTCCTGATAACCGTTATCATTTGCAAGATTCGGAATAAGGTTATACTTTCCGGAAATTTCTTTCTTTATGTTTTCTGCAACCTCAAATTCATTTTCAACTCCGCCTATGAGTGACAATGCCCTTGCGATGTTCTGTACGTAACGTGAAGCATAAGTCTTTTTTACACCGTCAGACATTGCATAGTCGAAAGTCGGCACACTCTGACCGCCGTGCTGGTCGTTCTGATTGGACTGTATTGCAATACACGCAAGTGCCGAATAACTTGAAATATCGTTAGGTTCTCTGAGGAATCCGTGTCCGGTTGAAAACCCATTGGTGAAAAGTTTTTTCAGGTCAATCTGTGTGCAAGTGGTTGTGAGAGTATAGAAGTCAAGGTCGTGTATATGAATATCGCCGTTGCGGTGAGCTTTTGAGTGTTTCGGGGCGAGGACATACATTCCGTAATATTCCTTTGCCGATACTGACCCGTATTTCAGCATAGTACCCATTGCAGTATCGCCGTCAATGTTGGCATTCTCACGTTTTATATCGCTGTCCTTTGCAGAGCTGAAAGTCAGTTCATTGAGAACGCACATGAGATTTGTTTTCATTTCACGGGAGCGTGTACGCTCATAACGGTAAAGAATATATGCTTTTGCAGTTTTTGCGTGACCTTTTTCAATGAGGACTTTTTCAACTATATCCTGAATTTCCTCAACTGTCGGAATATTTCCGGCGTTTTCTTTTTCGTATGTATTGCATACTTCAACAGCCACGTCCATAGCTGTATTAAAGTCAGTACCGCCACATGACTGTGCCGCTCTGAAAATGGCATTAGCGATTTTTTCGATATTGAAAGGGACTTTTCGACCGTCTCTTTTTATAATATGGATTATCATTTGACATACCTCCGACTACAATATGTTGTATCTTGATTAGTTCGTGCATATACTAGTATAATCCAAAAAACAGCAGATGTCAATTGTGAGATATTACAATGTAAATCCTGAAAAAATTGCATTTTTTATGCAATGTGTTTAATTTTTTCTTTTAAAAAAACTTTTTCAGCGATATTTCGTTGATTTTCTAACATAATAAAAAGGAAACGCACACCACAATATATAGTGATGTGCAATATGGTCTATGCAACGTGGGTACGGATATATTCAACCACTGTTTTGTACATATCTTCGGTATATTTCTTGTTTTCCGATGACCAGTATTCCTCTTTCAGATTGCCGTCAACAGACTTCAGAGCGGTGCTTGTATCAATACAGTAAACGTCACAAGAATTTGCCATAGCTAAAAGCTGTTCGTTGTAAGTGTTGATAAGTTCGTTTGTAACAGGGGCATTGTCATATCTGACAGGCGGAATCTGCATTACATAGATATTCATATCAGGAAGTACAGACGTAAGGTTTCCGATAAGCTCCTTGTAACTTGCAATCATCTCTTCGGTATCACTTGTGCCTATGTCACTTCCCAGCATAAAATAAACGTTCTGAGGTTTCTTTATTTTGAGGGTATCATATATCGTTACTGCTCCGTAATTGCTTTCAACTTTTGCAGTCAGGCAGTTTGAAGCATTGAGTACAGAATCACCTATAACGTCCTTTAACTGAGTATACTCACCGATTTCAAGGAGCGTGGAATCAGTAATCAGACAGCAGTTATCAATGTACGTATAATCGACCGCTGATGACTGAGGGACAGGGTTTGTTACAGGAGCTTTCGGAGTGGCTTGTACTTCTTCCTGCTCCGGTACACTGTTCGTTTCTGAGACAGATTCTTCTGAATCCGTTTCGGAACTTTCTTCTTCTATAAGTGCATCGAACTTCTCAGCAAAAAAATCTTCATTGAGATTTGCGGACATAATATACAGTCCGAAACACGCACTGAATGACAATATAAAAATTATCAGCAGTACACCGAAATTAAACCTGATTTTAGGTCTCTTGTATTTTTTTGACGCTTTTTTTCTTACATTCTTATTCATATTAACTCCATAAAAATATTTTTAATAATCTTTACTATACGGAAAGTCAACTGACAGTCCATATAATATTATACCTTGTTTTCAAAAATTTTTCAAGGGTTTTTTTAGTATTTTTATTTTTAACTTATTTCCGGCTTGTGAAATTACACTTGACTTAAAAGTTTCAGCGTGATATAATTAAACTGATATTAAAATTTTGTCCGGAAAGAAAGGAGAATTTATAATGATTTGCGTCAAGTGCAGAAAGCCAATGCTTACAGGAGAATTCAGAATGGAACAGCACGGAACTGATAACAGCATATATCACGCCTATCCTATGGCAACGTGGTACAGGAACGGCAAAAAATATTGCGAGACCCCTCAGAGTGCAACCCTTGGTTTTTACTGCCCCGACTGCGGAATGATGGCAGGTATATTTCCGTATACAAGACCGGTGGGCTTTATCGGAAAATTTGACGAGGATATTGACGACGAAAAAGATATTCTGCCTTTGAAGAAATGTCCTGAATGTGGGGCGGAAATTGATATAGACTATCCGAGATGTCCGAAATGTGGTCACCTGTATGAAGCAATATAACTGTAAAGGAAGTGAGATTAATGTCCGAAAAGAAAAACTGCAAAAAACACAAAACTTATTATCTTGTAGACTATGAAAATGTACATCAGACCGGTCTGAACGGTATAAATGAACTTGAAAAAAATGACAATGTAGTGATATTCTACAGTCAGAATGCGGACAAGCTCCCTTTCAGTCTGCACAGTCAGATTGTTGAAACAAAGGCGAAAATCATATATTTTGAAGTAGATACTGTCGGAAAAAATGCCCTTGATTTTCAGCTTTCGTCATATATCGGCTATATAGTCGGAAAAAATTCAAAAAATATGTGTTACATAATCAGCAATGACAGCGGTTATGAAAATGTCTGTAACTTCTGGCGAAAACAGGGAATGAGAATCTGTCGTATACCGGATATTTCACAAGTAAAAAGATGCGAACCCATTACAAAATCCGAAATAAAAGAAGTGCTGAACGAACTGGAACTCGAAAATGAAGATATGGATTTTGTAAAAAAAGTGCTTATCAGGAATATTGAAAGATACGACATAACTATTCCGCAAATAAAATCAACCGTACATCACGAACTGATAAAAAAATTCGGTAATGAAAGAACTAAAGTAATCTATTCAGCAGTAAAGCGTCTGATAAAATAGGAGATATGCTATGACAGAATATAATATTACAGAAGAGAATAAGTATAACAGATATTATCTGATAGACTATGAAAATGTTCATCAGTCGGGTCTGAACGGTATCGAAAAACTTACGGAAAACGACAGGATTATAATTTTCTATACAACAAATGCTGAAACACTTACTTTTTCAGTCTATGAAAAAATTATTTTATCTAAGGCAGAAATACAGCTTTATAAGGTTCAGTGCGGAGGAAAAAATGCCCTTGACTTTCAGCTTTCCACTTTTTTAGGGTATATTCTCGGTAAAAATCCCGATACAGACTGTAATATCGTCAGCAACGACAAAGGGTACGAATACGTCAGAAATTTCTGGAAAGAAAAAAATATCAACATAAAAATATCGTCTGATATTACAGGAAACGTTAATAAAGTCTCGCCTGCCGTTGTTGCCTCTGCCAATAGTGTTCAGACCGCAAAACCAACCGAAACTGATTTCGATAAAGCTGTAAAGCCTCTTAATCTTTCCAAAGATAACAAGCAGAAATTATTTGATATATATAGTAAGGCTATGAAACTTACTGAAACCGCAAAAAGAAGTATACAGATTAACAACGAAATCGGAAAAACATTCGGTTCGGAGAATCAGAAAAAATATTATGCTACTCTCAAACCGTTAATAAAATAAGGAGTATATAATGACAAAGAAATATTGTTTTGTAGATTATGATAACGTTCATCAGGCAGGTCTGAACGGTATTGATAAAATGTCAGAAAACGACAAGGTCATGATATTCTATACACCAAATAATGAAACTCTTACATTTGGAATGTACAAAAAAATGACTCGTTGCAAGGCTGATATAGAGTTATACAGAATACAGTCAACAGCAAAATCAGTCCTCAACTTTCAGCTCTGCACTTTGCTCGGTTATACTGTCGGAAACAGTCCAGAAACAGAATATTATATAATCAGCAATGATTTAAGTTATGAATATATTATGAACTTCTGGAAAGATAAAAATATTGATGTCAGAATGTCGCCTAACATAATGAAGATACTTCAGCAACAGGTTGTTTCCACTGCTCCAGTAAATACACCAGCTGAAAATACTGAGCAGGCAGAAACGGTTTCCAATAATGCCGAACCGCCGGAAACTGATTTTGAAATGGTGTTAAAAAAACTGCATCTTTCAGAAGAAGACATAGCAGTTTTACATAATATAATAAATAATGGTAAGAGAATGTATTCTTCTTCCGACTGTCTGTACATAAAAGGCGAAATTACACGAAAATTCAGTATAGACGTTTACAACGCTATCAGACCGTATATATAAGCGGTTAATATAAAAACAAAGGAGTTAAAAAAATGACTTACAAAGAAAGTTTCATTAAATTCATGGTGGACTGCGGAGTGCTTACATTCGGCGAGTTCACACTCAAAAGCGGACGTAAAGCCCCCTATTTCATCAACTGCGGTAACTACAAGACAGGCGGACAGCTTGCAAAACTCGGCGAATACTATGCCGAATGTATCCACGCAAACAATATTCCGGTTGAGACCCTTTTCGGACCGGCTTACAAAGGTATTCCGCTGGCTGTATCTGCCGTTGTAGCACTTAGCAATAAGTTTGGTGTTGACGTTTCCTACTGTTTCGACCGCAAGGAAGCCAAAGACCACGGAGAAGGCGGAATGTTTGTCGGAAAAAATCTCACCGACGGCGAAAAAGTTGTTATTATCGACGACGTGATGACTTCCGGAAAAGCACTCCGTGAATCAATGCCGAAACTCAAATCTGTTGCAGACGTTGACGTTACCGGAATGGTAATCACCGTTGACCGTATGGAAAAAGGTACTGGCGAACTCTCAGCGGTACAGGAAGTAAAACGTGATTTCGGCGTTACTGTTTACCCTATTGTTACAATGGAAGACATTATCGACGCTATAAAGAATGGTATCGTTGAGGGAAAGGAGTACCTCGACAAAATGCTTGAATACAGAAACACTTACGGCGTATAAAAAAAACAATGCACGGACTTTTCAATAAGTCCGTGCTTTTTTATCATACTAAACTACGTCTTCCAAATGAGAACGGAAGTTTAAATCTTCCCAATAAATTCTATATATAATTATAGTTTCAACGATAATAATAATCTTATATTTTTTCATTTCGTCACTTCCTTTTTTATTGGTAAATTATATCATACATTTCCCGAAATGTCAACAAAAAAAACCGCTCCCCGAAAGGAACGGTTTTAATATTTTTACTTAAATATCATGAGCAGTACCTGTGATACAACAACTACTGCAATGAGTGCGACAGGATATGTAGCAGCGTATGCAGAAGCAACGTTTTCTGTGCCTGCTGTACTGATGAGAGTACCGAGAGCAGGAGTAGAAGTCATACCGCCTGTGATTGAACCGAGGTTATTAAGTAAGCTGAGTTTAAGAACATACTTAGCAAAGATGAAGCCTATAATCATCGGGAATATCGTCATAATAATACCATAGATGAAGTATACAGCCTTGAAATGTTCAACGAAACTTGCACCGCCTGCAACACCTGCACCGATAAGGAAAAGCATGAGTCCGAATTCACGGAAAACTTTGAGAGTGCTTTCTTTCGGAGCGACCGACATTGCACCGAAGTTTCCGAAATGTCCGAAGATGAGTGAAACAAGCAGACAACCACCTGTTGTAGTAAGTGAGAAGTTACCAAACTTGATTGAACCAACGAAAATACCGAGGATTGAAGCAAGTGCAAAAGGCATAAATCCGAATTCGTCCATTTCGATAAGTTTTCCAGTATTCTTTTTCTTTGCACCGCTGTCAGCAACCATAAGTTTTTCACGTTCTTTTGCCATATCGGCTTTCATGAATTTCGGAACGAGCTGTACAAAAAGTACAACGCCGATTACTCCGAAAAGATAAGCGATACCGTGACCGACTGTTACAAGTTCTTCAAGAGTTGCACCGTTCGGACGGCTTTCAACAGTTGCCTTTGCTGCTGAAAATGCAGGTGTACTTGTAAGTGAACCCGAAAGAAGTCCGACAAGCATTGCAGCGATATTTTCAGTGGGGTCTCCGGAAATACCCTTGTCAATGAGAATACAACCACCGCAAGCAATTCCGCCACCGATGATTACGACAAGTGCGAGAAGTACATATGACTTGAAATTCTTTTTGAAATTTCCGAAGAAGTTAGGTCCTGCGATGAATCCGACGGACGTTACAAACAATATAAGTCCGAGATTTTCCACGACTTTCAGGGCATTCTTGACGTAAGTCGCTCCGTCTACTAAAAGTTCGTTGCCGAGATTTTCAAAGAAGAAACAGCCGTAAAGAAGTGAAACAATGAATACTCCGGCAGTACCGAGCGAAACACCCTTAATGGTAATTCTGCCGAGCAGATAGCCCACGGTCGTGATAAGAAAGACCGTAAACATAAGGAAAGTTATAGCCTTGATGGAGATGGAAAAGTCTCCTGCTGTGATTAAATCCATAATCAACAACCTCTTTCTGTTAAATTTTCCGCAATATCGCATATTTTTTTATGCAATATCACAATATGTATATAACCGCACAAACCGACGAACAAAATGTCCGTCGGTTCAGGTGGATTATAATTAAGTTTAAGAATTACTTAGCTTTTCTTGCATAGTGAGGGAGAAGCATAGGTGAAACCTTACCAGTATCAACTCCGGCTTCAGCAAGTTCTGCATTAAACTTATTGACGTGTTCAAGAGTGAGGTTTTCGGGAACAGCAGTTTCCTTAGCCTTAGCAGCCGCATAGATACCAGCATTTCTGCCGAATACGATAACGTCAAGGAGAGAGTTACCCATAAGTCTGTTTCTGCCGTGGATACCGCCTGCCACTTCGCCTGCTGCATAGAGATTTTCAACGCCTGTTGCACATTCGTCAGTAATATCAATACCGCCGTTCTGATAATGAAGAGTCGGGAAAACAAGAATAGGTTCTTTGCGGATATCGATTCCGTACTTTGCAAACATTCTGAGCATAGCAGGGATTCTCTTTTCGATAGTGCCTTCGCCGTGAATAACCTCTATCATAGGAGTATCAAGCCATACAGCTTTTCCGAGATTTGTTTCGATACCCTTGTTTCTTGCAGTACATTCACGGATAATTGAAGAAGCTGTTACGTCACGAGTTTCAAGCGGATTCATGAAAACTTCGCCGTCTATATTGACGAGTTTTGCGCCGAGTGAACGCACTTTTTCAGTAACCAATGCACCGAAAATCTGTTCCGGATAACCTGTACCTGTCGGGTGATACTGGAGTGTGTCAACGTCACGGAGTTTTGCACCTACTCTGTAACCGAGTACGAGACCGTCAGCAGTTGCACCGTAATGGTTTGAAGTCGGGAATCCCTGATAGTGCATTCTTCCTGCACCGCCCGTTGCGATAACAACAGTCTTTGCTCTTGCTACGAGGAGTTCCTTTGTTTCCATGTTCATGAGAACAGCACCGGCAGCCTTACCGTTTTCGTCGAGGATTATTTCAACAGCAGATGTGAAATCAATTACCGGAATACCTCTGTTGAGAACTTCGTCTCTGAGAGTTCTCATAATTTCAGCACCGGAATAGTCCTTAGCAGCGTGCATTCTCTTTCTTGAAGTACCACCGCCGTGAGTTGTAATCATAGTACCGTCAGCTTCCTTGTCAAACTCAACGCCGAGTTTGTTAAGCCACTGGATAGCCTCAGGTGCTTTTGTAACGAGTTTTTTAACGAGTTCAGGTTTTGCAGCAAAGTGACCACCGCCGAAAGCGTCAACATAGTGGATAGCCGGAGAATCGTTTGGCTTATCAGCCGCCTGAATACCACCCTCAGCCATCATAGTGTTAGCATCACCGATACGGAGTTTTGTAACTATCATTGCTTTCACGCCTGCTTCGTCAGCTTCGATTGCACATGAAGAACCTGCACCGCCACCGCCGATGATAAGAACGTCTGTATCGTAGTCGGGATTGGACAAATCTATATCATCAGGATTGATTCTGCTTTTGCCCTGAAGAAGTTCAGCAAGCTGTGTCGGCACTTTACCGCCCTTGTTTACGCCTACGTCAAGAATACTAAACTGGTCCTGTCTGTAGTCGGGGTGAAATTCAGCAAGGAGAGTGTCCTTTTCTTCTGCCGTCATTCTTCTGGGTTCGAGTTTTGCGTTGTATTCTCTTTTTTCAGCAACTATCTTTGCAAGTTCATTGAGTTTATCAATTTTATACATTTCCGCTCCTCCTTACTTTTCAATCTCACGAGTGTTGTAAAGGTTCTTTACTTCCTCGATATTGTCAACTGACTTAGCCATAAGGTCAGCGATTTTTTCGTCAAAGATACCCTCATTGATTTCGTTTACACGGTCAGCAAGGTGTCCACATTCGGGGGCAATGTACTTGCCGTTAAGTCTTCTTGCGAGCATAGCAACCTGTGGGTGAGAGATTCCGGCAGGGCAACGTGAAGAACATACGCCACACATTACGCAGTCGAAAGATTCCTCTGCACACTTTTCATATTCGCCTCTCTGAGCGTAAGCTATGTACTGCATAGTATTGAGTTCCTGAGTACAAGCCTTTGTACAAGCGTTACAGCCGATACAGCTGTAGATTTCGGGATATAACTGCATCATAATCTGCTCATTAGGCTTGATTTCCTCAATATTGTAAACCTGTTTTACGAGCGGGAAGAAAGGAAGTGTAGCAACATACATACCCTCCTGCACTTCTGTCTGACAGGCGAGACAGGCATGAAGTTCCTGTTTATCCTTGATTCTGTAGATAGTAGCACAAGCACCGCAGAAACCGTTACGGCATCCACAGCCTCTGACGAGTTCGTAACCGGCATATTCCATAGCCGTCATAATAGTCAGTCCTGCCGGCACCTGATACTTTTTGCCGAACAGGTAAACGTTTAACATATTTTCCATGTGTTCCATACTCCTTATTAATATTCGTCAGGCAGTTCGTCGAGCTGGTCGAAACGGAATACAGGTCCGTCCTTGCAGACGTACTTGTCGCCGATATTGCAACGTCCGCACTTGCCGATAGCACATTTCATGCGAAGTTCCATAGTTGTGTAAACCTGAGTTTCAGTAAAGCCGAGTTCCTTAAGACCGGCAAGAGTGAATTTAATCATAATCGGAGGTCCGCAGATAAGAACGGTCTTGCTGAGTGACGGATTAAGTTCTTTTACATAGTTCGGAACGAAACCTACATGACCGTCCCAGCCCTCTTGTTCTCTGTCGATAGTAAGGTTTACAGTAATGCCGTCGTCCTGCATCCATTCGTTTATAATTTCCTGATAGTCAACGAGGTCGTCCTTTGAACGTGAGCCGTAAATAATCTGAACGTCACCGTAATTTGCACGGTTATCACGTACATAGTTAATTACTGAACGGAGCGGAGCGAGACCGATACCACCGGCAATGAAAAGCAAATCCTTGCCTTTGAGGTCTGTTTCAACGGGGAAATTATTGCCGTAAGGTCCTCTGATAGTAATCTGCTGACCTACTTCCATAGCGTGAAGCCACGTTGTAAGGCAACCGCACTTCTTTATGCTGAATTCCATAAAATCCTTGTTTGTAGGAGAGGAAGTTATAGAAAACATACCCTCACCAACTCCGGGAATGGAAAGCATTGCACACTGACCAGGCATATGTTCAAAAACCTTACCACTGACAGAACCGTCCGGCTGTATAGCGTTTACTCTGAAAGTCTTTACATCGGGAGTGTCCTGTCTGATGTCGGTAACAACTCCGATATAGGGGATTAATGTATCATTAACGTTCATTATTTTACCTCCAATGCTTTCATTACCTTGACGATATTCATGGAGATAGGACATTTTGAAAGACATCTTCCACAGCCTACACAGCCAAATTCGCCGTTATTGTTTGAAGGGAAATATACAAGTTTGTGCATGAATCTCTGGCGGAAACGTTCAAGCTGAGAGTTACGGATATTGCCGTGAGCCATTTTTGTGAAATCAGAGTACATACAGGAATCCCAGCATCTGAAACGCTTGATACCGTTTCCGGTATTGAAATCCTTTATATCGTAACACTGACAGGTCGGGCATACGAAAGTACAAGTACCGCAACCGAGACAGCTTTCAGAAAGTTCAGCCCACTTTTCAGAACGGAAGTGTTCCATAAGTGTATCACCGCCGAAAGCCTCAGTTGAAAGATTTGCAAGCGGAAGTTTTGCAAGAATTTCCTTTGTTTTTGCCTTTGTTTCGTCAAGTTTTGTTGTATCGCCGTCTTCGAGGAGACCGAAAACAGATTCAACAAATGCCTGACCTTTTTCAGTATTAGCTTTGAAGAAAATGCTTTCTCCGTCGCTCCAGCAAGCAACATCGCCCTCCGGTTCAGTGGGGTCAATTCCGAAAGTTCCGCAGAAACAGGTTTCAGCCGGTTTTGTGCAAGCCATAGTCACAATAGTACCGTGTTCACGACGGTTCTTGTAATAGCTGTCAACAGGTTCACTGAGGAAAACCTTGTCAAGAATTGTAAAACTTCTTGCATCACAGGCACGTACACCGAAAACAACGAAATCTTCTGCTTCTTCACGCACGTCAATAACTTCAATCTTTTTGCCTTCCATTTTGAAGTCAGCGAGATTTTCAGTCTGAGGGAAGAAAAAGTCCTTTGCACTGCGGAGAGTATTAAGTTTACTGCTGAGTTTCATACCGTCCTCGTACTTCTTGTACTCTGAAGCACCATCTGTACGGTCAGCAGGAATGTAAAGTGTCTGCTTTTGTGCGACAGCTTTAAACAGTTCGTCGAGTTTTTCAATAGCAATTTTAAGCATTACTCAACACCCCTTTCGTGTACTATACTTGCTTCACAGTCTTCTTTTGTGTACTCGTTGAGAGGAGCTTTTGAAGTAGTGTCAGCACCTGCCTGATATTCACCGTAAAGTGAGTTGATATCCTTGATAAACTTTCTGTTAAGGAGATGAAGCGGAATATTCTGAGGACAGACCCTTGAACATTCACCACAGTCAGTACATCTTCCTGCAACGTGGAAAGCTCTGATAATATGGAACATATTTTCTTCAAAACTGTCTGCCGGAGCTTTGTTTTCAACTCCTGAATTTGGATTGTTGAAAACGCAGTTTTCACAAGTACAAGCCGGACAAACGTTACGGCAAGCGTTACATCTAATACACTTTGAGAGTTCAGCCCTCCAGAAGTCATAACGTTCCTGAGAAGTCATATTTTCAAGTTTTTCAACCATATCAAAACGGTCTGAATCTGTAATATCGCCGTCTTCTCCTATAAGTTCGTCATATGTAACGTGCTTCTTGCTCTTACAGCTGAGACATTTGTTACTCATAGCTTCAGAAACGGACATTGTTTCATCACCGTAAATAGTGCTTATTTTAAGAATTTCGCCGTCTCTCTCAACGCCTGTTACGCCAGTAATTCCCTTAGCCTTGATTTTTTCAATATCAAGTTTGCCGTCACTTGGAATACCTACAACGTAAATATTATCACGGTTGACACGGTGTTCCTTTGTAAGCTGATTAAGGCTGTAAGTGTCGCAAGGTTTGAGGAAAGCGAGGATTTTTCCCTCTTTTTTGCTTTCGCTTACAAGGTACTTTGAAACGTTGGCTGATGTGAAATCGTCATAAACGAAATCAGCGTCAATTTCCTCTGCGGTTTCAAAAATCGCCGGAGTGATGTCATAAGCAAACTCGCCCCTTTTCCAGCCGATAACACGGGTAACCGTGCCGTCTGCGAGAAGCTGTTTTGCCTTGCTGATTATTGCTTCCTGCATCTTAAATCCTCCAATCTCCTGTTAGGACCAAGTTTTTTCACGGCTTCGGTAAATTCGTTCATAGTAGCGGCGAACTTTGCACCCTCAGCAGCGGAAACCCATTCTACTCTTGTACGGTCACGTTCAATACCAAGAAAATCAAGCATACTGAAAAGAAGTGTCATACGCCTTCTTGTGAAGTAGTTGCCTGAAGTGTAGTGACAGTCACCGGGGTGACAGCCACAGAGAATAACGCCGTCTGCACCTCTCTGAAAAGCCCTGAGAATGAACATCGGGTTTACACGGCATGAACATGGTACTCTGATGATTTTTACATTAGTGGGATAATTCAGTCTGTTAGTACCTGAAAGGTCAGCACCTGCATATGAACACCAGTTACAGCAGAATGCAACTATCAGTGGCTGAAATTCTTTATTATCATTTACTTGCATATTGCGTCTACCTCCGCCATAATCTGACTGTTAGAGAATCCGTTCAAATCCATTGCACCTGACGGACAAGCAACTGTACAAGCTCCGCAACCCTGACATACAGCAGGATTAACGCTTGCAACACGTCTCATTACTGTCGTACGGTATGGTGTTCTGAATTCCTTGTCCTGATAAGTAATAGCACCGTAAGGACAAACTTTTTCACAAGATGAACAGCCGTTACACATAAGTTCGTTTGAATGAGCAACGCAGGGGTTGCAGGTTATGCTGTCTTTAACAAGTAATCCGATAGCCTTTGCAGCAGCGGCACTTGCCTGAGCGACAGTTTCCGGAATATCCTTTGGACCTTGACAAGCACCTGAAAGGAAAATACCGGCAGTAGCACTCTCAACAGGACGGAGTTTTGCGTGTGCTTCTGTAAAGAAGTCGTTAGTATCCATCTGAGTTGTGAGCATTGTTGCAAGCGGACGTGCAGTCTGGTCAGGTTCAATAGCTGTTGCAAGTACAACCATATCAGCATCAATATGCAACTGCTCATTTGAAAGCAGGTCTGAAGCCTGTACATCAATTGTGCCGTCAGCCTTTGGAGTAACCTTGCCCACCATACCTTTTATGTAATGCACGTTGTACTGTTCAACGGCACGTCTGTAGAATTCGTCAAAATTCTTACCAGGGGTACGTACATCTATGTAGAATACATAAACTTCTGTATCAGGATATTTTTCACGTATTAACATAGCGTGTTTAGCAGTGTACATACAGCAGATTTTTGAACAATAAGGCTTACCCTTGCTGTCGTCACATCTTGAACCTACACACTGTACGAAAACAATTCTGTGAGGGTGTGTCTTGTCGGATGGTCTGAGAAGTGTACCGCCGTTAGGACCTGCTGCGTTCATAAGTCTTTCGAGTTCAAGAGATGTCACAACGTCTGCACACTGATTATAAGCAAACTCATCATATTTGTCAAGTTTAATCGGATTGAAACCTGTTGCAACAACGATTGCACCGTATTTCTGTTCAATATATTCGTCCTGCTGATGATAGTTGATAGCACCAACTGTACAAGCCTGTGAACACTTACCGCAGACTTTTTCATTTACATCACCTTTGCGGAGTTTGAGACAGTAATTCGGGTCGATTGTAGCAACCTTTGGTACAGCCTGTGCAAAAGGAATATAAATAGCACCTCTGTTATTGAGACCGAGATTGAAAGCATTCGGCACTTTCTGCATAGGACAGGCTTCAGTACAAAGTCCGCAACCTGTACACTTTGTTTCGTCAACAAAACGTCTCTTTCTCTTTATAGTAGCTGTGAAATTACCTACAAATCCTTTTACTGCATTCACTTCACTGTATGAGTAAATAGTAATTTTTTCGTTCTGAGAAGCCTCAACCATTTTAGGTGTAAGAATACAAGCGGCACAGTCAAGGGTCGGGAAAGTCTTGTCAATCTGAGCCATTTTGCCACCGATAGTAGCTTCCTTTTCAACTATGTCAACTTCAAAACCTGCTTCTGCAATATCGAGAGCGGTCTGAATACCTGCGATACCGCCACCGATAACCAACGCTCTTTTAGCAACCGGACTTTCACCTGCTACGAGAGGTGCGTTAAGCTGAACCTTTGCAATAGCGGCTCTTCCGAGAATAATAGCTTTTTCGGTAGCTGTTGCGATGTCCTTGTGAATCCATGAACACTGTTCTCTGATGTTAGCGATTTCAACAAGGTACGGATTGAGACCGGCAGATGCAGCCGCTTTTCTGAAAGTGTTTTCGTGCATACGTGGTGAACATGAACATACAACCACGCCTGTGAGACCGTTTTCTTTTATAGCGTTCTTGATAAGATTCTGTCCTGCTTCAGAACACATATACTGATATTCCTGAGAGATAACTACTCCGGATTCATGACTGAGAGCTTCTGCAACAGCCTTTACGTCAACAGTTGCGGCAATGTTAGTACCACAATGACAGACAAATACTCCTATTTTCTGCATATTATCTCCTCCTTACTTAGTATATTTTCTGAATGCAGTAACGATAGCCTGCTGTGGCAAATCCTCGTCAAGCATTGCTGGAATCTGGTCGGGAATAAGATGATTGTTGCCTTGTTTGCGGATAGTTGCGAGACGTACAGCCTCAACAACCTTTGCAGGTTCAACGCCTCTTGGACATCTGTCAACGCAAGCAAAACAAGTAAGACATTTATAGATTGATTTGGAGTTCATAAGGGTTTCAATGTTGCCTTTTTCAACCATGTATACAAACTGGTGCGGATGATATTCCATTTCGTCATATGACGGACAAGTGCCGGAACATTTACCGCAACGCATACACTTAAGGACGTTGACACCACTTGAACGGATAACCTGTTCTTTAAGATTATTATTCATTGTTGTTATCCTCCTTTACTCCGAGAGCCTCAGCGAGAAGTTCAGTGAAGTAATAAACGGGAAGTTCAGAACCGGAATTCTTTCTGAGGTTATAGAGACAGAGCGGACAGGCAGTTATAATCATATCAGCACCCTGTTCCTGTGCGGAATCCATAACCTTTGCACTTCTCTTTGAAGCCTGAGCTTTGTCCTCCATTGTTATGTAACCGCCACAACATTCGTTACGCTGTGCATATATAACCGGAGTACCGCCGATAGCTTTTATGAAATCTTCCATAATAGTAGGATTTTCGGGGTCGTCCATAGCGAGAGCCTTGCTCGGACGGAGAAGTAAACAACCGTAATAAGCAGCTATTTTCTTGCCCTTGAAAGGATTAACAACTTTCTTTTTAAGGTTATCGAAACCTACAACGTCACGGAGCATTTCAAGATAGTGATAAACAGTAGTTTCACCTGTATAAGGTGTATCAAGTTTAAGGTAGTTGTTTACCTTTGAAGCCATTTCCTCATCGTGGGAAATATCATAGTTAGTCTGCTTGATAACGTTGTGGCAGGCAGAACAGACTGTTATCAGCGGTTTGTCAGCTTCCTTTGCGGAATTGAGAGTTCTCACCGCAGAAAGCTTTGTAGCTATTTCGTCTTTGGCTGTCGTGTAAGCACCTCCGCAACACTGCCAGTTCTCAGGTTCTTCAAGGGAGATACCGAGAGCTTCGGCAGAAGACCTTGCATAAGCGTCAAGGTCTTTTGCTTTGGTTCTGAGCGTACAGCCTGGATAATACATGAAAGTATTCATTTAGTACGCTTTCCTTTCTAATAATTTTATGCCATTTCTTCGGGGTGGAAAACCTCGTCAAAGCGTTCAGCAGTCAGGAAACCGAGTTCAACGCAGGCTTCCTTAAGGGAAATATTGTCCTTGTAAGCCTTTTTGGCAGTTTTAGCTGCATTTTCGTAACCTATGTAAGGGTTGAGAGCAGTGACGAGCATAAGGGAATTATAAAGATTATGGTGCATTTTTTCCTTGTTTGCTTTGATACCTACTGCACAGTTCTTGTTGAAAGATGTGATTGATTCAGCAAGGAGACGTGCAGACTGGAGGAAATTATAAGCACATACGGGCATAAATACATTGAGTTCAAAGTTGCCCTGAGATGCAGCCATACCTACCGCAACGTCGTTACCCATTACCTGAACAGCAACCATAGTAACCTGTTCGCACTGAGTAGGATTAACCTTGCCAGGCATAATTGATGAACCAGGTTCATTTTCAGGGATAAAGATTTCGCCGAGACCGTCACGGGGACCGGAAGCCAACCATCTTACATCGTTGGCAATCTTCATCATATCACAAGCGAGAGCTTTCAAAGCACCGTGTGCAAATACGATTTCGTCCTTTGATGTGAGAGAATGGAATTTGTTCGGAGCAGTGACGAATTTTTTACCGGAAATTTCGCTGATAGCCTCAGCAGCCTTTTCAGCAAAACCGGCAGGAGCGTTGAGACCTGTACCAACTGCTGTACCACCGAGAGCGAGTTCACGGAGTTCCTCAACAGCGATAAGAAGCATTTTCTTGTCCTTTTCGAGAGAGCTTCTCCAACCGCTTATTTCCTGAGAGAATTTAATCGGTGTTGCATCCTGTAAGTGTGTACGACCGCTTTTTACAATGCCTTCGTTTTCCTGTTCAAGTCTCTTAAAAGTTTCGATAAGGGTATCGACAGCAGGAATAACCTTGTCTTCTACAGCAATAACGGCAGCGATATGCATAGCAGTCGGGAAAGTATCGTTTGAAGACTGGCTCATATTAATATCGTCGTTAGGGTGAAGAAGTTTAGCACCGGCAATTTCGTTACCTCTGTTTGCGATAACTTCGTTAGCGTTCATATTTGACTGAGTACCGCTTCCGGTCTGCCATACAACAAGCGGAAAATGTTCGTTAAGTGAACCGCTCATTACTTCGTCGCATGCCTGAGAGATTGCGGAAAGTTTTTCGTCAGTCATTCTTTCCGGTTTAACGGCATGATTTGCAATAGCGGCGGCTTTTTTGAGGATTCCGAAAGCATGAGTAATCTCTCTTGGCATAGTTTCGATACCTACGCCGATGAGGAAATTTTCATGACTTCTTTCGGTCTGGGCTGCCCAGTACTTGTCAGCAGGGACTTTTACTTCGCCCATAGAATCGTGTTCAATACGGTATTCCATTTAATTTATCCACTCCCGAAAAAAATTTTTTATCGTTAAAAACATTTGAAACGTATTTTTCATACAATTATAAGTATAACAGCAAGTGACGAGAATTTCAAATGCAGTTTAAGAATATTGATATTCGGATATTGATATAATATTAACAATAATTTCCGGATATGCGTTAAGTTATATATTATCTGAATATCAGTATACACGAAAATCGTCTTTGTTGCGTGTGGTTTACTGAAAGAAAACAGCAGTAACATCGGCAATAATCGGAATAATTATACAGAAACATTCATACAAGAAATATATTTCTGCCAACAATCACTATAAATAACGTTTTTCAGCAATATATAAAAAAGAATATTTATATTCCGATTTTTATATAAAAAGCACATCAGATTGACAATTATTTCACATTCTGCCTTTAAATATACTGCTGTAGAATTTCTTTGAAATAGTTTTCAAGTGGCAGAGTAGCACCTGAATGTCTGCCGTCGGGAACAATACGGAAATCTTTATTTCGGAGTAATTTTTCAGTAAAGTCGTGATACTCGATAACATCATCTTTTCCGCCTATGATTGTGCTTGTCGCCGATATATCTATATCGAGAATTTCCGGAAAAAGACGCATATATTGACGTATGTTGCCCTTGAAATCAAGCTGGGGCAGAGTAACAAACGGCATCAGACAAGGATTTACAAGAATAACAGGAACGCCAAGCCTTACGGAAAGTAAAGCACCGAAAAATCCGCCGAGACTTGTACCTACAATAACGTCACCTTCATTACCAAACATCTTACGGAGTTTTTCAATAATTTTTTCCGGTTCGTCATAGTCATATCTGAGTGTAGGCGAAACAACTTCACAACCGATATTTTCAAGTGCGTGATACGCAGAATTTTCCGGATTTCCCTTATATCCGTGAATATTAAGAATCCTCATTTTCCTGCTCCTTTTCCGCATTTATGGCGTATGAAAGAATTGTCAGACTGTCGCCGAGGTGTACGTTTTCTACAATAACATTTTCGTGACTGATACTCAAATCATAGTGTGTGAAATTCCAGAAGGCATGAATACCATAGTCAATAAGCCTGTTAATTTCTTTTTCGGCTGTCTCCTGAGGTACACAAATGACGGCAGCTTCCGGCTCGTTCTGAGTGCAGAAACTCTCAAGTTCCGAGGTATCTTTCACAATAATCCTGCCAAGTTGTTTTCCGATAATATCGGGATTCACGTCAAAAGCTCCGATAAGTTCAAAACCTCTGTTGCTGAAATCAATATGAGTTGCAATAGCTTTTCCGAGGTTGCCAGCTCCTAAAAGTATCAAAGGAGTTTTTTTGTCAAGTCCAAGAATAATTCCAATCTGACGACGTAATTCATTAACGTTATATCCGTATCCTTGTTGACCAAATTCACCGAAACAGTTAAAGTCCTGACGTATCTGCGAGGCTGTAAGTCCCATTTTTTCGGAAAGTTCCCTTGAGGAAATCCGTATATAACCGTTTTCCTCAAGTTCACCTAAAAACCTGTAATAACGTGGCAGTCTTCGTATAACTGAATTTGATATTACATTCTTTGACATTTTATCATGCCTTTCTTGTTCTGACAAGTCCTAATTACATTAATTTGTCAAGTCTTGCCTTGATTTCGTCAAGGAAAGTCTTTGAATCAACTTTCTTTTTGTTTTCGAGTTTTGAAATCAGATAGAGGTCGCCTGTCATAACACCGTCCTCGATAGTCTGAACAGTAGCCTTTTCAAGTTTATCCGCAAATTCGCAGAGTTCCGGAATATTGTCGAGTTCTCCTCTTTTTCTTAAAGCACCGCTCCACGCAAAGATTGTAGCAACGGAATTTGTAGAAGTTTCTTCGCCTTTGAGGTACTTGTAATAGTGACGCTGTACAGTACCGTGTGCAGCTTCATATTCATAGATGCCGTCAGGTGAAACAAGTACAGAAGTCATCATTGCAAGGCTTCCGTAAGCTGTTGAAACCATATCCGACATAACATCACCGTCATAATTCTTACAAGCCCATATATAACCGCCATTTGAACGTATAACCCTTGCAACAGCGTCGTCAATGAGTGTATAGAAATATTCGATACCTGCTTCTTCGTACTTTTCCTTGTATTCGTTGTCGTAGATTTCCTGAAAAATATCCTTGAATCTGTGGTCGTACTTCTTTGAAATAGTGTCTTTCGTTGCAAACCATACGTCTTGTTTAAGGTCGAGACCGTAATTCAGACAGGTTCTTGCAAAACTTGCGATACTGTCGTCGAGGTTGTGAAGTCCCTGAATAATACCGTCGCACTTTGAGAAGTCGTGGATAAGTTCACGTGTTTCGTTACCGTTTTCGTCAGTAACGACCAGTTCAGCTTTACTGCCCTTGCTTACACGCATTTCTGAGTTTTTGTAAACGTCGCCGTATGCGTGACGTGCAATTGTAATCGGCTTAGTCCATGTAGGAATGTAAGGTTCGATACCTTTAACAATAATAGGTGTACGGAAAACAGTACCGTCAAGATAAGCACGGATTGTACCGTTAGGGGACTTCCACATCTGAGTGAGGTTGTATTCAGGCATTCTTGCGGAGTTCGGAGTGATTGTTGCACACTTTACTGCAACACCGTATTTCTTAGTAGCCTCAGCGGAATCAACAGTTACCTTGTCTTTTGTAGCCTCTCTGTTTTCGAGACCTAAGTCGTAGTACTCTGTATTGAGTTCTACATAAGGTTCGAGAAGTGTTTCCTTAATCCACTTCCAAAGGATTCTTGTCATTTCGTCGCCGTCCATTTCGACGAGCGGAGTTTTCATAATAATTTTAGCCATTGGATTTTACCTCCTGTAAAATTTTTAATTCATCATATATATTATACCGTAAATTCCTGCAAATATCATTATTACAGCAATTTCAATAAGTATAAGAACGATATTTTTAATAAATGCATATTTCAAAGTAATCTGGTCGTCGTAAGTACTTTTGTGTACGCCGACAAGAAACGCAAATATAACTCCCATAATAATGTAGCCTATAAAGCCTGAAGTCATAAACCTTGCAACTGCACACCCGATAACAAATCCTGCAATATGCGGAAAAAGTATTTTGAATAAAGCATAGCCGTCAGCATTTCCATTGCCTGCATTGCGTGATTTTGTAGGAATACCCATTTTTTCAAGTTCAGTTTTTGAAAAGTATTTTTTCGGAGAAGTCCTTTTCATTTCTGAATGTTTGGAATAATGCCACAATTCAGTCATCATAAGATTTTTCGGAAGTTCTGTTTTATTATTGTTTATTTCCTGCCATTCCTCATACCTTTCTGAGTAGGTTGTGTAATCGTCTTTCAGGTCGTCCAGTGCATTTTTAATATCGTCTTTAAGTTCATTCTTATCCATAAGTCCCCTGCCCCGCCCTTTCTTTACAGTCGATAATGTGGTAATAACAATAATACATTCATTGTTTCCGTGAAAACAATTCATGTGTAACAATACATTTGTAAGTCATAACTTGTAACAATAAAGAAAATTTGACTGTTTTCAATTTGTATTATCCGCCCTGTAAAAAATATACCGGATAAGAATTATTTTTCAATAAGGTCGACAGTCCAGTTGATACGCTGGATATTCATATCAAGCTCACGGAGATGTTTTGACATAGCATCAACTTTTTTCTGCAATTCAGCAACATCAACCGTACTGTATATTTTGATTTCCTTATTTGAATAGCGGTTCACAACTGCACCGGCATTTGAAAGGAAGTTTTTCATAACTGTAATTTTTTCTTTTAAAACGTCCTTTTCGGCTATCATATCGGTAAGCGATACACCGTTTTCAAGTGTCATACAATTAGTATAATTTATGTTTTTGATAAGATTCTCCATTTCGTCGGAAACGCTGTTGAGTTCCTCAATAAGAGAATAAGGATTTTCGGCAGGTGTTTCGCCGTCCTGAACTTTGGCATTGTTATTCAGTCTGCTTTGGATATTGTTCATTTTAGTTCTCATTTCTGCACGGAGTGCAAGAGCCTCTGCAAGTTTCATAACTACCTCCTTTTATGGTATAGCAAAAATAACTTCTACACTGTCGGGAACGTATTTATTAATAATTTCCTCAAACATAGGGAAAACAGTCTCACGCTTATTACCGAACAGTCCACACCCGAAAGCACCCAGTATTAAAATATCAGTATTTTTTTCAAGTGCAAGCATAATTATTTTTTTGATTCTTGTATACATTATATTATTTATTTTCTTACCCGAAAATATGAATTTTGCAAACGTCCTGTTTACCGCAGGGCTTGTTATGAAATTACACAAAACAGGCTTTTCAAGACGTGTGCCGTCGTCGTTTCTGATAACAGGAACGTTTGCAGAATAAATCATAACATCTGTATAGTTTGGCATGACATGGGCTATATTCTTGTAATAGTAGTCTTTCTGTTCCCTGATAGTGTAATAAAGCAGTGAAGCACGGCCGATGTCCTCTTCCTGAGCCTTTCCGCCTATGATATAAGCACCGCCTGCGTGTTTGGCGTTTGCGAAGTTGAGAGCAGTTATATTTCCCTTACCTGCATATTCAATAATAGCTTGTGTAGTAGTTGACTTAATTGTATGTTCATCAATGGAAAAATACTTTTCACGCTTTATTTTTGGAAACTTCATGAAAGTATAGACCGTTTCCGAAGTCATTTCATGAAAATTCCCCTCTTTGAAGATACGGTCATTTTCACGTTTGATGTCCATGTAATCAGCTATAGACATAACTTATCACTCTTAACAATAAAAGATGTGCAGGATAGAATATATAAAATACCCATTTGGTGTATTTTCCACCACCCTTTTCGCCGTTATAAAGCAACAACAGCGGTATAGGCAGAAATATTCCCAGATTAGCGAAACTTGCCAGAGAGTAAGGATTTCCTTTAATAATCGTGACTATCAGCGGACAAACTTTGAATATACAAGCGGTCATTTCGTAGGCAATAAGCTGATTTTTACGGTTTCCACGTGCCATTTCAAAAGCAAGCGTATATATTACCGCCTGACTTCCCCAGTCGCAGAAATCTGCAAGTCTGCATATAACGATTACTATCGGTAAAACAAACTCTTTTTTTATAGTATCAGTATTGACAATATGTACAGCAAGCAGACTTAGAAACAAAGTGGTAATTATGCTTGACTTATTCGAGGAAAAACAGAACACAAAGGCAAAATGAGATATTACCGCAAACACTCCCATACGCTGAAAATATTTCTTTAAGTTTCTTGTATAGTGGTATCCCTCAGAAATAAAGAAACACATAACAGGTGCGGTAATACGTCCGACGAATCTCATACAGAAATAAAGTGTAGGAGTATCATGAATAAAAAGATATGCCACATGGTCAATCAGCATTGCGAGAATAGCGATATACTTCAGTTCAGATGCAGTTATGCCGAATTTTTTATTTTCAGATTTTATTTTCATGTAGTATTATTTGTTTCGGGTTTTTAAGTGATATATTTAAGTCTTTGTCAATTATAAAATCAATGTATCTGTCCTGATAATCACAATCAAGCATTAATGTTGCTTCTCCGTCTGCTATCGCTTTTACTACACAATAAGTATAGAGGTTCCGTAATAATAGACAGTATTGGTATCTGTAATTTCAATTGTTTCAGAACTTTCGTTTTTATACGTACACGAATCAACGCTTATTATTTCCTGAATACAGCCATTCTGTTGATAAAGTACCGGAGTTTTCCACATAATTAACGCCTCGTCGCCCTGTATAAATACGGATACCTGTGAATGTATGTTGTTATCATATTTTGTCAAAAGGTTATAATCGTATCTGTTTTCCGAAAGTTTCGGCATTGTCTGTTCAGACAGTTCTTTTTTCATGAGACACAAATCAAAAACATCAAGTTTTCCGTCACTACAGAAATCAGCAGTTTTCAGGTTTATAATGTCAGTATTTGAACCAGATAACAACCATTTCTGAAATAATACAACATCAGATAAATTGAATACGCCGTCACCGTTTATATCCCCCTGTACTTCAACGATTTCCGGCTGAACATCTGCAACAGCAGTCAATGAAACACATGAACATAACATAGCTACTGAAAGCAATGCTCCTATAAATTTTTTCATACCATACACCTCTGAAAAATTTTTATTGAACCTGCTCCGTTCATGTTTATATTTTTATCTTTTTATCCGGAGCAGGTTATATATTTTTACTTCATTGATTCCCTTGTGTAGTCAAGAAGTCCGCCTGCAAGCATAATATCTTTCATACGTCCGGAAAGTTCGCAGAGTACCGGAATTTCTTTTCCGTTAGTCTTGTTGAGTACAGTAAATTCAGACTGTCCGTTTTCTACTGCTTTTCTTATATCAGCTAAAACGAGTTCGTCACCCTGATTAATATTATCATAATCTGCCTCATTCACGAATGTAAGCGGAAGTATACCGGCATTAACGAGATTTGCTCTGTGAATACGTGCGAATGACTTAACGAGTACAGCCTTTACGCCGAGATAAAGCGGTGCAAGTGCAGCGTGTTCACGAGAAGAACCCTGTCCATAGTTTGAACCGCCGACAATAATGCTCTTTCCGAGAGACTTTGCTCTTTCGGGGAAACTTTCGTCACATACTGCAAAACAGTGCTGTGAAATTTTCGGGATATTTGAACGGAGCGGAAGTATTTTTGCACCGGCTGGCATAATGTGGTCTGTAGTGATATTGTCGCCTACTTTAAGTGAAACAGGTGCATCAATAGTTTCAAGAAGCGGAGAAGTCTCAGGATAAGGCTTGATATTTGGTCCTCTTAGGATTTCAACGCTTTCCATTTCCTCAGCAGGAGCAGGCGGTACAACCATATTGTCGTTGATTGCGAAGATTTCCGGAAGTTTAAATTCAGGCATATCACCGAGTTCACGAGGGTCTGTAAGGTATCCTGTAAGTGCAGATACAGCTGCCATTTCAGGCGATACAAGATAAATCTGACCGTCTTTAGTTCCTGAACGTCCCTCAAAGTTTCTGTTGAAAGTACGGAGCGAAATACCCTTTGAGTTAGGAGACTGTCCCATTCCGATACAAGGACCGCACGCACTTTCGAGGATTCTTGCACCTGCTTCAATAAGGTCTGATAAAGCACCGTTCTGAGCGAGCATATTAAGAACCTGTTTAGAACCAGGGGCTATTGAAAGTGAAACGTTGGGATTAACAGTCTTGCCCTTTAAGATATGTGCAACTTTCAGCATATCAAGAAGTGAAGAGTTAGTACATGAACCGATACAAACCTGGTCAACTTTAAGTCTGCCGATTTCCTCAACGCTCTTTACGTTGTCGGGAGAGTGCGGACAAGCAGCAAGAGGCACAAGTTCGCTGAGATTGATTGTCAATTCCTCGTCATAAACTGCATCATCGTCAGCAGAAAGCGGAGTCCAAACATCTTCACGGCATTGTGCCTTTAAAAACTGCTTTGTGATTTCGTCTGATGGGAAAATTGAAGTAGTAGCACCTAATTCAGCACCCATATTTGTAATGGTAGCACGTTCCGGAACAGAGAGAGTTTTAACACCCTCGCCACAGTATTCAATAACTTTTCCCACACCGCCTTTAACGGAAAGTCTTCTGAGGACTTCAAGAATAACGTCCTTTGCGGAAACCCACGGACGAAGTTTTCCTGTAAGTTCTACCTTAACAACTTTCGGACAGGTGATATAATAAGCACCGCCACCCATGGCAACAGCAACGTCAAGACCGCCTGCTCCTATTGCAATCATACCGATACCGCCACCGGTAGGAGTGTGACTGTCTGAACCGATGAGAGTTTTTCCGGGAATACCGAATCTTTCGAGGTGTACCTGATGACAGATACCATTTCCGGGACGTGAGAAATAAATACCATGTTTCTTTGCAACGCTTCCGATAAATCTGTGGTCGTCGGCATTTTCAAAACCGTTCTGAAGAGTATTGTGGTCAATGTAAGCAACAGAACGTTCAGTTTTTACACGAGGTACTCCAATAGCCTCAAATTCGAGATAAGCCATAGTACCAGTAGCATCCTGAGTGAGAGTCTGGTCGATTCTGATTCCGATTTCCTGACCCTTTACGTATTCACCGTCAACAAGGTGTGCCTGAAGTATTTTTTCAGTAAGGGTTAAACCCATTTTTAATCATTCCTTTCATTATTACTGATTTTATTGTACAACAAATAACAGACTTTGTCAAGGTTGAAACAACCTAAAAATAAAAAAAGAGGTTACATATAGCAACCCCTTTGTCTGTCTGTAAATAATATATCATATTTTTTCGGAAATGTCAATACTTTCTGCACGATGTTTTTCTTCAAGAATTTTTTTCAAACGTAACTGTTTTTCACGGAAAATAAAAAAACAAAGTGTTAAAATAGTTATAGGTACGCTGATTGTATATATATTGACGGTTATTAATATAGTGAACAGGTTTATAAAAAAATCCGCTATTGTCAGTGATTTTCCAAAAGCAGTATATATGTAAACTACAATACATAATACGGACGGAACGTTAAACAAGGAAGTAGCAATAATATACTTTTTATAAGTCTTGTCCCACTGATTGTGATTGATTTTGTAAACTATAAGTGTAATAATACAGCCTATCACACCTACTACAGAAAACAACCATACCATCGAAGTAAAAACAGATAGTTCTACCGATTGTTTGTAATATGGGTTTATTCTGTTTTTTTCAACGTCGTATGAAATATCCTGTAAATAAAAGTTTCCGAGTGAAACAAGCGGAATTTTCTTTGAAATCTGTACAATATTTCCGTCACCGTCGAATACCGCAACATAACATTTTTTGTACTTGTTGCAGAACTCTAAAAACATTTCCTCATTATAATGGTCAGTATAACGCCCCTCATAATACGGTACACGTACCCATTGACGTATTTCTGAGGGAGTACCGTTATATTTTTCGTGCGAATCGGGATAATATTCGGAATCTCTTATTGAAATACCCAGTTTTGACTCTTTCATATGAATAAGCATACTTCGGAAACCGTCTTTGTTGTAGTTTACAATTTCGCTGTTTTCCGGAATTTCTATATCTCCCTCAATATTACAGTTGTACGAAGTGTAAAATTCGTCATTTTCGTCAATCGGAATAAGCAAATCAACGTACTTGTCCGCCATATATTCGCCTTTAAACTCAAAGTCAAAATCACTGCTGTAGTACGCACACCCACTGAATACAAACATAATTCCGACAAGCACAAAAGCAATAATAAAAAATCTTGTTTTTCGCATTAAATCACCGTCCTTTGTAAATATTGTACATAATTTCCTTGTAACTGTCAATGAAATCAACATTACAAATAATCACACAAATATGACAAATATTTACAACAAAAAAACAGCTCCTGTTTTTAACGGAGCTGTCGGAAATTTATTTGTTTTCAAAACTTTCAAGTTCATTACAGAGTGCAACGAAATCTTCATAAACAGTAATTGATTGCAGATAACGAAAGTCAAGAATATATCCTGAATCCCTATGTTTCAAAAATTCAGCGTCCCACAGCGGAACATCATAAAAACCTTTTTTGTAATGGTACTTCATTGGTTGGTATTTGTCAATGTTTGCACGGAAATATTTTACTTTTGCCATACATAGCTTGTTGATACGGAAAAGAAGTCCGATAATATCAGTTCTTTCAAAAAACGAATCCTTGAAAATAAGGTGTTTATGTGAATTTTCCCTTTCCGAATACCAAGCGTTGTTTTCGTGTTTCAGTCTGTACTTTTCTATAAGTAAATACTTTTCGTCCATTTTCCGCACCTGCTTACATCTTTTTATTGTAGTAAGATTTAACCGCAATTGTTATAACAGAATCCGCTATTAAAGATATGGCAAGTGTTATACTGATAATCGGATTGAAAAATCCTGAAACGATTACAGCCAATGCAGTTACCATAATCGAAATAAAACTCGAAGTTTTCATTGTTTCCTTGCCGATTGCAACGTTTCTTTCGTCGGTCTGCTGAATGTACATTTCCTTGAGTTTTTCCTCGTTATGCAAAGCTTTATGTATTCTCGCAAGATTGAAAACAGAAACAATCATTATTCCGCTGAACATACCGCTTACAAGACCCACTGCGAAATCATCTGCACCCTTTACAAAACGCATTAATCCAAAACATATAAGTAAGGCACAACAACAGAAGTATGCTATCAGTCTGTACTTTTGGGTAAGTTTTTTCTTAAAATCTTCCATAATAAAAATCTCCTTATAAATTTTCTTCGCCTTCAAAAATAAACAGTTCCTCAATCGTGATACCGAAAAATTGTGCAATTTTATGTGCAAGAATCAGAGAAGCATTATATCTTCCGTTTTCCAGTGAAATAATAGTCTGACGTGTCACTCTCAATGCGTCTGCAAGTTCCTGTTGTGTCACTTTTCGTGACTTTCTGAGTTCCTGAATTTTGTTTTTCAATTTATCACTCTCCTTAAAAGTAAAGTTTCCTTTACAATAATAGTATAGCACGCTTTACATTATTTGTCAAGTGTACTTTACATATTTTCCGAAAAAATTTTCCTTGTATAAAACAAAGTCCTCTGTACATATTGAACAAAGGACTTTTTTATTACAGATATTTTATATATCGTTGCGGATTATATCGTCAAGAGTTTCACGCTTTACAGCAATTCTCGATTCGCCGTTATTCACGAAAACAACAGCAGGTTTCTGAAGTCTGTTGTAGTTTGAGGACATCGAATAGTTATAAGCACCTGTTGCACATACTGCAATAATGTCACCTGATTCAGCGTGCTGTAACGGCATATTCTCGCCGATTAAGTCTCCGCTTTCGCAACATTTTCCTGCAATCGTAACTTTTTCTGTACGTTCTTCTGTAGCCTTGTTTGCAACAATTGCTTCGTACTCTGATTTGTAGAGAATGTATCTCGGACTGTCTGCCATACCGCCGTCAACCGATATGTAAGTGCGGATATTCGGGATTTCCTTTCTTGCTCCTACTGTATAGAGTGTAATTCCGGCAGGTGCGGAAATAGAACGTCCCGGTTCAATGAATATGTAAGGCCGAGTAATTCCGAGTTCCGAACAGGTATTTTTAACAACCTCAGAAACTCTTTCCATATAAGTTTCAAAAGGTGCAGGGTCGTGCTGATTAAGGTACTTTATTCCGAAACCTCCGCCTAAATTAAGACCTTTTATTTCGTAACCGAGTTCATTTTTGATTTTCGCAATGAAATTCAACATAACCTTTCCTGCTTCTTCAAACGGGTCAATATCGAAAATCTGTGAACCGATATGACAGTGAAGTCCCATAAGGTTTACGTTTTCGCAAGCTATGGCACGTTTCACTGCCTCGAAAGCCTCTCCTGTTTCAAGTGCAAAACCGAATTTACTGTCAATCTGACCCGTCTTTATAAAGTCGTGAGTATGTGCATCGATACCAGGTTTGATACGGAACATTATATCAGGTTTCACATTTTTGGACTTTGCGATTTCCTCAAGTCTGAGAAGTTCGGAAATATTGTCTACAATAATATGACCGACTTTAACGTCAACAGCGTATTCAAGTTCCTCGTCAGTTTTGTTGTTTCCGTGGAAACCTATCTTTGAGGTATCAAAACCTGCTTTTACCGCTGTATAAAGTTCTCCGATTGAAACAGCGTCAAGACCCATTCCCTCACTTGCAACTATACGGCACATTTCGAGACACGAAAAAGCCTTGCTTGCATAACACGCAAGACCTTGACCGCCGTAATATTTGTCAATACTGTTCTTGAAACGCTGACAGGCTTTACGGACTGCCTGCTCGTCCATTACATAGAGAGGTGTTCCGTACTGTTTTGCAAGCTCTACGGTATCAGTACCGCCTATTGTAAGGTTGCCCTTTTCGTTAACACTTAAATTTTCAGACACAAACATTTTTAAACAATCCTTTCATTAATCGTTTTCTGTAACATCTTCAACAATCTGTCGTAATTCTTCAACACCCTCGAAAGTCTGAGAAGAAAACGGTATCGAATGTATATCGCTGAAACATGGTATTTCACCCTCAAAAGCCTTCATACGTTTTTCACGTTCCGACTTGTTGAGTTTGTCCGCTTTTGTAAGGACTATCACAAACGGCATTTCGGTATCTATGAGATAGTTGACCATTTGTATATCGTCTTTTGTAGGAGCGTGACGCATATCAATCAGCATAAAAACCAGTCTTATATCTCTGTCCGCTCCCAGATAACCCTCTATCAGTCCCGACCAGCGTTCCTTTTCGGATTTTGAAACTTTCGCATATCCATATCCCGGAAGGTCAACAAAATATATATCTTCAAGTTTATAGAAATTTATAGTAGCAGTTTTTCCGGGGACGGAACTTACACGGGCAAGATTTTTTCTGTTGAAAAGTTTATTAATAAGAGTTGATTTTCCGACATTGGAATGTCCCGCAAAAGCTATTTCAACGTTCTGAGCCGGTGGAATCTGACTGAAAGTGCCGTAAGATGCAAAAAATTCCGCCTTGTTGTAATTGAGTTTCATATTATGCTCCTTTCTGTCCAATCAGTGCAACGTCAAGAACATCTGTAAGGTTTTCAGCATATACAAACTCTATATTTTGCTTCACAACATTGTCTACTTCTTCAAGGTCGGGCTTGTTGGCAACAGGAATAATAACCGTTTTTATGCCTGCCTTGTAAGCTGCCATAGTCTTTTCACGAAGTCCGCCTATTGGAAGTACTTTTCCGTGTAAAGTTATTTCGCCTGTCATTGCAACGTCGGCACGGACAGGTATTCCCGACAGTGCGGAAACAAGTGCTGTAGTCATTGTAACGCCCGCTGACGGTCCGTCTTTCGGAACAGCTCCTTCAGGTGCGTGTATATGAATATCATTTTTCTTGTAAAACTCTTTGTCTATGTTGTATTTTTCAGCGATACTTCTTACATAACTTACCGCTATCTTTGAACTTTCTTTCATTACGTCGCCGAGTGAACCGGTAACTTCAGTTTTACCTGTACCGTCTAAAACGAGTACTTCAAGTGGCATCATAACACCGCCTACAGAAGTCCACGCAAGACCATTTACAACACCGACCTGATTTTCCTTTGAAGTAAGGTCTGCTGAATATTTTTTAATACCAAGATATTCCGCAACATCTTCCTGCTTCATTATAACCTTTTTTGTTTCTTCGGAAGCTATCTTCTTCGCAACTTTACGGCAGATTGAAGCCAACTGTCTTTCCAGTGAACGCACACCGGCTTCTTTTGTATAGAACTGGATAATATCATAGATAGCCTCGTCCCTGATTTTCAGCTGTGAGGCTTTGAGACCATGTTCCTTAATCTGTTTCGGGAGCAGATGTTCCTTTGCTATATGGAATTTTTCCTCTGTCGTATAACTCGGAAGTTCAATAATTTCCATACGGTCGAGAAGAGGTTCGGGAATATTTGAGACATTGTTTGCTGTCATAATGAATACTGTCTTGCTGAGGTCGAAAGGTATTTCTATAAAGTGGTCTCTGAATTCCTTGTTCTGTTCGCTGTCGAGGACTTCAAGCATAGCAGAAGACGGGTCTCCTTTTATATCATTGCACAGCTTGTCTATTTCGTCAAAAAGTATAAGCGGATTGCAAGACCCTGCCTGTTGCATAGCTGTAATAATACGTCCGGGCATTGCACCGATATAAGTTTTTCTGTGACCTCTTATATCAGCTTCGTCACGTACACCGCCGAGCGAAACTCTTGCATATTTCCTGCCCATAGCTTTTGCAATTGATTTTGCAATTGAAGTCTTACCGATTCCGGGAGGTCCTGCAAGACATATAATCTGTCCTTTGATTTTCGGATTCAGCATATGGACAGCAAGAAATTCAAGTATACGCTCCTTTACTTTTCTGAGACCATAGTGTTCCTTTTCAAGAATAGTTTCAGCTTTTGCAAGCGATATCTTCGCTTTTGAGTATTTTCCCCACGGAAGTTCAAAAACAGCATCAAGATAATTGCGTATAACGAAAGCCTCCTGAGAATAAGGTGGCATTTTATTAAGTTTTTCTATTTCCTTGATAAGTCTTTCACGGCTTTTTTCATCGCACTCAATTGACATTGCCTTTGATATATAACGGAAATTTTCTTCGCCCTCACCTTCTCCGAGCTGTTCCTGAATAACCCTCATCTGTTCACGGAGGAAATACTCTCTCTGGTTTTTGTCCATATTTTCCTGAGTCTGTTCATGTATTGACTGTTCAACTTCAAGCACTTCATTTTCAGAGGAAA
This sequence comes from Ruminococcus sp., assembly GCA_029060305.1. GTDB lineage: Bacteria > Bacillota > Clostridia > Oscillospirales > Ruminococcaceae > Ruminococcus. Next base: position 63,292 of record JAIDUG010000032.1, read on the forward strand.
TGAACGAAACAAGCATTCCGAGACGGTTAAGGATATTTGTTTCTTCAAGGAGTTCCTGTTTTTCCCTGTAACCTATAGTACAGTTAAAAACAATCAGTTCAAAAAGTTTTTCAGGATTTTCCTGTGTCATTACTGATATTATAAGTTCCTGAGGCATTTTCGGGAAAAATGAGGAATACCTTTCAAAAGCACCTTTCACTGCACGCATAAGGGCTTCTGTGTCAGTGCTGTCAGTCTTTGCACGGGAATGTGAGGGAATACGTTTCACAACCGACATCATTTTTTCGCCGTCATCAATAAGATTGACAAGGCGTGCCTTATACAGACCTTTTACAAGGACTTTCATAATATTGTCAGGAAGTCTGAGAACCTGCTTTATCTCAGCCACAACGCCTATCTTATAAAGGTCTGAAACTTCCGGATTATCCACATACGCTTCATGCTGTGCAACAAGGAATATTTTTCCATTTCCCTCAAGGGCGTTTTTTATTGACTGGATTGATTTTTCACGTGCAACGTCAAAATGCATGACCATATTAGGAAATGCAACAAGTCCACGCATAGTAACGGTATAAAAAACATTATCGCTTTCATTGATTTCATTGTTTTTAATATTCTGTTCCATGTTTATCACCATATCCTTTCAGGCAATGGGTTAATATACTGTAAATGCCGACAACAGCCGGTAATTTATATTATACAACAAATTTGTATAAAATGCAAGCATAAATTTCAACGTGATACGCAAAAGAAAAATAAATGAAAAAAGTACTTTACTTTTGCGTGATAATGTGCTAAAATGTAAAAGAGATATAACAAAGCCTTTACGGCAGAATGGAGTAAAATTATATGATTAACAAGATAAAATCGGAAAATATGGATTTACTTTTTGAAGCAATCCTCACACTTGAAACAGTTGATGACTGTTATAAGTTTTTTGACGACCTCTGCACAAGTATAGAATTAAAGTCCTTTGCACAGAGATTACAGGTTGCGAAACTCCTTGACGAGCATAAGGTCTATAACAATATCGTCACTGAAACAGGTGTAAGTACTGCAACCATAAGCAGAGTACACCGTTCACTCAAGGACGGAAACGACGGTTATAATATAGTTTTCGACCGTCTCAGAAAGAAGAATCTTCTCAGATAAGCCCGAAATGTTCAAGTGCCTTATAGATACCGTCTTCTTCAATCGGTGATGTTATGTAAGAAACGTATGGATATAATTTTTCAGCACCGCCCATTGCTATGCTGTTCGGGACTGCCTGCAACATCGGCAAATCATTCATACTGTCGCCGATTGCATAAGCGTCGGAAAGCGGAATATTGAGTTTTTTCAGAATAATGTCAATGGCAGTAGCCTTTGTATATCCGAGAGGAACATTTTCATAGAAACCGTTTCCCCTGTCTATGACCGAAAAATATCTGCTTACTTCTCTGTGAAATAATTCCGTATCGCTTTCTGAATTAGTCCACGCAACGAATTTGTCAAAAATAAAATCTTCGTCGTCAACCCTCTTTGAAACGTCTATTCCCTCGTCAACGAAATTCACCATAAAATCCTCAAGCATAGGACTTGAAACAGCATTATCATCAAAGAAATATCCGTCACTGTATTCATAGACAGGAGTAACACGGCATTTCCGCATAAGAGAAGCGATTTCACGACAGAAAGATTTTTCGGGAGTATAATGCAGAAGTATTTCGTTATTATACTCAATATATGTACCGCAACCGCAAAGATAACCGTCAAATCCGAGTTTACGGATTTCCGGATTGATATTGAAAGCTGTACGTCCGCTGTTTATGAAAGTGAAATTACCTTTTGCACGTGTAAGTGCAATTGCTTCACGTGTACTTTGCGGAATGTAGAATCTTCCGTCTTCCGTGGAAATAGTACCGTCAATATCAAAGAATATTACAGATGACATCTTTTTACAACACCCCTTTTTAGAATATTAAAGATATTATAATACTACAAAACGCATTTGTCAAGGCAGGTGAGAATAATTTTACACATTTATCACGGAAACGGTAAGGGAAAAACAACCACTGCCATTGGTCTTACGATAAGGGCAGTGGGAGCTGGTTTAAAAGTTTGTTTTGTGCAGTTTCTGAAAAACGGCAGTTCATCAGAAGTCAACATACTGAAACAGACTGAAAATATTGAATATCTCTGTTGTGAGACGTGCGGAAAATTCACATTTCAGATGAGCGTTGAGGAAAAAACTGTTGTAACTTCCGGAAATAATTATCTGCTTAAAAAGGCTTTCGGAAGTAATGCGGATATGATTGTACTTGACGAATTTCTTGATACCTACAATCTGAATATGATTGACAGGGATTCCGCCGAAAAACATATATTGGCTACGGACAGGGAAATAATTCTGACAGGACGTAATCCTTCGGAAATATTCCTCGAAAACGCTGACTATATAAGTGAGATAAATTCCGTAAAACACCCCTATGAAAAGGGAATTTCCGCACGTAAAGGTATAGAATATTAGAGAAGTATATTCTTTGCCTCAGTAACGAGTTTCATATCATCTTCAGTTATTTTAAGATTTGTTGCATAGCTTTTTCCCTCTGAAGTTGTTATTTTGACTTCAACAATGCTGTCAGGGTCAACGACTGTAAGAGCCATTTTTATGAACGGAAAAAACTTAGGGTGACCCTCTTTGAAATTTCTGAGCATGGGTTTTATTTTTGTCAAAGATTTTGTAATAGCTAATGGATTCATATTTTTACCTCCGATAATAACAGGCTGACTTTTGCCAGCCCGTTTTTTATTTTATTTTTTGATAAGGGATTTGCCGGTCATTTCGGCAGGCTGTGGCATTTCGAGAATTTCAAGCATTGTCGGTGCGAGGTCTGCAAGCACACCGCCGTCACGAAGTTCACAGTCATAGCCCACGCAGAAAAGCGGTACAGGGTTTGTAGTATGTGCGGTAAACGGACTTCCGTCAGGTTCATACATCTTGTCAGCGTTTCCGTGGTCTGCTGTAATGAGGGCAGTACCGCCTTTTGCAAGAATAGCATCAACCATTCTTCCCACACAGGTATCAACAGCTTCAACGGCAGAAACAGCAGCGTCAAAAATACCTGTATGTCCTACCATATCGCAGTTAGCGTAATTGAGAATAATAACATCATACTTATCTGAATTGATAGCTTCAACAACTGCGTCACATACTTCGTAAGCACTCATTTCAGGCTTGAGGTCGAAAGTTTCAACGTCAGGTGACTTTACAAGGATTCTGTCCTCACCCTCAAACTGCTTTTCCTCACCACCGTTGAAGAAGAATGTAACGTGAGCGTATTTCTGAGTTTCTGCAATACGGAGCTGAGTTTTACCGGACTTGCTGAGATATTCGCCCATAGTCATTGTAAGCTGTTCCGGCGGATATGCAACTGTTACATTCGGCATTGAAGCGTCATACTGTGCCATACATACAAAGTGAACATTAAAGAAACCGTTCTTTCTTTCAAAGCCTTTAAATTCAGGGTCAACGAAAGCACGTGTAATCTGTCTTGCACGGTCGGGACGGAAATTAAAGAAAATAACACTGTCGTCAGCCTTAATGCTTTCACTGCCGTCAATGACAGTCGGGAGCATAAATTCGTCAGTAACTTCATTTGCGTATGAATTCTTTATAGCCTGTACAGGACAAGTTTCTTTTACGCCCTCGCCGTAAACCATAGCGGAATATGCTTTTTCAACTCTGTCCCAAGCGTTGTCTCTGTCCATAGCGTAGAAACGTCCTGCAATTGTTGCAATTTTGCCGAGACCGATTTTTTCGAGTTCTGCAACTGTCTGTTCCATAAATTCGGAAGCAGATGACGGCGGAACGTCACGACCGTCAAGGAATGCGTGTATATAAACCTTGTCAAGACCGTTTTTCTTAGCCATTTCCACTATACCGAAAAGGTGTTCCATATGGCTGTGAACACCTCCAGGTGAAAGAAGTCCCATAAGGTGAAGGACGGAATTTTTTTCCTTACAGTTTTTCATAGCATCGAGAAGTGCCTTGTTTGCAAAGAAAACGCCGTCTTTAATATCCTTGGAAATCTTAACAAGCATCTGATATACAATTCTGCCTGCTCCTATGTTTGTGTGACCGACTTCGGAATTGCCCATCTGACCGTCGGGAAGTCCCACGTCGAGACCGCTTGCACCGATAAGTGTATGAGGTCCTTGTTTGTATTTGTCAATGTTAGGTGTGTTCGCACTACTGATAGCATTGCCGTAATCTGACGGATTATAACCGAAACCGTCCATAATTATAAGTGCTACAGGTTTTTTTGACATTTTTAATCTTTCCTTTCAATTTGATTTTTTCAGTACCAGAATACAGCAAGACCTGATTCATAGTCAATCATACAGCCTTTGTTGCGATAGACAGGTACTGTATATATTATTGCCTTTTCAAAATCGTGTATGTGTTCGGGTTCAAGCCTTTGAAATACGTACGTGGGCAGTTCTTCCGGACATTTCAGCCATGAGCCATTATTTTCTTTGTCAGGCATATGTGCTGTATAACGTTCTGCATTATCAACAGAATTGAAATGTTCTTCATACTTTTTCAAAGTACCTTTATCCGTGTGGAATATAAGATAAGCATCTGCATGATAGTCCTGAGCAGGTACACTTCCCCATGTGAGAAATAAATAATCGTCGCATTTTTCCGGCATACTTTCGGGAAGAATATCTTTATTGAATCTTTCTTCATATACTCCGTAACCATAACAGAAACGCTTTACAGGATACATAAATTTTGTATGTTGAAAATTCATTACAATAAGCGGTGCAAGTATACCTGATAAAAAAATAATTATAGCTATTGTCCGGAGTATAATAACCGGTATTCCTAAATGTCCAAATTTTTTGTTGAGTTTGTAAAAAAGTACAAGTAAAATATTAACCGGAAGTCCTATTTCAAACAATACAGACGTTATTCCGCTTGTATACATCAGAAATATTATACCACCGAACATTGTTAAAGTAACTATAAGAACATTGATACTGTTCCATTTATTATCTTTTATTTCATTTGCAGAATCTCTCATAGCCGTCCTCTCTTTGAAAAGGCAGTGGGTAAACAGAGAGTTCACCCACCGGAAAAACTTATTTCAGAATCAGCCGTTTACAGCAGCCTGAACAATTGTGTTGAAGTCGTCAGCTTTGAGGGAAGCACCGCCGATAAGTCCGCCGTCAATGTCAGGTTTTGCGAGGAGTTCAGTACAGTTTTTAGCATTCATTGAACCGCCGTACTGAATGGTGATACCGTCTGCAACTTCCTGATTGAAAAGTCCTGCGATAGTCTTACGGATAAATGCACAAACGTCCTGAGCCTGTTCGGGAGTAGCAACCTTGCCTGTACCGATAGCCCATACAGGTTCGTAAGCAATAACAACGTTCTTTATGCACTTCGGACAAGTACCCTGTAAAGCGATTTTTGTCTGCATAGCGATAACTTCTTCTGTAATGCCCTGTTCTCTCTGTTCGAGAGTTTCGCCAACGCAAAGAATAGGCTTCAGACCGCCTTCGAGTGCAGAAAGAAGTCTCTTGTTTACAGTCTGGTCAGTTTCACCGAAATACTGTCTTCTTTCGCTGTGTCCGATAACAACGTATTCAACGCCGAGTTCAGCGAGCATATCAGCGGAAATTTCGCCTGTAAAAGCACCGCTCTTTTCAAAGTGAACGTTTTCAGCACCTACTTTTACGTTTGAACCTGCTGTTGTGTTGATAGCAGTTTCAAGGTTTGTGAAAGGTACGCAAGCGATAACTTCAACATTACCCTCAGCGTTTGCAACGAGTGGCTTTATAGCTTCGAGAAGTTCTTTGGCTTCCGGACGTGTCTTATTCATTTTCCAGTTACCAGCAATAATTGCTTTTCTTGTTGACTTGTTCATTTTAAATAACTCCTTTTGATTGATATTTTTCGTATGTAGGTTTAATATATGCACTTCAAGGTACTATAACTAAAGAAGCAAACAGTACTAACGGAATGACAGTCATACTCGAGCGAAATATAATTTTTTTCTTACAGGCTTTCAATTTATCAACGTCGGATTTATCGGTTTGTCTGAACTCTTCCATTGCAGAAATCAGCTTGACTGTAGAGAACGCAATCCATAGAAAATACATTACTATCAGTATATGTGCAAAAATTATATAATAGATAATCGCACCCGACAGATGACCGTTTTTCTCAACAGAAAATAAAGCAATATTCATAATCCACCTCAATTTACACTTTAGTACGATGGAATAGATGATACACCAGTATTATCGCCACCGCTTTTAACAAGTAATATAAACATTAGTATTGTTAAAATAATCATAATAAATTCAAGTATAATACTCAGATTTGCAAGAGTGGTATATTTTTTGACTGTCTTTTTCAGTTGTTCGCAATCATACAGAATAGCTTTATTCGGTTTATTTTTTGGATAAATAACATAGGTACTGTCTGACTTAATGTAATATGGTACTTTTATGGAAAATTCCTGTCCGTTTACATTATAACAAAGCGTTGATTTTTTTAAAATCCTGTTTACTGATTTTACTACAGCTACAGTTTTAATGTAATCCACACTTTCTGAATTGAAATTTTTCACTGTTTCCGCCTGTACAGATACAATGAATCTTTTATAGCAGAATACAGCATAAAATACAAGCGGTATAATGACAAACGCTGAAAAATATACAAATACAAACGGATTAACAGAAAATAAAGCCATATTCATATAGTGCATATTTAAACCCCGTTTCTGCACATAAGGGCGAATATTTCTACCCGCCCTTTTCTGAGATTGAATTACTTTTCAGCGATTACAGCAACGCCAGGGAGTACCTTACCTTCGAGGTATTCGAGGGAAGCACCGCCACCTGTAGAAATATGGCTCATCTGGTCAGCGAAACCGAGTTGCATAACTGCTGCTGCTGAGTCGCCACCACCGATAATAGTTGTAGCATCTGTTTCAGCGAGTGCCTTTGCAACTGCAATTGTACCCTTTGCAAGTACAGGGTTTTCAAATACGCCCATAGGACCATTCCATACAACAGTTTTTGCAGTCTTTACAGCTTCAGCGAAAATCTTCTGAGTTTCTGTTCCGATGTCAAGACCCATTTTTCCCTCAGGAATTGCATCAGATGCAACGTTTTCAACTTCGATTTCAGCGTCGATAGGATTCGGGAAAGCAGATGCAACTTCTGTATCTACAGGGAGAAGAATTTTCTTACCGAGTGATTCAGCCTTAGCAAGCATTTCCTTACAGTAGTCAAGTTTTTCGTCGTCAACGAGTGACATTCCGATTTCACCGCCGTTAGCCTTGATAAATGTGTAAGCCATACCGCCACCGATAATGAGAGTATCGCACTTGTCGAGGAGGTTGGAAATAACATTGAGTTTATCTGCAACCTTTGCACCGCCGAGAATAGCAACAAAAGGTCTTTCGGGCACTTCTACAGCGTTTCCGAGGTACTGGATTTCTTTCTGCATAAGGTAACCTACAGCTGTTTCCTTTACAAACTTTGTAACGCCTGCTGTTGAAGCGTGAGCACGGTGAGCAGAACCGAAAGCGTCCATAACGAAAACTTCACCGTCAACGAGGTCAGCAAGTTCCTTAGAGAAATCTTCGCCGTTCTTTGTTTCTTCTGCACCACGGAATCTTGTGTTTTCGAGAACGACAATTTCACCGTTATTCATTTCAGCAACTGCTTTCTTAGCATTGTCGCCTACAACTGTATCGTCAGGAGCGAAAGCTACCTTTGTGTTTACGAGTTCAGCAAGTCTTTCAGCAGCCGGAGCAAGTGAGAATTTAGCCTCAGGACCGTTCTTCGGTTTGCCGAGATGTGAACAAAGTACAACTTTAGCACCGTTTTCAACGAGCTTGTTGATTGTGGGAAGAGCTGCCTGAATTCTGTTGTCGTTAGTGATAACGCCGTCCTTGAGCGGTACGTTAAAATCTACTCTTACGAGTACCTTTCTGCCTGTGACATTAATGTCTTCGACAGTAACTTTGTTTAATCCTGCCATTGGTATGACATCCTTTCATTATTATGATGTGTAAGCAGTTGTTATTTAATTAACAACCTGCAAATACTATTGTACACTATCCCGACAGATTTTTCAAGTACTTCTGAAAATTTTTTCATGAATTTTCAGTAAATTTTTACTGCCAAAATATTTTTCCGGAAATTCTTGACATCATAATAAGTATATGATATAGTTTTAATAAAGGACGTGACTTTAATGAAAAAAATAATACTTGCTTCGGCATCACCAAGACGACGTGAACTTATGAAACTGATTACAGAAGATTTTGAAGTGTTTTCTGCTGACGTTGACGAAACACTTCCGGAAAATATAAATCCACTAAGTGCTTCCGAATACCTTGCCGATATAAAGGCAAAATCAGCGGGCAAAAGTTTTCCGGAAGATTTTGTGATAGGCTGTGATACAACAGTTATTATCGACGATATGATTTTAGGTAAACCGAAAGATAGTAAACAGTGCCGTGAATATCTTGAAATGCTTTCGGGAAGAACTCATAAAGTTGTGACCGCCTGCTCCATAGTCCGTGGAATTTATAAACGTACTTTTTCAGTGGTGACAGAAGTGACTTTCAGAAAACTTTCCCCAGAAGATATTGAATGGTACATATCCACCGGCGAGCCTTTCGACAAGGCTGGCGGTTACGGTATACAGGGAAAAGGTTCTCTGCTTATCGAAAAAATCAACGGCGATTATTTCAACGTTGTCGGACTTCCTGTTTCACGTCTGAATCAAGAACTGCAAATTTTTATCAAGGAGAATAACATATGAATACAACAGCTTTTAAAAATGCGGATATACTTATTCCAAAAATTGAAGATATGTACAAATGGTCTGTAATTGCGTGCGACCAGTACACAAGCGAACCGGAATACTGGGACGAGGTATATAAAACAGTCGGTGATTTTCCGTCAACACTCAATCTGATACTTCCGGAAATCTACCTTGAAAAAGATGACGTTTCTGAAAGAACAGAAAAGATACACGCTTCTATGGACAAGTATATTTCGGACGGAATTTTTGAGGAATATAAAAACGCTATGGTATATGTTGAGAGAGTACAGAGTAACGGTATTGTCCGCAAAGGTATTGTCGGAGCGATAGACCTTGAAAAATATGACTTTTCAAAGGGAAGTAATTCTGAAGTACGTGCCACTGAAGCCACTGTTATTGAGAGAATACCTCCACGCATAAAAGTCCGTCAGGGAGCATCTCTTGAACTTCCGCACATAATGATTCTTATTGACGACCCTGAAGATACAGTCATCGGACAGCTTGACAGTTGCGAAATGAAGAAACTCTACGACTTTGAATTAATGCAGAACGGCGGAAGTATAAAAGGGTATCTTGTTGACGAACAGAAACAGGAAAAAATAGATTCCGCACTCTGTGAACTCGCCGACCCTGAAAAATTCAATAAAAAATATGGTCTTGAAAATTCACCGGTACTTCTCTATGCTATGGGTGACGGTAATCATTCGCTTGCAACCGCAAAAGCATTTTACGAACAGTTAAAGAAAGAAAATCCTGAAAAGGACTTTTCAAATCACTCTGCACGTTATGCACTCGCTGAAATAGTCAACCTCCATAGCGACGCACTCAAATTTGAGGCAATACACCGTCTTGTATATGACGTTGAATGTAATAAACTTATTTCTGAAATGACAGAAACCCTCGGACTTTCTGAAACTGCAAATTCCGACCAGTATGTAATAATTTCGTGTGAAGATACTGAAAAGAAATTCTATATAAATAATAAAACATCTAATCTGTCAGTCGGTTCGTTGCAGAATTTCCTTGACAGCTATATAAAGAAAAAAGGCGGTAAAATCGACTACATTCACGGAAGTGAAACGGTCAAGAATCTTGCCGGAAAATACAACGGTATAGCCTTTATACTTCCCGATATGGACAAGTCTCAACTTTTCCCTACAGTAATAAAAGATGGTGCGTTACCACGCAAGACTTTTTCAATGGGTCACGCTGACGACAAACGTTTTTATATAGAAGCAAGAAAAATTACGGAATGAGGTGTTACAATGGCTGAAAGACCAGCATATTTTGTCAGTAACAGCAAGGTTACTGTAAAAAGCTATTCTTTTGAATGGTTTGCAGGATTTGCGGTATCTCAGAAACAAAAGTCTATAGACAGTCTGCACGGTGCGATTCTGAGAAGTGACAGCAATGCAAAACCTCTTGAAATCAGTACAAAAAGCAAAAACAGTCTCGGTGTGAAACTCAGTGCGTTCAATCTGAAACTCAACGGATATACACTTGAAAATATTTATCAGAGTTCAAAAGTTTTCACAGGTGGTGGAGCTTACAGGGATTTACTTGACGTTTTACCGAAAGACGCTAAAAGAGACCCACGTCTGAAAAATTCCGGTGCATTGAAGTATTTTGACTATAACGGAGATATTTTTCCTCTTTTTCCGCAGACAGTATTCTATGATTACATCTACATGAAAGCTGTAAAGGAATCGCTTACTGACGAGGAAATTCAGAAAATAAGAGATTATAATTATTTCACTGATATAGAATTCAATCCGAACAAAAGCGTAAACACTCAGGCAAAATCGGTGGCAATAATCCGGCTTATGCTTGATATGTATAACGATATTCCCGATTTCAACAAAGATGATTTCATAGCATTTCACAGTAAATACGTTCTCTGAACAAAAAATATAACAGTCAAAAAAACCGTCGGTTATGACCGGCGGTTTTCGTATAAAAATGTATATTGTCGGGATATACGGTCTTTGGCTTTCTGTCGGAACTCCTGCGGTGAAACGATTTCAATAGCAGAACCGAATCCCAGCAGATGTATTAATAATTCTGTTTCTTCCTGTTTATCGTACCATAAAGTAACAGCGCACTTTCCGGACGACAAGTCAATTTCAGTACGTTTTTCATACGGTGCAAACTCCATAAAAAAACGTTCATTAGCGTTACTGTTTGCGGAAACACATACAGTAACAGACTTACGGCATCCACGCTGACTGAAATATTTTTCTATGGAAATATCTTCACGGCAAATATTACCCGTCGTACGGATTTTCCTTATTCTGCCGATATTTATAATACCGCTTCCGGACAGTCTGCCTTTGTCAGTTTTGAATACAAATATCCGAAAACGATTGTTTTTCGGAGAATACTGTATTCTTACAGGAACATAGCAACCGTTTATTATTCTGTTATTCTTACTGCTGAAAGTTATTTCAAGTATCTCATTATTTTTCACTGCATTCAGGATTGTACGGAAATTCTTCTGATATTCACTGTCTGAAAAGTCATCACCGTCACTGAAACGGTCTGTATATCTGAAATGTTCATTTCTGTAAAGTGGTCTGACGTTTTCAAGACGTTTTTGCAAAGTCGAAATAATTTCACTGTCCATAAAAAGATTTATTTTCGGGTCGTCCAGTTTTGATTTCAGCCACTGTTTCTGTACTTCCGTAAGCACTGAAACCGGTCTGTTTTTTATTACCGGAAAAAATCTGTCATTTACTTTTTTCAGCAGTCCCCAGCCGTCGTTATCCTGTGAAATGAATTTCTGTGGCAGAAAAAGCAGTGTATCTCTGAAACCGTATTTTCTTATTACTTCATTTATATGTTTTTCCGTTATTTCTGGCAGACTAAGAATTTCTGAAGCTATCCGGAAATAATTGCTGTATATTTCATGAAATATCGTCATATTCGTAATCCTCATATAATTTTTTCATATAGCGTATATCATTGTAAAAATGTTTTATAGCAGACGTATTGTCACCTTTTACTGAAAATATACGTCCTGTGAAAGTCCTGACCCACTGCATTACTTCATATGTATCAAAAGTCTTTATTGTAAGCCTGAATGAATTTTTTCCTGTTTTTTCAAGTATGCCGTTTCTCTTTTCACGTTTCAGCCGGTCAATGACAAACTTTTCTGTTCTTTCGTCAATCCGGAAATCTATAACGACCGTCTCGATTGAATTTTGTTTTTCCCATGAACCAAACGATACCCCGAAACAGTAATTTCTGTTATAAATGAATTTATCGTATATTTTGTCATATTCATTGCAGATATTTTCTTTTACAACAGTTTTTATGAAGTCAAGTCGCATTGAGGTGAAATGTCTCCGGCTTTTGAAATACGCCACAAGATAACGTCTGCCTGTCTGTAATGAAGTGAAAATCTGCATGGGGACTATATTATTAATACTTCTGCCGTTGAAAAAAGTTACAGACATATATTTTTTGTTTTCAATGGATTCAAGAATTTCCGGAATAACTATGTCTTCAAGGGTATGTACTATATAATTGTGCTTTATTACAAAAAGGTCGTTTTTTAGTCCTGCCGATTTCAGAATACTGTTTCCAATAATCCCGAATTTATGCGTTTCCGAAAAAAAACTGACAGCATCACTCAGACCGTCAAAAGTTTTCAGGAAGTCTTCCGTTGTATCTTCCGACAATCTGAAATAATCTGTTTTTCCTTTTTTAGCAGTAAGTATAATCCCCTCTTTTACGTATTCCTTAAGTTTGTTTCTTATCGTCTGTATATCAAAGATTGCACCGTAATATTCTGTTATTCTGTCGGCTATATTGTTGACAGTAAGTTCCTCACCGTTGCAGAGTATGTCAATAATAAAGAAATGCAGTTTTATATCATTCGTTGTAAAACTCTTTGAATAATACGCCTGATAAAGAGGGTTTTCGGAAATGCTTCCGCTGTCGACTGCTATTGAAATCTGCTTTCCTCTCATTACATTGTTGTATTGTATATATTTATCCAGCCAGCTTTCGATACGTCTTTTTTCATCATCATATGTGCGTGAGCTTTTCCTGTCAAATTCCCCTCTCACCTTAAAACCGTAAATAAAGAAATCACGTATATAATCCCTTGTCTTGTCGAAATTCTTCACCAGTTCTGAAAAACCGCTCATATTGTTCACAACCTTTCGATATAATAATAGCATAAAAATAAGAATTTTTCAAGTTCGCAGATTTTTTTATATGATTTTTTCATAAGTGTGTGATATACTTGAATCATACCAAACGGGAATGGCTTATACAACAACATCTGTATTTTTATTATGTTCATAGGCGTAAGGCTGAATAAAGGTTTCGCAACAGCGACAACAGCATTGTCATTACAATGACCGCAGTTATAAAACATTATTAAAAAATTTTTTTCAGAGACACAAACCGAGCCATGTAAAGCAGTTATTTATCTCTGCTATAAAAAAGATAATAACGGTTCATACAGCAATGTTTCTTTGCAGGGGCAGAGAACGCCGGAGTAATACTCGCAGGCACTCTGATAAAAGAAAGAACCGTGTAAAGCAGTTATGTATCTCTGCTGTAAAAAAGATACAAACGGTTCAGACAGCATATCGGGAACCAGGACGGAAGGTTATCTCCGGATAAACGCCGACCTCCAATCAATATTGAACCGTGACAAGCAGTTATGTATCTCTGCTATAAAAAAGATACAAACGGTTCATACAGCAAGATTTTTTATTTCAAACGATATGAAAGAACAGAACCGTGTAAAAAAGCGGAAAAGTTCAGACAGCAGGAATTTCATTCAACGGCGTGGTTTACCGGTTATTACCAAAAACTACCGGTGCAACGAATTAAAGATAAAGGCGTGAATTTCAGGTCTGTTCATATAGGCGTTGCATGGAAGAAACTTCTTACAGTTTCCGAAAACGGTTTGTGGACTTTGAAACTTTTATCCGAAAGGCACTAACAGCAATATTACATATTTCTGATTATATGGATATGTGCCTTGTAACCAAAGGCTTTCCGAAAAGCCGTGAGCAGAAAAGAGGTATTTTTATTATGCTGGATTTCTTGAAACAGGAAAACAATATTACATACACTGAAAACGGTGCTTTGACACACTCCACAAGCGGAAATAACTGTCTTGATTTGTTTTTCAGAGCAGGTGCAATGCGTGGTGCAGATGAAAAAGACATCGCTGACATGGTAATCCGTGCCTATGCAGAAAATCCTGAAAAAGCAATGAAGATAGTTTTTTACACAAGAGACGTAAGGGGAGGTCTCGGTGAAAGACGTTTTTTCCGTACAGCTATAAAAAACCTCTCTGATTACGCACCTGAAGCAGTAAAAAGAAATATCCAGTATTTTGCGGAATACGGACGTTTTGACGATTTGCTTGTACTTATCGGCACTTCATGTGAAAGTGAAGCCGTTGACGAAATGAAAAAACAACTTGATTCAGATATTGAGGCAATGAAAAACAATGAAACAGTATCACTTCTTGCGAAATGGTTACCGTCCGTAAACGCAACATCTTCTGAGACAAAGGCAATGGGTAAAAAAATTGCCAGACTTTTCGGTATGAAAGAAAAAAATTATCGCCATACACTTTCCGCACTCCGAAAGTATATTGACATCATAGAAAACCGTCTGAGAGTTTCAGACTATACTTTTGACTATTCAAAACAGCCGTCCGGTGCTATGTTCAAATACAGCAAGGCTTTCATAAGAAATGACAATAAACGTTATACAGATTACCTTAACGCTGTACAGAAAGGTGAAACAAAACTGAATACTTCTACTCTCTATCCATATGAAATAATAAGACGTTGTAACGGGTGTATGAACAGAGATGAGAGAATGTCTCTTGACGTAACGTGGAATAATCTTCCCATATATTGCAGTAACGACGAAAACGCAATAGCTGTTATAGATACATCAGGTTCTATGTCGTGGTCTCCGAATGGTTCAGTAAGTCCGTTAGACGTTGCACTTTCACTTGGTATATATTTCGCTGAACACAATAAAGGAAAATTCGCAAATCACTTTATAACATTTTCCAAAAATCCGAAACTGATAGAAATAAAAGGTAATAATATATATGAAAAAATTTTATACTGCAACACATTTTCAGAAGTAGCCAATACAGACCTTGAAGCAGTTTTCAATCTTATTCTCACAACGGCTGTAAAAAACAAAGTACCTCAGAACGAACTTCCCTCAAAAATTTATATAATATCAGATATGGAGTTTGATATGTGCATAGAGGGCGGAAACAGTATGCCACTTTTCAACGAAATGAAAAACAAGTATAAAAATCACGGATATGAACTTCCTGACGTTATATTCTGGAATGTTGACAGCCGTAATTCAAATATGCCGATAGATATATCCGATACCGGTGCAACACTTGTGTCAGGATTTTCGCCAGTAATATTTGATATGGCAATCTCCAATGAACTTTCACCGGAATCAATAATGGAAAAAGTCATTTCTTCAGAACGTTATGCAGTAATAAAATAAAAAACAGGCGACCGGTTATAAAAAACGGTCGCTTTTGTTTTGTTTAATAGTCAATAATCCTGTAGTCCTTGTAAAACATTCCGTAATCCTTGATTTTTTCCTCATTGAAATTTTTGATAATCGGATAGAGGATTCTCATAGCACCGTCTTCAAAGGTAAGATAAGGCTTGAAATTCACACTTATTTCGTAAGCGGGCGGAAACTGGTTTGATACCCAGCCAGGGTCGCACGAATAAACATATATTCCGTCACGTACAAAATCGGAAGATATTGAATGTGTCATCATATTCAGCGAGGCTTTAGCCATATTGGTATGTACGTGACGTGCAAGTTTCTGTTTAGTGTTGAAACGTCCCTCAACCGAGCTTACGTTTATAACCCACGATTTTTCACTTTTGCCGTGTGCGAGGAATTTCCTTAAACCGTTTGTAAGAATGAAAGGTGCAGTAACATTAATCAACTGTACTTCCAGTAACTCTTGTGGTGATATTTCTTCCGGACGACGTACCCATGAATTTTTATCAGGCTGTTCACCATAGTCAACAATCTGATTGTTCGGAATAATCGAAAAGGTCTTTTCTTCCGTGTTACACATAGAAACAAGCTGTCGGAAATTATGTTTGTCCTCAATGGAATTTTCTTTCATCTGCAACTCAGCATAGTATGAAGAAGATTTTTTTACAGTCTGTGCGGAGTTATTTATAAGTATGTCAAGATGACCGTTGAAAATATTTCCAATATGTTCAATAAGTTCGCCGATTCTGTCAACTCTTATCAGGTCGAAACCTACAATAAAAAGCCTGCTCCTGAAATCCTCGAAATCAGGTTCTTTCGCATAGGTTTCAAGGGCGTTTTTCGGGTATCGTGTAACCGCTATTACGTTTGCACCCATTCTCAGAAGTTTCAGACAGACAGCATATCCGATTTTTATTCTTCCTCCCGTAACAACTGCATTTTTTCCGGTAAGGTCGCAACTCAATGTACGCATTTTTTCGTTGAGTGCCTTGCAATCCGGACAGATTCCGTATTCTTCCATATTACGCTGACGGCACATTAAACAGATTTTCATAAATAAAGCCTCCTCAATAAGTTATTGATATCATTCTAACACAAAATAAAATGAATGTCAAATTTTCCTTGACAAATTAAAAACAATATGTTATAATGACAATGTCAGTAGTATAAGTAAAGAACGTCAGTTTCCACATTCTGAAGATGCGGTTATCCGCCTGACACTTCCGTATAGTTCAACGTCAGAACGCCCCAGCCACAAATTTGTGGAAACTGCGGTTCAACTCCGCAAACGGTCTTTAAATATGATTCAGTCTTTCGGGACTGAATTTTTTTTATTTTCCTATTGACAAAACGAAAATAATATGCTATAATAATATTGTCGGTAGCTTAAGTTTAAAGCTCTTTCACCTCATGAAAGCGATACGGTTTTTCCGTCCGGCATTTCCGTATAGTTCAACGTCAGAGCAGTCCCTCTGCTAAAGGGAAAGATTACGGTTCAACTCCGTATGCGGATTTTAAATATAAAAACATAGTCCTTATGGACTTTTTTTATTTTCATAAGAGAATAACAAAATTGTCCGCAATTTTTTATTTTGGTACTTGACAAAAACAAAAATATATGTTATTATATATTTATCCTACATGAAAAGTAGGAATTTAATATGAAAGGTATGATAATTATGAGTTATAAATTTGAAACAATGCAGGTACACGCCGGTCAGGAATCCCCAGACCCTGCTACTGATGCGAGAGCTGTACCGATTTACGCCACTACTTCCTATGTTTTCAAGGATTCAGCACAGGCTGCCGGACGTTTCGCACTTACTGAGAGCGGTAACATTTATACACGTCTTATGAATCCTACTTCTGACGTTTTTGAAAAGAGAATCGCAACACTTGAAAGCGGTGCAGCAGCTTTGGCAACCGCTTCCGGTTCGGCTGCAATCACCTACGCTATTCAGAATATCGCTACTGCCGGTGACCATATTGTTTCCTCTACAAACCTCTACGGCGGTACTTACAATCTTTTTGCGAATACTCTCGTTGAACAGGGTCTCACAACGACTTTCGTAAATCCGTCAGACCCTGAAAACTTTGAAAAGGCTATCCAGCCGAATACAAAACTCCTTTACGCTGAAACTCTCGGCAACCCTAATTCAGATGTTATCGATATTGAAGCTATTGCAGAAGTTGCTCACAGACACGGTATTCCGCTTATCGTTGACAGCACTTTCGCAACTCCTTACCTTTTAAGACCCATTGAACACGGTGCAGATATTGTTGTACATTCCGCTACAAAGTTTATCGGCGGTCACGGTACTGTAATGGGCGGTGTTATAGTTGACGGCGGTAAGTTTGACTGGTCTCAGAATGACAAATTCCCTGCCCTCTCAAAACCAAATCCGTCATATCACGGTGTAGTGTTTACTGAGGCTTGCGGTAACATCGCTTATATTATGAAAATCCGTACAACACTTATGCGTGACCAGGGGGCTGTTATATCGCCGTTCAACTCTTTCCTGCTCCTGCAAGGTCTCGAAACTCTTTCACTTCGTGTTGAACGTCATGTTGAAAACGCACTGAAAGTTGTGGACTTCCTCAACAATCACCCACAGGTTGAAAAAGTAAACCACCCGTCACTTGAAACAGGAAAACAGAAAGAACTTTATGACAGATACTTCCCGAATGGTGCAGGTTCAATATTCACTTTCGAGATAAAGGGCGACTCTGATACAGCTAAGAAATTCACTGAAAGCCTTGAACTCTTCTCACTTCTCGCAAACGTTGCAGACGTTAAGTCGCTTATAATCCACCCTGCTTCAACAACTCACTCGCAGATGAACGAAGAGGAATTACTGTCAGCAGGAATCAAGCCTAATACAATCCGTCTTTCAATAGGCACAGAACACATTGACGATATTATTGCAGACCTCGAAAAAGGTTTCAATGCTATAAAGTAACATTACAAAAAAATACCACAAAAATACGGATATTCAATGTCCGTATTTTATTTTTTTGTGGGACTTGACGTATGCCGGAATTTATGGTATCATATTATAAGACTTGTTTTTTAATGAAAGGAATTATAATGCATTTTAACGAATTGAATTTATCAAAAGAACTTATTCAGGCGGTTGACGAACTCGGTTTCACAGAGATGACCGAAATCCAACAGCAAAGTATTCCCACACTTCTTGAGGGAAATGACGTTATCGGACGTTCAAACACAGGTACGGGCAAAACAGCGGCTTTCGGAATACCTGCCGTGGAAAGCATTACCGAAAATGACAGAAATCACGTAAGTGTACTGATTCTTTGTCCGACGAGAGAGCTTGCAATGCAGGCACATGAAGAAATACGAAAGTTTGCAAAGTACAAGAAGATTGTAAAAGCTGTATCTGTTTACGGCGGTGCAAGTATGGAAAAACAGATTCACGAACTCAAACGAGGTGCAAATATAGTAATCGGTACTCCGGGGCGTGTAATGGACCATATGAGAAGAAAAACCCTTAAACTTAACAATCTCCGTTGTGTGATTCTCGACGAGGCTGACGAAATGTTGAATATGGGTTTCAGGGAAGATATAGAATCCATTCTTTCGGAAGTACCGGAAGAGAGACAGACCGTTTTGTTTTCCGCAACTATGCCACCGGCTATTCTTGCAATAACGGAAAAATATCAGAAAAATCCCGTACACATAAAAATAAAATCTGCTCAGAAAACCGTTGAACTGATTGAACAGTATTATTTTGAAGTTGCAATGGGCAGAAAAACTGATGCTCTGAAACTTCTTTTATCAGCGTATTCACCGTCGTCCTCTATGGTTTTCTGCAACACAAAGAAAATGGTTGACGACCTCACTGAAGAACTTGTAAAATCAGGTTTCAGAGTTTCGGGAATACACGGCGATATGAAACAGTCACAACGTACTCAGGTTATGAACGGTTTCAAGAACAAGTCAACTGAAATACTTGTCGCAACTGATGTCGCCGCACGTGGTATTGACGTTACAGGCGTTGATGCTGTTTTCAATTACGACTTGCCACAGGACAATGAATACTATATCCACAGAATAGGACGTACAGGTCGTGCAGGAAGAACAGGTACAGCTTACACCCTCATCAGCGGAAGAAAACAGTTTTATGAACTCCGTGAGATAGAGAAGTACACAAAAGCTAACATACAGGAAAAAAGCCTGCCGACGAAATCTGAAATTGTCGAAATGAAAAAAGACAATATTGTCAGTGAAATCTCAAAAATTGACAACGTTTCATACGAAGCGTACAGTATTCTTGAAAAACTCGCAGAAATGGGAATTGATTACCGTGAAACAGCAGTAAGAATGATTGCCGAAAAACTCGGAGCTGAAATTGATTCACTGCCGGAATTTGAACAGTCCAGACCTCTCAGAAAAGGCAGAAAAGGTACAAAGACAGTAAAGGTTGATATTAACATAGGTCGCAACAAGAGAATAGCACCTAACTTCATTCTCGGTGCTTTGGTAGATGCAACAGGAATGTCAGGTCGTGATTTCGGAAAAATCGACATTTTCGACACTCACACAACAGTTGAAGTGCCGGAAGCTGAAACGGAATACATAATCGACAGTACTAACCCTATGAAAATCAACGGAAATCAGGTTGAAGTCAAACTCTATACAGGAGCAGTCAAGGAAGTCCGTGGCAAACGTCCCGAAAACAAACCGAAATTTGACCGCAAAAAACGTGCTTACGGAAACAGAAAGAAAGCTGACATTTACAACGACTATATCCCCGACCGCAAGAAACGTATTAAAAACAAACACTGAGAGGTGATTTATTTTGAGCCGTAACAATCACGAAAAAACACCAGTTAAAAGAATTGCCGTATTGATAGTCGCAATCTTTATGATAATCGGTGCAATAATATTGCCGTTCCTTTAATAATAAGAAATGCAGTCTTTAATGACTGCATTTTTTTGTTACAGGGGCGTGATTACGACATATTTCGCAATGTACCTGCATTATAATAAATAAAGACAAGTAATCAGGTAGGTATGAGGGGAGGTGCTTTGTGCAGACTATTTATATTGATGTGCTGATAGTCCTGAATATATACGTCAATTATTTTCTGCTCCGTATAACCGCACGGCTTACACATTCACCGCTGACTGTCGGAAAATGTATTATATCGGCTGTTTATGGAAGTCTTTACTCGTTGCTGATACTCGCACCGCAGATAAACACGTTTCTGAACGTCGTTATAAAATTTTTCGCAGTAGTGACGATTGTGATGATAGCATTCGGATTTCAGGGGAAAAAACGACTTCTTATAAATACGGTCTCGTTTTTTTCCGCAAACGTCGCTCTTGCCGGTACGATATACGCTGTTTACTCTTGGCTGAAACCCGAATTTGTACATTTCAACAACTCATATTTTTATATAGATTTTTCACTCCTGCTACTTGTCGTCACAACGGCAGTAATGTATTTTGCGGTACATATTGCTGAAAATTTCCTCGACCGCACGCCTGACGGTACAGACTGTTATAGTGTTATGGTAAAGTACAGCGACAAGACCGTGACACTCGACGGACTTGCGGATACAGGAAACGCACTGACAGATTTTTTTTCAGGTTCACCGGTTATAGTATGCGACAGGAAAAAATTCAGCGGTCTTACTGACGGCGACAGTCTGCCAAAAGGTTTCCGGCTTGTCCCCTGCTCGACTATTTCTGACAGCGGATTTATTGAAGTTTTCCGACCGGATGAGGTTATTATACAGAACGTCCTCAGTGGTGAACGGAAAAAAATTGACGCTGTAATCGGGCTTGGCGAAAACTCAGGAAACGCTATTTTCAATCCGAAACTCTTAAAAAGATAATTTACAGAACAGGAGAAAACATTATGAACATTCTACAGGTAATTCTTGAAAAATTCAGGGACATATTCAAAGGTGACGTTTTTTATATAAACGGTTCTGACACCTTACCTCCACCGCTTTCAAGACAGGAAGAAGAAGAAGTTTTTGAGGGTCTTATGAAAAACGACCCGTCAGCACGTGACAGACTTATTGTGCATAATCTCAGACTTGTTGTATACATAGCTAAAAAATTTGAATCAACAAGTATCGGTATTGAAGATTTGGTATCTATCGGAACTATCGGTTTAATCAAGGCAGTAAATACATTCTGTCCGACGAAAAATATAAAACTTGCCACATACGCTTCACGCTGTATCGAAAACGAAATACTTATGTTTCTGAGGAAGTCCTCGCAGTACAGAAACGATCTCTCGATTGACGAACCTCTCAACATAGATTACGACGGAAACGAACTTCTTTTATCGGACGTTTTGGGAACGGAAGACGATGTTGTAAACAAAGGCATTGAAACAGAAGCAGAACGTGAGATTTTACGTAACGCAGTCGCTGAACTCGGCGACCGTGAGCGTGAAATAATGGAAATGCGTTTCGGACTTATCGACGGTAAGGAAAAAACGCAAAAAGAGGTTGCTGAACAGATTGGAATTTCGCAGTCATATATCTCACGCCTTGAAAAGAAGATTATACATAAACTCCGTGTAAAACTCGAAAGCATTACATAACATAAAAAAATCCGCACAAGCTGTACAATAAGCCTGTGCGGTTTATTTTGTCACTTTTCGGAAATCAACATTTTTTTCATCATACAGAGGTCAAAAACGTCAAGTCTGCCGTCCCCGCATAAATCAGCGGATTTCCAGTTATCAAGTTTTATTTCGGGAACATTCAGAAGATATTTCTGCAACATAACAGCGTCCGCAATATTAAACTTACCATCATTGTTCACATCTCCTGAAACAGATTCCTTTTCAATCACTTCAAACTTTCTGTCATATTTTTCCGCATAAGCCTGAGCGGTTGAACCTGCATAGCCGTGAATTACAACGTCACCTGTTACAATATCGTCGTCAAGAGATGTCACTGTTATATCCTGCAAAAAATCATCTACAGACTTACTGTATTTGTAAACAGCAGGAATAGTTTTTTCACTTTCGAAAATCTCACACTCGGAATCGTATATGTAAATATCAGTTGCAGTTTTCGCTGAAACAAGAGTTCTTTCGCCTATGTATGAACACCTGTAATTGATTGTTGACTGTACACCTGTTAAACCAGTAAATACTAAATCACCTATATATTTCACTGATTCGGGAATGTCAAGAAATTCAAGTTTTCTTTTACCAAAGAAAGACAATTCAGCAATACCGACTGTATTATCTTTTAATTTTGCTGTTCTTATATCGTCGTCACTTCCTACAACCCATTTGTCTATATAATGTACGCCGTTTTCATTTTCAATACAACCGCTGTTTTCAAAAGCATTTGCACCGATACAGTTTACCGTTTCAGGAATAACAAAGTTCGTCAACGAATTACATTCATTAAACGCTCCATAACCTATTCTCTCAAGTTTGCCGTTGAAAGTGACTTCTGAAAGTGATTCGCATAAATAAAACATATCTCCTGAAATTGAAGTGATACTTTCAGGAATTTCAACGCTTACAAGATTTTCACAACCGGCAAATGCACTGTTATTTATGTGTTTGATATTAGACGGAATTACAGCAGTTTCAAGTTTCGTACAACAAAAAGCATAGTCGCCTATTCTTTCCGTTTCTGAAGATATTCTGAGTTGTTTAATATCCATTGCAGGCGGACAGCCTACCAATGTTTTCATATCTTTGCTGTATAACATTCCGTTGTATACAGTATAATACGGATTTGTTTCAGATACTACAATTTCCGATACAGAGGGTACAGGGTCTGAATCCGTACTGCCTAATCTTACTATTGTTGTACAGGATAAATCAAACCAGTCGAAATACTGAAACGTATCAGGAAGTGTAATTGTAGTCAGGTTTCTGCAAAATCCGAATGGCGAATCTACTGCTCCTATAACCTGTACACCTTGTACGGAATCAGGTATGGTAACTTCTGTAACTGAATGGTCTTTGCAGTCATAAAGAAAAGCGTAATCATCATAAACGTGAAAAACAAGGTCATTTTCTGTAACTTCTTTATAAGTTGCATCAGGGTCGGGAAATTCTTTTTCATTTTGTTTCTGCTGATTGTATTCAGTGTACGTTACAGCTTCAATAGCCTTTGCAGGTGCAGTATAACAATTCATTGCACTGCACATTGTTGTGATTACAGCTAAAAGTACAATTATTTTTTTCACTCTTAATTCTCCTTGTCTTCTCTTGACATCAATACCACACATTCAACGTGTTTTGTGCGTGGAAACAAGTCAGCACCGCACACTTTAAGTGTTCTGTAACCGAGTTCGCCGAAAAGTTTAGCATCTCTGGAGGCAGTTGCAGGATTACAGGAAATCATTACTATTTTTTGCGGTTCAGCTTCCGCAATTGTACGGATGGTTTCTTGTGAACAGCCTTTACGTGGAGGGTCTATAACAATTATGTCGGGACGGATATTCAGTTTTTTGAAAATTTCTCCGCAGTCACCGCAATGAAACTCAGCATTTGTGATATTGTTTGCAACTGCATTTTTTCGTGCGTTTTCGACAGCTTCGGGAATCACTTCAATACCGACTACTTTTCCGACTTTTTTAGCCATTGAAAGCCCTATCGTACCCGCTCCGCAATAGAGGTCGGCAACAAGTTCATTTCCGGACGGGTCTGCAAATTCAAGGGCTTTTCTGTAAATTCTTTCTGCCTGTACCGTATTCACCTGATAGAATGACAAAGGCGAAATTTCTATTTTATTTCCGCACATACTGTCAGAAATTATGTCACTGCCATACAAGGTAACACACTTCTGTCCGAGAATAACATTAGTTTTGTCGGGATTCACATTCATTACTATGCTTTTCACCGCCGGAAACCTTTCAGCAATAATTCTGCAAAGAGTTGCAAGCTGTCGTGAGATGTCCTTTCTTACGACAATACAAAGCATTATTTCACCTGAATACGTTCCCTGACGTACATATATATGACGTACTATTCCTGTGTGAGTACTTTCGGAATAAACAGATATTTTACGTGAATTTATATATTCAAGTACAGTATCAAGAATATCTCTGAAAACTTCGGGTTGCAGTAAACAGTCGGAAACAGGAATAACTCTGTGGGTACGTTCAGCATAAAAACCACATACAGCCTTACCGTCAACTGAAGTCAACGGATACTGTGCCTTGTTTCTGTAACGACTTGTTTTTTCAGCTCCGATAAACTCCTCAAACTCAGGATTCAGACCGCCTATTCTACGGAAAGCGTCTTTTACAATGTTGTCTTTTATCCTACATTCCGCTTTGTAGTCTATGTGACGGAATGTACACCCTCCGCATTTTTTGTAGACAGGACAGTCCGCAATAATCCTGTCGGGTGATGGAGTAATAATTTCGTCCACTATTCCGTAAGCGTAACTTTTCAGGACTTTCACAATTTTAATTTTTACTATGTCACCTGTTGCGGTATCGGGAACGAAAACAGCCATTCCGTCAACTCTGCAAACTCCGTTACCCTCGGAAGTTATACCGGTTATCTCCGCTGTTATGAACTCATTTTTTTCAAGCATTCGGTTATCTCCTTTTTCTTTGTCATAAGCTGGTCGAAATTTCCTATATACTCATACGGAAACTTATAGTTGTGAATCCTTGTAATTTTGTTATCCGGATAAACGAGTTTTGTAGAAGCTCCGCTACCTGCTCCGATAATAGTCTGAGTTTCGTCCATTATGTAAATATTGTAGTAGCTTTCAAAACTTTTCTTTGAATATCCCACATTTTCGAGATTGTCAACTGTATTTTTCTGTCTGTACATATAATAAGGATAATAATTATTGTCAATAAGTTTTTCTATACTGTAATCAACCATTTCGGAAGCAGGATTTGCAATATTTGCCTTGCTGTCGGGAAAAAGATTTGCTGAACGTTTCAGCGTAAGCGTGTGAACGGTTATACTTTCAGGCGAAAGGTCAACTATTCTGTCAAGGGTATTCCGGAAACTTTCTGCTGATTCTGTCGGAAGTCCTGCGATAAGGTCAGTATTTATGTTTTCAAAACCTGTTTTTCTTGCAAGTTCAAAAGCCCTGATTACGTCCGCACCTGTATGTCTGCGACCTATCACTTTCAGAACATCATCATTGAGGGTCTGCGGATTTATTGAAATCCTGTTCGCACCGTATTCCTTGATTATACGGAGTTTTTCTTCTGTAATAGTATCAGGTCTGCCTGCCTCGAAACTGTATTCCCTTATTTTTTCCAAATCAAAATTATTTCTTACACATTCCATAATAGTACGTATATCCTCAGCCGGAATAGCTGTCGGCGTACCTCCGCCAAAGTATACGGTATCAATCGGAGTATTTGTTTCTTTTATTATGCGACTTATAATTTCAAGTTCACGACAAAGTGCTTTCACATAGTCGGGGATAAGTTTTCCGGCGGATTCTATCGAATGTGATACAAATGAACAGTAACTACACCTTGACGGACAGAACGGTATTGATATATACAGACTTACTGCCTTGCGGTTGATTTTTTCGACTATCGGCAACTGATTTATTGCTGTATTGTAAGCAAGTCTGAATTTTTCCGGAGAGAGTTCATATTTTGCAGTAAGGATTTTTTTTGTTTCCGCATAATCCTTTCCCTGTTCAATAAGTTCAGTTACTTTCTTTACAGGACGGATTCCAGTCATCAGTCCCCACGGTGATGTTTTTCCGGTTGCTTTACTCAGAATATGATATATCAGTCTGCATAATTCGTGTTCCGTAAATTTCATATCGTCAGTGGAAATATTTTTTTCATCGTGGAAAAACTGTCCGTTGATTTTTATGTCAGTGTAAATTCTGTCTGTCTCTGTACCTGCAACAATGAATGTTTCACCTGTTGCATTGTCAATTTCTTCCGAAAACTGAAATTTTTCAGTCGGAAAAAACATCTTGAGAGTTGATTCTATTTCGTATTTAAAAGAATTGCCGATTAAAATAACCGGCATTTTAAAAAGATTATTCATATTATTTTCTGAATCTCCTGAGATATGGATTTGAATTTTTTTCGTATTCAAGTTCTGTCTTGTCTCCGTGTCCTGAGAGGACTTTATAATTTCCGTCAATATTGTAAAGTTTTTCAAGTGACTTAACCATAAGTTCCGGACTGCTACCAGGGAAAGAAGTTCTGCCGATTGAACAGCAGAAAAGAGTATCACCGGAAAATATAACGTCGTCGCAAATATAACAAACACTTCCCATAGAATGACCAGGGGTATGAAGAACCCTGAATTCATATTCGCCGTCGGAAATAACGTCGCCGTCATTAATGACAATATATTCGCTTACCGGATTGAACGGTCTGTATGAAATCAATTCAGAAAGCGAAAGTCCCGCACTGCTGAGCATAGGAACGTCATCTTTATGTATAAAGACTTCCGCACCAGTCTGTTTTGCGACTTCCTCAACGCCGTTCATATGGTCATAATGTCCATGAGTAAGCAGAATCTTACTGAGATTGAGTTTTTTCATTTTCAGAAATTCAAGCAGTAACCTTGAATCTCCACCTATGTCAACCGCTACGCACTGTTCCGAAGCGGTCTGTACTACATAGCAGTTCGCACGGAGTTCACCGAGCTGTAATGTATGAATGTTCATTAAATAATAGTCTCCTTTCAGATTGATGCACGCTCAACAGACATTACGCCTTTTATACGTCTGAGTTTGTCGAAAAGATTTTTAAGCTGTTCTGTACTGGAAATAACTATCGTACTTTCAAACAAAGCGTTTCCGTTTTTCAGTCTTCTTGACGACGAATGTATTATAGGTACTCTTGCCTCCATAAGCACTTCGGAAATATCATGTACAAGACCCACACGGTCAGTAGCAGTCACTTCAAAGCTGGTCTGCAACTGTGTATTGCAGTCATCAGTCCATTGTATATCGTACCATCTTTCCATTTCTTCCGGAATGTTTCTTCTGACAGCCGAAAGATAGTTGGTACATTTCGAGGTATGGACAGAAATTCCGTAACCTCTTGTGATATATCCCACAATGTCATCTCCGGGGAGCGGATTACAGCACTGTGCGAATTTGATAGCAAGGTTATCAACCCTGTCAAGAATAATATTGTTTTTAGCGGAAGGCTTTGGTTTTACAAGCGGAATAACAGACGGTTCTTCCTTTTCCGTATCCTCATACATTTTCTGATACTTGTCCTTGAGTCTCGGAATTATCTTTGACAAAGAAATACCGCCGTAACCTATTGAAGCATAGAAATCGTCAAGAGTTTCGCAGTTATGTCTCTTGAAATCATCGGAAAGAAATTCCCTGTAATCATCTTCAGAAAGACTTATCTTGTTGCGTTTAAACTCACTTTCAAGAGATTCCCTGCCCTCTTTGATATTTTCCTCACGGCGTTCCCTTTTAAACCATAAACGTATTTTTGAGCGTGCCTCGTTGGTGGTGGCAATATTGAGCCATGCACGGTTAGGACCTTTATTTTCGTCCTTGCTTGTTATAATCTCGCAAACTTCACCGGTCTGTAACTTATAGTCAAAAGGCACTATTTTTCCGTTTACTTTTGCACCTGTCATTCTGTGACCTATTTCCGTGTGAATTTTGTAAGCAAAGTCAATGACGTTTGCACCTACCGGCAAAGAAATTGACATTCCTTTCGGAGTAACAACGACAATATCGTCGGGAGCGAGGTCTGTTTTGATAATGGAAACTATTTCTTCCACATCGTCGGAAGTCTGCTGTATTTCAAGAACCTTACGAACCCATGCGAGACGTTCTTCCATTTTATCCTTGCCGTGAACGCCCTCTTTGTACTTCCAGTGTGCAGCGATACCATATTCAGCGATTTCGTGCATTTCCCACGTTCTTATCTGTACTTCAAAAGGTATTCCCTCTTTGCCGAGTACAGTTGTATGAAGTGAACGGTACATATTTTCTTTCGGATTGGAGATATAGTCCTTGAATCTTCCAGGTATCAGCGTAAACATATCGTGTACAAGACCCATTACGCTGTAACATTCGTTCACTGTGGAAACTATCACACGGACGGCGTATTTGTCGTAAATCTCGTCAATGTTCTTTCCCTTCATAAAAATCTTTTTGTAGATACCATAAATACTTTTCACACGTCCGTCAACGAAAGGCTGTTCAGCGAACATATCAGAGGATTCAAGACGTTGTGTTATGCGTGTTTTTATAGTCTGAATAAATTCCTCACGTTCTTCCTTTTTGTTTTCGAGAATCTTTTCTATCTCTGCATAAGCGTAAGGGTCGAGGTAATGGAATGAGAGGTCTTCGAGTTCGTCCTTTACGGCTTTTATTCCGAGACGGTGTGCGATTGGTGCATATATACTCATAGTTTCGTGGGCAATGCGTTTCTGCTTGTCAATGGAACAATATTTCAATGTTCTCATATTGTGTAGTCTGTCGCAGAGTTTGATAATCATAACCCTTATATCCTGAGACATCGCAAGGAGAATTTTACGGATATTTTCCGCACGCTGTTCATTCTTGTTGAAATACGGTATCTTGCCGAGTTTTGTAACACCGTCAACCAGCATCGCCACGTCCTGCCCGAACCTTTTTTTAAGGTCGCTGAAAGTAGCCGGAGTATCTTCAACAACATCATGCAGAAGTGCAGAACATATTGTATCGGTATCCATTCCAAGTTCAAGCAGACTGTATGCAACAGCCAATGGGTGTATTATATAGTCCTGACCTGATGAACGCTTCTGACCCTCATGAGCTTTTTCCGCAAACTGATACGCAGAAATAATCTTGCTGAGGTCGTATTGTCTGTCGTCTGTCAATATCTTCTGGATAAGAGTTTCAATAGTGAAATTGTCGTCAAAATCCGGAATACTGTTCAGGTAATCAGCACCTGATTCAGACGGAACAATATTTTCAGTTTTTTTGGAATCCATAATAAATTCTCCTTTCGTAAATAGTCAGTTGATTTTTTCCTTGAGCGAAATAAGTATGGGGGCGGAATTGAGGTCGGCTTTTCCTGAGATTTTCACCCTTTTTATAATCATATCGGAAAACGAAACATTGACAAGTCCGAGTTGACGGAGTGCCTCGACGGCTACTGAAAACTTACAGTAATTCAGTAACGGACAATACTTCATATACAACTTCATATACAATGTATCGGAAGATATTCCGTTATCGGTAATACATTTATATATCCAAACTGTTTCGTCACGTGTGGGAAGCATTCGTTTATAATATTGTGCAGGAAGTTTTTCACCACGCAAAAAGGCTTCAAAAACATTCCGTGCATTAAAATATTTTTCCTGCTCAAACTTTTGCGGTCTCACGTCATTGATAATAAGACTTACATGCTTGTTTCCTCTGAAATCATTTATTCCGAGTGTGACAATCATTTTGCAGGTGTCACCTTTTTTAACCATAAGTTCTTCCGACGTTTTGAAAAATGCCATTGCTTCCATTCTGCAACCGCCTGCTTCAATGCAGAGTTTTGAGTGTTTGCCCTCAGATAATGAGACAACTTCGCTCACAAGTGCGTTTTCTATTAAAAATTTCGGAATTTCGTTTTCATAACCGTAAGGGGCAAGCATTGCGAGTTCATTGACAGTATCAATGCTAATCATATTCGGTGATAATACGGCGTCTGTCTTTACTGTAAATAACGGCATGGATTTATGATTTTCAAGGGCATATTTTTCAATGAGTGCATGAAACTCCTCTTTCATTCCCTGTTTTATCGTGAAACCGCCTGCTCCTAAATGACCGCCGAATTTTTCAAGAGTTTCTGAAGCGTATGTCAAAGCACCGAATACTGAAAATTCTCCGAAAGCCCTCGCTGAACCTCTTATTTCGCCGTCATTTTCGGAAGCTATGAAACAGGGTTTTCCGAAACGTTCTTCAATACGTGAGGCGACTATTCCGATAACACCGTGATGCCAGTCTTTTCCGCATATGAAAATAACTCTTTCACGTATAATATCCGGATTTTCGTCAATCATTCTGTATATGTCGTTTGTAATTGCTGTCTCAGCACTTTTTCTTTCCTCGTTCATAGCATCAAGTTCCCGTGCAATGCTCAGAGCTTCTTCATAATCTTCACTGAGAAAAAGTTCCATAGCAGTTTTCGGAGAGCCGAAACGTCCTGAGGCATTTATTCTCGGTGCTATCCTGAAACTTATTGAGGAAGTATCAATAGCCTTTTCTATTTTGCACACTTCTTTCAAAGCCATAATTGACGGTCTGTCAGTATTGTCAATAAGTTTCATTCCTCTGGAAACTAAAAAACGGTTTTCACCTGTAAGGCTTACTATGTCAGCAACCGTTGCTATTGTGGCAAAGTCCGCAAACTGTTCCATAGCAAAAGTATAATCACCGCCCTCAAGAGCAGAAACAAGTTTCAGGGCGATTCCTGCACCGCACATATATTTGAAAGGTGATTTGCAGTCATTACGATGTGGGTCTACAACTGCCTCTGCACGAGGAAGAATTTCACCCTGCTGGTGATGGTCTGTAATGACAAGTTTCATACCAAGAGAATATATATATTCTGCTTCTGAAACGGCAGAAATACCATTATCAACGGTAAGTATAAGTTTAGCACCTCGTTCATTAATAGTATCTATAGCACCGGTATTAAGTCCGTAGCCCTCAGAGCGTTCCGGAATATAGTAAATAACGTCAGCACCTATTGCAGAAAGGTAAGAATACATAATGACAGTTGACATAATGCCGTCGCAATCATAGTCACCATAAATACATATACGGTCGCCGTTATAGAAAGCTGAATTTATAGCATCTACAGCCCTTTCCATATCCTTTATGAGAAAGGGGTCTGAAAGTCCGCTGACCTTAAGGTTTGCAATCACTTCTTCCGGTGTGGAATAGCCTTTGGAAGCAAGCACCGTTGCAGTAAGTTGTGTGACGGAAAGTCCGGACATAATTTTCTTTACAACGTTCATATCGGGGTTATATTCAATCCAATTTTTCATAAAAAACCTCCTTACCAAAAGTTGAATAAATATATTATATCATTTTCACGTATTATTTTCAATAGTCTGAGGATAAAAATTCTCATAAAAATTTCAGCCTATCCCCTTGTAGAGAGTGGATTTTTGTGGTATAATATTAATGTATGTGCGTGGTTGTTAACCTGAATAATGCGATATATCGCACAAAAACGATAATACATAAAAATCCGGAACAGTTACCTGCTCCGGAATTTTTTATAATAATATTAAATTTTCCGATTAATTTACAATATCTGGGTCTGAATGTTCGGGATTCAATATTGGAGGCATATTTTGAATAACTTTCTGTCTCAGGAGTACCATATCAAAAACATCAATAACGCCGTCTTCATTTATGTCTGCACAACGTTGTTGTGTATTTGTAAGTTTTGTTTTACCTAATATATACTTATTACATATAACAGCATCCGAAATATTTATATATCCGTCCATATTCAAATCGCACTTTTGGGACGTCACATAACCGACAATTGTCGAATAAGTCGGTATAAACTTACCATTTGCAACATTAAGTATTATTGAAGCACTAGGAAAAATATCAGCACAATATACTTCAACAAATCCGTCGCTTGTGGGTTCGATAGTAGTATAGCTGAAAAGACCGTCATCACCTACCGTGAGATTACCGTCAATATATTCACCGCCTATGAAAGTGTCCGCAACTCTTGCATTTCCCGAAACATCTATATATGCTTTATCATTTGTACTGTACGGAGTTTTCAGACAGAAAACTGACTTGTCTTTTTTAGTGTACTCATAGCCATAATCAAAGAATGTAAAGAACATTTTATTATCGGTTACATTTGAAGCCAAAGTATAGTAATCACTGCTGTTACAGATTTTGTCGGTGTCGTAGTCCTCGAAATAGTCAAAACATACTCCCATATTTCCCGACTTTATTTTTTCAATATTTGTTTCGCTTCTGTAGGACTTTTCGCCTATATATTCAACCTGTGTACCTGTATTTATATTATATGTTACCGCAAAATTCTGAATAACAGGATAAAAATAATGACAGTGTGTTTCAATAATAAAAGATTCGTCCTCTATGTCAGATTCAGGATAGGAAACAAAATCATAGTCTATAATTTCTTCGGCAAGGTAGACCCTTGAAATCAGGAAAGAAGTGCTTGTATAAGTCGGAGTGAACGTAAAAGATTTATCTGTTCTTTCTGTGGAGAATTTTGAATAACCACTCACTATGAAGTCATAATCTTTGCTACCCTTAAAAATAACGCTGTCGCCGTCAATGGTATACTGGACATACGGCGGAATTGGTTCTGAATACTGAATATCTTCAGCGTTTGAAACAACCGGCATTGCTGACATACTCATCGCCATTGCCATGATAACTGAAATGATTTTTTTTGATTTTTGCATAAATAGTCCCCCTTAAATTTTTATAGGATTTCAATTATAAATGTTTTCCATTTTTTGTATTATACCATATATTCGGCAATTTGTCAATACCTTATGTAAAAAATTTGTTGACAAATTACAGTTTATGTGATATGCTGTAATCAATATAAATTTTTCAAGAGGTGATATATATGATTTACGTTACAGGAGATACTCACGCAAATTATAACGATTTTATCAAAAGAATCTGCAATTATCCTGTTAAAGCGGACGATACCGTCATTGTGTGCGGAGATTTCGGGTTTGTGTGGAAAAGTCCACGCCACCGGCACTTACTTGAAAAACTCTCTGCACTGCCTTTCATAATTGCTTTTGTTGACGGCAATCATGAAGACTTCGACCTTTTAAAAACGTACCCTGTTGAAAAATGGAACGGCGGTAAAGTCCACAGAATAGCCGGAAATATATTTCACCTTATGCGTGGACAGCTTTTCACGATTGAGGGGAAAACTTTCTTCACAATGGGCGGAGCGTATTCACGTGACAAGATTCTGCGTACTGAGGGAAGTAACTGGTGGGCTGAGGAAATTCCCTCATCTGAGGACTACCGAACAGCCGACGAAACTCTAAAAAAATGCGGTTATAAAACAGACTATGTTATAACGCATACAATTCCACAATCTGCAATACACTATATAGGTGCTGTTCCCGACAGTCAGGACGCTGAACTGACCGGCTATTTTGAATGGCTTTACAGAAAACTTGATTTCAGAAAATGGTTTGCAGGACATTTCCATATAAACCGCCTTGTCCGTGACGATATTCAGATACTTTATGACGGTGTGGAAATTATAGAATGACGAAATTTTCATATCACACAAATAACACAATTCTGCTATTGACAAAACGGAAAATCTATGCTATAATATAAATATCTTCAGGGCAGGGTGCAAGTCCCTACCGGCAGTTACAGTCTGCGAGCCTTTCAGGTTGATTTGGTGAAACTCCGAAACCGACGGTTATAGTCCGGATGTGAGAAGATACTTTTGTTTATTATTCTACACTATACCTATGCCCCGAAAACTTGATTTTTTTCGGGGTTTATTTTTTTGGAGGTGCATATGAATCACGAATACTATATGAAAATTGCCCTTGACCTCGCTGAAAAAGGTATGGGGTATGTTTCGCCGAATCCAATGGTAGGGGCTGTTATTGTAAAGGACGGCGAAATTATCGGCAGAGGTTACCATAGAAAATACGGCGAACTTCACGCTGAAAGAAACGCCTTTGCGGACTGCCGACAGGATTGTAAAGGGGCTGATATGTACGTTACTCTTGAGCCTTGCTGTCATCATGGAAAAACTCCGCCGTGTACCGATATTATAATTGAAAAAAATATCAGACGTGTTTTTATAGGTTCTTCCGACCCTAATCCGAAAGTTGCAGGAAAAGGCGTGCAGATTCTCAGGGAACACGGCATAGAAGTTATTGAGGGTATCCTAAAGGAAGATTGCGACAGTCTCAATGAAATATTCTTCCATTATATCACTACCGGAAAACCTTTCGTGACTATGAAATACGCAATGACTATGGACGGAAAAATCGCCTGTCATACGGGACTTTCAAAATGGATTACAGATGAAACCGCAAGACTGCACGTCCAAAGAGAACGCCTCAGACATTCCGCAATAATGGTAGGTGTGGGAACGGTTATAGCTGACAATCCACTGCTGACCTGTCGTCTTGAAAACGGTCGTAATCCTGTACGTATAATATGCGACACCAATCTGAGAACTCCTTTCGATTCCGAAATAGTCAGGACTGCAAAGGATATTCCGACTATTATCGCTACCTGCTCCGGTGACACGGAAAAAATATATGTATACGAAAAGTCCGGCTGTCGTATAATGAAAATCGGAAAGTCGGAAGAACACATAGACCTGAATGAACTTATGTACAGACTGGGTGAAGAAAAAATTGACAGCGTACTTTTAGAGGGTGGCGGTCAACTCAATTATTCTGCACTTGAATCAGGTATCGTCAA
This sequence comes from Ruminococcus sp., assembly GCA_029060305.1. Taxonomy (GTDB): domain Bacteria; phylum Bacillota; class Clostridia; order Oscillospirales; family Ruminococcaceae; genus Ruminococcus. Next base: position 98,072 of record JAIDUG010000032.1, read on the forward strand.
TAAAATTCAGGCATATGTCGCTCCGAAAATTTTCGGCGGTATTAACGCTAAAACAGCAGTTGCAGGAATCGGCGTTGAATCTCCGGATTCGGCATATAATATCAGACATACAACATTAAAGCGTATAGGCGAGGACTTTCTGATAGAGGGGTGGGTTAAGTAGATGTTTACCGGAATAATCGATGAAGTCGGAACTGTCCAGACGGTTCAGCACAGCGGTGACAATTCTTTTATAGAAATCAAAGCGGAAAAAATTCTTGCGGACGTTCATATCGGCGACAGTATTGCTGTAAACGGCGTGTGCCTTACGGTGACGGTATTTAATAATAATATTTTCCGTGCGGACGTTATGAACGAAACGTTAAACCGTTCTTCACTGGGAAATCTGAAAAACGGAAGTCCTGTCAATCTTGAGCGTGCTATGTCTGCAAACGGACGTTTCGGCGGACATATAGTCTCTGGACATATTGACGGTACGGGAACGATTTCCGGCATAAAAAATGACGGTATAGCGATATGGTATACAATCAACACTCAGCCTCATATTATGCGTTACATCATTGAAAAAGGTTCAGTAGCGATTGACGGTATAAGCCTTACTGTTGCGAAAGTAACGGAAAGTAGTTTCAGTGTTTCGATAATTCCGCATACCGCACAACAGACTATACTTTCATACAAGAAAACAGGCGATATTGTCAACATTGAAAATGATATAGTCGGAAAGTACGTCGAAAAGCTGATAACTCCGAATGTCAGCAGAAGCAATATCTCAATGAGTTTTCTTGCTGAGAACGGTTTCATATGATGTATAGTTTATGTATAGTATGTAGGGTTTCACGCTAATATATATTCCTTTCGTGTAGAATTTTAAAAGTTATAAAGATTTTATAAAAAGGGTACAAACTATACATATCCTACATAACATCAAAAAGGAGATTAACCAATGGACATTGACGAAATAAAAAGATATATTCATGTAGGTCACGGATATGTTGAAGTATCAAGAGATTATATGTATAACGGATTTTGCAGACGTACTTTCATAAGGGAAAAGGAAATTCAGATTGATTTCTGCACCGCCTATGATATTGAACTCAATGAGGGCGAAACTACTTTTTACTTTGGTTATGAAAACTTTGAGGACGTTATAAAGTCTGCTGAAAAATTTCTGAAATCCTCTGTTTCCGAATGGACTAACTACAACCGTACATGGAACGAATGGTACTTCCCTGAAAATCCTGATAAAAATGCTTACATAAATTTAATGAAAGACTTGCAAGACCGCAAGCTGATTTTTCCGGAAAATTTCAGTTATATGCGTATCTGCGATATTTACGCATTCGGAATTTTTATCGGAAAAATAAGTCCTGACAACTTTGATATTGACAGAAATATGATTGAATATCTTTATAAATCAAATCATGATTTTACAGAATATTAAAAGGAGGTTTTTAAGATGTTTGAATATAACACTGTTGAGGAAGCAGTGCAGGCACTCCGCAACGGCGAAATTATCCTCGTCACCGACGACGAAAACCGTGAAAATGAAGCTGATATGATATGTTCAGCGGAGTATGCAACTACTGAAAACGTCAACTTTATGGCTACTTACGCAAAGGGTTTAATCTGTATGCCGATGAGCCGTGAACTCTGTCGGAAACTCAGTCTTCCGCAAATGGTCAGCGAAAATACTGATAATCATTGTACAGCTTTCACGGTATCGATAGACCACGTAAAAACTACTACAGGCATTTCCGCTGAAGAACGTGGTTTCACTGCACGAATGGCGGTTGACGACAATGCAAAACCTGAAGATTTCCGTCGTCCAGGGCATATGTTTCCGCTTACCGCAAAGGACAATGGCGTTTTAGAGCGTGACGGTCATACGGAAGCAACGGTCGACCTTATGAAAATAGCGGGTCTCAAAGAATGCGGACTTTGTTGCGAAGTGATGAGAAATGACGGCACTATGATGCGTTCCGGAGAGGTTCAGGAAAAAGCTAAGGAATGGGGGTTAAAGTTTATAACGATTCAGGCTATAAAGGAGTACAGAAAAACTCACGACAGACTTGTCGAAAAGGTAGCTGACACTAAACTTCCCACAAAGTACGGAGTATTCCGTGCGATAGGCTTTATAAACAAACTCAACGGCGAACATCATATAGCACTTGTAAAAGGTGACATAGGTAACGGTGAAGACGTTCTGTGCCGTGTACATTCGGAATGCCTTACCGGTGATGCTTTCGGTTCTCTGAAATGCGACTGCGGACAGCAATTTGCCTCTGCAATGACACAGATTGAAAAAGAGGGTCGAGGAATACTTCTTTACATGAGACAAGAGGGTCGAGGAATAGGTCTTATAAATAAGCTCCGTGCTTACGAGTTGCAGGATAACGGAATGGATACTCTTGAGGCAAATTTAGCTTTAGGATTTCCGGCAGATATGCGTGAATACTATATCGGCGCACAGATTCTCCGTGAACTCGGTTGTAAAACGCTCCGACTGCTTACAAACAATCCCGACAAAATCTATGGTCTGAGCGGATTCGGTCTTGAAATAAAAGAACGTGTACCGATTCAGGTAGACGCTACCGATTACGATTTATTCTACCTTAAAACCAAAAAGGACAAAATGGGTCACATACTTAAATTCTGAAAAGGAGAGATTATTTTATGAATATATTTGAAGGAAAACTGGTTGCGGAAAATACGAAAATAGGAATAGTTGTCGCAAGATTCAACGAGTTTATCACTTCCAAACTTCTCGGCGGAGCTGTCGATACTCTCAGGAGACACGGCGTTGACGAAAGCAATATTAACGTTGCATGGGTACCAGGGGCTTTTGAAATTCCGCTCATTGCAAAGAAAATGGCTGATTCTGGAAAATATGATGCTGTCATCTGTCTCGGGGCAATAATAAGAGGGTCAACTTCACACTACGACCTCGTATGCAACGAAACTTCCAAAGGCATAGCACAGGTTTCACTCAACAGCAATATTCCGGTAATGTTCGGAGTTATCACGACGGAAAACATTGAGCAGGCTATTGAAAGAGCAGGTTCAAAGGCTGGTAACAAGGGAAGTGAATGTGCTGAGGGTGCTATCGAAATGATTAACCTTATAAGAGAGATTGACAGAAATGACTAATCTGATTTTCGACTATGACGGCACAATCCATAACTCTATGAAAACCTATGCTCCTGCTTTCAGGAATACTTGCAAATGGCTTTCGGATAACGGTTATATCTCACCGGTTGAATATTCCGACATTCAGATAAGCTACTGGTTAGGTTTCAACTCTACTGATATGTGGTTGCAATTTCAACCCGACCTTGACAGTAAAGTCCGTGAAAAAGCCCGTATAATGCTCGGCGAGGATATGGCGGAAAGGGTTGAAAACGGCGAGGGAGCTTTATTTGAACACGCTGAGGAAATGCTTGAAACTCTCAGAAATCAAGGTTACAACCTGATTTTCCTCAGCAACTGCCGTATTCACTATATGGAACGTCATAAAAGAATTTTCGGACTTGACAGATTTTTCAGTTATTTCTACTGTTGTGAGGAATTTGGATTTATCCCGAAATATGAGATTTTCCGCAAAATAAAAAATTTCCACGACGGCGACTTCATAGTTATAGGTGACAGATTCCACGATATTGAGACAGCTGTCAGAAATAATCTCCTTTCAATAGGTTGCGGATATGGTTACGGTACACCGGAAGAACTTTCAAAGGCTGATGTGATTGCTGACGATATAAGACAAATACCCGATTTCGTCAAATATCTTACAAAATAATAAAAAAACGGACGTTTTCACACGTCCGTTTTATTGTTGAAAAATCAGTCTGTTCTGAGGGCTTCAACAGGGTCTTTCTTTGAGGCTACTCGTGACGGAATAAGTCCGGCTATCAGAGTAAGCACCATACTTATTGCAACAAGTATGATTCCTGCCGAAACAGGTACATAAGCATTGAGATTATCGAGAGTAGTAAGCGAATGGATAATAAGGTTAATCGGGATTGTAAGAAGTGCTGAAACACCTATTCCGATAAGTCCGGCGGTAAGTCCTACTATAAGGGTTTCCGCATTGAATACCGTCGAAACGTCATGTTTTGAAGCTCCGATAGCACGCAATATACCGATTTCCCTTGTACGTTCAAGAACGGAAATATATGTTATAATTCCAATCATTATTGAAGATACAACAAGCGATATTCCTACAAAAGCTATAAGCAGATATGATATACCGCTGATAATGCTTGTTACCGACGACATAAGCAGTGCCACATAGTCGGTATAGTGAATAACGTCCTTTTCGTCAACTGAATTATTATAATCTTCTATAACGTCTGCAATATCGTCCTTATCCTCAAAGGTCTTTACGTATATACTTATTGACGACGGGTCAGAAATGTCAGCTTTACCGAGGATTTTCAGATTATCTTCATACGTCGAATCTGACAACTGTTTCGGAGTAAAGTTTTCATATATCTGCACATATGCTTCATCAGGAAGTTTCATTTTGTCGAGTTCTTTCGCAAGGTCTTTGTCGGAATATTCAGCGAGTTTCTTCTGAATTTCAGCGGAAGTTTCTGCAATATAATTTGCACTCACCACACCCAGTAACGCTTCGTTAAATTCTTCTTCGTCCATAGTCTTGATATACTCCGCAACCTGTGAGCTTTCAACGCCCATCTGCTGTGCGAAAAATTCAGCAACAGCGGTCTGCTTGTCGGTATCTGACATCTTTGCAACAGTCTGCTGAACATTCTTCATCATTTCTTCTTCATTCGGAAGTGCTGAAACAAATCTGTAAACTTCCGCTTTCTGTTCGTCTGAAGCGTTTTCAACATATTCCTTTGCCGTTTCGACTTTTTCTTCGTCGCTGGGTTCTTTGTAATCGTCCGTCATAAACTGCGAGCCGTTGATAATATCGGTTTCCGGATTTTCAATCTGAGCCTTTATAATGTCACTGTTTTCTGCCTGCTCGATAACGTGTTGCGTAAGCATCGGAGTATATGCAATATATCCCGAAATCATACCCATATCAGTATCTTCATTCGGACGTATAAATCCTACTACTTTCAGTTCAGTACCAATGTCATTAGAGTTGTAAAGATAATCCATACCGGCTTCTGTAGCAGTGAGGTCTGTATAACCTGTTCCGTCTTCATTTTTCTGATACGATTCACACGGAAGTATCATCTTGAATTTCTTATCAAGAATTTCGTCGAAATCCCATTCAAGATTACCATAGTTTTCAATGTTTTCGCCACTCATAGCGGACTTTAAAATTCGTGAAAATTCCTCAGGTTCTTTAAGACCCATTGCATAAGCTATGATGTCAGGAAGTTCATTGTTTTTCGTAAGTACCACAACTACTTCATCGTAATTTTCAGGGAATTTTCCGCACACAACATCATACTGATTTTTTATCAGGTCGCTGACCTGTGTGCCGTCCTCAGAGGCAAGCATTTCTGACATCACGTCAAGACCCATCATTGATAACTGCATACTTGCCATAGGATTGGCACTTGTGAGACTTGACGAATCCCCTATTCCTAAAGCGTTTGAATACATTTTCAGAAAATCAACTTCCATTATCTGACCGTCAGGCGTTTCAGTAAATACCGGTATATCAACATCATAAGTATACGCAATTGCAGTTGCTTTTTCCGATACTGTCGGATTTTCTTCTATAAATGCTTTGAAATCTTTCATATTATTCTGCTGTATTGCGGAAGAGTTCATAGTATTGAACATATCATATATATCAACATTTGAATAAACTTTATTGTCGTCAATATTTTTTTCCTCTCCGTAATTCTTCTGCATCATAGCTTCCATCATTGCGGAAGTATCAGCAGTTTCCCTTGTAATCTGCAACGGATATGAGGAAAGCGTATCTTCCTGAACATTATTGATATAGTCGTTGATACCTGTCGAAAGTGACAAGATAGTTGCGATACCTATTATTCCGATAGAACCTGCAAAAGCTGTCAGAAGAGTACGTCCTTTTTTCGTCATAAGGTTGTTAAGTGAAAGTGATACAGCAGTACCGAATGACATTGAAACACGTTTTTTAGAAGACGGTTTAATTTCGGTTTCCTTTTCCGGAATATATGGGTCGCTGTCATCAGTCAGCTTACCGTCCTTTATGCGTACAATTCTTGTTGCGTATTCTTCCGCAAGTTCCGGATTGTGCGTTACCATTATTACAAGTTTATCCTTTGCTATTTCTTTCAGAAGTTCCATAACCTGAATACTTGTTTCGCTGTCCAATGCACCTGTAGGCTCATCGGCAAGCAGAATATCCGGATTGTTTATCAATGCCCTTGCTATTGCAACTCTCTGCATCTGTCCGCCTGACATCTGATTCGGTTTTTTGTGTAACTGGTTTCCCAGTCCAACCTTTTCAAGAGCCTCTTTCGCACGTTTTTTACGTTCAGCCTTTGAAACACCTGAAATCGTCAGTGCAAGCTCAACGTTTGCGAGTACAGTCTGATGAGGAATAAGGTTATAGCTCTGAAAAATAAAACCTATAGAGTGGTTACGATAAGCGTCCCAGTCTCTGTCTTTGTACTTTTTGGTGGAAACGCCGTTTATTATCAGGTCGCCCGAAGTGTAATGGTCTAAACCGCCGATAATATTCAGCATAGTCGTTTTACCACAACCCGAATGTCCGAGAATAGCCACAAACTCATTTTCACGGAAAGTAACATTCACACCGTTGAGAGCAGTAACCTTGTTTTCGCCGTTACCGTACTGCTTGAAAATTTCTTTTAATTGTAACAATAAGTTCACCCTTTCTTTTGAGATACGGTTTATTATAACACGTTGATAAATATATGTCAATTACTTTCACATAAATTTCATAAACCCCGTTAACTATTTTCAACAAGAAAAGACATCTCTGTACATTCTGACGGAGATGCCTTTTTCTATGATTACTTCATACCGTATTTTTTGAGAAGATTCTGTATTTTTTCGTGAGGGTCGATAATCTTGCTTATTGAAGTATCGTGGTTGATAGCCTCGATAAAATATGCGATATACTTTGAAACGTCCACTTCATGAAACCACTCTCTGCTGAGAAGTTCGGGAGTTCTGTAAGTAAGGTTAGTACCGAATACGCCGTCAATATAGCCGTCAGCATAAGCCTTGTCGAATTTTTCAAGACCGTTTGTAAAGATTGCGTAAGTAGCATACGTGAAAATTCTCTTTGCGTTCTTTTTCTTGAGGTTGTAAGCGAGGTCAAGCATTGATTCACCTGAGGAAATAATATCGTCAGCAACAAAAACGTCCTTGCCCTCTACTGAGTTACCGAGGTATTCGTGAGCGACAATAGGATTTCTGCCGTTTACGATTGTAGAATAATCACGGCGTTTATAGAACATACCCATTTCAACACCGAGTACAGAAGCATAATACATATTTCTGTTTAAAGCACCCTCGTCCGGACTTACAATCATAAACTTGTCCTTTGAACAGTCAATATCCTTGATTTCCCTGAACATAGTTTTAAGTACCTGATAAGTAGGCATAACGTTGTCAAAGCCCATAAGCGGAATAGCGTTCTGCACACGAGGGTCGTGAGCATCGAAAGTGACGATATTTGAAACGCCCATAGATTCGAGTTCCTGCAAAGCACAGGCACAATCAAGGGATTCACGGTAACTTCTTCTGTGCTGTCTGCCACCATAGAGAATAGGCATAATAACGGTTATTCTGTGAGCCTTACCGCTTGCTGACTGAATGATTCTCTTCAGGTCTTGGAAATGGTCATCGGGAGACATAGCGTTTTCCTTGCCGAAATAGTTGTACTTGATATTGTAGTTACCTACGTCAACGATTATAAACAGGTCTTTTCCACGGATAGTAGACTTTATAAGACCCTTACCGTCACCGGAAGAAAAGCGTGGGCATTCGCTTTCAATGAGGAAAGTATCTGTTTCAAAGCCTGCTTTTCCAGCCCATTCAACAAGATAGCTGTCGATTTTCGCACCGATTTCCTTAACGCTTTCCATAGCGATAATTCCTATCGGAGGGACGTTTGATTGACTGAATAAATTTTCATTTGAAGCTGTCATAAAAAATTTTCCTTTCAGTATTTATGGTATTTATTTACAGAAGTTTTCGATATAACTTTCTATATCCTTTGCAATAATCTGCCTTGCAGTTTCAGCGTTCTGTACTTCATCGACTGCTGTTGTCTTGTGTTCGAGTTCCTTGTATATCATAAAGAAGTGGCTCATCTCGTCAAAGATGTGTTTCGGTATCTGGTCTATATCCTTGTAGATATTGTAGTTAGGGTCATCAAATGGTATAGCAATAATCTTGTCGTCACGGTGGTCATTATCCAACATTCTTATAACGCCTACCGGATAGCACTTTACAAGAGTAAGGGGCATAAGTCTCTCGGAACAGAGAACAAGCACATCAAGAGGGTCATTATCGTCTGAGTAAGTTCTCGGAATAAATCCGTAGTTTGCGGGATAATGAGTTGAAGTATGCAGGATTCTGTCCATTTTTATAAAACCGGTTTCCTTGTCAAGTTCATACTTGATTTTACTTCCCTTTCCGATTTCAATAACCGCATAGAAATTATCGGGAGCAATTCTTTTTGGATTCATTTTATGCCATATGTTCATTTAGCTTTTTACCTCCACCAAAAATCCGGAAATTCTGCCGTCCGGAAAAAATATTATCTGCTAATAATAAGTATACCATTTTTTCGGAATTTGTCAATAACGCTTTTAAAATTCGTCAATATGATGTAAAATATCAGAAATTACCGCAAAACTTTCAGCTTTTGTCACCCCTCAACATATATATATTAATAAAAAGTGAATTGATTTTGTTATTAATATATTATAATTCTATTGATTTTTCGGCAGAAGTACTGTAAAATATATATAAAGAGTTTTTCAGAAAAAATTTTGAGGGAGATGATAATATAATGCCAGTTTACAGAATCGCCGTAATTATTGCAGGAATCGACCAGAGCTATCAGAGTGCTATTCTCAACGGAATCTCAGCCTCTGCTTCTGAATGTTCAATAAACGTCGAGGCTTTTATATCTTTTATAGGGTCAATGGGAAACCCTGTCCACGATACAGGTGAATTCAATATTTTCAATCTGCCCGATTTCAATAATTACGACGGTGCTATACTTCTGACAAATACTATCGACTATCCACCGGTAGTTGAAAATATTATAAAACGCATAAAAGAAACAGGAATACCGGCTGTAAGTATGGACAACGATATTCCCGAACTTTATCACATAGGCATTGACAATAAAAAGGCAATGAGGAAAATTACAGAGCATCTTATTCAGAAACATGGTTTCAGGAAATTCAGTTATATTTCCGGTCCGGCAGATAATCCCGAAAGTACCGACCGCCTTAACTCTTTCCTTGAGGTGCTTTCTGAAAACAATATAAGTATTGACGAAAAAGATATTTTCTATGGAGACTTCCGGTCACCGTCGGGGAAAAACGGTGCGGAGTATTTCCTGAAACAGTGGAAAGAACTTCCGGACGTTCTTATATGTGCAAATGACGTTATGGCATCATCTGCAATAAACCGCCTTATTGAAGCAGGTTACAGTATACCGGAAGATATTGCCGTCACGGGTTTTGACAATACCTACAATACTCACAACTATCAGATTGAAATAACTTCCGTAAACCGTCCGCTTGAACTTTCCGGAAAACTTGCCTGCGAAATGCTTTTCAGACATTTCAAAGGTATTCAACAGGAAAGAAGTGTTATACTTGATATGTCAACACATTTCACCGAAAGCTGTGGCTGTTCGGCAGGAAACCCTCCGGATATAAAGACTTTCAGGGATTTCAACTATGCCAACTATATGAAACTTGAAAAATCACAGAATTATATGTCGCTTTTCAATCATCTTTCATGTATCCTGCTCGGTAGCAACACCTATGAACAATATATATCTTCACTGAAAGATTTTGTCGCTGAAATACGTCCGGAAGAATTTTACTTCTGTTTATGCGAAAACTGGAATGCTGAATCGCTCACTGACGAAAATTCATATCAGGAAAGAAACGATACTCCCATACCGTCAGAATATACCGAAAATATCATAGTGCCGGTAGCTTACAGACAAGGCGTTTTCTATGAAGAATCCGTCATAAAGAAAAGTGATATTCTGCCGACGGTTGCAAAGTCCCCCAAGTCGGGACGTTTCTATTATATTGTACCGCTACATTTCGGCACACGCTGTCTCGGCTATATGGCTATTCTCAATTCACGCACAAATATGCACAATTCAATGTTTGAGACCTTATGTATAAATATAAGCAATTCCCTTGAAAATATCCGAAAACTTATGTGTCTCAACACAGCGGTCGGTCATCTGCGGAAACTCTACGCACAGGACACTTTTTCCGGCATATACAACAGAAACGGTTTTATAAATGCTACCCGTGATATATACAACAAGTGCATTGAAGAACAGCGTGAAATTATGCTGATGTTCATAGACCTTGACGGTCTCAAAGGTATCAATGACACTTTCGGTCACGATGTCGGTGATGTTGCTATATGTAATATTGCCGACGTTCTGCGTACTTCCTGTACCGGTGACGAGGTATACTGCCGTTTCGGTGGTGACGAATTTATAGTTTTTGCTTCCGGATATACTGAACATGATGCAATCAGTCTCACACGAAAGATAGAATACAACATCAAAAGAGTAAACGACACTAAAATATATCCTTTTGAACTGAATGCAAGTACCGGTTACATAATTGACGTGCCGAAAAAAAATGAGGGAATATTCCACTTTGTTACAAAGGCTGATAAAGTTATGTATGAACACAAACGCCGTAAAAAACTTTCAAAATATCTGAAATCATAATAAAAGGACTGTTCCCGAAACAGTCCTTTTTGTTTAGTGATTACTTATGTTGACATATTTACAAAAATATGTTATAATCAGCATAGTCAGAAATTTCTCTGACAAGAAAATAATAAGGAGGTGTTTAAATGGAAGAAAAAGAAAAAATAATACATCTGATTCCGAAAAAGAAAAAAGGGATTCTGAGACTTATATTCAGTCGACTGCTTATAATCGGAGCTTTGATAGCTTTTCAGGTACTTATGCTTCTGATAATATATGTGTGGTTCAGTAAGTATATACCGCATTTTGAAATAATGCAAGGTCTCTTTTCAATAGGAATGGTCATCTATCTCTTTAAATGCGATATGGATTCCTCCAGTAAGCTGACGTGGCTTTTTATAATTATGCTGTCGCCTGTTTCCGGCACGATTCTGCTATGGTTTACAAAAAGAGATATAGGAAACTTTGCAATGAAAGAACGTCTCAACTATCTTATCAGCGAAACAAAAAACAAACTTCCTCAGGACGGCAAAGTAATAAACAATCCCGATATAATAAATTCGTGTACCGACGATTTATGCAGGTATCTGAACAGAAGCGGTTGTTTTCCCATATACGCAAATACAGACGTTAAATATTTTCCGTCAGGTGAGGAAAAATTTGTCGCACTGCTTGACGAACTCGCAAAAGCTGAAAAATTCATATTCCTTGAATACTTCATACTTGATGAGGGCTATATGTGGGGAAAAATGCTTGCGATTCTCGCAGAAAAGGCAAAGCAGGGAGTTGACGTGCGTGTGATGTATGACGGAATGTGCGAGATTTCCACACTGTCTTTTGACTATCCGGAACGTATGGCAAAACTCGGTATAAAATGCAAGGACTTTTCGCCGATAAGACCGTTTATTTCAACTCACTATAATTACCGTGACCACAGAAAAATACTTGTGATTGACGGAAAAGTCGCTTTCAATGGAGGTATAAACCTTGCGGACGAATATATAAACAGAACAGAACGTTTCGGCTACTGGAAAGATACTGCCGTTATGCTGAAAGGCGAGGCTGTACAGAGTTTTACGCTGATGTTCCTGCAAATGTGGAATATGAGCGAAAAAACTCCTCAGTGGGACGAGTTTCTGACTGATGTGTACAAAAAGCCGGAAAGCAGAGGTTTCGTAATGCCTTACTCAGACCAGCCACTTGATGATTACAAGGTCGGCGAAAGCGTATATATGGATATTCTCAACCGTGCAACAGATTACGTACATATAATGACACCTTATCTTATTCTTGACGATACTCTTGAAACAGCTTTGAAATTTTCTGCACAGCGAGGTGTAGATGTAAAAATAATTCTCCCTGGTATTCCGGACAAAAAAATGGCTTATTCTCTTGCAAAGTCGCATTATAAATCGCTGATACAGTCGGGGGTAAAAATTTATGAATATACTCCGGGGTTTGTACACGCTAAGGTATGGACTTGCGACGATTGCAAGGCAGTAGTCGGCACGATAAACCTTGACTACAGAAGTCTTTACCACCATTTTGAATGTGCTACCTATATGTACAAAATGGATTGTATTTCCGACATTGAGAGGGATTTTAATGATACTCTTACAAAATGCCGTGAAGTCACTCCGGAAACTATCAGAAAGGAAAAACTTTTCTATAAATTCTGGGGGTCTGTTATGAAAATAATAGCTCCGCTGATGTGACCTTGACAGAATACGGATTCTGTGTTATAATCAGGTATCATAAATTGAAAGGAGTTTTTTTATGAAAAGAACCGATTACATAAGCTGGGACGAATATTTCATGGGAATAGCAATGCTTTCCGCTGAACGCAGTAAGGACAATTCCACTCAGGTAGGTGCTTGTATAGTAGATGCTGATAATAAAATTGTAGCAGTAGGTTACAACGGTATGCCGAGAGGTTGCAATGACGACGAAATGCCGTGGGAACGTGAGGGAGATTCAGCACTTGATACAAAATATCCCTTTGTATGTCACGCTGAACTCAATGCCATTCTCAACAGAAATTCCGCAGACCTCAGAGGCTGTACATTATATGTAACGCTCTTTCCGTGTAATGAATGTGCAAAAGCCGTAATACAGTCCGGAATAAAGCGTGTAGTTTTCTACAGCAACAAATATGACGGTACTGAAAGTGTAACGGCTTCGCAGTTTCTTCTCAGCAAAAGCGGAGTAAGCGTTGAACCGTATCAGAAAAGCAACAAGACCATTACTCTTGACGTTTAAAATATTTGTCAGTAAAAAAAGCAGTATGTTATTGTGACATACTGCTTTTTGTTGTTATATAAGTTTCGTCGGCTGGTATTATTTATTCAATATCATTTCACGCATAAGTACCATATCAAATGAATCAATTCTGCCGTCTTTAGTCAGGTCAGCACCCCAAGATACATCTCTACTGTTTAAGATATGCTGGCTTAAAGATACCATATCGGCAATACTTACTTTACCGTCATCATTAGCGTCACCAGATATAACATCATCAAGAGGATTAAACTTGAGATTATGAGCGAGAGCATAAGAATGGGCTTCAGTATCATAATAACCGGAAACTATAGAACCATTAGGGGCTACACATTCGTACTCCTGCAATAAAGAATTTAATGGAGGTATATAACCGATACTCAGATTATCTGAGCCGTGTGATAATGGCAATGTACCGATGATTTCAACAGATTTCGGAATAGTTATTTTCTTAGGTTTAGAATCACGATAAAAAGCCTCTGTACCTAAATACTTAAGATTTTCAGGTAACACTATATCTGTACATTTGATATTTGTAAATGCATTAGATTTTATTTCTTCAATATCATTACCAAGTTTAAGATTTTCGAGGTTATTACAAGCTGAAAACGCCAACTCACCAATTGATTTTGCATTAATTTCAGCTGTTACAGGAGATACTTGTGCAAATGAAGCTCTCCCTATAATTAATTCAGGACAGTTAATCTTTATATCTTTTAAGTTTGTATACCAAAAAGCACTATTTCCTATATATTTTAGATTCTCAGGGAAATTTATTTCCTCAAGAAATTGACAATTGTAAAAGGCATCAGCTTCTATATACTCTATAGTTTCTGGGAGTGCTATTTTTTTGATAGTTGCATTAGTAAAAGCCGAAAAACCAATAGCAGTTACAGGATAACCATTAACTTTTTCAGGTATCACAACAGTTTCTTCAGTTGAAACAATACGACCATATATATATTTACTTTCAATCAAGACAAGAGTGTTGTCAGGACATAAATAATAAGTGTTACCGTCATCTTCAATTATATTTTCTTCTGACATAGATTTAGCAAAATTATTTAGGATTTTATAATATTCCTTGCCATTTAAACTATCCGTTTCTATATCATACCTAAATCCATTTAAAGCTAAATATTCCCAGTTTTCATCAGTAATCGGAATTTTAAATCCCACATAACTGCCATCTTGAATAATTTTATTGTCTCCATTATCATCTAACCAATACTCATAAGTAAAGCAATCTTTTTCGGGAGTTATATCATAATTAATTATATCTGGAACACAATGTGTAAAATGATAACGACTAAAACCAAAATCAGAATATTTATTACATACATTATAAAAATCAGGGCTTTTAATTACGTCAAGAGTTAATCTCTCTCCTATGTTTTCATCGTGCAAAAGCGTACGTCTTGCACGTTCACAATAAATGGTATCTGTTGTTGACTGTTCCGTCTCGAAAATAAATTTACAAAGGTCTTTTTCTTCACTGGTAAGTGAATCATAGTCAAGTATACAGAGGTCATATTTCAGGAATCTTTCCCACAATTCCGGACTGTTTTCCACAGTAACCGAAGTATCTTCCGTCATTTCAACAGCGTTTACGCATACAGGCGAATAAGTACAGCATAAAACTGCTGACAAAAATAAAGAAATAAATTTTTTCATATAATCAACACCGTCCTTTGATATACATCATACACTATTTTTTATATAAATGTCAATAGCTTTTTGGAAAAAAGTATAAAAAATAACTAAATTTTATGTACAAAACGTATAATAATACATAAAATAAAACTTTTTTTAAATTTTCGTTTTAGGCTTCCCGACGGTAACAATCATTTTTACAAACAAAAAACACGTCATTTCCTTGCCGGAACGACGTGTTTTTTCTATGGTCTGAGTGACGGGACTTGAACCCACGGCCTCTACCACCCCAAGATACAGACAGCTTTTTTTGTTCCTACTAACTTCCATCAACCCTTTATATCTTCCGGTTCTAACAAGCTCTCCTGAGCTGAATAACTGCCGGTTACTGCACGCTTTTCTTTTTTTCTCGTATAACATTTTTATTAAAGGACGTGAATTTTTAATGATTGATAAAAACCTTATTGAAATCGCAAGCCGTGTTAACCTCGCTGATTACCTTATTGCACGTGGTGAACATCTTAAAAAAGTCGGTCAGGGTTATGTTATGATAGAACACGACAGCTTACGCTTTTATGAAAATACTTTCAACTGGTACTCCAAAGGTCAAAAGGGAAATACTATAAATTTTCTCTGTCTGTACTATGATATTACTTTTTCGCAGGCTGTAAATGAACTTTGTCGGTTCTCCAATGTTACTACAACCACTTCTCAGGACAGTAAAAGAGTTATTGCATACCTTTGTAAAAAACGTGGTCTCGATTATAACCTTGTTACTGCTCTCATAAAAAATAAATATCTGTATCAGGATTCAAGAGGAAACTGCAACTTTGTTATACGTGACTGGGACAAATATCCTATAGGTCATGAAATTGTTGGAACTGGAGATACCCGATACAAACAAATCACTTCCCATTCCGGATATGGCTTTTATATAATGATTGGCAAGCCTACAGATGTCCTCTTTTTTGAAAGTACGATTGACTTGCTTAGTTGTTATCAGCTTTACCATGAAAAATTTACTCATCATGTACTTGTCAGCATGGGCGGTCTGAATCCCAGTGTAATATATAATGTTCTTTCCCTCAGTGACGATTTTAAGATTTGGCTTTGCGTTGATAATGACAAAGCCGGAGACAATTTTATTAAACGTATACAATCAGCTTTTATTCAGTCTAAAGTATTCAGACCTAAAGACTTTAAAGACTGGAATGACTGTCTGAGGAAATAAGTGTCTTTTTTCTCTTTCCAATTGTAATTTTTCTTAATATCTCCGGTTACATTCGTTCATCAGCGAACATAACCGGAGTTTTTTATTTTCCGTTATTGTCGCCGTTTATTATGCTAATGTTAGTATTTTGGCTTACGTCTCCTATGCTTATATTTCTGTCTCCTTTTATTGTGGTCTGATTTTCTTTTTTCTGCTGTTTAACAAGCTGTTCAAGATATAATTCAACTTTGCCTTTTCTTTTTTCAGATAAGCTATTATATAAGCTGAGTATATATCTTTCTTCCTTGCTGTTCTTGTGCAGTCCGCCTTTGTCGTTTGTTAATCCTGTTATGTAATCCATACTTACATTATAATATTTTGCTAATGTTATCATTCTTCCTGTGGGTATGTCTCTCTTTCCTTTCTCATAATCTCCATAGTAATTTCCTGTTGTTTTTATGATTTTTCCTACTTGTGCTTGATTCATACTCATATCTTCTCTCAAGTCTTTTAATCTTTGGTAAATTCCCATAAATATTCACTCCTGTTTTTGTTACTTTCTCCGATTATATCATAAATGATTGAAAAATACTTGACTTTCACCGAAAAATGAGTATAATTATATTTATTCAATCACATATGATTGATATTTAGTTTCTTTCAACCAAATATAAATTTAAAAATCTGCACCTGACGGCTGTTGCCGGTGTGGGACTTTGAAAGGCGGTGATAAAAAATGACAGAGGTTTTCCTTTTTATTCTTGGTATTTGCATTTTATTTTCTGTTTACAGATTTTTGCGTAGACCTTTAGGACCTTTAGACTTTTCCAGAGGTTTTTTAGGTAAACCGGATTCTACAGATAATCTTGAAAAATCAGAAGATGAGCCTTTTAAGATAAATCTTTCAAAAGATAAGTCCGGCGATTAAGCCGATTTATAAATAAAACGCCTTAAACCAACAAGGCAGAAAGGAGTAACGACTATGAGTACATATTTAGTTGGATTTGGAGTAAATAAAGGTGAATTTCCTAATGAAAAAACTGGCGACATGATTTCGTATAGCAACCGTTCACTTGACTGTATTACTGATAATGGACAGAACGATAAAAGCTATGGTTTTTCTTGTTTTCATATAAAAAAAATAAGAATGTCTGACCTTGCTTGTTCGCTCGGCGTTCCTGAACGTGATGATTCTGTTGATACGGCACTGAAAAATATGTGTAAAAAGGAGATTGAACTTGTTTACGCTCCGAAAAATAATACACTGGAGATAGTTGGGGTTCGTCCGGTGTTTAAAAAGTAAGTTGGGCTGTAAAGCCTGATTTATAAATGATATTAGGGATTAAGGGGGTGTAATTATGACGTTTTATGCAGTCGCCGCTGAAACTACTACTGTTGACGCTTTGGGAAATCTTAAAACCGCTCTTGAAATGGTTTGGGGACAGATGACCACTTGTGTGAACACTATTTCGGGTAGTCCGCTTCTTCTTCTTGCTGTGGCGATACCTGTTGCCGGTGCTGTTATCGGACTTGCTAAAAGACTTCTTCGCTTTGGCGGTCGTCGCAGATGATGAAACTTTTGGGGTAGGGGTTCAAACCTCTGCCCCTCTTTTAAGGTAGGTGAACTATGAAAAAACTTTTAAAAAAAATATTTCTTTTTCTAATGGTGTTCCTCGTAACCCTTTACTTCATTGGGTCTTGTACAGAACGTCCGGATTACAAGCCGAAAGAAGAAAGCAATACTCCGGTGTTTACTGAATTAACGCCTGACGAATATCAACGACAAATGGACGAAATTATAAAAAAACAGCCTGTAACTCAGACTGTTTTCAAAAGTCATATGATTCAGGCATATGCTGATAACGCTATTATAGACAAACTTGACGAATGGTTTGATAAAACAAATCTCTACAAAATAGATGATTTTGTCAGCGGATATTTCGACTATCTGCGTAATCCTGACAGTTACTTTGACGATATACCTAATGTACCGCCACCAAAGGGCAAAAGCAAAGAGGCAGCTCCTGTAACATCTTATACAGTTCCTGTCAGCTATAACTTCTATGCGAAAAACAGGATTACTTATAATAACGGCGTTTCAGAAATAGTAGTCTGCCGAATGAATTTTGATTATGGTTCTACATCTGCTACACGTTATGGTCACGTTACCTTTACAAGAAGTAGTAGTGCAGGTTATGCAACTTCATTTGGCTTTGACATCAAGTCTGTTGGCTTGGCTTTGAGTTTTTCGTCATCACAAGCCTTTTCAGTTAATTATATGCCGGTTAAATCTAACGTTAGTGGTATTGACATTAATAGTAACAGTTCGTTTTTCAATTACTCTTGTTCAGCTTATTTTGTCAGTGGTACAACTAACAGTATCTACACAAAAAATGCCGGAAATTCTACAGTCAGGTTTAATGATATAGCATTTTCCGGTTCAAACTCTGATTGGTACAATCGTTTTACTATCTGCCAAACATTTTCCAATGATTACACTTTTATTCAGTGTATCGACAGTTATCAGGGCGGAAACAGGGTTAAGTCAGTCAACAAGTATTATGATAATCATATGGGAGAGACCATAACAACTAATAACTACAATAATTATAAGGACTATGGAGTTACCTATAACAAAGTTACCAATTCTTTGGAATTTGACCCTGATATATTAGCCGGTTATTTCAATGGTACAATCAAGCCATCATTAGAAGCAGGGTTTGATTCTGTATTCAGTGTCGTTCCTGATATAGGAGCTGAAATAAACGGCTATACAGGAGAATTGAATAACCTTGTTGAAATAATCAATCAGTCTACAGCTACTGCAACGACAGGCGGTACATATCCTGTTGCAACTGGTGACATTAATGTTAATGTTACAGTTGACGTTACTTTTCCGGAAGAATTTTATAAAAAATATCCGGCACTGACTACTGAACCTGCTTTCGTTGCTGAAAATCCTGACGTTGACTTTGCTTTTGATTCACCTTTGCCTGTCAGGGGCTTGCAAGTTGCCGGACGTTTCATTACTCTTGCAAGTGACTTTATTTATGATGCCGGTCTGATGCCTGTTGCCCTGATGTGCGTTTCACTGGGATTGGTCACTATGTTTTTTCTGTAAGGTGGTGTGATTATGTTCAGTATTATTGAAAATATTTATTCCGGTTGGCAATACATTATAAATCTTGTTTCTTTGGTCGGCGGAAATTTTCATATAGTTCTTGACAACATTCCGAAATTTTCCGGTTACATTTCAAACCTTTTCAACGTTATTTCTGTTCCGTCTTGGATTGTCTCGACTATTCTTGCTACTCTTGGATTCAGAATAGTTTCAAAGATTTGTCACTGGGGGCGATAATTTGGATTCTACTATTAATCTTCTTGATTTCATCATAGAACAGTTTAAATTTCTTTTCCAGTATATGAAAGAAACTGTGGTATTTCAACCTACTATTTTTCTGTTTGACTTTCCAGTTACTATATGGGATTTATCCTTGGGCTTTCTTTGTGCCAATCTTTTTCTTTATTTCTTCGGCTTTCTTATTGATAGCGGTGATGTAGAGCTTGACACTTATGATGATGACGATATAGAGGTTGATGATTATGGTGATAATTTTTATTAAAGGTGGTGACTGATTTGCTTATTGAAATGATTGAAATATTTTTAGGAGCTTTCAATAATTTTTTCACAGTTGAAGATTCCAATTACCTGTGGTTTTCCCAGTTAATAGTTGTCGGTGTGTCCTTTGTGCTTCTTGTTACTTCCTGTGTCTGCCTTTGTATTATTGTTCATGATGTTCTGAAATGCTTAGGGGGTAAAAAATGAGTGCTTTTATGAATTTCTTTTTCAGTATGTTTATGACTGAATATTTTATTACAATTATGGCGGTTCTTCTTGTCCTTAGTTGTTTTAAACTTGCATTAAAATTATTTACGAAATAGGTGATATAAATGATTTCTTGTATATTCGGACTTCCTGCAAGTGGCAAGTCCTTGTTTCTTGGTATGATAGCACAAAGGGCTGTTGCCGGAAAAAATATTAACTTTCATGGTCTTAATTTGGGGTCTGTCAAGCGTTATGATTATGTCTACACTAACTTTTACTGCAAAGGTTGCTATAAGTTAGACTATGACAAACTGGGTATATACAACTATTCAAACTGTCTTATCCTTGTCGATGAAATAATGCTTCTGTCTGATTCAAGAGACTATAAGAAGTTTTCTGACAACTTGAAACTTTTTTACTCCGAACATAGAAAATCTGACTGTGATTTCATATACGCTTCTCAGAGTTACAAAGACGTTGATTTAAAGATAAGACAGCGAACAGAACAGTATTACTACATTCAACGCTCTTTACTGAAATTTTCTCGTGTTCGCCGTATAGATTTCTTTTTTGATATTTCCAGTGGTAACATAGTAGACGGATTTGAGTTTGCTTCTCCTATGTACGACTTCTTCTTTTGGAGACCTCATTACTATGACAATATAGATACTAAAGAGTTTATCAATGGTGTTCCTACTCAACAGCCTGTGTTAATATCTTGGGATTCTGAGCAATAATTCTCAATCAAGTCTGAGGGGGAGAGGGGGAACGCCCCTCGCTGTGCGAGGGGCTTCCCCCTTACTTGATTATATCCACAAATTGGTGTCACCTGTAAGGTGGCAACAATTTGTATTTGCCTTGGCAAATCCTTTAATTTGCGTAAGCAAATCTATAAACAAATGATTTCTACATTCAGGAGTGTGATTATATGTCTATGTCTTACTATAACGCTAAAACTAAAGTTTATGCTGACGGTACTACAAGTACCATTGTTTTTGATACTCCTGTTTTTAGAGACCCTAATTTGTCTTATTGTGATGCTATCAGAAAAGTTGTTACTTCTTATAATTGCGATAGTAAGCCTATTTATAAACTTCGTAAACACGCAAAGGCTTTCAGTCAATATTATCAAAAATGTTCCAGTTTTTTGACAGATATAGAAATCAAGTATGCTAAAAATATTCTCTTTCCTACTAAACCTAAAAAAAAGGGACTGCCACGTATGGATAGCCTTAAACGTGCCAAAGACAGAATTTTTGATTATATTTTAAGTAATGATTTTAATTATTTCTTCACCGGCACTATTGACCCTAAAAAAATGAACAGTAAAGACCCTAAAGTGCTTTTGAGACCTGTTCAGGACTGGTTAAAAAATCTTGTCCGTCGTTTTAATGTTGAATATGTTTTCGTTCCTGAATTTCATAAAGACGGAGAAAAGATTCATTTTCACGGTCTGATTAAGTGTGATGATTCAATTCTTGTCGATTCAAAAACTAAAATTTATAAGGGAGTTGGCAGACCTTTAAAGGATTTTACAGCTACCAGACGTGGACTGTCTCCGTCAAATGGTCGTATTGTGTATAATATGCCTAAATGGAGATTTGGTCATAACACGGCTATTAAGTTGTTTGGGGACGTTATGAATACCGCTTTTTATGTTACCAAATACATAACTAAAGATTGTAAAAAGATTTTTGGCAAATTCTTTTGGCATAGCAGAGGATTGAAAACTCCTGATATTCGTTTTGAGAATGTTGACTATAACAGTATTAAATCCAAAGAGTATTTTAATGAACACGTCGGACACTTTAAGTATATATTTCGCCGTGGTGATGAAAACCGCCGTATTAAGGAAGAAAAAGATAAAAAAATTAAAGCTGAAAAGTTACGTTCTATTGCTCTTGATAATGATAATTCTAACTGGGAATATGATTTTGATAATGGCTTATGGATTTCTCCTATTACCGGAGAGATAAAAACTGAAAATACTCCTTAAATGTCTCAAATTGTTGATTTGATTGATATTGACAACTATAATTCTTCCTCTTTGGTTGAAAATGAGTTTACTGAATATGTTGATTTGCATATTCCGCTTTATGACAATTTTATTGATCTCAATGAGTATGAAACTTTATTAGAATAGGGGGTGATATTATTTTATTCAGAGATTGGTTCAATGAATATTATGAGGTGTACTGTAAGGGCGTTCATTCACACGATTATTGTGTTGACTGCCTTTGTATAAACAAAAAACACTTTACCTGTGTTTCTGATATGGAATTGTCGTCTATAAGACCGATTGATATACAAAGAGTTGTAAAGTCTACTATGGTTGACAGTTCTGAACGTCAACGCCGTGCCTATTTTCTTATCAAGCGTGTTCTTCGTGAGGCTGTTGTAAACGACCTTATTGAAAAAAATCCTGCCGACTATATCAGACCGCCTAAAAAAGTTAGGAAAGATGTTTCCTGCTTTCAGATTGAACACCTTGAACAGCTTTTTGATGACGACAGCCCACAGTGCAGAATGTTTCAGTTTGAATTGTGGACAGGTCTGAGACGTGGCGAACTGCTTGCTCTGACTTGGACTAATATTCACATTCCTGAAAAATACCTTACTGTATGCCAAACGCTTGTACGTACTTCTGAGGGTGATATTATCGTCCATACTACAAAGTCACGCCGTGACCGTGTTGTCCCTCTGCACGATAAGGCGGTTGCACTTCTGAATCAGATAAGACTACTGGACGGTTCTGAGTGCGGTTTCCTTTTCCATAACGCTGACGGTTCACCTCTGAAACTCCGACAGTATAACCGCATTTATTGTCACTACTATGCTAAACAGCGTGAAAAATACCCTGACTTACCTTACTATACACCGCACAATCTCCGGCATAGCTATGCGACTTACCTTTTGCAGTCGGGTGCAGATATTGAAACCCTCAGGGCTTTGCTCGGTCACGTTGACATATCAACCACACAACGTTATGTACATAGCAACCTCAATCAGATGTACAATGCTACCGATAACCTCAAATTCGGAAACCTATGACAAAAAAACAGGGAAGTAATACTCCCCTGTTTTTCCGGTCATCGCTTTCAGTTGTCGCTCTGGACTGCGTTCATTTCATTGTCAAGCATTTCCATTATTAAAGCCGTCAAGCTCTTTCCTTTGCTTTCTGCATACTTCTTGTATACTTCTTTCTTGCCTTTTGGCATATCTAACGTAAGTTTGTCCCTCTTTTCTTTCATATACTTCATTGTTCTTTCTTTGGACTGTTCATTATACATATTATCACCTCTTTTCTATTATATTTTACCACACAATCATATACACGTCTATATGCAATTTTCACAAAAAACCTGTCTTTTTTTCTCTCATATTTTTCAAAAAAATTCTTCAAACCTATTGACATATACACGTGTATATGATATAATAGAATCATAGAAAGAGGGAAAACCCGAACTCCTAAGTAATGATACAGTGCAGTAACGGAGCTTCTGAGAACTGGTAACAGTAGCAAGCAAGTCCGTGCGAGACTGAAACGAACTCTCAGGAGTGGCAGTAAAGAATGTCGGGAGATACACTTTCTAAATTCAAAAAATTATCCGAAAGGACTGTTATTATGGCAAAAATGAAATATTACAGATTTTATCTTGAAGATGTCACTAACGGTAACGTTTTCACTCACATCTTTTCAGCAACAAGCAAGGCAAAAGCTATTGAACTTCTTAATGAATATGGTTCAGGTATTGAGACTATTTCTATCAAAATCGTTACTCCCGAACTTATGAAACGTTATGGCTTGACTAACGAATCAAATTCATATAATTCGCCAGTTGAAACCTTTGAGCCGTCTGATGACGTGTCTGAAATCGCTGAGCCTGAAACTCCTGCACCTGCTGAAACACCTGAGCAGTCTGATGATGTTCCGGAAGTGTCTGAACCTGCAACTCCTGCACCTGCTGAAACACCTGAGCAGTCTGATGATGTTCCGGAAGTATCTGAGCCTGCAACTCCTGTACCTGATGAAACACCTGAGCAGTCTGATGATGTTCCGGAAGTATCTGAGCCTGCAACTCCTGTACCTGATGAAACACCTGAGC
>JAIDUG010000032.1:122116-124202 GCA_029060305.1 Ruminococcus sp.
GAGCAGTCTGATGATGTTCCGGAAGTATCTGAGCCTGCAACTCCTGTACCTGATGAAACACCTGAGCAGTCTGATGACGTTCCTGAAATTGCTGAGCCTGAAACTTCTTCATCTCTTGAAACAATCATATCAGAAATTCCGTTTGATTTAAAGATAAAACCCCTTTGTCGCAAATGCAAGCTCCTTGGCAGTTGCTACGACAAACACCCCTCGAAAGTTTTGGAAGATGTATACAGTGGTGAGCATTGTGATGATGTTTGCGGTGACTGTACGCTCTGTTGTTCTGACTATAAGCCGTTGATTTCATTTCCCGAAACACCTGTTATCAAGTATTATGTGTATATCAACAGTATGAAAGGTAACCGATTTGAGTTAGTCGATTGTGCCACATTGCACAAAGCCTACATTAGATTTATCTTGCTTCTCCATTCGTTCTCTTCATTACAGCGTAATTCGATTTATGTTGCATATATCTGTGATGAATCTGATGAAATTTTGGGTTTTATTCGCCGTGATAACCGTGGTTTTTTCTTTAAGCCTTTAAAGTCCGATAATGTTCCCGAAACTTCTGTTGAATTATCCGACTTTTATGATGATGTACCATTCTAATTGTTGAAAACTATAACTTTATCCGACAGAACAGGGGGTAGCTTACTTCCCTGTTCTTCATTTCCAATGGTTCGCAAACGGTTGCTTCCGGCTCAGACAAGCCCCCTGCAACCTCAATACTTACTGGTCGCTGTTCCTTAGTATTTCTTCCGGCTCAGACAAACTCCCCTGAGAATGATGACTGCCGGTTATAGCGGTTTATCTTTGGTGAGCCCCGCTAAAAAAAATGGTCGCTGTTTAGTAGTCAATGCGGTTTCGGCGTGGTATAATTGAGAGGGCGTGGGCGTTTATCATCGGTTTATCTTCGGAGCCGCCCACGCTACAGCTTGGCACCACGCCGAAATAAAAAAGTCAAGGGGAAACAAGCTCGCTTGTTTAGGAAAAAATTTTTTCGCCCAGTTTTTAGAGCGAAAAAAATTTTTCCGACCCTTTACTTTTTTAAGCTTGACGGATTGAGAATGTATTTTATTCTTCCGGTTCTTGCATACTTCCCTGAAAATTATTACTACCTGATACAACTTTCTTTTCAGTTATGCAATTTCACTTTATATAAAGGAGTATAAAAATGGATATAAACAAAGAAAAAATTTCTATTGAACGCTTTAAAGCGTTTGAGTACGAAACCTATCGAAAGGGGGCTTAATATTGAAAATTTTAGTAGCCTGTGAGGAATCTCAGAGAGTATGTATATCTTTCCGCAAACTCGGTCACGAGGCTTACAGTTGCGATATACAGGAATGTTCCGGCGGTCACCCTGAATGGCATATACAAGGAGATGTACTTCCGCTTATAAATGGCAGATGTTCATTTACAACAGCTGACGGAATGTTTCACGAAATCGATGGCAAATGGGATTTGCTTATAGCTCATCCACCTTGTACATATCTCAGTATTGCCGGTAACAAGTATATCAATATTGATAAATACGGTCAGAAAGCACTTGACAGACTTGAAAAGCGTGAAAATGCTCTGAAATTTTTCATACAGTTCTGTGAAGCAGACTGCGACAGAATCTGTGTTGAAAATCCTGTAGGATATGCAAGCCGTTATCGCAGACCAAACCAAATTATACAGCCTTATTATTTTGCAGAAAGTATTCACGATTCTGAAAATTATCACATTAAAACTACTTGTCTCTGGCTTAAAAATCTTCCTTTACTTTCTTTTTCGGACTGTCTGCCAAAACCAAAAGAACATCATATACGTCCTAACGGTAAAAAGGTTTATTTTGTTGAGAGCATCAGCGGACAGAAAAGAAGAAGCAAGACTTTTCTCGGAATAGCAAAAGCAATGGCAGAACAGTGGGGAAAATCATTTGTCTCCTACAAACAGCTTTCTTTCTTTGATGATTGATATGCAAAAAGACACGCCATTCCCTTATCGGAACGACGTGTTTTTTCTATGGTCTGAGTGACGGGACTTGAACCCACGGCCTCTACCACCCCAAGGTAGCGCGCTACCAACTGCGCCACACCCA
>JAIDUG010000033.1 GCA_029060305.1 Ruminococcus sp.
TATGATCCGGGGTCCGGCGTGCTCTTCTCTGTTGTTGTCGTAGTCTTTGTCTTATTTGTCTAAGTGGTTGTAGTTGTTGTGGTAGGCTTTGTAGTAGTAGTTGTTGTAGTGGGTTTTGTGGTTGTAGTTGTTGTTGTGGGCTTTGTGGTAGTAGTTGTTGTGGTAGGCTTTGTAGTAGTTGTTGTCATATCTGACGGTACTTTATATTCAAACACTATTGACTCAACGTTAAGAGTTACGGAATCGCACCACCATAAACCAAACATCATTTCGCTGTTGTTTATGATAGAACTGCTTATATCAGATGTATCAAATTCAAGAGTACCATTTGTACCCATATACATATTTTTATCAATCTGATTCCAGCCGTTATTTGTTGAAAAACCTACTGCACTTACTACAGTACCCATATTATTTGAAGAATTAAGATTAACAGTAATCTTCTGGAGTTGTGCATTTGCAGGGATATAGTCGCTTATTGTGAGATGAATCTGATTATTGTCTTTGCAATTAAGTGTACTGTTGAGATTTACTGTAGACTTATCATCTTCCATATCAACAGAAACATTAGCAGTAGTTGTAGTTGTGGTTATGGTTTCAACAGGTTCAGCAGTTGCAACTGTTGTAACCACGGGTTTTGAAGGTGTATCAGTATTTTCTATATTACCGAAGTCAAATCCGGACTTAAACTCCTCAGCATTATTTATTATACTGTCAGCTGTAGAAGCATCACCGCCGAAGTGTGCATACAGTCCAGTTATTGCCAGTGTGAAACAAGCATTATAATCGAGTGCAGGTTCTGTATACTGGTATCTGTTTGCATTGTCTTCATAATCACCATTTGCAGTTGTAGGACCACCGATTAATGCACCATAAAGAGTATGTGAACATTCAGTATTTGCAGACGGGTCGCCTACTCCAGGGTTAGCGGCACGGTGATGTATTCTTGTAGGATTCTTGTCGCCATAACCAATAAGGAAACTATATCCTGTAGGATTGTTACCGAGAATATAATCCATTTGCTTTTTAGCATAATTCAGATACTCATTATTGCCCTGACTCTCTGCATAAGTAATAGCATACTTCTGCCAAGCACAATTATAACGTGAAGTACCCCAGCCGGAAATAGGATAGTAAGCCTGATTCTTGTTGCTTACAAGGTTATCCATCTCGAATTTAAGTTCATTTGCATATGCTGAATCTCCTGTAAGTCTGTACATCAATGAAGAATATCCGCCCCATACTTTATCCCAACAGTAAACCCAGTAGTCACTTTCAGAACCATAGCTACCGTTATTCGGTTTAAGAGTGGGAAGTGAATATGTATCACTGTCAGCAACATAAAGCCAAGCCTCTGCCCATGCCTTTTCGTCTGCTGAACTGCTTGTACCGTACATATCACCCATACCGGCAGTTTCATTGCCGTTATAAGCCTTACCAAATCTGTACAATGCATCTGCATATTTCAGACACTCTGCGGAATATTCATTGTCAATACTCTGAAATGCTGAGGCTGTGGAAGCCAGTGCTGATGCCATTTCAAATGCAACAGTTGAGTTATTATTGGACTTTGTAGCCCAGTAAGTTTTTCTGTTATAATTCTGAGTTTCAGGAGATGACCAGTAATCGTGGTCACTGCTGTCGCTTACATTATAGCAGAATGCAAAAACGTCACCGCTGTCAGTGAGATATGTTGTTTTCATAAAGTAATCACAGGTATTTCTTAAAATGTCAAGCAGATGAGCTTCTGTATTAGTTTCCTTGAAAACTTCCGGATAGTCGAAGTAAGCCCAACCGAGTGAAGTTGCGTTGAAGCCCATAGTGAGATTGAATTTCACGTGGTCACCTGCATCATGATAACCACCGGAAACATCTACCGTTGATGAACCTGTGGACTTTTTAATGAGTTCCTTTTCAGAATTTCCGAGACCAACTGCATTGTCAAGAGAAGCGTTAGCATCATATGTATGACAGTTACCACGCCAGTTAAGAGAACCGCTGTCAACATCACAACCGCACTCATTAGCATCGTAAAAATACAATGACAATGCAAGAGCTTCACCATAATTAACATCACTATTTGTAGCATATGATGTGGGAACAAGTGATGATGCTACTGATGTAGATAACAACAATGCACTTGTAAGGGACGACACGACTTTTTTAATTTTCATATAGACGCCTCCAGTCTATTTTGTAAAAATTGAACTTGATTTTTCCACGAACTTTAATGTAATTTTAGTATATATCTATAAATCAAAAAAGTCAACTATTTTTTGTTAAGTTTACATTTTATTTACATTTATGTCAATAAATTCTCCAATTTATACTTTAAGTAATATATTTTTCGCCATTAAATATAAAAACCACTAATAACAGCAATGGTCATCAGTGGCATTATACTATCAGTATGTTTTATATGTTATTTTTCAGGGAGCTAATAAAGTTTTTTTGTATCTTTGGTTTTAATCAAATATGCATCTGTCCTATTGTACAAATAAGATAATTTTTTTTGATTTAATTAATTATATATACACTTATATTCATCTTCATCACATTTAACTGTAAAATATATAAACAGCATCTTTGTCTTTTTCTTTAGATAACAATATTGTACTGACATTCAGTTTTTCATTTGGTTTATTCTCAAATTTTCCACCAAGATTAAGTATTTCCGTATCAAATATTGTAATGTTGCTTTCGGTATGCTGTTCGGAAATTTTTTCTGAATAACGTTCTCTCAGAAATCTCTCCATTACATAACGCCCTGTACTTCCGATACTTGCAATAATTTCCTTTTCTGACATATAAGGCGTTTTGTATGAAGAATGTGCTTCTCCGCTATTATTGGTCTTTTCATTCTTTTCAGAATAAATGTACGCCTCAAAGTAACGGTTAGCCAACTTCCAATTATCTTTGTTAATCTTTCGCAATTCACTGTATTTGTTCAGCAACTCAGAAAGAGACAATTTTTCATCTTCTTTTTTCGGATGAGACAAAAGGCTGACAAAACTGTTTTTCGTGAGTTTTTCGTAATTATCTATAATTTTGGCAGAACTGAAATCGCCTGCTAACATATTATTTTGAAGTTGTTTAATCATATGATAAATATATGACATTTCTGTAAGTAATTTTTCCAGCCCTCAAAGTCTTTTTCTTTAGGTTCATAACGATATGTGTCCTTTTTTGTGCCGAAAAATATATTGATTCTTGATTCATGGGAATTATCAGGATTTTTAATACTTTCACATCTATCGGTGTCAACAAGTACCTTATAAACAGACGAAAAATCACCCTCAATGTTTTTATCATCATAAAGAATATACAGTATCTTATTATACAACTCCCCAACTGCATTTTTATAAGTACACTCCGGAAATCCTGTAAAAATTTCCTGAATATTTTTATCGTCTTTCAGATTATCTTTATAGAATGTATTGAGCATAATGAGATTAGCACGATTGTAATCTCATACCGAAAAAGCCGTTTTATAAGCGTTAAGGTTCATAAATTCCTCAATAGGCGGATTCTCAGTAATGGCACATAGCATAATACAATTTTCAAGAACATAATCGGCAAAATCATTTTTCCATTTATTATCCGGATTATTCAGAGCGTTTTTTCTTACATGATTATTATCACGTTCAAAGCACAAATCTATAGGGTTTGGATTATTACGACCCAGCAGACTGAAAAGTATCGCAAGTGTAATCAGTCTTTGCTTACCGTCAATAACTTCAAATTCGTTTATATTCAGATTCTCTTTATCTTTATACAACGTAATCAGACCAATAGATTTTATAGTATGTTTATTGTAAGATTCTATCAGGTCTTCTATGAGTTTTACAGCGGTTGTTATATTCCATTTATAGTTTCGCTGATACAAGGGAACACGGAATTTTCTGTCTTTTATTATGTATGTAAGTTTTTGTGCCTTACTCATCTGTTCTGACATTTTCATCATTTCTTTCTATCGTTATTTGCTTATCATAATATCTTTCACATAAACCTTTTCCAAGATAACTTCCTTTAATATTTTTTACATCGTCTATTTCTTTTTCTGAAATTTTGATTATACTTTTTAAATCGTTTACAGTATTAACATTTTTATGGTATTTCCATCTACGACAATACTTTTGACCGTTTTTTTATTCTTATACTCTTTACATACCTGAACTAACCCCAAGGTCTCATCAAGACTTAAATTATATTCTGTATATTCCGGAAGTTTTGTTGCAACAATTTCACCGTCTGAAATACTTCCGACTGTTGACAATTGAATTCCTGTATCAGTCATTTTTTGCATAAATCCTGAAAGTGTTCCGGTATCAATATTGTTTTCATTTTTGCCTCTGCCTTTTCTGAAAACACTTATATCAATAACAAAATGAATCTCTTTCAAAGTATTTTCGTTTACATAACAGTATTTATGCAGAAAAGCCGGTATAGATAACTTTTCATTTTCTTTGACTTCAATATAGTTGACATTCAGATTTTTATAGATACGCAGTGAATAATAATCGCTCTTTCTATTGTCTGGCTGATAATATTTCATAAGACACGGAAAGAAATTTTTTCCGCAAGAAAGCATAGTTAAACTGGTACCATGTATTTGTTCCCTGATAGATTTTATCATCTGTGAAAAATAATGATTATTTGATGTTTTATCAGGTTCCCATGCCTTTATAGTTGTCTCGTCTATTCCGTCATAGAAACGATATACTAATTTTTCTGTTTTAGGCAGAAAGTCCATATTGAAAGCATATCCGACACCGGTAT
This sequence comes from Ruminococcus sp., assembly GCA_029060305.1. Lineage (GTDB taxonomy): Bacteria > Bacillota > Clostridia > Oscillospirales > Ruminococcaceae > Ruminococcus. Next base: position 4,780 of record JAIDUG010000033.1, read on the forward strand.
ATACACACTGGCATATCTCGTCATCAAAGAACATGAAGTATTTCATTGACCTTCTGAAGTCCTCTTTTTTATCAGAAAGAAAGTCCGCTTTGTGATAGACTTCCGCAAGATATTTTCCAAGATTGCAGAAACGTGTGTATGCTAAATAGGCTTTTACACAGATAGATGCCATATCGCTTGCATTGTTATTATTACTGAAACCAAAGAAATCTGCCAATCCACCTGTTTGATTGTTTTTCAGAATATACGTCTTTATTTCATTTAAACTGTCTTTTATCTTGTCCATATTTTCCAATGGCAAAGAATAAAGCAGAAACAGATTATCAAAAAATTCTTTTATCTCATCATCAAGCATATATCCGAAAAGTCCACTTTTATGCATAACACTGAATGTGTATACCATGTTGTCGAAATTTTCACAAGCCGTTTCAATAGTAGCAGGAATATCGGGATATTCTGAATATATCGACTTTATCGTTTCTATGAGTTCAATATGACAAATATTATCATATCTGAACAAATGAAATGATTTTTCATTATCGTTTATTTATGTAACATACCGAAAATCCCATAAAAACAAGTCAAAGTCCGTCATGAATCAGACGAAAGCAAAAAAATGTATTGACTTTTTTTGAAAAATGAGTATAATATAATTAAAGATGGAGATGACTCGAAAATATATCAAAAAAAGCTCCCGTATAAAAATTAACTGGCGAACTTATTTATTATAACTTCTACTCTCATGATTAGTAATAAAAGTTGCCGAAATCAGAAAGGATGAATTCTATGAAAACTTCAGCAAAAAAATGTCGTTTAAGAAAAACGCTTGCTTTTATAGCCGCATTATCAATGATGGGAAGTTTCTCACAGACTATTGGGGCAACTAAAATTTCATACAATATCATTTCAGCTGCTGCAGAAAATGCAGAAAATAATGACGATGATACTCAGAAAAAAAATAGTGACAATAATTACAGTAAGATTAATGTTCAGGTTTCAAGTTGTATGTCTTTTAAAGACTCTGTTCCATGCACGGTTACTATTTCTAAGAAAGACGGAAGTACAATACTCACCCAAAACATTTCAGTCGGAGAGGATACAATATCAGTAGGAACAAATGATTACATTGCAAACGGTGATTACCATATCACAGTTACATCTGACGGATTTGTGCCATTTGAACAGGATATCGACAATCTTTCCAATTCAGTATGTACAGTAAAAGTTACTCTTGGTTTTAATCCCGTTTACTCTTATAAATATGAACCGCAAACGGATAGCGAGGGCAGAATAAAAGTAAATTCAGATGGTACAGTTATATACAGGGAACGTAAAAGCGACATCCACCCAGGCGTTTTGATGTATGGCGACTTAAACCATGACCAGAAAATAAATAATGATGACATAGACTTACTTGCTGACGCTGTTAATACCTATGTAAGACTTGCTGAAGTAAAGGAAAGTTTAAACTCAAATACAAACGCGTCAAATACAACCGAGGAAAGTTCAAAATCAAATACAACCAAATCAAGTCTTGAAACAGAAAAAAGCACACTTGAAACTAAAATAACAAACAACAATTATGATAAGTTACAGCTTGACTGGAACGACGACGGCAAAGTAACAATTGAAGACATCGGAGCTTTTACACAAAACTATAATGATATTAAAGATTCGGAAACAAAAGCAACTCTTGAACAGGAAATATCTGAAAAATATATAATTGACAATGTGAAAGTAGGAGATGTTACAGGTAAAGTATCAGGCAGTCTTGACCAGCTGATACAGGAGTCAATGTCAAATGATGATAGTAATCCACCTACATCCGTAACATTACAGCCAGCAAATGGTGGCACGATTTCTGAAAAAAATCCTGTTGGTTTTTCAATGCCTATTCCTGATGGTGGAGATATCAAGGAAATCACAATTGCAACAAATGCTGACACGGGATTTGTAGACTGCGAAGACGGCAACGGAAATACGTTTAAAGTTCCTTTCTCACAAGGTAAGGAAACACTTCCTGAAACTGAAAGTAACGTAACAGCTACAGTTGACAGTAATGGTAATATCAGCGTTAATTTAGGAAATCAGACAGCTGTAAAGAAAATCACTATCAGCATTACAAAAGTAAAGAATACAAAACTTGCTGAAATAGCAGAAGTAAAGATGCTTAATGGTCTTGAAAAGAAAGTAAGCCCACCTCCGGCAGATTATCCTGAAACACTTGATGTTGTACAGGACACAACCAAAGAAGATAAATACGCACAGATTGATATAACTTGGAAAAAAGTTGTAAACGCACCCGGCGGATATGAATATGAAGTATCAACAAGCCCTGCTACAAAAGCAGACGGCGGTTTTACATCAATTGTTAAAAAGAATACTATATCAGCTGATGCACTCAACTCATATATCGATTCAAAAACCGGCTTAATCAAAGCTACACTTTTTTCTGAACACGGAAACTTCAAGTTAATCAAGACAAACATGACATATTATGTACACGTCCGCAGTGAGGGTGAAGGCAGTAGTAGTGTATGGTCAAAAACTGTATCAGTTAGAACAGAGCCACAACAAGCACCTGGAAAGCCTGACTATGTTAATGTTAAAGGTGGCACAAAGAGTATAGAAGTTTCATGGGGTGCTGACCTTACAAACGCCGCTACTTCTTACAAACTCTATTACGGAAAGATTAATCCGGAAACGAATGAAGTTGACGAGTATACTGAAATCCCAATCGACGGAGTAGTAACAAAATATAGTATTACAGGTCTTGAGGATAAAGCTGAATACAGTGCTTATGTTGTAGCGTGCAATAAAAATGGCGACAGCCCGCAGTCCGATAAGAAGAAAGCAAAGACAATTACAACAGAACCTGCTCAGATGCACAAATATGGTGCTATCAATGTTGACGAAGACGGAAATATCGGCAGTGAACACATTGTAGATGTATACAGAGAAAGAGACGGCTTTACAAAAGGTAACGACAAAGATGAAGTAGCAAGAAATGACGGTCAATTATCTACATGGGCAGTTGTTGACGGCGACCCTAATACATACTACACCATGAAAGACGACACCCAAAACACTTCATTTGGCACTCCGCATAACACCGGTGGTTATGTAAATGAGGGTAATTATAGCTATAGAGCTATTACATATGAGTTTGACAAGGAATATGAGTTTGGTTCTATTGCTGTTCTGTATCCATATAATAATGGTAGTATAAAGTTTACAAGTGTATATGCATATGACGACACAAATAAATTAGTAGAGCAATATACACAAATCAGCGGAAGTCTTCAACGTAAGGACGCAAACGGAAAGACATATTATATTGTAAACTTCCCGAAAGGCATTAAGGCAAAGAAACTTAAGATAGGCTTTGACTATGGTAACGGTAGCCATGTTGCATTTTCAGAAATCGCTTTCTATGAGCGTGGTGACCTTAAAAACGATATTATGGGTCTTTACAAGGACGACGATATATTCCGTCTGACTTTGAAAGATGACGTTACTCAGGAAAAGATTGATGCACTCCGTAAGAAACTTAAAACAGTAGACCCGAAAACAGGCGAATTGCACCCCGACAGAGAATTCCTTACTACAGAACTTGACACAGCTGAAAAAATACTGAAAGATGCAGATAGTCTTGTAAAACCTGTAGAAGTTTACAACAAACTCACTTCAAATACCAGCAAGGGCGGTAAAGCTGTTAATTACGGCGGACTGAATGCATGGCAACCGCTCGGTGTTTCAGCAGCTGCTGGCTCAGAAGTAACAGTTTATGTAGGCAGTACACAAAGCAACCCGTTTAGTAGTACAATAGGTCAGGAGACAAATCTGAGACTTGTATGCACACAGTATAATTCCGAATCAAACTCTGTTGTATTAAAGACAAGTGAAAAACTTAAAATCGGAGCAAACACAATCTCTATTCCTGAAAGTGCTGTAGGTGATGCTGAGGGTGGCGGTTCACTTTATATTGTAACCGATTGTGACATGAGTAACGGCACACGTTATTCAGTACGTGTGGCCGGCGGTTCACAGATTCCTGTTCTCGACCTTTACCGTGTAACAAACAGAAATCAACGTATCGAAAGAGCAAAGACATATATCGAAGCTCTTGATAAACACGTTGCAAATATGGAAGCAGAACACGAAAAAGCCCACGCAAATTCAGAAAACACACAGGTAAAACTTGCATATAAGAAAGAAACCTGTATCGCAGGTGCAACAGAAATTCTCTGCACTCAGATGATGTATTCACTTCCTGCACCGCAGATACTTGCAGGTATAGGCGGAGGCACACTTGACCAGCGTGCAGAACAGCTTATTACATCATTAGATGCAATGGAAGATATGCTCACACTCTTCTATCAGCACAAGGGCTTGGTAGCAAATGACGGCACAGCTTACAATCCAGCAGATATAAACAGAGTTTCTAATATGCATCTCAATATCCGTTATCAGAGAATGTTCCAAGGTGCATTTATGTATGCGTCAGGCGACCACATTGGTATCCAGTATGGTTCAGCTGCTGACATTACAAGTTGCAAGGGCGTAACAAAAGATGCAAACGGTAAATATGTAAGCGGAGATTACTTCGGCTGGGGAATTGCTCACGAAATCGGTCACTGTATCAACGATTCAAATTATACAGTAGCTGAAATCACAAATAACTACTTCTCACTTCTTTCTACTTCAAAAGATAATGACAAAAACTCAAGACTTAACTATGATAACATCTTCAAGAGAGTAACTTCAAATGTAAAGGGTCGTGCAGACCAGGGAACACAGCTTGGTATGTACTGGCAACTTCACCTTGCTTACGATAAGGGTAACAACTACAAAACTTATGGAACACAAAGTGATATTTTCAATAACCTCTTCTATGCAAGAGTTGACACATATTCAAGAAACAAAAGTGCAGCCGACGGACTTTGTGATACTCCACTGAATCTCAGTGAAGGTGATACAGACCAGAAACTCATGCGTCTTGCTTGTGCGGCAGCAGAGAAAAACGTTCTTGAATTCTTTGAAAGCTGGGGTATGACTCCGGATTCGATTACAGAAACATATGCAAGCAACTTCCCGAAAGAAACAAGAGCTATCATGTATGCAAACGAAGCATCCCGTCTCTATGCACTGGATAAGGAAAGCAAGGGCATTGAAAGCTCACTGAAGTGTGAATTCGTTAACGCTACAGACGAAGACGGAAATATAATCACAGATAACTACGGACAGCCGGTCAGAGAACTCAAGAGACTGACAGAAGTAATAGACAACGTAAACATGAATGTCGGCACAGGTGTAAATGCAAACAAAGTTACACTTACATTTGACGTTTCTAAAGACAAAATTGATTCAGAAGATATTCTCGGTTACGAAATTATCCGTTGCGTAAGGGCAAACGGCGATGTAAAAGAAAGCATTGCAGGATTTACAAAAGAACCTAAATATGTAGACACAGTTACAGCATACAACAACCGTACAGTATCATATAAGGTTGTAGTGGTTGACCATTATCTCAACCGTTCAGCAGCATATGAAACAGATTGGGTAAAGATTAGTCATGACGGAAGTCTTGACAAGTCACACTGGAGCGTTACAACAAGTGGTCTTGAAGCACAAACACATACTACAGACCCTGATGAAAATAGTCAGCTCCCATGTGAAGTATCAGTCTATGACCCTGCTGTTGAAATGATTGATGATAAATTTGAAACTATTTACAGTCCTACAGTAACAAGCAATGTAGCAGAAATAATCATTGACTTCCACCAGACACTTGAAGTAACAGGATTGAAGTATACAGCCGGTGCAGGCGGTAATCCAATAGGCAAGTATGAAGTCTTCATAAATAATGGTAATTCTGAATGGATTAGCGTAGCACAGGGTGAATTTAAAGGCTCTAATACTATTTACTTCAATGCTACAGATGCATCGTATGTTGGTACTTTTGAAACATCTTCTGTAAAGATTGCGATTTCAGAACAGAATAACAATACTATTTCAATCGCTGAACTTGACGTTCTCGGCGTAACAGGCGATAATGTTGACTTCCGTCAGGCACAGGACGAAGGTAAAGAAGGTGTAAATGGCGAAGAAGTAAAGGTAACATTAGGTATACTTGACAAAAATTATAAATATGCTGATGATGGCAGTTACATTCCTGAGGGTTCACTTATATTCGTTGGTTCTTTCAAGGGTAATGGTGCTTACAATGTAGTTCTCCTTTATGATGAAGACGGTTATATCGTTGGTAGTACACGTGTTGACGACAGTGGTAAATCACACCAGATTTGTTTGTCAGACATAAAACCTGATGCAGAAATCGGAGACGTTGCAAACGGTACATGGATATACTGGATTGAACCTAAAGAAATGGAGAAAATGCATTGGCCTGAAAAGGTTCGTGTTGAACTCTACAGAGTAAACGATGCTATCTACAATACAGGTCAGCGTATCGTAAGTGACACACTGTATGTAGGTTTAGACTCTAAGGACAAATTAAACTCCATAAGCCTTGGCGGTGGTAAAGTTCCCGGTGCAGAGGTTGGAGAACCTGTAGAAATTACAACAGCTACTACAGAAGAAGAAACAACTACAACTACTACAACAACTTCCACAGAAGAAACTACACAGCCTGAAGAAACAACTACAACAACTGAAGAAGTAACTACAACAACTGAAGAAATCATTACTACAGAAACCAGTGATGAGGCTTGACAATACAGATAATGACATAGTTCTTTACAGATAATAAATATCCCACCTGTTTAAATACGGGTGGGATTTTTTTACATATCTGATTTTTAATGGAAAATGTCTTGTTTTAAGAGTACAAAGATTGCTGAATTAATGATAGAATATAACCATAGAAGAAACAAGAAACATTAAAAATAAAGAAACAACTTTTAATTATAATTTCAGGAGTGATGATTATGTTAAAAAAATTTTTAGCAGGTATAGCAGCACTTACAATGACAGTCTCTTCAAGCTATATAACAACAACTATGGCTACAGATACAATAATTACTGCTACAAGAGGCTCAGTTACAGTTGAAGCGTCTGAATTAGAGAGTCGAGTTGACATAAACCCAACAAACGGAAATGTATATGTTTATCTTACTAGTGATAAAGCTGATTATAAATCTATTAACCCAAACAAAATTAATGTTATGTCTTTGACACTCAAATCTCCAAATTCAATAACATTATCCAAAGAAGCAAAAACACATTTTAGTTCTTGCACATCTTTTTCCGGCGACGACGGCAAACTCTTAACAATCACAGTAACCAAATCGAAAGATGAATTATTATTTGGTGAAGATGAAGAAGGCAACAAAGCTGTATATTTAGGAAAAATAAAATTCACAGATTCTCAAAATAACAATAAAGAAAATTATTCCACTATATCCGTTGAGTATATTGAGTATGTTGACACATCTTCTAATTATATCGTATTAGATTCTAAATCAAGAAAAATTGAACAAAAAGACGAAAATGGAAATCCAGTAAAAGACGAAGATGGCAATATAATTTATGAGACATGTAGCAATATTAACAGCAAAGTAATTATAGTTGAAAACGACCCCACAGTAGAAATTAAGTCTAACGAAACTGTCGTAGTTGAACAGACAACATCCAACAATATATCAACAGAATCCGTCACATCTACAAAAAGAACAAGGAAAGTTACTACTACTACAACTACTACAGAAGAAACAACTACTACAACAACTGCTACAGAAGATACAACAACAGCTACTACAGAAGAAACAACTACTACAACAACTGCTACAGAAGATACAACAACAGCTACTATAGAAGAAACAACATCAACAGCTACTATAGAAGAAACAACATCAACAGCTACAACAGAAGAAACTACAACAACAGCTACTACAGAAAAAGCTACAACAACAACTTCTGCTACAGAAGAAGCTACAACAACAGCTACTACAGAAAAAGCTACAACAACTTCTGCTACAGAAAAAGCTACAACAACAACTTCTGCTACAGAAGAAGCTACAACAACAACTTCTGCTACAGAAAAAGCTACAACAACAACTTCTGCTACAGAAAAAGCTACAACAACAACT
>JAIDUG010000034.1 GCA_029060305.1 Ruminococcus sp.
CCGGCGGGCCTCCGCCGAGTCGTCGTAGTCGTGGTGGTTGTTGTTGATGTCGAAGTTGTTGTGGTTGTTGTAGTTGTAGTTGTTGTGGTTGTTGTAGTCGTTGTGGTTGTAGTCGTTGTTGTGGTTGTTGATGTCGAAGTTGTTGTGGTTGTTGTAGTCGTTGTAGTCGTGGTTGTAGTTGTTGTGGTTGTTGTAGTCGTTGTAGTCGTGGTTGTAGTTGTTGTGGTTGTTGTAGTATCTTCTGTGGTTGTTGTAGTATCTTCTGTAGTTGTTGTAGTATCTTCTGTGGTTGTGGTAGTATCTTCTGTGGTTGTGGTAGTTGTTGTAGTTGTTGTCGTTGTTGTAGATGTAGAAGTAGAAGTAGTTGTTGTTTCTTCAGTTTTCCTATCAATCATTTCGATTGTATTTTTGTTAACTGGTTTTCCGCTTATTGTAATTTTTCCGTCTGTAACAGTAAATTTAATTGGGTCTGCAATTGTGTAACCTTCCGGAGCATCTGTTTCTGTAAGAGTATATATACCATTCGGAAGTCCTTTAAGTTCAAGTTCTTTCTCTTCTGATGTCCACTGAATTGCAGAAATTTCTCCGTCTACAGTTACTATTTCTACATTTTCATTATCTGTATCAATGTTGCTGTCAGTAAATTCAATAGCTTCTGTTGTTTCTTTTCCGTCCGCATCTTTTACTGTCTTTTCACCGGTGAGAATAAGTGTTGCACCTGCTAAAGGAGCTTTTTCTTCTTCACCCTGTTCATTTTCAACAAGTTCTTTCTTGCTTATCTTTACTATTGCTCTGTCAAGCATAGTAACGGTATCTTTAATAGAATTAACATTTTTATCAAGAACGCTTACAGGTGTTTTTCCGTCCTCGCCACCAAGTACTGTTGCACTTATAACAACACCGTTTGCAACTACAAAAGTAATATCTTTTGCTGTTTCGTATCCGGCTGGTGCTTCATCTTCTTTAAGTATATATGTACCGTCCTGAATCTTTGTTATCTCTAATGCACTTGTTCCTGATGTCCAGCTTATTGATGTCTTATCTTCGTTGTATGTTATATCCTTAACATCTGAAAGTTTAATCTGCTCGTCATCAAAAGCAATAGCTTTTCCGTCTGCATCTACACGAGTAAGTGTAAGTTTAGCACCTGCAAGCTCTGTCAGACCGCCGATTTCTTTCTTGCTGAGTTTAATTACAGCATTATCATCTTTAACAGTTATTTCATAAAGACTTGTGCCTTCACCTTTTTCAAAATTGCCAATTATTGCATCTTTTTCATCTGCGGAAGTTGTGATATCTATACCGTTACCGGCCTTGTCACCGTCCATTGCTGGAGTAATTGTAAATTTGATAGTTTTTAATGTATATCCGTCAGGAGCTGTAACTTCTTCAAGTGTATAATCACCGTTAGGAAGGTTTCTTACTTCAAATACTGACATCGGTTCAACATCTTCAGCATCTGGAAGTCCGTTTGAATACCATACGATTGCTGTTCTGTCACTATTGAATCTTACATATTTTTCGTATTCTTCATCAAATTTAACTATTTCATTATTAAATTTAATATCTTCTACTTTTTCTGTTCCGTCTTCGTCCGTAACAGTATGTTTAGCTGTAAGTCTGAATACTGAGCCTGTAAGTTCTTCTGTACCGGTAGAATCTGTCTTCTTGAATCTAAGTAATCTTCCGTCACGCATATCAAGACTTGAATATCCGTCCTTTTTGGTAGAAAGTATAAAATTATCTCTCTGTTCTGGCATACCGTCTTCTTCGTTAACTTTAATCTCTTCGTCATTTTCACCCAGTACTGTAATAATACCGTCGTCATCAACTTTAAATTTAATCGGGTCTGCTTTTAAATAACCAACAGGTGCTTTAGTTTCACTGAGTATATAAGTACCTGTGTTAATGTTTGTAATTCTCCATGATGCTTTCTGGTGAGATGTCCATGTCATTGGTGATTTCTGACCGTCTGAAGTAATGTCGCTTCCGTCTTCTGATTTAAGGGTGAGTTCAGCACCTTCTACTTCAACGCCTCGCATATTAACCTTGTTGATTTCTATCATCTTTGTTTTTTCCTGTTCCTTTGTGTTAGGTAACTGGATTTCAAGAGAATCGCCTTTAGGGTCAATAATGTCAGTTTTGTTGACTTCAAGAGTTTCAACTTCAAGTGTCGGGAAGTTTGTAAATGGCTCACCTATCTTGATTTCACAGATATATTTTCCGTCTTTTTCTTTTACTATTCCTTTATAATAAGCCTCTTCACCGTCGCCGACTTCAAGCACTGAGCCTTCAAGATATGCAGGACATTCAACTATTACGCTTTCGGCTACAGCTTCTGTGTCTACACCGTCAGTTTCAAGACCGTCACAATAATATTCAATACTTTCAATATCTGCATTCCAAAATGTCAGCTTCATGTAACCGTCTTCGTTAAAGAAAGCAGGCTTGCCTATGTCTGATTTTTCAAATACATTTCTTCCCTTTTTTAAATCATCAAATTGACATAATTGTTCATCATAGCCCCACTCATTAATGCCATTCTTAAACTGAATTCCACCACCAGCAGAAGCAGTATTAATTACAATCTTTGTAATTTCTTTACCACCACAATCTATATTGTAGTTAACACTGTTGTCTTTATTGTAGTAGAATTTATCATCACTATTTATACCCGTTAAATCTTGTGTGAAATGGTCCGTAGGTATTGGTTTTGTCTTAACGCCTTCAATGTCTGTATCGCCTTCACCTATATTTACTCTGACTGGTTCATTAGCCGGTTCGCCATCGTACTTAAGTGTATAAGTGACAGGGTATGCTGTTCTTGTGCTGTCACCTTTAATAGTGTAGTCTTTTGTCACTTCAAAATAGATGTTATTTACAGGCTTTACATATCCGTCCGGAGTTTCTTTTTCTACTATATAGTATCTGCCTATTTCAAGATGTCCGAGTTCTAAAACACCGTTTTCGTCTGTAGTGCCTTCTTTTACTTTTGTATTGTCTGTTGCACTGTAAATCTCAAGTGTTGCAAACGGAAGAAAAATACTATTATCATCTTCATCAACTTTAATGAGTGTTATTTCTTTCTGAGTATTAACGAATTCAGAAACGTTACCTTCCGGAATACGTGTTATCATCATATTATCAACATCGTAATAATAGCTACTGTTCCAACCTTCTGAATATTCGTAATTGAAAATACCACTTGTATTTACAGTAAGACCATTCGGATTTACTGTCTTGTCTGTAGATTCAAGAGGATATGATGTCTCATCATTAATATCCTGCTGAACTTTTGTAATTTTTCCGTCCTTAATGGAAAGTGTAAATGTAATAGGGTCTGGGTCTTCTATTACTGTATCTCCGTTTACTATCGGTGATGTTATTGTAATAGTTCTTGAAACCTGTTTGTCACCCTCATACTTATCTTCATAATCAAGTTTTCTTATTACATCGCCGTCACGCTTTACTGTTACGTGTACTATGCCAGGAGCTGAGTTGTCACCTACAGTAATAACTGTTTCAACGTCTTCAATTATTTCTATCTGATAGCTTGTGTCAGTTCCGTTATATCCCGAAGGAGGAGTTAACTCTTTTAATGTATACGTCTTTTGGTATTCCGTTACTTCAGCCTTAGAAGTATTGATTGAAGAAGGAAGAGTGATGAAATCGTATTTACCTGTAGTAGTCTTGATTTCTGAAACAATTTCGTTTGTTTCGTTATCTATAAGTACGAGTACTGCATCGGCAATAGCTTCTTTACCTGTTTCTTCGCCGTTTTCATCAAATACTGGTCTTACTTTTGAGATATCAAGAGCATAACCTGAAACTGAACCAATAATTGAAATAGGTCCTGTAAATGGTCTGTAACCAAATTCTACTGTACCTTCAAAGGCTTTACCGATAAATGCACCGGAAAGGTGAGGAGCACTTTTATCATCACCAAGCTGTGCTTTATTTGCTAAAATAGTACCCTGAAAAGCACCGTTAAGAGTTACTTTAGTTGCATTAGGAATATTATAAAGGAGTGATGATACACCTGCTTTATTATTACCACTTGCAAAACCATGAGCTGATATATCTTCATTATTAATAATAGTGAACTTATGTCCTTCAGATACTGTATTATTACTGCTGATAACTTCACCAGTTTCAGGAATATTTACAACAATATATGCATAATCCCATGTATCTTCGGTTCCGTCAGCTTCATATACAGTTCTTGGCTCAGGAAGTTCAGGAATGTTCTTAAACACAACATATGAAGCATTCTGATAAGTTTCTAAATCTTTTCCGGTTAATGTACAATATACTGTTTCTGTAGCAACATCAGGGTCTCCTGTATATTCTAATACTACAGCCGAGTTGCCGTCGTATGTGTCTGTATAAACTTTAAATTGATTTTCCTTTTTTAAAAGCTTATCGCTTCTTGTAGCTAAGACATTATCAAATGCGTCATTGAAATCAATGAGTTTTTCCTGATATACTCTGTTTAAGTTGTTACTATACTTCTTGGATTCATCTGTAAATACTCCGCCGAAACTGCCTTTATCATCTTTGATATACTGAGCACCGGCGTCATTTTGTACAACCATTCTCCATTTTTCATCTTTAACTGGACTGCCCTGCATATAACATTCATCTGTAAGGTTAATACCATAAAAAACAGTATCTTTTTTACCGTCCCAGATAATGCTGGCAAAATCTGCGTACTTATCATTTAATGAATCACCCAGATTTTTCTGGTGTTCGAAGTCACCACGACCAGCAGAATAACGCCAGTCATTATTTGCATCTGCAAAGTTGAAATTACCGCCTACAGCTATACGACCTTCTGTATCAGAGTTATGCGGAATAAAATCCTCTTTTACAAAAACCGCAAACTGTGAGGCAATACCTAAAGCATATTCGTTTCTGTAATTTTGAATGGTCTGTGAGACGGTATCACCACGCAATGGATTGTCCGGATTACTACCAATAAGCAAATCCACGTCTTTTGCAGTGGTCGACGGAGTTGCTAAATTCGGAATATCTTTCTCTGCCGATATGGGTGAAATACCAGATACCATGCTCATTATCGACATAAACATCGCCGTAACAAAGCTCACTGACCTTTTCGCAAGTTTGTTCATTATAGAACTCTCTCCTTTCGTAAACAATATAGAATGTTTGATTTTCTGAAAATAAAAGTATTACATAACCAACTTCCTTTCCATACATTATATGTGAAGAGACCAGAATATTTCCACTTGTGCATGAATATTAATTCCGGTCCGACTACATACATTATACCACTATCAAAAAAAAAAAGCAATTGAATATTATCATAAATTTATCACAATTTTTTGGTGATTATGTACAAAAGGAGAAAATTTTTTAAAAATTTAATCAGTATTGTTCGCTAATCCATATGGAAGCACGGTTCTGAATCATGTCAACTGTATCATCAAGGAACTTCTCACCGGCAAAGTATGCCATTACTTCTTTTTCAATGATATTCCAAAGCTGACGGTCAAGAGTAGTTTCCCACCTGTTGATACTGTCAAGATATTTTTTCAGCTTGTCAACTTCTTCCTGTGTAACAAGATGATTTGTGTATACATTTCCCTCAATTGAATATGTATCATTATGAAATTCACCTGCAACTGTTCTTTCAGCTATATTGTCAAAAGCGTTATTGTTTATACAGAATCCATACATTTCTGACGAATAATGTTCACTTCCGTCCCATTCTACAATTTTTTCACCGACTGCATAGTTTATCTGAAATTCTTCCGTATAGAACTCACGTATAAATTCCCATGCACCCTTTTGTTTTTCGGGAGAAGATTTAGCACTGATTGAATAACTGAATCCTGACTGAAAAAATGCTCCATTTCCGTCCGATGACGGATAACCTACCATTGTATATGGCGGAGTAGTAAATTTTAATTTTTCATTACCGTGTTCACCAAACAATTTAGCATAATTAAAATCGGCTATATCAGTAAAAGATACCATACTCGGAGCATCATATATATATGTACCTTTATTATTGCCATTACTTTCAAATCTGTTGCAGAACTCAAGAATTTTTTTGAACTCCGGACAGTCAAAATTAACTTTTAAATTTTCATAGTCAACAAATGATTCAAGATTTTCCCTCAGAACGTCATAATAGATATTTTCACTATTTATAGAACCGTTTACAGTAGAACCCTCCGGCATCTGTTCCCAGTGTGAAATAAATTCGTCAACAGTCCAGTTTTCCTTGTCACCAACGTATTTTGATTCACCTATAAGAGTGCTTCCAAAGTACGATACAGGCATTGAATAAAGTTTACCGTCAATTTCGTTGAGGCTGAGAATATGCTGATTAAGGGTTGAAGTGTTTACTTCGGGGTCATTTTCCATAAAGGAATATAAGTCAACAAAAGCCCCCATTTTTTTCAGAATTTCAAGTTTTGCACTACTAAAAAATGCAAATGACGGGAAAATATCTATATCGTCCTTGTTTATAGCATCCTGAATGAGTTTGAAATCTTCCATTATTGCATCTTCTTCATTTTCAATCACTCTGATTGATTCGCCGTTTTCGTTATTGACGTTAACAGTAGGGTCATAACGTTTCGTGACTATTCTGTAACCATTATCAGCCTCGTTGAAACGTTCAATCGCTTTACGGAGTTCACCCTCAGGATAACCGTTTGAAGCCATTGTAATAACTACTTCTTCGTTGTCGTCGTCTGTTGCATTGTCGTCCGGTGTAGAATTTTCCTGTACAGTCCCGGATATACTGGAATTGTTGTTTTCCGGCTGAATGTCAGTCTGCTTCACCTCGTTACACGATACAGCAGTAAGCGTAATTGCAGATATACACGCAATTATAAAGTTTCTTTTCATTGTTTTTGCCTCCATAAAAAAATTTTTTAAATGCCTTTGCGACATTCTATATACCAGTGATTTAAGGAAGCAAAAAAGACGAAATTTTATTTGTTTTTGTATGATTGCACAAATAATAACCATATTATCTGTACATAATATACAGTCTGAAAATATAAAAAAAGTCCGGAATATCTACATTCCGGACGATATACAAGAGCTTGTGACGGGACTCGAACCTGCGACCTGTTCATTACGAATGAACTGCACTACCAACTGTGCTACACAAGCATATATAATATTTTATCACAAAAAATCAGACTTGTCAAGTAGGTTGTAAAAAATTCATATATTAAACATATTCCAGAATCAACGGCTGAATTTCATAATAATCTTTTTGGTAATAATGACATGAATATACAGATATTTTTGTAAAATACGTAAGAATAAATTTATGAATATTGCTGATTTAATTTACTTTTTTATCAGGTCGTTGACGTAATATCTTTTTGATTTTTTCATTCTGTCTGATTCAATGTAATAACAAAACTCTTTTATTTTAAAATGCCATATTATTGTATGTATTTTTCCGGTAATATCAGTATGATTCAAAGGTGATACAATTTCACCATAAACAAAATAAGGAGGGTTATCTATAAGCATAATTTTATTTGCAGATACTTTTATATTCTGTACAGGTTTCAAGATAGTAGCATTTCCTGAATCCATTTTAAATTCAACTGCTTTCTGAAATAATTCAGGTACATTAATATCAAGGCATACTCCCCACATAAACAAACCTCCTGCTCTTTTATAATTATATACTATTATATATTATAAATGAAAAAAAGTCAATAACAGTATCAGAATATTTCCGTCATAAATTTTTTTGTGCATATCGCTGTAAATGTGAAAAAATTCCTGTAAAACTCGCCGTATTCTATTGACACAATGTTTACTATCTGTTATAATTACCTATAGTATAACCAGTAAAATATATAAGGAGATTCCGGCTTCTCAAGACCGGCACAAAAATATGACTAACAAAAAAGACCGGTACAAAAGGTTCATATCGTTCATATCAGCAATACTTCTGCTTTGTATTCTGACAGGACTTTTCGGAGCAGTGTGGTACACCTATTACAGCGAAACAATCGTACTTCCTTTCTATCGCCGTGGCAACTGGACTTTGATTGGTATATACTATGTACTGATAGCGATTTTTTTCAAGACATACGGCGGTTTCAAACTTGGTTATCTCAAAAAGACCGATATGTTATATTCACAGATTATATCTATAGTATGTGTAAACACTGTCGCCTATTTTATGATAAGTCTTATCGGACGTGACTTTATGGCATTCGTTCCTATAGTACAACTCACTTTTACGGATTTCGGTATAATAGCAATATGGACTGTACTGAGCGGAAAACTTTATTTTCTGCTGTATCCTCCCCGAAAATTAATAATACTTTACGGGAGCAGTCAGGCAGCATCGCTTGTACTGAAAATGAGCCAGCGTATTGACAAGTATATGATTTGCGAATCAATAAGCGTTTCAGAACCTCAGGAAAAAATTCAGGAACTTATTCTGAAATATGAAGGTGTTATCGTATGCGACATTCCGGCAGAACTCCGCAACAAATACCTTAAATTCTGTTTTGAAAAATCAGTGCGTGCGTATATAGCACCGAAAATTTCAGATATTATCATAAGAGGCGGTGACGATATACGGTTATTTGATACTCCCCTGCTCCTTTGCAGAAACTACGGACTTACTTTTGAACAGCAGTTAGCAAAAAGGGCTTTCGATATAGTGTTTTCATTAACCGCACTTCTTTTTCTGTCTCCTCTCATGATTGTTTCAGCACTTTCCGTGAAAATATGTGACGGCGGTGAAGTGTTATACAAGCAGAAACGTCTTACAACAGACGGAGAAGAATTTTATGTATATAAATTCAGAAGCATGATTGCAGATGCTGAAAAAAACGGTATACAGCTTGCTTCTGAAAACGATAACCGCATAACACCTGTCGGGAAAATTCTCAGAAAATTCCGTATAGACGAACTACCACAACTTTTCAATATACTGAAAGGCGATATGTCAGTAGTAGGTCCACGTCCGGAACGTCCCGAACTTACAGAAATTTACAGGAAACAAATGCCTGAATTTGAATTTCGGCTGAAAGTAAAGGCAGGGCTTACAGGTTACGCACAGGTTACCGGAGTTTACGATACTTCACCTTATGACAAGCTGAAAATGGATCTGATGTATATAGAAAACTATTCTTTTCGTATGGACTTACAGATAATTCTCATGACGATAAAAATAATGCTTTTTCCGCCAAAAAACAATGCCGATAATCAGCAGATTATTCAGACGGAGAATGAACTTCCAAACAATGAAAGCGATATATAATTCCGGACGACTATTCCGGAAAAACATATATAAATTTTTTACAGATAAAGAAAAAAGGAGAAACAAAAAAATGAAAATCACAGCAGTCATAATGGCAGGCGGTAAAGGTGAACGTTTTTGGCCTAAGAGCAGGGAGTCTCACCCGAAACAGTTTCTGTCACTCACTGATGACGGCGAAACTATGATTCAGAAAACCGTCAGCCGAATAAGTCCTTTAGTACAGGCGGAAGATATTTTCATAGTAACAAATGCCTGTTATAAACACCTTGTTATTGAACAGCTTCCGGATATTCCACAGGAAAATGTACTTGCAGAACCTTGCGGAAGAAATACTGCACCTTGTATAGCATTTGCAACAGCCGTAATAAAAAAGAAATACGGCAACGCTGTAATGCTTGTTTTGCCGTCCGACCACCTTATAAAATATGAAAATATCTATACAAGAACTCTCTGCAATGCGATTGTTACGGCTACAGAAGACAATAATCTTGTGACAATCGGAATAACTCCGACATATCCGGAAACAGGTTACGGATATATAAATTTCGGTGAAGAATCCGGCAACGCTTATAAAGTAGAGAGATTTGTGGAAAAACCTGACCTCCGCACAGCTAAAAAATATTTGTCGTCCGGCAAGTATCTTTGGAATAGCGGTATGTTTGTATGGCAGGTTTCAGCTATTGAGGAACGTTTCCGCACTTTAATGCCGGAAGTATTTGCAGGTGCAGAAAAAATCGGTCAGTCTTTCGGTACTGAAAGATTTGAGAAAACACTTGAAACAGAGTATAATAAATTTTCGTCAGAATCAGTGGATTTCGGAATAATGGAAAAATCGGAAAATATATATACTATCCCTGGGAGTTTCGGATGGGACGACGTAGGAAACTGGCTTGCAATAGAAAGAATAAACGAAACTGACGACAATCAGAACTATATCGAGGGCGATGTAATTACTGAAAATTGCAGACGTACTACAATATGTGCCGGAAAACGTCTTATTTCTGCCATCGGAATTGAAGATATTATAATAGTTGATACTGACGATGCTGTTCTTGTGTGTTCAAAAAACAACACTCAGGACGTAAAAAAAATAATAGCACGTCTCAGAGAAAACAACAGAACTGAACTTATATAAAGGAGATTTTTTATAATGAAAAACGCACTTATCACAGGTATCACAGGACAGGACGGCTCATATCTCGCTGAACTCCTGCTCGAAAAAGGTTATAACGTTTACGGAATATGGAGACGTAAGGCAACAGTTGATTATGGAAATATAGGTCATCTTAAAGACAAAGTAAACCTTATTTATGCTGATATGACTGACCCTGTTTCATTGATCTCCGCTATGAAAATCTCACAGGCTGACGAAGTGTACAATCTCGCTGCACAGTCATTTGTTGCGACAAGCTGGGATACTCCGCTGAGTACGGCAGAAATAGACGCTTTAGGAGTTACGAATATGCTTGAAGCTATCCGCATTGTTAAACCTGAAGCAAAATTCTATCAGGCATCTACTTCAGAGATGTTCGGACTTGTACAGGAAATTCCGCAGACCGAAACAACACCTTTTTATCCTCGCAGTCCATACGGTGTTGCAAAACTTTACGGTCACTGGATTACAAAAAACTACCGTGAAAGTTACGGACTTTTTGCCTGCTCCGGAATACTTTTCAATCACGAAAGTGAAAGACGTGGTATTGAGTTTGTTACAAGAAAAATCACAAAGTCTGCTGTTGAAATAAGTCTCGGTCTCAGGGATTGCGTTGAACTCGGAAACCTTGATTCAAAGCGTGACTGGGGACACTCCAAAGACTATGTAAAAGCTATGTGGCTGATGTTGCAACAGGATAAACCTGACGATTACGTCATTGCAACAAATGAAACCCGTACAGTACGTGAATTTGCGGAAACAGCTTTCCGTCACGCTGGAATAGAAATAGAATGGCACGGACAGGGTATTGACGAAATCGGTATAAACAAGGCTGACGGAAAAACAGTTGTAAAAGTAAACAGGAAATTTTTCCGTCCGGCAGAAGTTGATATACTCCTCGGCAATCCCGAAAAAGCAGAAAAATTCCTCGGCTGGAAACGTGAAATATCATTCTCGGAACTCGTTGAAAGAATGGTAAAAAATGATATGGATTTGATAAAGTCCGGCAAACAATGAGGAAATTTTTAAAAGATACGTGGAAAGTACTTCTTATTATATTTATCGTCACATTGACACTTCTGTACGTGCTGATTTTTGACGGAAGTGAAATACCATTTGTAGTATCATTTATTTCTGCTTTTGCAATTCTTTTTATTTACAACGTCAAAGACACTATAATATATATAAAAAATTTCAGTTACCTGAAAAAAAGTGACTTTTTTTCACATCATTACAGAGACAGAGATATATATAATGAATGTATTTCAGTAATAAAAATAAAAATATTTTACTGTTTACTTTCTGGAGGATGGCTTACCTGCCTGATACTTACTTGCTTAGGGGTGATTTGACTTGAATATTACTTTCGACGCTGTACCGATAATCGCCGATAAGATAACCGGAATAGGTTGGTGTGAAGTCGGACAAACTCAGACTATTGCACATCTTTTTCCGAATGATAACTATGAGTACAGTTTCTTTACAAGCGGAAAAAATGAACGTATTCAGAAAGCGAAAAATTTCGCCGGAAACAATATAAAACTCAATTATTCGGAATTTTCGGGGTATCTCTACAGAGGAATTTCTGCTTTTGTTCCTGTTCCATATTCGTGGTTTTTCGGTAAAAACTCCGATATAACGCATTTCTTTAATTATATAGTACCGCCGTTTGTACACGGAAAAAAAGTAGTCACTGTACACGATATGGTCTATAAGGCTTTTCCGGAAACAGTAAGAGGTCGCACAAGGTTTATGCTTGAAACAGGTCTGAAAAAATCCCTCAGACGTGCCGACATTATAGTAACGGATTCTGAATTTTCAAAGAGTGAGATAATCAGATATTTTCCGGAACATTCAGAAAAAATCCGTGTAGTACCGTGTGGAGTGGACTGCGAGAAGTTCAGACCGTGCGAAAATCCCGAAACTATTGCAGAAGTAAAAAAGTCCCTTGAAATCAACGGAGACTATTTTCTGTACGTCGGTACTATTGAACCAAGAAAAAATTTAGTCCGTCTGATAAGGGCGTATAAAGTCTTTTCAAAACACGTTGAAAATCCGCCGAAACTTGTTCTTGCAGGTGCTAAAGGCTGGCTATGTGACGATATTTACGCACTGGTAAAAAAACTGCATCTTGAAAAACAGGTTATTTTCACAAAGTATGTACCGTCCGAAGATATGACACCCCTTATGTGTGGTGCAATAGCTTTTGTTTTTCCGTCACTGTACGAGGGTTTCGGAATGCCTCCGCTTGAAGCCATGGCATGTGGTGTACCTGTCTTAACATCAGATGAAGCATCTCTGCCGGAAGTTACCGGAGACTGTGCCGTTATATGTGACGCTTATTCGGTCAAAAGCATTGCAAAAGGTTTGTACCGACTTTATAAAAATCCCGATTTGAGAAGTGATTTAAGTCGTCGTGGTATTGAACGTGCAAAGACTTTCACTTGGAAACATTCTGCCGAAAAGTTATACAATATATACAGGGAGCTTGCCGATGAATAGAAAAATCCGTATACTTGAAGTAAACAAGGCATATTTTCCTCACACAGGCGGTATAGAAACACTTGTTAAACAATATTCTGAAGAACTTGGAAAATATAAAAATATTGAAGTACGCACACTTGTATGTCGTGACAGTCGGGGCAGAACATACATCGAAAATATAAACGGAGTAAAACTTACACGTGCAGGAAGTGTCGGGACTTATTTTTCATGTCCGCTGTCATTTTCTTTTATAAGACTTTTTCACAAAATGTCAAGAAATGCCGATATTGTGCATATTCACGTGCCGTTTCCGCTTGCGGACTTGGCTTTACTGCTTTCCGGATATAAAGGAAAAGTTATAGTTTCGTGGCACAGCGACGTTGTGAAACAGAAAAAACTTCTGATATTCTACCGACCTTTGCTGAAATATCTCCTCAGCCGTGCCGACCGTATTCTTGTTGCAACAGAAGGTCATATAAGCGGTTCAGAATTTCTGCCTGAGTACAGCTATAAATGTAAAATACTTCCTTACGGTATCAGCTCGGAAGAATACATGAACATTGAAAAGATTCCGTTTCTGACGGAACAAGCAACAAATCCGGATTGTGTGAAAGTATTTTTCACCGGACGGCTTGTATATTACAAAGGCGTTGACGTACTTATAAAAGCGTTCAGAAACGTCAATTATAATTGTGAACTTTTTATAGCAGGAACAGGTGTTCTCGAAAGTGAACTCAAAGAAAAAATAATCAGATACGGAATTAAAGACAGAGTACATTTTTTAGGATTTCTGCCGGAAAAACAGTTAAAACAAGCGTTTTCCGATTGTGACATATTTGTTTTGCCGTCCGTTGCAAGAAGTGAGGCTTTCGGAATCGTACAACTTGAAGCAATGGTTTACGGAAAACCTGTTATAAATACAAATCTGCCGTCGGGAGTACCTTATGTAAGCATTCACGGAAAAACAGGTTTCACCGTACAGCCTGAAAATTCCCGACAGCTTGCAAAGGCTATTGAAATTTTGTGCGAAAATAAAAGTCTCCGTGAAAAATTCGGACAGTCTGCACGTGAAAGGGTTTTAAAGCATTTCAACGAAAATACGATTATATCAAAATTTTGTGAAATTTTATATAAAGAGGTGAGTGAATGAAAGCATTGATTACAGGAGCAGGAGGATTTGTCGGAAACTATCTTATCAAAGAACTGAATAACGCTGGATATGAAGTCCACGCAACATATTTACCGTTTGAAAACATAAATCAGGAATGTTTCTGTCATTTTCTTGATGTTCTGAAAAAAGACGACGTAAAAAAACTTACAGACGAATTAAAACCCGATGTGATATATCATCTTGCCGGACAGAGTTCGGTTGCATTATCATGGAAAAAACCTCAGCTTACAGCAGAAATAAATATAATCGGTTCTATAAACGTCATGGAAGCCTTACCGGATAATACAAGACTTATTCTTATAGGGTCGGGAGAAGAATACGGATTCATACGTGAAAATGCCTGTCCGATAAAGGAAACTGAAAATCTCAATCCTGCAAATATCTACGCTGTTTCAAAAGTATGTGCGGAAATGATTGGAAGAATATATCACCGTGCATACAACAAAGATATTATTACAGTGAGAGCTTTTAACCATTCGGGAGCAGGTCAGGCAGAAACTTTTGTAATATCGGACTTCTGCAAACAGATTGCAGAAATTGAAAAAGGTCTGAAACTTCCCGAAATATGTACGGGGAATCTTTCCGCAAAAAGAGACTTCACGGACGTGCGTGATATAGTGATAGCGTACAGACTTTTAGGGGAAAAGGGCGTTTCCGGAAAAACTTATAATGTTGGTCGTGGAAAAGCCGTAAGTATAGAACACATACTCAATACAGCAATCGGACTTTCTGCAATCCCGATAACTCACAGACTTGACCCTCAACGTCTCAGAGCATCAGATATTCCGATAATTGAACCCGATGTATCGGAAATTTTCAGAGATACAGGCTGGTCGGCTCATATTACGATAGAACAGACTATTTCAGATACGCTTGAATATTGGCGTAAAAAATTAAAAAGAGAGGATTAAAAGATTAAAATGTCAGATATGAAGCTCACAAATGCAAAGATGAAAACTTTTGACGGCGATGAAAAAATTTCTGCTTTTCAGGCAGGAACAAGGCTTGCTGAATTTGGTGAAAAACAAAATACTGCTAATGTACTTCTTGCCGGTAACATCAACGACCTTATAAAAAGAGTGTGTTATCTTGAAGACCAGAATATACAATTAGCTGAAACTATTCATCATTTGGCGGACAAGCAGATTGAGGCTGTAAACAAAATAAATACTGAACATTCAAACGCTATGAAATCAATAGTTTCAGAACTCAAATCAGTAAAGGCGGAGCTTGACCGTGTCAGGCTTGCTTCAAAACTGAATACAAGTGCAATTGACCGTCTGAACAAAGCGATTTCCATAGCCGAAAACAGCTCAGCAGATTAAACGCTAAATTAAAATTTTTTGGTGAAAATGTGAAATTTTTCAGCTATCTATTGACTTTACGAAAATTTTGTTATATTATATTAAAGGCAGTAGGAAATATGGCTGTCGGGTATTGTTCAAAATATACTTTGCAGTACTTATTCTGACAAAATCAACGGGGATTTATGCCATGTGCTGTCTCCGTTTTTTATTTTAAGTGAAAGAAGGTGTTATATATGGATATTGCAGAAAAACTTATGGAGGAACTCGAATGTCGTGTTGCTTTTACGATACCAATTTTTGGCGGAATACCTGTTCCGGAGTCGTGCGTTATAACGTGGGTAATAATGGCTGTGCTTGTACTTGCTTCAATACTGCTTGTGCGTAAACTGAAAACAGTCCCGACGGGTACGCAATGCCTTTTGGAAGAAGGTATTGAATGGATGAATAACTTTTTTCTTGAGATTCTCGGCGAAAAAGGAAGAAAATATCTTCCGATTCTTGAAACCTTCCTCATATATATAGGTATGTCAAATATTATAGGTCTTTTCGGACTTCGCCCACCTACAAAAGATTTGGGAGTTACTGCAACTCTCGCACTTTTCGCAATACTGCTTATACAAATCAGCGGTATCAGGGAAAAAGGCGTAGGCGGTTGGCTGAAAGGTTTCAAAGAACCTATGCCGTTAATGCTCCCTATGAACATTCTTGAAATCGTAATCAAACCGCTTTCATTGTGTATGCGACTTTTCGGAAACGTTCTCGGTGCATTTGTAGTAATGGAACTTATCAAAATGATTCTGCCTGTAGGTTTACCGCTTGTTTTCAGTTTCTACTTTGATATTTTCGACGGCTGTATTCAGGCGTATGTATTTGTATTTCTTACTTCGCTTTTCATGTCTGAGGCTATGGAAAACGAATAAAAAAATTTCTAAAAAAATTTTTCACGGAGGTAATTTATCATGGGTTTAGTAGCAATTGGTGCAGGTCTTGCAGTTCTCACCGGTATGGGTGCAGGCATTGGTATAGGTATAGCAACTTCCAAGGCAGCAGACGCTATCGCACGTCAGCCAGAAGCTAAGGGCGATATAAACAAGGCACTTCTTCTCGGTTGTGCATTGGCAGAAGCTACCGCTATTTACGGTTTCGTTATCGCTATTCTGATTATCTTCATACTCAAATAATCTAATTTCAGATAAATCAGAAGAAAGGAAGTTACAGCATGGACGCATTAAAGGGTACGATGCTTGACGTTAATATATGGAATTTCATATGGTCTGCGGTAAATATTATCATACTGTTTATCCTGCTCAGAATATTCCTTTTCAAGCCAATAAACAAAATTATGAATGAACGCACAAGGACGATTCAGGACAATATGGACGAGGCTGAAAAAGCACGTCAGGAAGCAGAAGAACTCAAACAGCAGTACGCAGACAGTATCAGCAACGCAAAGGAAGAAGCTCAGAAGATTATAATGAAAGCTTACGACGAGGCAGAAACTGAAAAATCTGCTATTCTGAAAAAATCTCAGGAAGAAGCATATGAGATTATCAATGATGCAGGAAAAACTATCGAAAACGAAAGAAAAAGAATTATACAGCAGGCACAAACTCAGATTGCCGACCTTGCTATTGAAGCAGCTTCAAAAATTATCGGCGAAAACGTCGACGACGAAAAAAACCGCCGTTTAGTAGACGAATTTCTTTCGGCAGAGGAGCGTGACAACTGATGAAAGATATTCAGAAAGATTTCCTGAAAGAGCTTATCCGTCTTGACGTTCAGCAGGAAGATATTGATTCAGTAAGAAACATTTTCGCAGAATGTCCGGACGTTGCAGATACTCTTTCAAATCCGCTTGTCACTCCCGACGAAAAAAGAAATATTATCAGGAAACTTTTTCCCGAAAATCTGCATAGATTTCTTATCAACGCTGTAAAAGACAGTATGATTGACAGTCTGCCTGAAATTTTCGATGAATACAGTGATGTTTTACTTGAAAAACAAAACAGTATACGTGCCGTTGTAAGATATGTAACTCCGCTTACTGAAAAACAACAGGCAGATTTACGCAAATTCATTATGGAACGTTTCGTCAAAGAAGACGTTGCTATTGAATACCGTCACGACCCTGATATAATAGGCGGTTTCATTCTCAATGCAGGTGACGTTGAATACGACAAGAGTTACCGCACAAGCCTGAAACTCATGAAAGAACATTTCAAGAGCAAGGCAACGGAATTTGTAGAATCGGGAGATAACAAAAATTCCGATATAATATCCGTACTCAAAACAGAAGTAAAAGACTTCACCGCAAAAACAGGTACTACAGAAACAGGTTTCATAACACGTATCGGTGACGGTATCGCACGTATCCACGGAATGAGCGGTGTTATGTATGGTGAACTTGTTGAGTTTGAAAACGGAATAAGAGGTATTATCCAAAGTATTGAGGAAAAAACCGTAGGTGCTGTACTTCTCGGACAGGAGCAGGGTTTAACAGAGGGTTCTTCCGTTATACGTACCGGAAAACGTGCCGGTGTTGGTGTCAGCAACGAACTTTTAGGACGAGTTGTTGATGCACTCGGCTCGCCAATAGATGGTCTCGGTGCTATAAAGGCAGAAGACTACTTCCCTATCGAAAGAGAAGCACCAAGCGTTATTGAAAGAAAATCTGTAAATGTACCTTTGCAGACAGGTATTCTTGCTATCGACTCAATGTTTCCTATCGGTCGTGGACAGCGTGAACTTATCATAGGTGACAGACAGACAGGTAAAACTTCAATAGCTGTTGATACAATCATAAACCAAAAGGGACAGGACGTTATATGTATATATGTTGCAATCGGACAGAAATCCTCAACTGTCGCACAGGTTGTCAACACTCTGAAAAAATACGGAGCTATGGAATATTCAGTAGTAGTTTCAGCTTCCGCAAGCGAGCCTGCTCCTTTTCAGTATATAGCACCCTACTCAGGTACTGCTATGGCAGAATATTTCATGTCAAAAGGAAAAGACGTTCTGATAGTATATGACGATTTGTCAAAACACGCTGTTGCTTACCGTGCAATGTCATTGTTGTTACACAGACCTCCCGGACGTGAGGCATATCCTGGTGACGTTTTCTATCTACACTCAAGACTTCTTGAACGTTCCAGCCGTCTTGACGACGAACACGGAGGCGGTTCACTGACAGCACTTCCGATTATAGAAACTCTTGCCGGTGACATATCCGCATATATCCCGACAAACGTTATTTCTATCACTGACGGACAGATTTTCCTTGAAAGTGAACTTTTCAATTCAGGTCTCAGACCCGCCGTAAACTATGGACTTTCCGTATCACGTGTAGGCGGTGCGGCACAAACAAAGGCTATGAAAAAATCGGCAGGCAATCTCCGTATAGATTTGGCACAATTCAAGGAAATGGAAATCTTCACACAGTTTTCTTCTGAACTCGACAAGGCAACAACAGATTTACTCAATCATGGTCATATGCTTACCGAACTTCTCAAACAGCCTTTATATAAACCACTTCCGCATTACGAACAGGTTATATTGCTTTATACTGCACAGCACGGATTTTTAGACGACATTCCCGTAAAGGAAATAAAGGAATATTGTGCTGAACTTATGAACTATATAAGAAGTTACGGACAGGACATTATTACAGAAATCGAGGAAAAGAAAGTCCTTACTGACGACCTTGCGGACAGAATCGAAAGAATTATAACGGCTTTCGAGGAATAAGGAGGTTTTTGTATTGGCTAATATCAGGGAAATCCGTGAACGTATAGCAAGTATACAGCAGATACTCAAAATCACTAACGCCATGTACCTTATTTCTTCGTCGAAACTCAAAAAAGCACGTAAGTCTCTTGACGCAACTACACCATACTTTGAAAAACTACAGTCAACTATAGAAAGTATTCTTGAACATACTCCGCATACACGTCAGACGTATTTCGACAGAAGACAGAACGTCCCCGAAAACAAACGTAAAAAGGGTTATATAGTAATCACTGCTGACAAAGGTCTCTGCGGAAGTTACAACCATAATATTCTGAGATATACGGAACAGAAATTATCCGATTCCCCGAATCCTGATAACTGTTATCTTTTTGTTATGGGACACGTCGGAAGAATGTATTTTCAGAACCGTATGAAAACCAAAAAACATGCTTATGTTGACGGCGAATTTCTTTATACTACACAGAATCCCACACTTTACAGAGCAAGGGAAATTGCTGAAATAGTGCTTGAAAAATTCGAGAAAAAAGAACTTGACGAGGTTCACTTAATCTATACGAATATGATTAATTCAAGTCAGTTTGAACCGAAAAGCGTTCAGTTACTGCCTTTCAGCAGAAGACATTTAGGAAAAGCCAATGACGGTACTATGAAAAAACTTCCGAAAGCATCGTTTGTACCGTCTCCGGAAGAAGTTATGGCTTATCTTATCCCGAATTTCGCAAAAGGTATTATTTATGGTGCAATGGTTGAGGCTTTCTGTTGCGAACAGCAGGCACGTATGACTGCTATGGATTCTGCTACAAACAGTGCAAAAGATATGATAAAAGATTTGTCACTTCTCTATAACCGTGCAAGACAAGCCACTATTACTCAGGAAATTACGGAAGTAGTCGGAGGTGCTAACAGTCTTGAATAAATTTTCTAAGGAAAGGAGTATGTATAATTGGAAAAAGGCAAAATAACTCAGGTAATAGGACCTGTAATAGACGTTGAGTTTCCGGCAGGAAAACTCCCTATGATAAGAGATGCTCTCACCGTTGAAGTTGACGGAAAAAAACGTGTAATGGAAGTGGCACAGCATATGGGAAACCATATTGTCCGCTGTATAATGCTTGCGACAAGTGAGGGTCTAAGTAAAAATATGGAAGTTACTTCGACAGGCTCTTGTATAAAAGTACCAGTCGGTGAAAAAACTCTCGGCAGAATGTTCAACGTACTCGGCGAACCTATCGACAAAAAAGGCGATACCGGAGCTTCTGAGTACTGGGAAATCCATAGAAAAGCCCCCTCTTTTCAGGAACAAAGTCCGGTTGTTGAAGTCCTCGAAACAGGTATAAAAGTAATCGACCTTATAGCACCTTACGCAAAAGGCGGTAAAATAGGACTTTTCGGTGGTGCAGGCGTTGGAAAAACCGTTCTCATTCAGGAACTTATAAGAAATATCGCTACTGAACACGGCGGTTACTCAATTTTTACAGGAGTAGGAGAACGTTCACGAGAGGGCAACGACTTATGGAACGAAATGCAGGAATCAGGCGTTATAAGCAAAACTGCCCTTGTTTTCGGACAGATGAATGAGCCACCTGGTTCACGTATGAGAGTGGCACAGACGGGTCTCACTATGGCAGAGTATTTCCGTGACCGTGAAAACAAAGATGTTCTGTTATTTATTGACAATATTTTCAGATATGTTCAGGCAGGTTCAGAAGTCTCCGCACTTCTCGGACGTATGCCGTCGGCAGTAGGTTATCAGCCTACGCTTGCCACGGAAGTAGGCGAACTTCAGGAGCGTATAACATCTACTAAAAACGGTTCTATAACATCGGTACAGGCGGTATACGTTCCGGCAGACGACCTCACAGACCCTGCTCCTGCTATAACTTTCGCACACCTCGATGCTACAACTGTACTTTCACGTAAGATTGTTGAACAAGGTATTTATCCGGCTGTTGACCCGCTTGAATCAAACTCACGTATCCTTGAACCAGAAATAGTCGGCGAAGAACACTATTCCGTTGCAAGACGTACTCAGGAACTTTTGCAGAAATACAAGGAATTACAGGATATTATAGGTATTCTCGGTATGGAAGAACTTGACGAAGCTGACAAACTTGCTGTATACCGTGCAAGAAAAATTCAGAAATTCCTTTCACAGCCTTTCAACGTTGCAGAAAACTTCACAGGTCTCAAAGGTAAGTACGTACCTCTCAAAGATACTATCGAGGGTTTCAACGCAATAATAAACGGCGACATGGACAAGTACCCCGAATCAGCTTTTCTTATGGCAGGTACTATCGACGACGTTATAGCAAAAGCAAAACAGCTTGACGAATAAGGAGGGCGTTGAATGTCTAAGTCCTTTCATCTCGAAATAATCGCCTCAGACAGAATTTTCTACAAAGGCGACTGCGAACACCTTGTTATTACAGCAATTGACGGTCTTTTAGGTATAATGTATGGTCACGAGCCTTTGGTTACATCGCTCCCTACCGGTGAACTCAAATATATGGTTGACGGTAAATGGCACTATGCTGCTATTTCTGAGGGATTTATACAGGTTATGCCGGAATCCTCGATAATTCTTGCCGACTCCTGCGAACTTCCCGAAGAAATCGACATCAAGCGTGCAGAGGAAGCCCGTGAACGTGCAGAAGAACAGCTCCGACAGAAACAAAGCATAATGGAATATTATCATACTCAGGCAGCTTTGAACAGGGCTATGAACAGACTGAAAATATCTCAGAAACATTTTAAATAAATTATTCAGAAATTTTTCATATATGCTTGACTTTTCTTTGATAATATAGTAAAATAATATTAATTGTCATACAGACAGAATAAATATATTTTCAGGAGGCATGACCGTGAAAAAGATTGGAAAATCTACTTTCTTCATCGTCGTTGCTTTAATCACGCTGTTTTGTGTATCATCTGTTATAGGTCTCAACTACCTTTACGGTGACAACACAACAACCATTATCAAAGGTGTTGACGATATCCGACTTGGAATTGACATCAAGGGCGGTGTTGACGTTACCTTTTCTCCTGCTGAAGGTGCTGACGCTACTCCCGAACAGCTTAAAGCAGCCACAGCTATTATTGATACCCGACTTTCTTCTCTCGGTATCACAGACAGCGAAGTTTACAGCGACGAAAAAAGCGACAGAATCATTGTACGTTTCCCATGGCAGGCAGGCGAAAGCGATTTCGACCCGTCAGCATCTGTTAAGGAACTCGGTGAAATGGCAAGTCTTACCTTCCGCAAGGGTACTGACTCAACAACCGACGAAGAGGGAAACATTATCCCGACAGGCGAAATAGTAATTGAAGGTGCAGACATTGCAAGTGCAAGGGCTGTATACCGTCCAAATGACAGCTCAGGCGAATACGAAAATCTTGTTGAACTCAATCTCAACGAATCGGGACGTGAAAAATTCGCAGAAGCTACTTCTGAACTTGCGGGAACAGGTACACCCATTTCAATATGGATGGACAATACTATGATTTCCTATCCGACTGTAAACAGTGCTATTACAGACGGAAGTGCAGTTATTACAGGTAACTTTACGGACGAGTCTGCAAACAAACTCGCCAACCAGATTAACTCGGGCTCTTTACCTTTCAAACTCGAAACAACAAGTTTCAAGACAATTGACCCTACTATGGGTGAGGGTTCACTTGACGCAATTCTCCTTGCCGCACTTATTGCTTTTATCTTTATAGCAATATACATGATTATTCTTTACCGTCTCCCTGGTATAGTATCCGTTATCGCACTCTGTGGACAGATTGGCGGAAGTATCGCTGTAATTTCCGGCTGGTTTGGCTTTATGAA
Source organism: Ruminococcus sp. (assembly GCA_029060305.1). Lineage (GTDB taxonomy): Bacteria > Bacillota > Clostridia > Oscillospirales > Ruminococcaceae > Ruminococcus. The sequence continues at coordinate 22,981 of JAIDUG010000034.1, forward strand.
CGGTTCTACTCTTACAATCCCAGGTATTGCAGGTATTATTCTCTCCGTTGGTATGGGTGTTGATGCTAACATCATAACCGGCGAACGCATCAAGGAAGAAATCCAGTCGGGAAAATCTCTCGATTCCGCTATCAGAGTAGCTTATAAGAGAGCATTTTCTGCTATTCTCGACGGTAACGTTACAAACGTTATTATTGCTATCATTCTTATGGGAGCTTTCGGCGTACCGACAAGTTTCTTCTCAAAAATCCTTAACAAAACTATCTTCTTTATGTTCGGTGCAACCGCTGAGGGTGTTGTTTACTCCTTCGGTATAACACTTCTTGCCGGTGTTGTTCTCAACTTCATTATGGGTGTTTTCCTTGCAAGAGTAATGGTTACTTCACTTTCAAAATTCAAGTGTTTCCAGAACAAGAAACTTTACGGTTACAAGGAAAAGAAAGCTGTTTCAAAGACTTTCGATTTCTGCTCAAAGAAAAAGATAATTATTGGTATTCTCGCAGGCGTTGTTGTACTTTTCGCAGGCGGACTTATCGCAAGAGGCGGTGCAAACTTTGCCCTTGAATTCAGTGGCGGTACTATGATTACTTATAACTACACAGGAGAAGTTGATACAAATGAAACCGCTGATACTGTCAAGGAAATTATAAACGTTCCTGTAAACGTAAGAAAAGGCGAAAGCATAGATTCAGACGAAAAACAGCTTATAATTTCGTTCACTTCTGAAGACGGTCTCAACGTTGACAGACAGGTTGCAATGACACAAGCACTTCAGGAAAAATTCCCCGACAGCAATATTGAACTTTTCGATTCAACAGACGTTAGTCCGTCATCCGGTCGTGAGTTTCTGCTCAAATGCCTTGTTGCTGTAATCTTTGCTGCTGTTATCGTAATCATCTATATTGCTATACGTTTCAGAAAAATAGGCGGTTGGTCTGCCGGTGTATGTTCAGTACTCGCACTTATGCACGACCTTATTGTTGCACTTGCTGTTTCAGTACTTTTCGGTTTCGAGTTCAACTCAAATACTGTTGCAGTAATTCTCACGATTCTCGGTTACTCAATCAACAATACTATTGTTATTTACGACCGTATCCGTGAAAATCAGAAACTTATGCCAAAGGCTTCCCTCAACGAACTTATCAACGCTGGCTGTTCACAGTCTCTTACACGTTCAATCAGAACATCGATTACTACTATCAGCACAATGCTTATAGTAACAATCGTTGTTGCAATAAGCGGATATACTTCACTTCTCACATTCTCAGTACCGCTTATGTTCGGACTTATTTCGGGTACTTACTCATCAATCTTTGTTGCTCCTGTAACATGGTCATGGTGGAAAGCCCGTACAGCTAACAAGTAATAATTACAAAAGACTGCTCTCGGGCAGTCTTTTTTTCAAAGGAACAAATATGATTTTTAATTATCCCGAAAAACTTGAATACATATACCAATTATATGACTTTGGAAATAATTGCTATATTTACAGAAAAAAATATACTTTTATGCCTGACGGAAAAATATTTTTTTCATACTACAAAGCAAATAAAAAAATATCACATCATACTTTTTTTGCAAAACCATCAGATATAAAATTTCTTTATTTTAAAATCAGATTCCTGCTCCGTCACGCAAATACTTACCTTTTTCCTCATAATAATTGCAGTTCACGGATTAAACTTTCATACCACTTAAAAAATTATGAATTTGCATATCAAGGACTTGCTTTAGGAATAATCGAAAGTAAAACTCCGCTTTCAAAAATGATAACAACTGACATTGTAATGTATAAGTTTATCAAAAAATACTGCAACAAAACGCTGAAATAATAAAATCCCCCTGTCTCTTTTGGACAGGGGAAAATTTTTTTATTATCTCATTTTTTCGGAGTTTATAAACATATCGTAAATACGTCTGATAGCTTCAGCGAGGTCGTGTTCACTTACACCGATTATAACATTAAGTTCGCTTGAACCTTGGTCAATCATCTTTACATTAATACGTGCGTGTGCCATAGAAGCAAAAATCCTTGCAACCGTACCCCTTGTGTTTTTCATACGGCGACCCACTATTGCTAAAAGTGCTATACCGTCTTCAATTTCAATGTGGTCAGGAGTAACTTCTTTTCTGATTTCTGCAATAACTTTGTCACGTACAGTATTGAGCTTTGCACTGTCAACCGTTATACTCATTGTATCGATACCTGACGGCATATGTTCAAACGAAATACCGTTTTCATAGAGGACTTTGAGAACCTTCATTCCGAAACCTGTTTCACTGTTCATCATAGCTTTTTCGATATTGATTGTGCTGAAACCTTTACGTCCTGCAATACCTGTAATTGTGTGGTTAAGGCTTTCCCTGCTGAAATCGAAATCGTCAGAAACAATCATAGTACCTGCATCTTCCGGTCGGTTTGTATTTCTGATATTTATAGGAATACCTGCTGAACGTACTGGAAAAATAGCATCTTCGTGGAGTACGGAAGCCCCCATATATGCAAGTTCACGGAGTTCACGGTAAGTTATAACTTCGATAACGTCAGGATTGTCAACTATTCTTGGGTCTGCAACAAGGAAACCTGAAACGTCTGTCCAGTTTTCATAAATCTCAGCTCTTACAGCATTTGCGATAATTGAACCGGTAACATCTGAGCCACCTCTTGAAAAAGTCTTTATATAACCCTCTGTAGTACGTCCGTAAAATCCAGGGATTACTGCATTGTCAAGGTTTTTGAGAGTTTTGCGGACAGCTTTCACTGTATCGTCAAGAAGTAACATTCCCTTTGTATCGAAAATAATAACGTCACCAGCATCAACAAAATTGAATCCCAGATATGAAGCAAGAACCTTACCATTGAGATATTCACCACGGCTTGCGGCAAAATCTTTCGCCGGACGTGCTTTCAGTTCTTTTGCAATAGTTTCAAATTCTTCTTCGAGTGACATATCAATGCCGAGTTCCGAAATAATACCGTTGTAACGGTCTTTTATAATCTGGAAATCCTCTGAAAAATCAACACCACTTCCGGCAAGTTCACAACACCTATAAAGCATATCAGTAATTTTTACGTCTTCTGAAAAACGCTTTCCAGGTGCTGACGGTACAACAAATTTTCTTTTTTCGTCGCTTTTTATTATTTCCGCAACTTTTCTGAACTGATTGGCATCTGCGAGACTGCTTCCGCCGAATTTCACTACTTTATTACCCATGAAAAAATACCATTCCTTTATATAAATTGCCCTTTCGGGTAGTTTTTTATCACAATAACTATTATATTCCATTTTTTCAGCAAAATCAATTGATAGATAAGCCAAATTTAAACCTGTTAATTCTGTATTTTTGGTGAATACGCTTGTACGCCACTGACGGACATATAATTCTGATACCTTGTAATCTCAAAATACCTGATTTATAATATTTGTTAAAACATCTTGACATTTTTCAGATTATGTGATATTATAAGTATAAGGCATATCGCCTACCGTCTGAGAGGTGCGGGAACACCTTTACAGACACTACAACAAAAGTTACCAGAATAACTTTAGAATAGCTTGTAAGCAATACGCCCTATGACTGTATTATTATATCATATCGGACGTACTTTGTCAAGACATTTTTTTACTGTTGGTAACTTTTTGTTCTCAACAGTTTTTTTATTAACATCAAAACGTTACCTGACAATTTATATTTATGGTCTTAAAAACCGCTATTTACAGGGTTAAATGAACTCGTCGTCAAATTGACGACAAGTTAAAGATAATCAAATTATATAAACTTAAAAAACTGCTATTTACAGGTTGTAAAAACTATTCTTCATTTTGAAGAATAGTTTAAAACACTTAAATTATATAAAACAAAAAATGTCATTTGACAAATAGCAAAAATTTAACTAAATATAACTTATATTGTCTTAAACATTTCTATTTACAAACTTAAAAGAACTACAGGACAAATTGACATGTAGTTTAAAACAATCATATTATATAAGCTTAAAAAAACGCTATTTATAGGTGAAAAAACCAGAGGACAAATTGACATGTGGTTTAAAATAACCATATTATGTAAATCCCTACATGTCAATTGACATTTCAAAAAATTGAAACACACTATATTATTGAAAGGAAATGATTAAAAAATGACCCCATTCAAACCAACCCCTATTGAAAAAAACGGAATACGTGTACTTACTACTACACAGCTTGCTGAAGCATATGAAACAAACAGCCAAATTATTATAAAAAACTTTAACCGTAACAAGTCACACTATATAGAAGGTAAACACTTCTTTCGCCTGACAGGTGGGGAATTAAAGGAATTTAAAAATAGTCATAACTTCGATAACAATTTTAAACAGGTTTCACATCTCTATCTTTGGACGGAGAGAGGTTCATTATTACACGCAAAAAGCATTAATACTGATAAAGCGTGGGATGTATACGAATTTCTTATTGACAATTATTTCAGGACAAGGGAAATTCATGTTTCCTATAGTAAACTTTATAATTCCCTCAAAGATGACATTACATCATCTATTTATGAAAACCTGCAATCAGATATTGAAAAAATTGTAAACAAGATTCTTGACGAAAGAATAGAAAATCGTGAAAAAGAATTAAACAAAAGTGAGTACCAAAAACTCAAACTTATTATAACTATACTAAATAAATCCTTTGCTGATATTTCACAGACATTTGAATATATCTACAAAAAAATTCTGGAAATGATGTAATTTTTTCCATATCAATTCCTTACTGAAAATCAAAATAATTCTTGACACACCGGCACAAAAGTTATATAATGAATTATATATTAACCTATTACTTTTGCCGTAATTCCGGCAGACTGGAGAATTTTATGGAATATCTCGAAAACAGGGAACTTTCATGGCTTAAATTCAATAAGCGTGTACTTGAAGAAGCTTCCGACATTAACAACCCTTTACTTGAAAGACTTTCATTTTCAGCTATATATCAAAGTAATTTAGACGAATTTTTTATGGTTCGTGTAGGCTCTATAACGGACGATGCCAAAGCAAAGAAGTCCAAAAAAGACAGCAAGTCCGGTATGAACGCCTCACAACAGCTTGACGCTATATTTACCGCAGTAAGACGTTTACAGCCGTTAGTTGAAGAAACTTACAGAAAAACTATGTCAGACCTTGCACCATATGGTTTTGAACACGTAAGTTTTGAAAATACTACAAAAGAAGAACAGACTTTTCTTGAGCTGTATTTCCGCCGTGAAATAAAACCTTTTATTTCCGGACTTGTTGTCAATAAAACACTGCCGTTTCCTTTTCTGAAAAACAAGGAACTTTATGCAGTTGTACAGCTTAACGCAAAAAAAGACATATCCGTCGGAATAGTACCAATCAATCACGAACATAGTGAAAGAATTATTCCGCTTGGTAACGGAGGCAAACGTTTTATTTTGGAAGAAGAAGTAGTCCTGCATTTCGCACACCTGCTTTTTAAAGGATACAAGGTACTCGACAGGGCATTGATAAGAGTTACAAGAAACGCTGATATAATGGTTTCCGGAAAAGGTGCAGATTTCCGTGAACGTATGGAAGAACTTGTCGCAAAAAGAAAAAAACTCGCTCCTGTAAGACTTGAAATTTCCGACGATTTCAGCCGTGAAGCCCTTGACTACATATGCAAGAAAATTAAAATCAAAAACGTCCGTGTATTTACTTCACGTATACCGCTTGACCTGTCGTATCTTTTTCAGTTACAGGAACTTTCCGACAAACCTGAACTTCATTATATACAGCGTACGTCAAGAAAACCTGTTTCGCTTGCTGATAACCGTTCCGTATTCGCACAGGTAAAATCAAAGGATATGCTTTTAAGTTATCCGTTTGAGTCAATGAATCTTTCTTTTATAAAACTTTTACAGGAATGTGCTGTTGACCCGAAAGTAACTTCAATAAAAATAACGCTTTATCGTCTCGCAAAGGGCAGTAAGGTTATTGATGCACTCTGCACTGCTGCCGAAAACGGTAAGGAAGTCCTTGTAATGATTGAACTCCGTGCCAGATTCGACGAGGCAAATAATATTGAATGGTCTAAAGTACTTCAGAAATCAGGAGTAAAAGTAATCTATGGTCCGAAAGACTATAAAGCACATTCAAAGTTACTTCTTATAAAGAGAAAAGCAACAGGCGGTAATTTCGACTATCTGACACAGGTAGGTACAGGAAACTATAACGAAAAAACTTCCACATTGTATACAGACCTTATGTTTCTTACCTGCAACAGTGAAATTGCTCAGGACGCTGAAAAAGTTTTCGACAGTCTGCAAAACGGAACTTTCGTTACAGAAACAAACAAACTTCTTGTCGCACCGCTCTGTCTCAGAAACAAAATTCTCGCAATGATGGACGAACAGATTGATATTGCAAAAAAGGGCGGACAGGGTTATATAGGTGCAAAAATCAACGCTCTTTGTGACGGTACGATTATGAGAAAACTTGTTGAGGCTTCACAGGCTGGCGTTAAAATAGAACTTGTTGTCAGGGGAATATGCTGTCTCATTCCGAATGTGGACGGTTTCACGGAAAATATTACTGTACGCAGTATAGTAGGACGTTTCCTTGAACACAGCAGAATATATATATTCGGCAATGAATATACTGAGCAGAAAATATATATCGGTTCAGCAGACTATATGTCAAGAAATACTATCAGACGTGTTGAGGTTGCCGTTCCGGTTGAAAACGACAAACTTAAAAAACGTTTATGGGAAATGTTCCGTACTCTTATGAACGACAACGTAAAAGCACGTATAATGATGAGTGACGGAACATACTTACACGTTGTACCAAAAGAGGAAGAGGAAGTTATTAACTCTCAGGAATTTTTCTATGCACAAGCTTACAGCAACCTCGAAAAAAAGCATAACCGACAGGAACAGTTACGTATAAACCGTGAATCTGCCCAGAATAAGACAAAAAGAAAAGCTATGACGAAAAAAACAAAAAACTCTTGAAAAAACTTTGATTATGTGATATAATTGATTTATGTCCGATAGTCAGAAATGTTTTATTGATTACGGAAAAATAAGTTTTTTTGAGGATTAAACAATGATTGGTTACTATAACTATACAGTTATTCTTACATATATGAGCCTTGTGTCGTCAATAATGGGAATATTCTTTGCTATGGGAATGGATGGAAAAGTCCGTCCCGAATACGCAATAATATGCCTTATGGTATCGGGACTATGTGATATGTTTGACGGCAAGGTTGCACGCACTAAAAAAAATCGTTCTGAAAGTGAAAAACAGTTCGGCATACAGATAGATTCGCTTTGTGATGCCGTATGTTTCGGAGTACTTCCCTCTATAATAGGCTATTCAATAGGTATGACAAACTGGTGTGATATTCCTGTACTTGTATTGTTTCCGTTGTGTGCAGTGATACGACTTGCATATTTCAACGTCGCAGAAGAAGAACGTCAGAAACAGACTTCTGAAGTCCGAAAAGTCTATGAGGGTCTGCCTGTAACAAGTGTCTCGCTTATACTTCCTTTGCTTTACAGTTTTCACAGGGATATAGGAAAAGAATGGTTTCCGATAATTTACGGATTTGCCCTGTTGCTTATAGCGATTGCATTTATTACACGTTTCAAGGTGAAAAAACCTACAATGAAAACAATGATTACATTTATTGTAATAGGTGTTATTGAACTTGTATGGATGCTTTACAAGATAAAATTGAGATAAACAGAAAATCCCTCTGTAAAAAGAGGGATTTTTTCTATTTGTTTTTCCATTTCAGCAGAATCAGTGTGGTTATACTGGTAAGTACAAAAGTAAGCACAATCGGAAACCACGTGTAAGGAATAGGCAAATCAACGGTATTTATTCCGTAAAATGCAAATATAATATTAGGAATTTCAAGTATTACCGTTACAATAGTAAGTCGCCACATTACAATATTCTGATTGTTTGAGATTACAGAGGAAAAACCGTCCATCATACTTGAAAGTATTCCTGTATATATGCTTGCCATTTCAATAGCCTGTTTCATTTCGATGAGAACGTCTTCCAATAAATCCTGGTCTTCGTCATACAGCTTTATCACACGACCACGGAAAATCTTTTCAATAGTAGCCTCGTTTGCTTTAAGTGACGTTGAAAAATATACAAGCGATTTTTCCAATGCCAACAACTGCATAAGCAATTCGTTTTTCATAGCGTCGTGGAGTTCCTGTTCGGCAGCGGAAGAAATCTTGTCTATCTGTTTGAGGTAGATAAGAAAAAGTCCCGCAATTCTGAGAAGCAACTGCAATACAAACCTCGTCTTGAAAGAAGGACGGAGATTTTTTATAATACCGCCTACTGCTTCACGGAGTAACTGTGTTTCCTGCATTGATATAGTGAAAACGTTTTTTTCTGTAATGATTATTCCCAGAGGCTGAGTATAAAAAAGACGTGTTTCCTCGCTATCAACTGAAGATACAGGAGTATCCACAATAACTAAAGTCTGATTATCCTCACATTCTATACGTGAGGATTCTTCTTCGTCGATTGATGACTTTACAAATCCGCTGTCAAGTCCATAAACTTCAATAAGTTTGTCAACTTCCTGAGGGGTAGGACTTATCACGGAAATCCAGCAACCGTCCGTACGTTCAGCACATGGGACGAGTACGCCGTTTTCTGAAGTATAGAAGTTTATCATATTAAATTTTCTTTGCCCGAAAATACTCCGGACAAATGCTCCTTTCGCCGGATTTACACGGGCAGGAGCATGGAGAGCATTGACTTCTGTCCGTATATCAGTTTAAATTCCCATAAGGGTCAGAGTTCATAACGCACCTCCGCAATTTTTATAAGTCAATTATAACATAAGTCAGCACAATTTGTCAATGAATAATATTTCAATATGAGTTGAATATCCTGAATTTCCATTCAAAAGCCTGTGGATTTTCTTTAAGATTTTTCCAGTCATTTTCGTCGGGAATACACTTTCTTATTTCATTCAAAACAAATGTATTAGTATGCTTTATACATTCCAATCCCCATATAAAACGCCTTAATTTCCATGCATTTTCAACGTTTGACATTTCCCGTGCCATACTGTCAGACCATTTGTATTCGCTTTCAGAAACAAATGAATTTTCCAACAGATAGCCATATATTTCATGCAATGCATTTTCCGGAAATGGTATTTCAAAGTCTTCACTTGTATATTTCTTTCCGGAATACTTGTTTGCAATCTCAATAAGACCATCCCGTATATATTCAAAGCTCCATGAACACCAGTAACATATTTCAATATAATTATCCTCAAAAAAATCATAATCCCTGCTGATAACACGACCGGTTTTCTTTTCAGTAATTTTCGTTTCAATGTATAAATCTAAACCCATATTTTCACCTGCTTTCAGATTTATTTTCATTATTTGTTTATTCGCATAAATCAGAATTTAATATGGTATTCCTTTAAACCTAAAAAATCTTCAATTCTTAATTTTTTTATATTGCTCTTCAAAATCTAACAAAACTTCTCGCATTTTATCAAGATTCTCTTGACTATACTGAGGAATATCTATTGCACAATAGCTTACTGTTATTACTTTATTATTCAAATCTTCTATACATATCTGAAACTGGTCAATAGGAACATTCACTACAAGAGTATTATCACTATCACATAAAGAGGCATAATATCGGATAATATTACAATCATATATATCAATTGCCTGAACATCACATACATCTTTTTCAAACGTTACATTCAGAGTACTTTCTAAATATTTAATAATATTATCAACTACTGCTTTAAATTCGTCACAGTAATCTTCATCTTCATCTATTTCACAACATATAAACATATTTTCATCAATCATACTTCAACCTCCGTCTTGTCACATAAAATTCCGGTTTATTTTACTAATATTATATATAGTAAAAAGTTATGTTAATAGAAATGCCATAGTATTTTGGAATTATAATTAAAAATACTATGGCTAAAAATTTCTATATGAGTATCGACGTTAATATCAGTTCCATTATTATCTTACTTTCTTTGCGATGTCGTCAACGAGTTTCATTACAAGGTCATTCTGTGACATTGAACCTAAATCGCCCTCACGGCGTGAACGTACCGATACAGTACCGCTTTCAACTTCCTTGTCGCCGATAGTAAGCATAACCGGTAACTTATCTACAGTTGCGGAGCGTATCTTATATCCGACTTTTTCTGCTCTGTCGTCGATAGTTGCACGGATTCCTGCTGATTCGAGTTTTTCGAGAACTTCATTACAGTAATCAAGATGTCTGTCGGCAACAGGAATGATTCTCACCTGTTCGGGAGCAATCCACAAAGGCATAGCACCTGCATATTTTTCAATCATATATGCAAGAGTTCTCTCATAACAGCCGAGTGACGTTCTGTGAATGATGTAAGGACGTTTCTTAGTACCGTCAACGTCAATATACTCCATTCCGAAACGTTCAGCAAGCAACATATCAATCTGTATTGTAACAAGTGTATCTTCCTTACCGTAAACGTTCTTGTACTGAATATCGAGTTTAGGACCATAGAAAGCAGCTTCGTCAATACCTATTTCGTAATCTACACCGAGATGGTCAAGAATCTTTGCCATAACATCCTGTGCTTCTTCCCACTGTTCAGCAGTACCCTCATACTTGTTTTTCGGATTTGCAGGGTCCCACTGTGAGAATCTGAAAGTACAGTCCTCAAGAAGTCCCACTGTATCAAGCATATATTTTGCAAGTTCAAGGCAGTCCTTAAATTCCTGTTCGAGCTGGTCGGGACGGAGTACAAGATGTCCCTCAGAGATAGTGAACTGTCTTACACGGATAAGACCGTGCATTTCACCGGAATCTTCCTTGCGGAAAAGAGTTGAAGTTTCGCCCAGTCTCATAGGGAGGTCACGGTAGGAACGCTGTCTATTGAGGTAAACCTGATACTGAAAAGGACAGGTCATCGGACGGAGTGCAAAACATTCTCTTGTTTCATCGTAAGGGTCGCCGAGTATAAACATTCCGTCAAGGTAATGCTCCCAGTGACCTGAAATTTTATAGAGTTCTCTCTTTGCAAGATAAGGAGTTTTCGTGAGAAGATAACCATGTTTTTGTTCAACGTCCTCAACCCATCTTTGAAGTGTCTGAATAACTCTTGCACCCTTTGGAAGTATAATTGGAAGTCCCTGACCTACAACGTCAACAGTTGTGAAATATTCAAGTTCACGACCGAGTTTGTTATGGTCACGAAGTTTAGCTTCTTCACGCTGTTTAACATCTGCTTCGAGGTCTGCGTTTTTCGGATATGCGACGGCGTATACTCTTGAAAGCATCTTGTTTTTTTCCGAACCTCTCCAGTAAGCACCGGTACAGGAAAGAAGTTTGAAAGCCTTTACAGGAGCGGTTGTCATAAGGTGAGGACCTGCACAAAGGTCTGTAAATTCTCCCTGTTTATAGAAAGAAATCGGTTCGCCTTTTCCGACGTGTTCTTCACAGAGTTCTACTTTGTAAGGTTCGTCCATTTCCTTGAGTTTTGCAATAGCTTCTTCCGGAGCAAGTTCAAACTGTTCAAGCGGTAAACCCTCTTTAACGATTTTTTTCATTTCAGCTTCAATTTTTTCAAGTTCTTCCGGAGTAAAAGGCTTTTCGAGGTCGAAATCATAATAGAAACCGTTATCGATAGCCGGACCGATAGCCAGTTTAGCATCAGGGTAAAGTCTCTTTACAGCCTGTGCAAGAATATGTGATGCAGTATGCCAGAAAGTTTTTTTACCGTCCATGCTGTCGAAAGTGCATACTTCAAAATCGCAGTCACTGTCTACAACTGTTCTGAGGTCTTTAACCTCGCCGTTGATTTTCACGCAACATGAAGACTTATAAAGACCCATTCCGATACTTTTGATTATTTCGCAAGCAGGGACAGCGGATTCGATTTCACGGATACTTCCGTCCTTTAAAGTAAGTTTAATCATTATTCTATCTCCTTTTTTTAAAGTTTTCCTGTAACTTCTATGCCGTTGTCTGCACCGAGTTCCATAGAAAGCGGTGGCAAATAACCGTCAGTGCTGTCAACATTGAAACAAACAACAACTCCGTCCTCGTCAACATCAACATAAGCACTTGTGATTTGCAGACATTCGGCAAGAGTTTCCGACAGACCGCCATAATAACCCTCGTCAGCGATTATTTCAGCGATTTTATTTTTGTTGCGGTTTACCTTGTCAAGTTTCTGAGCAATCTCGCTGAAATTGTCCATAATTTCCTGCTGTTCCTCGACATAGAAACGTATGATTACATTTTTTTCCCACAGCTTATAAGTAATCTCAAAAGCCTCTTCCTTTTCGTTGTACTTAATCTGATTCATTGATTCATCTCCTTGATAATAAATTTAAACAAAAAAGTCCCTCATACCTTTGAAAAGGCACAAGGGACGATTATAAAAAACCGTGATTCCACCCTGATTCACACAGAAAAATTTCTCTGTATCTCATTAGCTCGTTAACGGGAGCAACCGGCGTTTATTGGACGCACTCAGAGGCGGTGTGCTTAAAGTCTGACCGCTGACTGTCTCACAGCTTATAACAGTCTCTCTGAAAACGGTACTGCGACAGAAAGCCTTCCTCATCACAGATTTAGTATATCATATATAATATCACAAAAATTCCGACTTGTCAAGAGCGATTTTCGGAAAAGTTACATCTTGCAAGCATTGCCAGCGTAAGCGAAATATTTTCATTATGTACGTTAACGCTTTCGGGGACGTTAAGATGTATGGAAGCAAAATTCAATATATACTTTATTCCCGAATCTGTCATTATGTCGCATACTTCCTGAGCGTATTTTTCCGGTACTGTTATTATACCTGTTTTAATATTTTCACAAAGACAGAAATTTTTCATTTCACTTATGTGACGGACAGGTTTTCCGTTTACGGAAGTACCGACAATATCCTGATTACAGTCAAAACCGCACACCACGTCAAACCCATAGTCAGAAAAACTTTCAGAACACATCATAGCCCGACCGAAATTACCTATACCTGCCACTATAACGCCGTCACGGTTTTCAAAACCGAGGAAACTTTCAATATCGCTGATAAGTTCGGCTGTAACGTAACCTGTGCGAGGTCTTCCGCCACGACTTATGGAAGCAAGGTCTTTCCGCACCTGAACGTTATTCAGTCCCAAAGCTCCGGCGATTGCAGTAGCAGAAATATTTCCGGATTTTATTGTTTCCGACAGTGACATAAGGTAATTAAGATATATGGGAAGACGTTGTAAAGTCTGTGAAGTTATATTTTTACTCATAACGGCATTCCTTCCAACCGGAATATACATCATTATTTCTGAATATATTCGTCCATAGCCTTAGCTGAAGCCTTACCTGCACCCATAGCAAGAATTACTGTCGCCGCACCTGTAACAGCGTCACCACCGGCATACACTCCCTCTTTTGAAGTGAGACCGTTTTCGTCTGCAATGATACCGCCCCACTTCTGAGTTGCAAGCCCCTCTGTTGTTGACTTGATAAGCGGATTAGGTGAAGTACCGATAGACATTATAACGCTGTCCGTTTCGATTTCAATAAAAGCGTCGGGAATCGGCACGGGTCTTGCTCTTCCTGAAGAATCGGGTTCAGAAAGTTCCATCTGCTGACATACTACGCTTTTCACCCAGCCTTTTTCGTCAGACTTGATTTCAACAGGATTTGTAAGGAATTTGAAAATAATTCCCTCTTCCTTAGCGTGTTCGATTTCCTCAAGACGTGCGGGAAGTTCCTTTTCAGTACGTCTGTAAACTATATATACTTCCGCACCCATTCTCTTTGCACAACGTGCAGCGTCCATTGCAACGTTACCGCCACCGACAACAACCGCTGTCTTTCCTGCCTGAACCGGTGTGGAAGTGTCGGACTTATACGCTTTCATAAGATTTATTCTTGTAAGAAACTCGTTAGCAGAATAAACACCGTTGAGATTTTCGCCCTTTATGTTCATAAACCTCGGAAGTCCTGCTCCCGAACCTATGAAGATACTTTCAAAACCCTCTTCGTTAATAAGCTCGTCAACGGATATTGTTTTGCCGACAACTGTATTTGTTTCGATTTTAACGCCCAGTGCTTTCAGACCGTCTATTTCTTTCTGAACAATAGATTTAGGAAGTCTGAACTCCGGAATACCATAGGAAAGTACACCACCTGCAACGTGGAGAGCCTCGAAAATAGTAACGTCGTAACCTTTTTTAGCAAGGTCACTTGCACAGGCAAGTCCGGACGGTCCTGAGCCTATTACTGCAACCTTATGACCGTTTGAAACAGGCTTTTCAACAGGAGTTTCTGGCTGAGCATTGTGCCAGTCTGCAACAAATCTTTCAAGTCTGCCTATTGCAACAGGTTCACCTTTTATTCCTCTTACGCACTTTGATTCGCACTGTGTTTCCTGTGGACATACTCTTCCGCATATAGCAGGAAGTGAACTTGATTTCGTAATGATTTTATATGCTTCCTCGAAATTACCCTCTGCTACTTCTGCAATAAATGCAGGAATATCAATCTGTACAGGACAGCCATTCACACAAGGCTTGTGTTTACAGTGCAGACATCTTTTAGCCTCGTCAATAGCCTGCTCCTCTGTATAACCGAGTGCTACTTCCTTAAAATTCTTGTTTCTTACTTCCGGATTCTGTACCGGCATTTCGTTTTTTTTCAATGACATATTAGGCATTTTATTTTACCTCCTGCTTAAAAAGATTGCAAGTATCTTCATGAGCCTTGCGTTCAAAAGGCTTGTACATAGCACCACGAGCCATAGCTTCATCAAAATCTATGAGATGACCGTCAAATTCAGGACCGTCAACGCACGCAAATTTTGTTTCACCGCCGACCGTCAGACGACAACCGCCACACATTCCTGTACCGTCAATCATAATCGGATTCATTGAAGCTACCGTTGGCACTTCATACTGTTTCGTAAGCTGACAGACAAATTTCATCATAATCAAAGGACCGATAGTTATAACTCTGTCGTATTTTTCACCGCTTTCAATAAGTTTTCTGAGAGCGTCGGTAACAAGACCTTTTTCGCCGACTGAGCCGTCGTCAGACATAAGCACGAATTTTGAACTCGATGCCCTGAATTCGTCCTCTAAAATAACTAAGTCCTTGTTTCTGAAACCTACTATCGAATGAACTTCAACACCTAATTCGTGGAGTTTCTTTGCCACGGGATAAGCAATAGCACAACCTACACCACCGCCGACTACAGCAACCTTTTTGAGACCCTCTGTTTCAGTAGCACGTCCAAGAGGTCCTACAAAGTCGTGCAGACAGTCACCCTCATTCATATGATTCAGCTTTTCGGTAGTAGCTCCAACAATCTGGAATATAATTGTAACTGTACCGTTCTGACGGTCGAAATCTGCGATTGTAAGCGGAATACGTTCACCATCCTCATCTGTTCTGAGAATAATAAACTGTCCCGGTTCGCATTTTCTTGCAACTTTCGGAGCGTTGATTTTCATAAGGGTAACGGTCGGGTTAAGA
Source organism: Ruminococcus sp. (assembly GCA_029060305.1). Classification (GTDB taxonomy): domain Bacteria; phylum Bacillota; class Clostridia; order Oscillospirales; family Ruminococcaceae; genus Ruminococcus. Next base: position 38,525 of record JAIDUG010000034.1, read on the forward strand.
CTTTTCTTTTCTAAAATTTCAAACATAAGAAAAATTCCTTTCATAAAAATGTGCCGTCAGCACCGACGGCAACCGAGGTTATTTTATATTATATCACACATTCTGAAAATATGGAAATATAAATATTTCAATATCGATATTCTGTTATCGATATTGAAAGTACCGAAATAAACTCGACTGAATATGATTTTTTTACAATATAATATTTCCTAAAACAGAATGTCATTATTTATATCTGCAATTTATGCCACACAACACCTGATACACGGAATATAAACATTCCGATTTTTATATATCAGCGGTATTCCGTAAACGCTGATTCATTGCGGACTTCATAGAATTTGTTTACAAGTATTCTCTCCATATCAGAAAATTTATGACCTGTAGAGTATACCAGCATATCCTTGAAATTGTTGTCATTGAAAGTACATTTGCGTTGTACAAGACGATATTTTTCACAAAGGCTTTGCGGTACTGGAGAATCAAGCATAAAAGATTGAGGAACAGTCAGCAGAAAATCCAAAGCACTACCTCTGTCGTACATACATACTTTACGGACGGGAATATCTGCCGGACGGTTTGCATTGAAAAGTTTTTCGACAGCCCCTGAAACATAAGGTATAGCATCATCGCCCTGAGTAAGTTCAATGTATCTGCACGACAAACCAGAATATTTGATATTCTCGTCATTTGCCGAGGGGTGTTCGTTGGACATTACTGCAAGCATTTCAAATTCCCACAACAACTGACTTTTCAGATTTTTTTCTTCAAGAAAGTCCATAAAATATTTTTCGTGTGCTGTATTGAAACGGATTATTCCGAAATCGTAACCGTTATCACGGACGTTCTCAATACTACGGAGTGAATTTGTTTCACAGAAATACACTTCCATATCGTCGGAATTACGTTCCTCAGCGATATATTCCGAAAAAGCCTTTGATATATAGCCTGTTCTCGGGACGGATATGCGGAGTTTGTTGTTTTTGAATTTTTCAGGAGAATGTATAGCTTCCATATTGTCAATCTGCATGAGAACCTGTTTCGCATATCCCAAAAATTTCACACCCTGGTCTGTAGGAATAACGCCTTTTGAAGTACGTCTGAATATTGTGATTCCCAAAGTATTTTCCAGTTCCTTTATAGCCTTGCTCAGATTAGGCTGAGCCATGTACAGATTTTCGGCAGCCTGAGTGATTGAACGTGTTTTTTCAATTTCGACCGCATACCTGAAATGAAGTGTATTCACAGCCTTTGCCCTCCTTGTGACTTATTTTTTTACTTCCTCAACAGAATAATGTCTGATTTTCTTCTTCGGCGGTTCGGGAACGGATTCAGGTTCGGGAGCAGGTTCGGGCGGAATATACGTACTCTCCGGAATATCCTTTACAGGTCTGCAAGGGTTTCCGACTGCTACAACTCCTGACGGAATATCTTTTGTTACAACACTTCCACCGCCTATAACAACATTGTCACCGATAGTGACCCCAGGCATAACGCAGACGTTTCCACCAAACCAAACGTTACTGCCGACTTTTATAGGCTTTGCGTATTCAAGACCTGCATTGCGTGCTTTATAGTCAAGAGGGTGACCTGCTGTATAGAATCCACAGTTAGGACCTATGAAAACATTATCACCGAAAATAACTTCCGCACAGTCAAGGATAACAAGGTTGTGATTTGAATAGAAGTTATCACCGAGTATTATATTATAGCCATAGTCGCAGAAAAAATTCGCTTCAATCCAAGTATTCTCACCCTTGAAAGCAAGCAGTCGGCTGAGAAGTCTTTCCCTTTTCTGAAAGTCGTTGTAAGTAGCCGAATTATATTCCGCACAAAGTTTTTTTGCGTTTATTCTTTCCGCAACAAGTTCCTTGTCGTTGCCGTTGTAGAGTTCACCGGCTTGTTGTTTTTCCTTTTCAGTCATATAAATTCTCCTTTACATTTTACTGCCCTTACTACCCTTTGCTCCGAAACTTCCGCCGGAAGCGAGAATATTTGTATCAAACGAATAGTTTATTTTTTCGCCCATTCTGTAGCGTTTCAGTGAAAGCTGTATGAGTTTTTCGAGAAGTTCAGGATATTTAATGCCCTTTGGTTGCCACAGATAGAAAGCAAGCGAACCTGGAATAGTGTTTATTTCGTTTATGTAGACCTTGTTGTCATTCATATCAATCATAAAGTCTATACGTGTAACACCGTTACAGCCGAGGTAACGGAACGCTTCAACAGCAGTTTTTCTTATAAATTCGTCCTGTTCCGGAGTGATGTCAGCAGGAATTTTTCTTTTGAGACTTGCCATTCCTTTACCGCCACCGAGATACTTCTGTCCATAACTTAAAATTTCTTCATTGCTTGCCTGTACGGGTTCTTCACAAACGGAAGCCTCTGCTGATTCGCTGTCACCTGCTACTGAACAGTTTATCTCTTTGAGATTTACAACAGCAGGTTCTACAAGTATTCTGTCGGAGAAGTCGAAAGCGTTTTCCATTGATTTTATAAGACCGTCCCTGTCATTAGCTTTTGAAATACCCACGCTTGAACCAAGATTTATAGGTTTAACGATTACAGGATAACCGAATTTCTTTTCAACCTTGTCTGCACATTCTTCAATCCTGTCAACCTCGAATGAAGAAAATCTGCAACAGTCAAGTACAGGGAATCCGGCATCTTTGAGTAAAATTTTCATAACAAATTTATCCATTCCGACCGCTGAAGCAAGAACGTCACAACCAACGTATGGAATATCAAGGGTCTGCAAATATCCCTGTAAAGCACCGTCCTCAACATTAGTGCCGTGTACTATCGGAAAAGCAATGTCAACATCTGAAATATGATTTGAACCGAATTTCTTCATTTTCTGACGGATAAGCTGTACTTTTCCCTCGCTCCTCACAAATACACAAGCCGTACACTCTTTTAAGAGTTCGGGAATATTCTTGTATGCGTTTATATCAAAAAGTTTTTCACCTGTCCAGAATTCATTCTGCTTTGTCATATACACCGGAATGATGTTATATTTTTCCTTGTTGATATTTGTCATAGCCTGAACAGCCGAAATAACTGATACTTCGTGTTCAACGCTTTTTCCGCCGAAAAGTACAGCAAGATTGATTTTCATAATAAAATTACTCCTTTTATATAAAATTAATAATTATCGGGCAAATCGTTTTCAAGAAGTACGATTTTTTTCTTGTCCGTCCTGTATTCGTTGACTTTTGTTATAGCCTCGTTGAGACCGTCAGCCACATACACATTGTTCATATCATAACCCGAATCCTTGATACCGTTGTAAATAGGTAATGTCTGAGTTTTTCCGACAAGCACAATGTAATCACACGCTTTTGAGGCTTCCTGTCCGAATTCATAATTCAATTCTTCCTGTTTAGCACCGAGTTCCACCATTCCTGGAGTTACAAGGATTCGGCAGGCATCGAAAAGTCCGAGAACGTTCAGTGCGGCACGGCAACCACTTGGATTTGAGTTATAAGCATCGTCAATATACGTCAGGTTACCGCCCTTGTCAAGTAACTGTAGTCTATGCGGTACTGATGCAATCTTTCTTACCGGAAGTATAAGTTTTTCAAGATGTATTCCGATTCCGTGACAATATGCGATTGCTCCGAGAACGTTCTGTACATTGTGTTCGCCGAGAAGTTTCATTGTAAAACGACAGCTTTCACCGTCAGGAGCGGTTACAGTAAATTCCGTTCCTCTGTCGGATACTGAAATATCAGTCGCACGGTAATCGTTGTGTTCCTGCAATCCGTACATAACGGCGTTTTTGTACTGAGGAGCTTTTTTTCTTATTAATTCGTTGTCACCGTTGAGGTAAATTTTTCCGCCTACCGCCTGAACACTGTCAGCAAGTTCAAACTTCGTATTTACAACGTTTTCAATCGAATTGAAAGTTTCGAGGTGCTGAGGACCTACGGAAGTAATAATACCGTCGTGAGGGTGTGCAATTTCGCAAAGCTCCTTTATTTCGTGTACACGTCTTGCACCCATTTCACAAATAAAATATTCGTGGGTAGGTTTGAGGTGCTGACGTACTGTTATTGTAACGCCCATAGGTGTATTGAAACTTTCCGGAGTTTTGAGAGTGTTATATTGCGAACTCAACAATTCACTGAGATAAAATTTCATACTGGTTTTGCCGTAACTTCCGGTGATTCCTATTTTGTGGAGGTCAGGCATTTCGGACAGTATTCTTTTAGCATCATTAATGTACCAGTGCTGTATATATGTTTCAATAGGTTTGTTTATGATATTCGACAACGGCACAAGCAACGGAGTTAAATAAAGTGCGGAGTTTACCATAATAAACGGCAGAATATTATTGAAAGGTTTCCAGTCTTCACACTTACAAGGTGTACTTCCTGAAACTGTTCCTATTGCGAACATTATTCCGACAAGAACGAAAAAAGTAGTCATCATTCTTTTTACACGAGCGGTATATTTGAGTGGTTTCTTGAATTTTTTTGAGGGCTTGTTGAGGACTGCAAAGAAAATACTTAAAACCGCAAATACTATCAGCAAAGGTATATTATAACCTGTTGCGAACATTGCAAACTGTACAACAAAAAGTACAAGCGGAAAAATATATCTCTTGAAATTCTTTTTCATCCACCAAGAATGTTCAGGGGTTTTGTAGCCGTTGAGTTGTAGCATATGGAACTCTCTTAATCCGAAAAAGATAATTCCGATAAGTGCCACGACGGCGTATATGCAGAAAAATAAAGTATACATTAAGTAGAAATCTCCTTATATTTTTTGATTGAATAAAAGGGTTTATTGAGTACATCAGCGAGAACGACAAGCAGAGGAGTCAGATACAGTGCAAAATTGACTATCATATACGGAATATAATTCTCAAACCAGTGCGGAACTATATCCAGACCGCACTTACATAATGTTTCGTCATAACTCCAGAAAACACTGATTCTGAATAATATAGCGGTCAGAATAAAGAATGTTATCATTATTTTACGTATCCTGACGGTATTTTCAAGACGTTTCCGGAAAGGTCTGTTAATAAGTGATATTATTATGTTGCCAATCAGAAATATAAAAAACTTTTTATCGTTTGTCGCAAGCATGATAATCTGTACTGTAAAAAGTACCGACGGAAAAATGTATTTCCTGAAGTTTTTCCCGATATTTCGGGCATATTCAGAAATATTGTAATCTGCTTCCTGAAAAAAATATAATTCCCTCTTTAAGTATGAAACTATTCCCATGAACGTTATAAGAGCGTATATACAGAAAATAGCCACATCTACTATAAAATTTTGTGTTTCTATAGACATTCTTTTTACTCCTCGATTTTCAGGAATGAACACATCACACGGTTGAAAGTGAACTGCTGTTCAAGGAATGAATAATGACCTGCATTTTCAAGTTTAACAAGTCCTGCATCGGGAATAAGTTTTTCCATTTTTTCGCCGTCCGAAAGAGGTGTTGCAGTATCGTTCACTCCCCACACAAGTAACGTCGGGCATTTTATATTTGGAAGTAATGGTTCTAAATCTTCGTTTACTACTTTTACAAGTACCTGTCTCATCAGTGGCGAAGCAGCGGCATAGTCGGCACTTCCATATTTCACACGAAGTTTTTCAAGTGCGGACGGGGCGATTTTCTGCATGATACCAGTTGAAAGTATCGTGCGGAAAAATTTATACTTACGTGTGCGGAAACTCTTTTTATTCGACTTCGGTGGAAGTATTCCTGCACTGTCAACAAGTATCACCTTACTTACTTTAAACGGCAGATTTGTACGGCTGTTAAGTTTTATAATCACACGTCCGCCGAAAGAATGTCCCAGAAACATTATTTGCTTGTTGTCATAATCTTTCAGAAAGTCAATGACAAAGTTCACATAGTCGTCAACACACCATGCGGACGGCGGTTCTTGACTTTCGCCGAATCCTGGCATATCCATTGCGACAACAGTGTATTTTTTTGAAAGCAGTTCTATCATATTGGCGAAAAGTTTTATATTACTGCCCCAGCCGTGAAGAAGTACTATCAAATCGCCTGAACCTTTCTGTTCATAATTTATCTTGATATTGTTTACTGTTTTGTACATTTGTTATCTCCAAAAAAAAGTTTATTTCAGGGCGTTCAATACTTTATACGCACGAAAACCCTATAATATGCTGACAGTTTAATTATATCACGCAAGGGAATTAATGTCAATTAACAAAAATAAAGAAAATATTCCGATTTTTCCGCTGAATATGTTGGAAATTTCAGAAACCAAACTCTTCATAGTCTTCTTTTATGAATCTGTGGTAGGTAACGTGTATATGACCATCGATTTCTTCTTCAAAAGCGATACAGTAAAAATATTCGTCAGGTACTTTGTCGGCAAAGTATATCAGATAGTCAAATTCGCCGTTGTGTTTTTCTTCAATAACAACGTTGTCTGAATATTTTCCGAATACTGTTATAACATCCTCAACCGAAATTCCATGTCTGCGGACGGTATTCACGAACTCCGTTATAAATTCAAATCCGTCAAGATTATGCACATATGAAGTACCTTTTTCGGAAATCGTTATACAGAAACCGCCTTTTATTTCACGGAAAATTATTTTTCCAAGTCTTTCGCTTGCGTAACCGGAAAAATTTTCGAGTGCGGATTTAATATCACCGTCAGTAGCGAGCAGTTTTTTCAGCGAACTTTCCATATAATTAAGGCTCATTGGTCTGCCGTCAAAACCTAATTTAATCTGTGCTTCTTTAATGTTGTCTGTAATGTTCTTTTCAAGTCTTGCGTAATCCATAATAAAAAATTCCTCCTTTTTATATTACTCCTGATGTGATTTTGTGTGCTGTAATTATTGTATAACTGTTTGCGTTTACTGTTATTCTGCAACCTTTCACTGATATGTACCAGTTTTTTCCGATTCTTTCAGTTTCCGCATTTTTGTCAAGAATTTTGTCTATGCACCATTCAACAATATTATCCGTTTCAATCTGCAAATTCCTTTTTATACGTTCCTCACCCATTTCCGTTGTATGAAGTTTTCCGATATTTTCAATCAAACTATTCATATAAATATCTCCTTATTCATTATATACTGCACTGTAATTCAGCACAAAATCAAATCAAAAGTCACATTATATTATAGCACGTTTCGGGAAGTTATTCAACATCATATGTGTACAGAATTTACTTTTTACTTATTAACAGAAAATTATTCTATAAATTTGTAGTATGGAAAAATATTTATACATTGTGACTAAATTTTATATTATAATTTTGTAATGTGAAATTTCGGCATATTGTACAGATTGTGTTGACTTTTTTTTGCTATTGTGTTAAACTGAAATTGGCAGAATATTTTGCTTTTAAAAAAATCTTTAATACGGGAGGTTACATAATAATGTTTAACAAATCAAAGGGTATCAAACGTGTGGTAAGTATTTCGGCTGCCGCATTGTGTATGATGTCCGCACTTAATTTTGCACCACTCAACGACAGACAGGTTGTTGATGCTGCCGAAATAAAAACAGCCTTTGAAATCACAAAAGATATGAAAATCGGCTGGAATTACGGCAACTCACTCGATGCAACAGGAAAATCAGGTCTTGATACTGAAATTTCATGGGGTAACCCGAAAGCTACTCAGGAAACTTTCGACGCTGTAAAGGCTAAGGGTTTCAATACCGTAAGACTTCCTACTACATGGTATAATCACCTTGATTCTACTGGCAAAATTGACCCCGAATGGATGGCACGTGTTCGTGAAGTAGTTGACTACTGCTACAAAAATGATATGTATGTTATCCTGAATATCCACCACGAAGAATGGATTAACAGAGCTGATTTTGATACAGCTTATGAAGAAATGTCCGTTCAGCTGAAAAATATCTGGAAACAGATTGCAGAAGAGTTTAAGGACTACGACCAGCACCTCATTTTTGAGGGTATGAATGAACCCCGTGCCGCCGGTACAGATTATGAATGGTGGTTAGCTCCTGGTGCTCCTACTGAAAAACTCTTTGAAGTTGTAAACAAATTGAATCAGGATTTTGTTGATACCGTAAGAAGCGTTGAATCACCTTATAAGGATACAAGACTTCTTTCCTGTCCGCCTTACTGTGCATCAGGTAGCGACATTAATATGATGTCAGGTCTTAAAATTCCGAATGACCCATATGTTGCCGCATCTGTACACGCTTATTCACCATATGATTTCTGTATGGGTAATGGCGACCACAGCACATTCTCTGAAACATACGCTACAGACCTCGAAGGTATTCTCAAGAATATCCGCAAGCAGTTCATTGACAATAATATTCCTGTTATTCTTGGTGAGTTCAGTGCTTCAAACTTCAATAACACTGAAGCACGTTGCGAATGGGCTACAGCATACATTTCACTCGCAAAGAGCTATGGTTTCCCGTGCGTACTCTGGGACAACGATGCAAGAGGTAACTCCGACCAGTCAGAAGCACATGATTATCTCAACAGAAAAACTAATGAATGGTATGAAGATTCTGGTCAAGTTGTAGATGCTATGATGTCTGTCCTCGCTGACGATTCTGTTGTATGGGGTGCAAATGATTTCACAACTCAGAAACAGTATACACACGACGATATTTCAAAGGGTAAGGAAATAACAGGCGTTGCCGGTGATTACGACAGCGGTGTTGAAGGTAAAGAGGGCGCACCTGCACAGATTATCAAATTCTCTGAATTTGACGGCAAGGATATAGCTGTACAGTATAAAGGCGGTGACCCTGAACTTGCATTTATGGACGAAAAGTGGGGAGGCTGGACTACTGTAAAGCCTTACTATATCGACGAAAAGAACGGTCTCGCCTACTTCTCATCTGACGATATAAAAACAGCGTGGGAAACAAAAGTAAACGAAAGCGGTCAGCTTGAACACCCAGATGCTAAAACTATCAACAGCGTTATCATAAGAGCAAACGGACAGACTACTGTTATAAAAGCTGCTATAGTAAACAAGGGTGTACTCGTTGATACTACCGATAAGCCAAAGCCGACTACATCTACTACAACTACAACAAAGACTACTTCAGGTAACGGCAGTACAACAACTACAACTGCTACAACAGTTCCTGACGATTTCAAGTTTGAAGTTGTAAAACTCCCCATTACTCTCAACGGCGAAAAATCCATTAAATTTGTAGTAGAGGGTACACCTACAGCTTCTGTCGGCGGTGGTTTCTGCTTTGAAACAGACGAATGGACTTCTGTTGAATGGAGCGGTAATATAGGACAGGACGGTAAACTTGAAGTTACAGTTGATGTTTCAAATCTTCCTGCTTCTGTAAAAACTGCTGAATTCCAGATTTGGTGGTCAAACATATGGGATAATGCTACAGACTCAGGTATCGACAAACCGGCTACAGTCAAACTGGCAGAAAGTGAAAATACAACAAAACCCGATATTTCAAAAGACCCTGATATAAGTTACGGTGATGCAAACTGTGACGGAGAAGTAAACATTTCTGATGCTGTACTCATAATGCAGTCAATTTCCAATCCGGCTGAATATAAACTTTCCGCACAGGGCAAAAAGAATGCAGACGTTATTGATGCAGACGACGTTACAAACGCTGACGCACTTGCTATTCAGATGGTTCAGGCAAAATTGATAAAACTTTCTGACTTACCGGCTACTTCTGCTATCCTTACAACTGAATAATAATTCTATAATTCAAAGGGGCGTACTTTCGGGTACGTCCTTTTTTCGTCAATATGCACAAAAACATTCCGAAAAAATTTTTTTGCATTACATTGACTTTTATGTAAATATATGCTATAATATCAAAAAAAGAAAAAATATAGAAATATAGAAATAAAATTATTACAAGGAGGTTTTTTTATGAACAAAAAACTCAAAAGAATGATTGCTACCGTTTCTGCGGTGGTGACGTGTGCCGTATCAATGGCTTCTGTTTCAGCAGGTGCAATATATATTTATAATACTGTTGGCATTAATCAATATACAGTTTCTTTTACATGGGACGGCAAAAAATATAGTGTATGGCAGGAAATGCAGGACTATTATAGCGGTTGTGAAAACTGTAAGTTTTTCATTTCTGAAGATGGCGAAATTGATGTAACTTTTGGTAAAAGTGACATAGCTTTATTTGGTGACGAGATAGCATATTGGTATTTTAACGGATATATGCTTAGAAATCCTGAAGATGTCATTGTTCTTGAAAAATATCTGTCTGATAACAATATAGCATATAAAAAAGAAGATGTAAATACACATATTTGGATTACACTTACAGACTATAATTGTACAAGTGATGAATATTTTCAGCTTGCAAAAAAAATAAAAGAAGATACTGGATTAGTGCAGGGAATAGTAAGTCCGGCAAGTGCTACTATCATAGAGGCAACGGACATAGAAATCGCACTCCCTGAACCGACCCTTATAGGCGATGCAAACGAAGACGGAGTAGTAAATATATCCGATGCTGTACTCATAATGCAGTCCATATTCAATCCTACCGAATATCAGCTCTCAATACAGGGAATGGCTAATGCAGACGTTGTTGACAATGACGGAATAACACTTCTTGATGCTCTCAGAATACAGGAAATGTCAGCAGGTTTATAAGAAAATTCAAGGACGTACTTTCGGGTACGTCCTTTTCATTGTAAAAAAACTCCTATGGCTGAATGATACCATAGGAGATTTTTTGTTACTCTCTGACGTAAACCGCTGTTATTTCAGAAATATACGCTCTGTGATAAGGGTCTGTACTGAAAAACTTTTCAGGGATTCCGTCGTCTGTTGTGAAACCGCTTTCCTGCATATCGTAAGTATAGATTTTACGACACACGAAAACCATTTCAGCTTCTTCAAAAGTCATGCAGTTGTCAATTTCGGCAGGAGTAAGTCCTGTTTCCTTTACTTTGTCGCAGTCTCTTCCGGAGTGCGAACCGCAGTAAGCAAGGGCTTTTCTGCATTCCTCACCGAAAAATGAAGCTGTGAAACATTCGCCGTTTTCCACAAATTCGTATGTATAACGGTTTGGACGAATGTAGCAGGTAAGAACGTTCTTATTCCAGAGTACGCCAAGCTGTCCCCATGAAGCTGTCATAGTGTTGAAACTTTCTGCATTTCCTCCCGTAAGAAGCATCCACTGCTTTCCGATTTTTTCAAACGGATTGAATGAAAGTTCAGAGATGTCAATTTTTCTGAAAGCCATGTAAAAATTCCTCCTTTATATATTTTCCGAAAATTTACCGGCTTTTCATGTTCAGACTTTCCTCAGTACTGCTTTATATCTTAAACGGAGTTTGTCTGTAATGAGTGCGATAAATTCGGAATTTGTAGGTTTACCTTTTCCGGTATCTACCGTGTAACCGAAAAATGCGTTAAGTGTGTCGACGTTTCCTCTGTCCCACGCTATCTCAATGGCGTGACGTATTGCACGTTCAACTCTTGAGGACGTTGTATCGTATATTCCTGCAACTGTAGGATACAGAAGTTTCGTCACGCTGTCAAGAAGTGTTTTATCTTCTATCGAATAAAGTATAGCTGTTCTCAGATAATAATAACCCTTTATATGAGCAGGCACTCCGAGCTGATGGATAATGTCAGTAACTACAACTTCCATATCGTCGCTGAGACTGTTTGCACGGTCGCCGAGTGCTGAATTTATTGCACTGCAAAGGTCGTCAGCATCATAAGGTTTCAGCAGGAACTTTGAAGCACCGTTTTCCATAACCTGACGTTCTATAAATTCGTTATCGTAAGATGAAGTCACCACAAATACAGGAAACTTTACGCCCTGCTCCTTTACCTTTTTCATAATTGAAAGAACGTCGCCGTTCTGGAGTGTGATGTCAATTACAACCACGTCCGGCGGGTCGTTTCTTATTGAGTCAAGAATGACGTTGCAGTCCTTACGCCTTGTGTATGCATACATACCTCTCTCACGAAGCTTATTCGCAACGCTCACACCAGTTTCGGCAGAATCGTCACCAATAAGCACTCTTATCTTGTTATTCATTATTTTGTACCTCCTTTTGTTCTGTGAATATATTCTATCACAGTATTTCAAGGAAGTGCAACCGATTATTTACAGTTTTTATAGTATTTCTGCATGGGAAATGTAAAAAAATGTAATCTTGGAAAATTATTGTCGGATTAACGGTGCGATTTAGCAAGAATACCGTCGGCAATTGTCCTTACTTTAGTTCCAACCGGAAATAGTTTGTCGGCAATCTTTGAAACGGCGTTCTTTTTGACTGTGCGTGCGTAAACCGGCAGAATTTCGGGGTCGGTGACGTTTTTCGACCAATTTTTATAAGTGCCGTCGGAAATAAATGACCTGAGTAAAATTCTGTCAGCAGGTGCGGAATGGTTTTCAAGAAAAACCAACGGCAAATTACACCCCGAAAACTTCATATCATATTCACCGAAATATTTTCTGTACAATTCTTTGAAGTCGTCCGCTCCCTTAATAATCTTATTGTTATTTTCAAGAGAAGAAAGAATCTCACGCTGAAAAGACGTTTCGGGTCTGTAGTCTTCAATCAGACTTAAAGTCCCGAACACTATAAATCCTAACATATAAGGGTCATTACAGAAATCTGATTTAGGAATTTTATTCTGCGGAACATCAAAACCATACATTGCATAAAGTCCGAAAGCACACCTCAATGCAAGGTATTCCGGAGAATCTATTTCAAGCAGTCGCTGAGCCTGTACAAATCCCCTAAGCCGTCCGGACTTTACCATCAGCGGAATTTCAGGAGACAACAAAAGGGCTTTTGAACCTTTTAATATAGGGGCTTCAACGTCGTGTACAACGTTTCCACCTATGTGAAGCAGTCCCGACGGTTCTGTACCGGATTTTTCCTGTATTTCCCCGAAATCTTCTGATATTACAAGAGGATATCCATTATATCCGCATTTTTCAAGAATCTCTGTTATAATATTTTCGGGGTATATGTGTTCAGTAACTATTATTATTTTCTTTTTTTGCCTTACAGCTTCGTTATATAACAACTTTCCGCAAGTTCTCGCAGTAGAAAACTTTTTTATGAGTTCACATTCACGCTGAATAAGAATCTCAGGATTTCTGACTTTTCCTGTCTTTGAAAGTATGCTGTATATATTTTCAAGACTTATATTTCCGGATTTTTTTCGTGCAGTATCCTGTGCGTCAAGTCTGAGCTGTACAAAACTTTTTCCTGAAGTGCTTACTTTCCGAAAATCTTCTTCCATAAGTACAAACATATCATATACTGACGAAAACGGCGTTACAACAAGCACATCTTTCATTCTGAAACTTACAGTTTTTATTTCAGGTTTTGCAATCTCGCCGAACATCTTTTTTAAAATATTTTCCTGTTCAGCAGAAAACGATCTTTCGGAAATTTTCATTAAATCCTCCATTACCACTCACTGTAATCGTAATCGTAGTCATAGTCGTAATCATAATTATAGTCGTAATCGTAGTCATAATCATAATCGTAATTATAATCGTAATCATCGTTATAGTCATTGCTGTAATCGTCATCTGTATAACCATAGTTGATAACAGGTGCTTCTGTAGTCTGCATTTCCTCGTATTCTTTTTTGAGTTCCTCAGAAAAACTTCTCTTTCCTACTGAAAGCTGTCCGCCCTCATTCAGCAACTTGTATTCGTCAAGAGTTAAAGAACCCTCTGAATTATACGCTTTTATAAGTTCGTCCTTAGTCGTGTACTGTTCGGAATAATTTCCGTTGCCGTCAGTAATATATTCACCGTTCCAAAGTCCGAAAAACGACCATACAGAATTATCTCTGAATAAAGCGTCAATATCCGGAGTATTGTTGCATTCACTTACGGCAATGACTTTTCCTTTTATGTAATCCTGTACTGCTATAAGCTGTTCACTGCAACTGCCGAATTTTTCCGTACCTGTATAGAGGTCATAGGAAGCTATATCATATGTTTCAGAATCAACGGAATATGTACTGCTCATTCCATTCCATACCCATATGAGATTGTCCAGTTCGAAATAATCTGTATAACGCTTGTACATTAAGTTCCATAACCACTTGTAAGTTTCAGCACCACCTGCTCCCCACCAGTACGTACTGCCCTCAACGCTGTCGTGACCCAGTGAAGCCTCATAAAGCGGTCTCCACAAAACAGGGATTCCTTTTTCTTTCAGCGGAACAAGCTGATTCTGTGCCATTTCGTCCATAGATACAACAAGATTATAGCAATCCTGTGAAATAACTCCGTTATTAAGAAGATTCAGCAACTCCTCAGTAGAATACATTGAAATATCTTCATAAGTAAAAGCGTTCCATATTGAAAAATCACTTTCGGAAGTATACACTGACGACATTGCAGACGGTGATTTCCATTCCCACGTGATACCGTTTATACCACCTTTTTCGTTCCACTTCACACACGCTTCAACGTTATCTTTCGACTTTGAATCAATCGCTGAAAATCTTATAGCCGGATATTGTCCGGTGATTTCGTGAATCAGTTCAATTTCAGAATTGTCTGCTCCGGAAACATACTGTCCTGTAAGAGTATATTTTCCATAATTGTCAGAAAGAAATTTCATAAGATTTTTTGCTGAATCAGACGCATTTGAATTGACCGGTATACCGTTTGTTTCATAACTTATCTGATTTACCGCATAACTATTCTCAACGTCAAGATAGTCAAGCATAATTTCGCCGTTTTCCGGAATGACTTCAACGTCCGAATATCCCTTTTCAAGAAATACTCCGTACTGAGTTATTTTGTAAAACTGTCCGTCTGAATTTGTCGTAAACCTGCACAGCTCCGAACCGTTAAGCATTATACGGCAGTTGACATTGCTGTCAGAAGCTATGCCGAATGAAAGGTCATAATGTTGAGTTGCTGGTGTATCGAAACGAAATTTCAATGATTTCTGTCCGTCTGTACCGAATCCGGTGACATATCCGCCACCACTGTAACCATAACGTGCATTTTCAGGAGTAAGTCCTTCACCCAGTCTTTCACGTTCTGCCTCATAAATGTCTCCTGCATATGAATGTTGTATTTCCGGATAAGATACAGGCATTTCCTGAATAATTTCCGGTGGTGCTGTTGTCGGTTCGGTAACTTCTTCAGAAACAGGCTCTGTAGTTGTATCTGTAACGACTTCTGTAGTTGTCACGTTTTCTGAAGAATCCTCAGTTTTTTTATCTGAACTGCACGCAGTTACTGAAAAAACAGATGCGACTGTAACAACTGCAACAGATATATATTTTAAAATATTCATTTTTATCCTCCAATAATATTTCAGGTACGTACAGTATAAGTATTTCCCTTTCTGGTATCGAAAATTATAACTCCGTCTTCTATCCGTGAACCGACTGTTTCGTCGTCGCAACTTATACTTACAACACAGTTTGTACGCAGACGGCATTCACCGCCGAAATCAGACGTAATCAATGCATATTCAAGTTTTCCGTCATTCCATTCAATATCCACTCCGAAACCGTTCTTTGCACGCAGACCCTTTATATAACCGCTTTTCCACTCATCAGGAAGTGCAGGAAGTATATTTATTTCACCATCACAACACTGCATAAGTGCTTCCGTAATCGCAGAAGCTCCACCGAAATTTCCGTCTATTCTGTACGGGGGACTGTTATTTATCATATTCGGAGCTGTTGAGTATGCAAGAAGATTCTTTATATTTTCGTAAACCATACGACCGTCATAAAGTCTTGCCCACATATTAGCAATCCACGCACAACTCCAGCCCGTATGACCTCCACCGTGAATAAGTCGTCTGATAAGCGTTGCCCTGCCTGCATCTGCAAGTTTAGGGGTTTTGTGTGGTGAAATAAGGCTTGCGGGGTGAAGTGCGAAAAGCTGTGAAATATGTCTGTGACCTACCTCTACTTCGTCATAATCGACTGCCCATTCCTTAATCTGTCCGTACTTTCCTACCTCTATCGGCGGAAGTTTTTTCAGCAGACCCGAAAGTTTTTTTGAAAATGTTTTGTCTTTGCCGAGAATTTCCGCAGATTTTATAACGCTCTGAAAAAGTACCGTTATTATCTGAGTATCCATTGAAGCTCCCATACACAAACAACCTTTCACACCGTCTGCTGTAAGATATGTATTTTCCGGAGATACTGACGGACAGGTTACCAGTTTTCCCTCAGAGTTTTTTATCAGGTACTCAACGAAAAATTCCGCTGATTCTTTCATAATGTGGTACTTTTTCGCAAGAAAATCCTTGTCAAGCGTATATTCATAGTGTTCAAAAATATGGAGTGCCAACCACGCACCGCCAGTCACCCATATAGTAGACGGAAGAAACATATCTTGCGGAACAGTATCTCCCCATATGTCAGTATTGTGGTGACATACAAAGCCTTTTTCAATACCGTACATTTCTTTAGCAGTTTTATGACCGTTTTTACATACACGTTCCATAAGGTCAAATAACGGAAGATGACATTCAGATAAATTACAGCTTTCTGCAATCCAATAACTCATCTGTGTACTGAAATTAACACTGTAACGGCTACCCAGTGACGGTATCATATCCTGATTCCATATGCCTTGAATATTCATAGGCTGACTGCCTGCACGGCTTGCGGAAATCATAAGATAACGACTGAAATTGAAATAGAGTTCTATTAACTTGTTGTCATGAATAAGTCGCTGACATTCCTTGTTGTCAAGTTCGTTTCCACGCAGACGTGCAATTCTCTTGTCGGTTGTAAGTTCCGATATATTGTCGTCTCCGGAATTATTATTTAATGAAAATTCCACACGGTCAAAAAGTTCTCTGTAATCGTTTACGTGACGGTAAAAAAGTTCGTCATATTCGCACTGCAAAGCCATTTCGGCATCAACTTCCGCTGATTCCGTGTAGTTCTCACTGTAAAAACTCGTCTTTGCTGAAAAAACTATCATTACTTCGTCAGCATTTTTCACGGAAATTTTATTTCCTAAAGTTCTTATAGTACCACCGACAGCTTTTGCACCCATTACTCCGGCAAAGAATATACCGTCACGGCTTCCGGTACCGCCGGTGTAGAGAATCATATTTTCACCACAAGGACGGTTATCATCGTAATAGTCGTCACGACCGTCCAGTCGGCAGGTAAGCGTTACCGCTGACGGTTCAGAAGCAGTAATATGTATAACCATTACTTCATCAGGTGATGAAACGAATACTTCCCTTGTATAAACAATTCCGTTCACGCTGAAAGAAACTTCCGTACAGGCGTTTGAGATGTCAAGACTGCGTGCATATTCCCTCACTTTGCCGTTGAGTTCCATATCGATATAAAGGTTTCCTAAAGGCATATAGTGACGCATATCAGGCGTAACACCCTGCATTTTTTCAAAAGCCACTTTTTCAGCTTCGGGAATATTGCCTTTTATGATAAGCTCACGGACTTCCGCAAAACCCTCCTTTGCATCAGGATTCACACGTTTACGCAGACCTCCCGACCATACCGAATCCTCGTTAAGCAGAATGACTTCATTCTTCGGTCTGCCATAGACCATACCGCCTATTCTGCCGTTGCCGACAGGAATGGCAGAACTGAAGTCCTCTGCCGGACTGTCATATCTGAAAATAGTTTCTGTACTCATATATTTACTCCTTATACTAAAGGTTATAACAGCTTATGCTACATTTTTATATTATATCATACTTCCCGACGATTTGCAAACTTCCTTTGCAATTATGAAAAAAATTATAAATATGGGTTTCTTTCAGGGCAATGTTTTATACAAATATACAATATATTCGTGAGAGTGTCGTAAAATGTCACATAAGAAGAAATAAATTTCAAGGCTTTTCTGAAAAAATTATGGAAACTAATGACAAATCCTGAAATTTGTGCTATAATAATTTTGTATAACATAATTTTCCGGAGCGTGATAGAACAAGATGAACAAATATAAAAAACTTGCCATGAATACTATGATATTCGCTGTAGGAAATTTCGGGTCTAAAATCCTTGTCATTCTTCTTACAAGGCTTTATTCAAGCAATATAAATCCTGCCGACAGCAGTACAAAAGAATTACTCGAAATTACAGCAAACTTTCTTCTGCCGATTTTCACATTTTCGATGTCTGAAGCAATAATAAGGTACGGACTTGACAAAAAATACAAAAAGGCGGAAGTCTTTACCACAGCTATGTGTCTGAATCTTATCGGACTTGCACTGATGTTCATAACTGCCCCCATACTGAAACTGATACCTTTTCTTGACTTCATAGACGGCTACACGATATTGTTGCTGGTTTATGTATGTACTTCTGCAATCCGTTCAATGTGTTCACAGTTTGTCAGGGCAAAAGGCTATGTAAAATTATACTCATTTGACGGAATACTTGCTACTCTTACACTCTTCATATTCAATATAGTGTTTATATCAAAATTACACTGGGGCGTAAAGGGCTTTATGCTTGCCGTAATATTTTCGGACTTATGCTCATCATTATTTCTTTTCGGTTTTGCAAATCTCAGAAGATACTTCTACATAAAGTATTACAACAGGAGACTTGCAAGAAGTATGATGAGATTTGCACTTCCGCTTATTCCTACTGTTATAATGTGGGTAATAACCGGATTTTCTGACAGACTTTTCATACGCTATATGCACAGTGACGTTGTAACATTAGGTGAAGACGCTGCCGGAATATACGGTTACGCCTCAAAAATCCCTAACCTTATCTCAATGATTTCAACGATATTCTTTCAGGCGTGGAATATGTCTGCCATTATGGAAAACGATTCCAAAGACAGAAGCAGTTTCTATGAAAAAATCTATGGTGCATATGAATCAATATTATTTATCGCATCTGCTTTACTGATTGCGTTTGTTAAAATAATATCACCGCTTTTTGTAACTGCAAAAAATTTCAAGGAATACGATGACGTGTATATATATACTCCAGTACTTGTAATCGCAGTACTCTTTATGTGCCTTGACCAGTTTTTGAGCAGTATATATACATCTACCAAACATACAAAAAATTCATTCTGGACAAGTTTCGCCGCAAGTGTCGCAAATATAATTCTCAATTATTTCCTGATACCTGTATGGGGAATACAAGGTGCTTCAATCTCAACATTCCTGAGTTACTACCTTTGCTTCTGGGCAAGAATCATTGACGCAAGATATTATATACCTTTCAGATTTAACGCTTTCCGTTCAATAATCAACACCACCGCACTTATAATCATGTGCGTGATGATAGTCAAAACTCCTGTATTTTACGGTCTGTGGACTTTTCTTCTGCTTGCTATGGTTCTTTTTATCAACTACAACTCACTTATGCTTACCGTAAAAAAATTATTAAGGAAATAAAGGAGGAATTTTTATGCCGACCCCTCACAACAATGCAAAAAAAGGAGATATTGCAGAAACAGTCATTATGCCTGGTGACCCTCTCCGTGCAAAATTCATTGCAGAAAACTATCTTGAAAATCCTGTCTGCTATAATGAAGTACGTGGAATGTTAGGTTATACCGGTACTTACAAGGGTGTGAGAATATCTGTTCAGGGAAGCGGAATGGGTATTCCGTCAATGAGTATATATTCATGGGAACTTTTTAACGAATATGATGTGAAAAACATTATCAGAACAGGTACAGCAGGAGCTATTTCCGACAATGTGAATTTAAGGGATATTATTGTCGCAATGAGTGCAAGCACAAATTCCGCTTACGCCTCACAGTACAGACTTCCCGGAACTTATGCACCTACTGCCTCGTGGAAACTTCTTTCAGAATCTGTAAAAATTGCAGAAAAGAAAAATGTTGTCTGTCATGTAGGAAACATTCTTTCGAGTGATACTTTTTACGACGATTCCGACAGTCTCGCACAGTGGCAGAAAATGGGAGTTTTAGGAATAGAAATGGAAACAGCAGGTCTTTATATGAACGCCTCACGAACAGGAAAAAACGCCCTCTGTATACTTACTGTCTCCGACTGTCCGCTCAGAAATCTTTCAACTACTGCTGAAGAACGTCAGACAAGTTTCCGTGATATGATGGAAATTGCCCTTGAAACCGCTGTAAACATTTAAGACTATTTTAAGGTACATACCATATAATTATAAACGGATTAAGAAATCCCCCGATTCTCTTTTTGTCTGAATTGTTTTTTCTGCCGTATTCTCAGGAGTACGGCAAATTTATTTTAAGAATTTTCATAACTTTTCTGAAAACCGGCAGTCAATAAATTTGCGGAAAAACACTTGACATTTTATTTTTTTTCCATTACAATATAATAGATAAAATCATTACGAAATGAGGTAATTCCAAAATGCTTAAAAATAACGAAAAAGTTATGGACAAAATCGTTGACCTCTGTAAATCAAAGGGATATGTTTATCCAGGTTCTGAAATTTACGGCGGTCTTGCTAATACATGGGACTATGGTCCTCTCGGCGTTGAACTCAAAAACAACATAAAAAAAGCGTGGTTAAAGAAATTCGTTCAGGAAAACAAATACAATGTAGGTCTTGACAGTGCAATCCTTATGAATCCGCAGACATGGGTTGCTTCCGGACATATCGGAGGATTCTCAGACCCCCTTATGGACTGCAAGGAATGTCACACACGTCACCGTGCGGACAACCTTATTGAAGATTTCGACGGCACAAACGTTGCAGGCTGGACTAATGAACAGATGTCAGCTTACATAAAAGAACACGAAATTCCCTGTCCCGACTGCGGTAAACACAATTTCACAGATATAAGACAGTTTAACCTTATGTTTAAAACTTTTCAGGGCGTTACGGAAGACAGCAAGTCTGAACTTTATCTCCGTCCCGAAACCGCTCAGGGTATCTTCGTAAACTTCGCAAACATTCAGCGTACAACAAGAAAAAAAGTACCTTTCGGCGTTGCACAGGTCGGAAAGTCTTTCAGAAACGAAATTACCCCCGGAAACTTTATCTTCCGTGTACGTGAGTTTGAACAAATGGAACTGGAATTTTTCTGCAAACCCGGTACAGACCTTGAATGGTTCAGCTACTGGAGAAGCTACTGCAAAAACTTCCTTTTAAGTCTCGGTCTCAAAGAAGAAAATCTCCGTCTCCGTGACCACTCACCTGAAGAACTCTGTTTCTATTCAAAGGCTACCACAGATTTTGAATATCTTTTCCCGTTTGGCTGGGGTGAACTCTGGGGCGTTGCAGACAGAACAGACTACGACCTCACACAGCACATAAAAACAAGTGGTAAATCACTTGAATATTTCGACCCTGAAACAAACGAAAAATATATTCCTTATGTTATTGAACCTTCTCTCGGTGTTGAACGTCTTTTCCTTTCAATTGTGACTGAGGCTTATGACGAAGAAGAACTCGTAAGCGTCGACAAGAACGGCAAGGAAAAAAGAGAAATCCGCACTGTAATGCACCTGCACCCTGCACTTGCTCCGTATAAGTGTGCCGTACTTCCGCTTGTGAAAAAACTTACTCCGCAAGCTGAGGAAGTTTTTGAAATGCTCTCAAAGAAATTTATGGTTGACTTTGATGAAACAGGTACTATCGGAAAACGTTATAGAAGACAGGACGAAATCGGCACACCTTTCTGTATAACATATGATTTCGACACCCTCGAAAAAGACAATTGCGTTACAGTCCGTGACCGTGATACAATGGAGCAGGAACGTGTTAATATAAATGACCTTGTGGCTTATCTTGAGGAAAAAATTGCATTCTGATTTGAAAATTTTATCGGGGACGGTTCAGCCGTCCCTTTTTATCAAAAAGTCATAAAAATCCGTTATTTTTCAGAATTCAAAATTTTCCGCTTTATTTTTCAGAAAAAATATAGTATAATAATAAATAAACGGATATTTGAGAAATGGAGAATGTACAAATGACTAAAAAATTATCGCTCGGCATAGACATAGGTTCAACAACGGTCAAGACCGTTATCACAGACTACAACGGAAATATTATTTATTCCAAATATCAGCGACATCTTTCAAAGGTAAAGGAAACAGTTATTGACCAGCTGAAAATTATACGTGCAGACTTTCCGGAAGACGTTTTTACAGTATGTATAACAGGTTCTGCCGGATTAGGTCTTGCAAATTCTGCCGAAATACCTTTCGTACAGGAAGTACACTGTGCATTCCTTGCGGTAAAGAAAAAGTTTCCTGATGCGGACGCAGTTATTGAACTCGGTGGCGAAGATGCTAAAATTATTTTCCTTACAGGTGGCGTTGAACAGCGTATGAACGGTTCTTGTGCAGGCGGTACAGGAGCTTTTATAGACCAGATGGCAACCCTTTTAGGAATATCCGCTGACGAACTTGACGAACTTTCATTACGTTCTCAGAAAATCTACCCGATAGCTTCACGTTGCGGAGTTTTCGCAAAATCCGATATTCAGCCACTTCTCAATCAGGGTGCAAGGCGTGAGGATATTTCCGCCAGTATTTTTCAGGCAGTTGTTGACCAGACTGTCTCCGGACTTGCTCAGGGACGTTCAATTGAGGGAAAAGTCCTGTTTTTAGGAGGACCTTTATTTTTCCTCAAAGGTCTGAAAAAAGCCTTTGTCCGCACTCTCGACCTCGACGAAGAACACGCTGTTTTTCCGGAAGAATCCCCTGTTTTTGTAGCTTATGGCTGTTCGCTGTATTCCTCAACTTCTCAGGACTATTTCACCGCCGAAAACATAATTTCAAAAATAAACAATGCAAAGGCTTCCGACGGAATAGTTACAGGGAAACCTATCTTTGCTTCTCAGGCGGAATATGATGACTTTATAGACCGTCACCGTAAACACGATTTAGGTTATGCCGATATACATAAGTACAAAGGTAACGCATATTTAGGTATTGATTCAGGGTCTACAACTACAAAACTCGTCCTTATAACTGAAGACGGAAAAATATTATATCATCACTATTCTTCAAATTTAGGACAACCGCTTGATAAAATAGTCGCTCAGATAAAAAACATCTACAAAGAAATGAATCCCGACATAAATATAAAAGGTTCAGCCGTCACCGGTTACGGAGAAGACCTTATAAAATCGGGACTTTCAATAGATTTCGGAATCGTCGAAACAGTAGCACATTTCAAGGCAGCATCTTATTTCTGTCCGGATGTTGATTTCATTATTGACATAGGTGGTCAGGATATAAAGTGTTTCCGCATAAAGAATCACAGTATTGACAGCATTATGTTAAATGAAGCCTGTTCGTCGGGTTGCGGGTCGTTTATACAGACTTTCGCAATGGCTCTCGGTTACGATATCGGAGAATTTTCACAACTCGGACTTTTCGCAAAGCACCCTGTTGACTTAGGTTCACGCTGTACTGTTTTCATGAACAGCTCTGTAAAACAGGCTCAGAAAGACGGTGCAACGGTTGAGGATATTTCTGCGGGACTTTCAATGTCAATCATTAAAAACGCTATCTATAAGGTTATACGTGCCAACTCTCCCGACGAACTGGGAAAAAATATTGTTGTTCAGGGTGGTACTTTCCTTAATGATGCTGTTTTAAGGTCGTTTGAAAAGGAAATCGGACGAAACGTTATCCGTCCTGCAATTTCAGGACTTATGGGTGCTTTCGGTTGTGCATTGTACGCAAAGGAAAAAGCCGTTTCAGAAAAATCTTCATTAATATCTCAGGCAGACGTTGAAAACTTCAATTATACGTCACGTTCAGCACAGTGCGGAGGCTGTACGGCACACTGTCAGCTGAATATTATAAATTTCGGAAAAGGTCGCCGTTTTATTTCCGGAAACCGTTGTGAAAAGGGAGCAGGTATCAAAAACAGAAACACTGTTCCTAACCTTTACGAATACAAATACGACAGTATTATAAATACAGTCAGAAAACATCAGCCAAAACGTCCTGTCGGTACAGTAGGACTTCCGCTTGCACTGGGATTCTATGAACAGCTTCCTTTCTGGCATATGCTATTTACTGAACTCGGTTTCCACACGGTTGTATCGGACGAAAGCTCAAGAGGAATGTACTATCTCGGACAGCACACTATTCCGTCAGATACCGTATGCTATCCGGCAAAACTTACTCACGGACATATCGAAAATCTTTTAAATAAGAACGTCGATTTTATATTCTATCCGTGTATGAGTTACAACATTGATGAGGGACAAAGTGACAATCATTTCAACTGTCCTGTAGTTGCGTACTATCCTGAATTACTTCTCGCAAACACTCCACGTCTCAACAACAAAAACTTCATTCACCCATATATCGACCTCAATGTGAAAAAGAATGTTGTAAAAGTCCTGAAAAGTTGTCTCAAAGGGTATAATTTAAGGTGCAGGATTCCCGACGCTCTCGAAAAGGCTTACAAGGCTATGGAACGTTACAACAGCGACATTGCAATGCAGGCGGAAAACATTATCCGTCAAGCTCGTGCGGAAAAACGTAAAATAATTGTTCTTGCCGGAAGACCGTACCACGTTGACAAGGAAATAAACCACGGTATTCACAAACTGATAACCAGTCTCGGAATGGCTGTCGTTACGGAAGACAGTATAGCCTCGCTTGCAAAAACTCCACATCTTGACATACTCAATCAATGGACTTATCATTCAAGACTTTTCCGTGCTTCT
This sequence comes from Ruminococcus sp., assembly GCA_029060305.1. Lineage (GTDB taxonomy): Bacteria > Bacillota > Clostridia > Oscillospirales > Ruminococcaceae > Ruminococcus. The sequence goes on from JAIDUG010000034.1 coordinate 63,107, forward strand.
CAGTACGTCACTACACAACCCGATATGCAGTTGATACAGCTTGTTTCATTCGGTTGCGGAATAGATGCAGTTACAGGTGACGAAGTCAGGCATATTCTCGAAAGTCACGGAAAACTTTACACACAATTAAAAATAGACGAAATAAATAATTTAGGTGCGGCAAGAATACGTCTCAGAAGTCTCGTCGCTGCAATGGATAACTAAACAGGAGGTGCATTATGTCAGCTAAATTTACAGAGGATATGATTAAAACCCATACTATTCTTGTTCCGAATATGCTTCCGATACACTTCAAACTCATTATAAGCATTTTCGAGGCTGAGGGTTATCATATGGAACTGCTTCAGAATGATTCACGTTCCGTTGTTGACGAGGGGCTGAAAAACGTTCATAATGATGCGTGTTATCCGGCACTGCTTGTTATAGGACAGTTTATTGATGCTCTCAAAAGCGGAAAATACGACCCCGACAAAACTGCTCTTATGATTACTCAGACCGGAGGAGGTTGTCGTGCTTCAAACTATATCCACCTTTTAAGAAAAGCTGTTGACAAGAATTTTCCGCAAGTCCCTGTTGTATCGCTTAATTTCAGCGGTCTTGAAAAAGACAGTGCTTTCAGGATTACTGCCGGAATGTTTCTGAAAATGATTTATGCTATAATGTACGGCGATTTGCTTATGACGTGCTATAATAAGTGCCGTGCCTATGAAATAAAAAAAGGACTGTCTGAAAAAGTCCTCGAAAAATGGCAGAAACGTATCGGAAATATGTTCAGAAAAAACAGTAAATTCTTTCTTAAACTCGAAAAGATAAGTACAGATATTTTAAATGATTTCGGTGAAATCCCTCTCAGCAGTGAAAAGAAAATCCGTGTAGGCATTGTAGGGGAAATCTATGTGAAATATTCTCCGCTTGCAAACAATCATCTTGAAGACTTCCTCATTTCAGAGGGCTGTGAACCTGTTGTACCGTCGCTTATGGAATTTGTAATGTATTGTGCAGTGGGTACTTTCAACGACGCTAAAATATACGACAACGCAAATATGCAGTCGAGAATTTACAAACTCGGTTACGAACTTATTTACAGTATGCAGAAAAAACTCATAAAAATAATGAAAAAACAAGGTAAGTTTGAGGCGTTCCACGACTTTGAACATCTCAGGAAACTTGCTGACAAATATATAAATCAAGGTGTTGTAATGGGTGAGGGCTGGCTCATTCCGGCTGAAATGGCAGTACTTGCACAATCGGGAGTTGAAAATATAATCTGTACACAACCTTTCGGCTGTCTGCCAAATCATATTGTTGCAAAAGGAATGTCACGTGCTATCAAACAGGACAACCCCAACGCAAATATTGTTGCAATCGACTATGACCCCGGTGCAACCCGTGTAAATCAGGAAAACCGTATAAAACTTATGCTCGCTAACGCTCGCAGGTGATTGAATAATGATAAAAAAAAGAAACGGCGATATTATCGTCACAAATCAGGAACAAAACAGACTTCTTGAAAAATTATACTGTACTTTTTCCGGCAGACTGCTTCTCAAGATTCTAACAGCTCCGGTAATTTCAAAAACTGCCGGTAAATTAATGGACTCACCGTTTTCAATCATATTTATAAAAATCTTTATAAAAAATCACAATATTGATACTTCACAGTATGTAATGAAAAAATTCCGTTCATACAACGAATTTTTCACACGCAAGGTAAAACCCGAAAAACGTCCGATAGATTACCGTGAAAATCATCTCATAAGTCCATGTGACGCAAAACTTTCCGTATACAGAATCAACAGAAACAGTATTTTTAAAATAAAAAATTCGCTGTACCGAGTAGCCGACTTACTTGCTAATGACTTTATGGCAAGAAGATATGACGGTGGTTATTGTTTCATATATCGTCTTGAAGTTGATGACTATCACCGTTATTGCTACATTGACAGCGGTCTGAAAACCGACAATATTTTTATCAAGGGTGAATTACATACTGTAAACCCTATCGCTTTAAAGAAATATAACATCTATAAAAGAAATGCCCGTGAATATACCGTCCTGCACACCGATAACTTCGGGGACGTTATTCAGATAGAAGTAGGAGCTTTGATGGTTGGTAAAATATGCAATTATCACGGTAAACACTATTTCACCAAAGGTGAAGAAAAAGGTATGTTTCAGTTCGGAGGTTCAACAATCATACAGCTTTTTGAAAAAAACAGAATCTGTCCGGATATGGATATTTTACGAAATACAAAAAATGGCTTTGAAACTGTAGTATATTACGGAGAAAAGACAGGTACTGCCCTTAATATCAAGTAATCACTTCATTATTTCTTCACCTATATAATATGATAATTTTTATTTTATAATAAAATATTTTTTCTTGTAACGGTTTACTGTCATATAGGATATTTCAATATCAGCATTTTCCGTTATAAAGTCTGCAATCTTCTGACAGGAATATTTACCGGAAATAATCATTTCGTCAACCTGATTTCTTACTTCCTGCGGAAGATTTTCTATTTTACTTTTATTTCTTCCGTAAATAATTGCTGAAGCATTTTCGATTATGCTGACAAGTTTTTTAATATCAGTGTTTTTTTCAAGCATATCTATTTTATCGTATAATATACTAAATCCTGGAATTAATGTATTTACAGTATCTGTAACATTTCGGTTCATAATTTCTTCTAATTTTTTGTTAATAACATCAGTGACAATACTTTCTATTTTTTCTTCTAACTCTCTGCTGAAAACTTTTTCAACGCTTAAACCGCCATATGTTCCTGTACGTCTGATTTCCGGAAGCACTTCTTCAAATATCCAGTTCTCAAAGCGTATTGCTCCCTCAAGTTTGCTATGTGCGATAAGTCTGTAAAGATTCGGTTCGTTGATAAAAATCGTTTTCTGTTCTCTTCCTAACCTGTCGATGAGGCGGTATTTCACCGCCCCATGTGGATTGCAGTGTTGCTTTATTGCATCTCGTGCGCGTACATAACCTAAAACTTTGCAGACATCAAGACCGCAGAACCATGTTGCACCATCAATTTCAATTGTACGGATTTCTCCGAACTCTTCATGATTAAAAATTTTAATTTCGTTCATTTCTCATTACTCCTTTTTTATCTCAGAAAATCAAAGAAAAATACACACCAAATCCACATAAACAAAAAAAATTTTGCCACGCCGAAAAAAGACTTGACAAAATCGGAATCTTATGATATAATGAGATAGTCATAAGACAAAGTAAGCCTTTTTGTGTGTTTGATTTTAATCTTGACAGTTATTATTATATCACACAAAGGGCTTTTTGTCAAGTCTTTTTTGGGATTTTTCATATTCAGCAATAAATATATTTAAGCTGTACGCATATTTTGTAAAGGGAGTAAAGTTTTGTTACTCTCTTTCTTTTTAAGTCAAAATCAGGGAAATTTTATAGAGTTCTATTTTTAGAACTGAAAACTTTGTTCTTTTAAGAACCTGAAATATTGTGTTGGATTGTGATAACTTTGTGAATGCCCAGACGAAACATATTCTTTGCAATATTTTTTAACAAAAATTTACTGACAATAAAAAAAGACGGAGTATTTACTCCGCCTTTTATTTTTGTTCATTTCATACAGCCGTTGCATTTTCTACAACTTCATTTCTGTTGACTGCCGACTGTACTTCTGTCTCCGAAAGTTCTTCCGGTTCTGAAACTTTCTTTATATCAGCACCTATAGAACGAAGTTTCACGTCCATACTGTCGTAACCTCTTTCAATATGGAAAATATCTTCAATTTCGGTAATTCCGCTTGCAGAAAGTCCGGCAATAATCAGTGCCGCACCTGCTCTGAGGTCGCAGGCTTTAACCGGTGCACCGGTCAGTCTGCCCGTACCCTCAATAAGTGCAACAGAACCATTTACGGTAATATCTGCACCCATACGTCTGAGTTCGTCAACGTACCGGAAACGCTGTTCCCATATACTTTCGGTTATGATACTTGTTCCGGAAGCAAGAGTTAAAAGTGTAGCAATCTGAGGTTGCATATCGGTAGGGAATCCGGGGTGAGGGGACGTTTTCACGTTTGTCTTTACAAGTGGACCATCTGTCCATACTCTCACGCTGTCGTCGTAACATTCAACGTTTACTCCGATTTTTTCGAGTTTCTTTGTTATTGACTCAAGATGTTTCGGAATCACATTTTTAATTGTAACGTCGCCGTTTGTAGCCGCCGCTGCAATCATAAAAGTCCCTGCTTCAATCTGGTCGGGAATGACAGAATAGTTAGCACCGTGAAGACGTTTCACACCTCTTATCTTGATTACATCCGTACCTGCTCCCATAATATTCGCACCCATTGAGTTGAGGAAATTTGCAAGGTCTACTATATGCGGTTCTTTTGCAGCATTTTCAATAACAGTAAGACCCTCTGCCTTTACGGCAGCAAGCATAGCGTTCATAGTTGCACCAACCGTCACAACGTCAAAGAAAATCTGATTTCCGGTAAGTTTTTCTGCTTTCAGGTCAATCATTCCCTGACTGAGTGTATAGTCAGCTCCGAGAATGGAAAATGCTTTTAAATGTTGGTCAATAGGTCTGTCACCAAGCGGACAGCCTCCGGGCATTGAAACCCTTGCTTTGTTGTACTTTCCAAGCAATGCACCAAGAAAATAATATGACGCACGCATTTTTCTTGCGATTTCATAAGGCACACAGAATCTGCTGATTGTAGTAGGGTCTATTCTGTAAGTGTAGTTACCAAGATAAGTAACTTCCGCACCCATTTCCCTTAAAATCTTGATACTGATTCTTACATCGCTTATGTCGGGAACATTTTCAATAACACACGGTTCGTCTGAAAGAATAACCGCCGGAAGTATTGCAACAACTGCATTTTTTGCACCACTGATTACTACTTCACCTGAAAGACGGCGACCACCCTTGATAATAAATTTATCCAAATTATACTCTCTCCTTATTTTTCAGGAAATTTTTTCTCTGCTCCTGAATATCTTTTATCCGGAAAAATTATTTCCGATTTAAGCCTATACAAGCAGGTCATATATATAAATAAAATTATATAAGCTCTAATTATGTGGTAGTCTCCTCAAAGTACTCATCTTCAGAACTTTCATCGCCGGTTGTTTCATCAGTTGTTTCAGCGTTTTCATCTGTATCTGAAGTTTCTTCTTCATTTGTATCAGGTGTACTTGTTCCGTCATAGTCGGAAATATACCAGCGTATTGTTTCGCCGTCATATTCGCCGACTTTTACAGACTCAATTATAACATCTTCAACAGGCTTGTCATTTTCGTCTGTAGTTGTTTCCTGAATTTCAAAAACTATATCAAGACCGTCATAGACCTGTCCGAATACTGTATATCCACCATCAAGCCACGGTGTACCGCCGACCGTGGAATATATTTCCATAGCCTCGTCAGAAAAATTATAACCATAATTCTTATACTGTTCCAAATCTTCCTTTGCGTATAACTCACCGGTTACAATATAGAACTGACTGCCGTTTGTGGAAGTTGAACCACTATTAGCATAAGCAACCGCACCGGCTGAATGAATTAAATGAGGGTCTGTTCCGCCGTCGAAACTTTCGCCCCATATGGATTCACCGCCACGACCAGTACCCTCAGGGTCACCGCCCTGTATCATAAAGTCGTTTATTATACGGTGGAAAGTAAGTCCGTCATAATATCCCTGCTCGGCAAGTCCTATAAAATTCTCAACGCCTTTGTCAGCATATTCCGGAAACAGTCTGAATTTCACTTCACCGTAATCCTTGATATTCATACTTATAACCTTGTCGCCTTTTTTCGGAGCAGTGAAGTTTTCAATTGCAACTTCCTCAACGGGAACAGTTGCCTGCGGGTCGTAATCATCATAGTCACTGATATACCATTTGATTTCCTCGCCGTCGTACTGGTCAACAGTCACGGAATCTATAATAACATCTTGCATAGGTTTGTTGTTTCCTGTATCGGTTGAAACTTTCTGTATGTTGAATATAATGTCAAGTCCCTGATAGACCTGTCCGAAAACAGTATAATTTCCGTCAAGCCAAGGAGCACCACCAGCAGTAGTATAAATATTTTCTGCTTCGCTGGAAATATCATAACCGGCTGACCTATAATTTTCCATATCACTTTCAGAGCATACAGTACCGGTAACTATAAAAAACTGACTGCCACTTGTTGAAATATCACCGCTGTTTGCATAAGCCAATGCACCAGCTGTATGAATTAAATGAGGGTCTGTTCCGCCGTTGAATTTTCCACCCCATATGGATTCACCGCCTGTACCGTTGCCGTTAGGGTCACCGCCCTGTATCATAAAGTCGTTTATTACCCTGTGGAATTTAAGTCCGTCATAATATCCTTTCTTGGCAAGTTCCACGAAATTCTCAACGCCTTTGTCGGCATATTCCGGAAACAGTCTTATTTTAACTGTACCGTAATCTCTTATGTTCATTGTGATAACAGTATCGCCTTTTTCGGGGGCTGTAAAATTAACCACTGATACATCAGATACTGAAGATACTGACGATTCGTCAACAGAACCCTCACCAGAATTTCCTGATATGTCCGCTTGCTTTCCGCACGACGAAAAAACAGTCGCCATTGTGAATGTACAGACAAGAACCGATAATATTCTTTTTAACATACGCTTCTGCTCCTTAAACAAAAATTATAATTGTATACGAAAATTTTAAATCTGAATTTCAAATTAATTCAACTTATTTATTATACAACATAAATCATGATTTGTAAATAGTTTCCGGTTAAATTTGTAACAATCGGTCAAAGCCTTCGGAAAAAATGACAATATTTATTCTAAAATGCTGTATATCACGAATAATTATTCTGCTTTTTCCTCTGAGGAATATATATCAGTTTTTGCGGAAATAATCATTATATCATCTTTCGGAATTTTATAGTTTCCGTCATTTGAGGATTCAAGTGATGCAAGTTTTTCTACTACGTCCATTCCCTCATATACCTGTCCTATAACCGTCATCTGCTGTGCAAAATTAGGTATACCGCCATGTTCTATAAAAGCCTCTGTAAGTTCTTCACTTGTATTTGAAGCCCTCATCTGTTCTTTGAGTTCATCTGTAAAATCTATAGTATTAAGGAAACTGATACGGCTACCACAATAATAAGTACCGCCACCGAGAAGCATTTCCTTGAAACTTCTGTCAAAATCAGTGGTTGCACAGCATACAGCACCCTTGAAACTCCACAGATTCTGATTGAGTTCACGTTCTATTCTTTCGCAGGCGTTTCCATGGGTATAATCACCGTCTTTCTGTTTTGAACCTGCTGAGGAATACACACCGCTGTCAGAATGATAGAAATAAGTTCCGTCATAATAACCGCTGTCGGCAAGTTCAGTAAAATTCTTTACAGCATTCGGGGAATAATCGGGATAAAGTACAAAACGTATCTCACCTAAAGTTGTTTCAACTATTGCTATAGGGTCTCCGTCCTTTGGTTTTTCAAACTGTACAAGCTCAAGACTGTCAACATCTATTGTAACATAAGTATCATTATTATCTCTTATATTCTGTAATATCATCATTCCCAAAGTTAGCAGTCCGGCAACCACTATCATTATTATAAGGGTATGAGTGAAATTTCTGTTTTTATTTTTCATTTTATACCTCACATAATTTTTATAAATAAGTTTTACAGAATTTATTATACATAATGCCGGAAAATTTGTCAAGCTAATTTATAAATCATGTGTAATTATTATTCGTCAAAAAATGCTTTATTATTCATAAAAAAAGAACCGCCGAGACGGTTCTGAAAAAATATCAGAGTTTTTTCTTTTCTTCCTCAATAATTCTGAGCAGGTCGTCAACCGACATATCTGAAGCGTTTCTTTTGCGTTTGTTTGCTTCCGATTTGCTTATAATATCGGAAATATCCGGCGAACTGCTACGTGTGGACGATGCCTTGCTGACATTTGCCTTTATTTCCGCAATATTCTTTCTTGTCGGTTCAGGAGTCCTTGAAAGCTCCGCAATCTGTGAAGTAGGGATAATTCCGGTATTGTCATTAACCGGTTTATTTACAGAATTTACAGGAGCAGGCTTTTCAACTTTTTTCGGTGAATAATCCGTTTCAATATTTTCCAGTTTCTTGACGTGAGAACCCTCATATTCATTTTTACGGCGAATATCTTCCCTTATGCTGTCAGCAGACGGTGCAGGTGAAATACGTCCGTTATTTCTGCTGTTTTCCGGACGGCTTGCCTTAAACTGCATTGTACGTTCCTTTTCTTTCTGATAGGGAGAGTTAGGGTTAACTTTTTTCTGACTGAAATTTTCCGCAATTGACATTTTCTTGCGTTCAAACTCATCACTGGACTGACTTTCGTGAGTTGGTTCAAAAAGAGGTGCATTTTTTGAGGGATTGCTTTTCTTTTTGGAATTGTTTTTCTGCGGAGGTGTAAAGTCAACTATTTCGTCATCATCATCTTCTTCTATATCTTCATTCTTTGAAACAACTTTAGAAATAAAGAAAACAAGAAGTATTATACATGGTATTATAAGTTCCGCAACAATTCCTGAAATACCTCTTGTAAAAGTAATAAAGTTTCCAAGTTCTGCACTTTCGGGATATCCTGTACATATGGCTTTAATCTTGTCTTTAGTTATAAGGTCTGTATTATCCTCGTGACCGTCATAGTAAACCTGATATTTTTCAGAGCCGTCTTCACCTTGTATAACATTATATATTCCACAGAGACGAAGACTATCGGGGTCTCCGGCAGGATAGCACAATACAAGGTCTTTCTGTGCTATACTGATATTTGAAGCGTCCCTCGCAATAATAGCCGAGCCTGATGTAATATCACTTATTCCGTTTACATCTCTTTCGGTGACAATATAGAAGTATCTCCCCATAAAACTGGGAGTTTTGTTCTGTGAGTATATGAGATTTACTCCAACCGATATCGCTATGAACAGTATACATATTATTGAGATAAAACACTTCAGCACTGAAAATCTTTTCTTTTTCATTAATTATCCCTTCCTTTTGTTTATTTTTCCCGTATCAGAATAGTCTGATTTTATTATACCACATATTTACAAGAATTTCAAATATTTTTTATATTTTTTAATATTTTACTTAAATTATTTCCGAAAAAAATTTTTTCAAGACAGTATACATAAAAATCACATATACCCTTTTAAAATCATTATCATAATATCTTTTACAAGATGTCTTGTATCTTCTATACTATTATATAACATCTCAAAACACGGTAAAATAGTTTTTATTGCATCAGTTGAAACACGATTCAAGGCATTGTCAATTTTTTCGTCTATCTTTTTATCAATGATTGATTCAAGGTCGGAAGATATGTTCATCATTGACTGTACTCTGAAATATGTATTAACAAGCTGTCGCTGTACTTCCCACGCAAGTTCATCAGTGAAAGACTTGACAAGCATCAGGTATCCGGTTTCAGTAAGAAGTATAATATCTTCATGAGTTTTTGGCGATATATCCATAATTTTGTGCGTCCGAATTTCGGACGCACAAACTCTAAAGAAATCCACGCCCTCAATAAAATGCTTTCTGTTGTCATTAAAACGTTTTCTTGCTGTTCCTTCGGGTCTGTTGTGTAGTGTGTCTATGTCCTTGAATGTGACAACACGCTGTCCCTTGTACTCCTTGATTTGCACAGGTACTTTGTTGATAATTTCATACATTTTGAATCATTCCTTTCATATTTTCATAAAAACAAAAAAACCGTCAGAAACAAAAGTTACCAACAGCTAAAAAAAGTTCTTGACAAAATACGCGTAACATGATATAATAAGGTCATGGGCGTATTGTTCACAAACTATTCCAAAGTTATTCTTGGTAACTCTTGTTTTAGTGTTCGGTTCAGGTCTGCCAACCTGTTCAGAACGGTGAGCTTTATGCTCTTTTTTTATTATAGCACATGAAAGAATTTTTGTCAAGTCCTTTTTAGTATTTTCTGCCTCTATTACTCAAACATTTTCATAAATTTAGCTAATAATTTTGAATTTTCCCTGACAGCACTTGCAACTCTTTCTGATTTTTTATTTAATAAATTGAATATTCTTTGAATATCTTTGATAGTTTTTGCAGACTTCTTTTCCAGTTCACATATTTTTTTCTCTAAAGAATTTATTTTCTCGTCCTCCAAGTAAAAACACGGCACTATTGTCTGTATTGTATCTTCGGAAACATTACCTAAATTATTTTCCATATCTTTCATATCATTTTTTAAAGAATCTATTTTTTTGTCCAACACTTCCATTTTTTTATATATTGTATCATCATATAAACTATTCATTAACTGTACTCTGAAATATGTATTGACAAGCTGACGCTGTACTTCCCATGCAAGTTCATCAGTAAAAGACTTGACAAGCATCAGGTAACCGGTTTCAGTAAGAAGTATTATTCCCCTGTTTGGCACTTCAAATCCAAAAAGACGAATTTCGTCCTTTTGAATATCAGACGGTTTTACGAGGAAAAAGTCTTCTCCCTCAATAAAGTGTTTGCGATTTACTTTAAAATTTCTGCTTGCTGTTCCTTCGGGTCTGTTGTGTACTGCGTCTATGTCCTTGAATGTTACTACACGCTGTCCCTTGTACTCTTTGATTTTAACGGCTACTTTGTGGATAATTTGATAAATTGTGAATCATTCCTTTCATATTTTCATAAAAACAAAAAAACTGTCGGAAACAAAAGTTACCAACAGCTAAAAAAAGTCTTGACAAAATCCATGCAACATGATATAATAATATGGTCATGGAGCGTATTGTTCACAAACTATTTAAAAGTTAGGTTTGTAACTTTTGTTTTTAGTGTCTGTTATGGTGCTGGTAACACCTCTCAGATGGTGAGCTTTATGCTCTATGTTTTTATTATATCACCTAATTATGAAAATGTCAAGTATTTTATCAACATTCTTGAAAAAACCACAATATGACATATAACATAAATAATAATCAAGAAATACTATAATAAAAGGAAGTGTTTGTTATGATACCTGTTTTTCTTTTCGGATTCATTGGGATTCTTACAAAACTCGAAGAAAAATCCAAAAATAAATTCATTCCTGTTTCTGAAAAGATTTCGGAAACTGAAGATATTTACTATGACGATTCTGAAGAAAAATTCATTCCGGAAGTTTCCGGAAATCTCCATGCATATAAATTAATAATTCCGGCAACTGACGATGAATTTAAACTTTTTGAAAACTCCATTGATGATATGCCGTTCTATGCTGTTATTTCTGACGATAAAAACGTTTCACCCTATATATTGTTTCTGATTAAGGACGAAAAAGATAATAATCAGACATTCCGCATAATTATAAAAGACGGCGAAACAATAACTGATAATTGTGAAAATAATTAATATAAAATCAAGGGAAAAATTTTTCCCTTTTTTATTTTTATGATTTTCACGAATATATACAAACAATGATATTATAAAAACAAATTACCGACTATCTGCCCTTATCCGTTAATTTTTAATGCGATTTTTCGGAATATGTGAAAATCGTTGATAAATATTTGTTAAAGTTTACAATTGAAAAAAATCATTAAACATGATACAATATATACTGTACTAATTGTAAAGTAATTTCCGGACTTTTCGTCAAAAAAACCATTTGTAAAGCATTAAAGGAAATTTACTTACAGTAAAACAGCCGTTCATAATACGGCAGATTGGAGTATAATTTATGGCAAACAAACAGATTAATCCCCTTATGGAAAAAATCAGTCAGGCATTCCCCGAAAAACTTCACGCTCTTTACAGTGTATCTCCCGAAGAAGCCTCTGACAAACAGATTTATCATGTACTTTCTTCTATTATTGTCGAAATTCTTGGTAATAAAAGACAAAGTTTCATGAACCATACTCATTCTGTAGGTGGTAAACAGATTTATTATTTATCAATGGAATTTCTTATGGGACGTTCACTTAAAACAAGTCTCTATAATCTCGGTCTTGTTGACGACGTAAAGGCAATGCTTGCACATTCAGGAATCAACCTTGACAAAATCTATGACCAAGAACCTGATGCAGGTCTTGGAAATGGTGGTCTCGGTCGTCTCGCAGCCTGCTACCTCGACGCTCTCGCAACTACAAATTTCCCTGCAATGGGTCATTCCATTTGTTACGAATACGGTATCTTCCAGCAGAAATTACAGGACGGCTGGCAGACCGAACTTCCTGATAACTGGCTTCCTGGTGGTTCTGTATGGCTTGTTCCTAAGCCGGAACTTTCTATTGACGTTCATTTCGAGGGCGACCTTCAGGAATACTGGGACAGTCAGTCACACTACATTTCCCACGTAAACTATAGTACTGTTGTTGCTACACCTTACGATATGTACGTTTCCGGTTATGGTTCTGAGGGCGTTTCCGTTCTCCGTCTTTGGTCTGCAAAAGCTCCCGGCTTTGATATGGAAATGTTCAATCAGGGATTCTATGATAAGGCTATCAATCAGAACGCTATCGCAAATGCTATTTCAAAGATTCTTTATCCTAACGACAATCATCAGGAGGGTAAGTCGCTCCGTCTCCGTCAGCAGTACTTCCTTTGTGCAGCATCTGTAGGCGACATCGTAAACAACCATATGAACGTTTACGGCACTCTTGAAAACCTCGCTGACAAGGTTGCTATTCACATTAACGATACTCACCCGACACTTGCTATTCCCGAACTCATGAGAATACTTCTCGACGATTGCGGTTACACATGGGAAAAGGCGTGGGACATCGTTACAAGAACTTTCGCATATACAAACCACACCGTTATGGCTGAAGCTCTTGAAAAGTGGGACGTTAACCTTGTTAAGACAGTTATTCCGAGAATCTTCTCAATTATTGTTGAAATCAACAACAGATACTGTCAGTCACTTATGGAAAGCAACGGTTACGACAGTGCAAAGACAACACGTATGTCCATTATCAAAGATAATCAGATTCATATGGCTACTCTTTGTGTTGCAGTTTCACACAGTGTAAACGGCGTTTCAAAACTCCACTCCGAAATTATCAAGGATTCTGTTTTCCACGATGAATTCTGCCACACTCCCAATAAGTTTAAGAACGTAACAAACGGTATTGCTTACAGAAGATGGCTTTATCAGTCAAACAAGGGACTTACAGACCTCCTCTCTGAGACTATCGGCAATAAATTCATAAAAGACGGTGCGGAACTTGAAAAATTCAGAGCATATCAGGACGACAAGGCTGTCCTTGAAAAACTCACTGCTGTTAAAAAGGAAAACAAGCAGAAGTTTGCAAAGTATGTGAAGTACCACACGGGAATTGTTCTCAATACAGACAGCATTTTTGACGTACAGGTTAAACGTCTCCACGAATACAAGAGACAGCACCTCAACGTTATGAATATACTTGCTGATTATTCTTACCTGCTCCAGAATCCCGACGCTGATTTCACTCCAAAGACTTATATCTTTGCTGCAAAGGCTGCTCCTGGTTACTATCTCGCTAAGCAGATTATAAAGATGATTTGGGCTATATCAGAAGAAATCAGAAAGAATCCACGTATAAATCAGAAGTTGCAGGTCATCTTCCTTGAAAACTACTGCGTAACTCTTTCCGAACTTCTTATGCCTGCTTCCGAAATTTCCGAACAGATTTCACTTGCCGGTACAGAGGCTTCCGGTACTGGTAATATGAAGTTTATGCTCAACGGTGCAGTTACTCTCGGTACTCTCGACGGTGCAAACATTGAAATCAATGACGCAGCAGGTACAGGCAACAACATTATCTTCGGTATGAAAACAGAAGAAGTTAACGCTCTCAAGGCAAGAGGTTACAGACCGACTGACTACTACAACAATAATCCTCTTATTCACGAAGCTATCGAGCGTATGTATCGTGGAATCAACGGCTGTACTTTCAATGACGTTGCAAACTCCCTCAAAGACCGTGACCCATATATGGTACTTGCTGATTTCGACGACTACAGACGTGCTCAGAAATTCAGCACAGAGTGCTACAACGATACTATGAAGTGGGCTAAGATGTCCCTTAACAATATCGCCGGTGCTGGTATCTTCTCGGCTGACCGTGCTGTTACTGAATATGCTGACAACATCTGGAATCTCAGATAATTAAATAACATTACCCGATAAAAAAGGGGACGAATTAATTTTCCGTCCCCTTTTATTTGGATATACTGGATATAAAGGAGAGATTTTTTATGAAACCTATCTATGATACATGGAACTTGAGTTACAAATCCATTTTCGGTGCTATAAAACAGGGGGAAACCTGCAAATTCTCAATAAGACTTCCGAAAAGTATAACTCTCGATTTTCCGCCTGTACTCGTTCTTTTCAGAACGGGATTCAAAGAACGTTTCCTCAATATGCAACTTAAAGAAGAAACCGACGAAGATTGTGTTTACACAACAAGCTACAAGGCACGTTATACTGACGTTCATTACTACTACTTCTCATATACAAGCGGAGGTATTCGTCACTATATAAAGAAAATAAACTGTCACGAAGGTAACATTGATTTCGGTGACTTGTTTCAGCTTACAGTTTACGCTTCCGACTATGAAACACCTGATTTCCTCAAAGGCGGTGTAATGTATCAGATTTTCCCCGACCGTTTCTGCAAAAGCGGGAAAATTCACGAAAATGTCCCGACAGACCGTGTTATACGTGACGACTGGAATGGTACACCTCTTTATAAACCCGACAATAACGGTCATGTATGGAACAATGACTATTTCGGCGGAGACTTTGCCGGTATACAGTCAAAACTCGGCTATCTCAAAGATTTAGGCGTAACCTGTATTTATCTCAATCCTATATTTGAATCCCACGAAAATCACCGTTACAATACCGCCGATTATATGAAAGCTGACCCTTTACTTGGTACTAATGACGAATTTGAAGAACTCTGCAAAGAAGCTGAAAAATATGGAATTTCAGTTATTCTTGACGGCGTATTCTCTCATACTGGTGCTGACAGCGTTTACTTCAATAAATTCAACAGATATGAAAATAAAGGTGCTTACAATTCTAAGGAAAGCCCTTATTACGAATGGTACAGCTTTATAAACTATCCCAACGAATACGAGGCATGGTGGGGAATTGATACACTCCCGAATGTATGGGAAAACAACGAAAGTTACACTGAATTTATATGTGGTGAAGAAGGTGTCCTCAAATACTGGCTTTCAAAAGGTGCTTCCGGTTTCCGTCTTGACGTTGCTGACGAACTCCCCGACAAATTCCTCAACAATCTCCGCAAGAGTGTAAAGAGTTACGGAAAAGACAAAATTGTTATCGGTGAAGTATGGGAAGACGCTTCCAATAAAGAGAGTTACGGTATAAAACGCCGTTATTTGCTTGGCGAACAGCTTGATTCAGTTATGAACTATCCTTTCCGTGAAGCTATCATAAGTTACGTTAAGGGCGGAAGTGTGAAGAATTTCATATACGCAATAATGACTATCCTTGAAAATTATCCGAAACCTACTATTGATGTGCTTATGAATTTCGTTTCAACCCACGATATTGAACGTGCAATTAACCGTCTCGGTGGTGAAAACTGCGATGACAAGAGCAAAGAATGGATGGCTGAAAAGTACCTCAACGAACAGCAGTACACCAACGGTAAAAATCTTCTTAAATCTGCTATGGCGTTAATGTTCTTCCTGCCTGGTGTACCGAGTATATATTACGGTGATGAAGCAGGTTTGCAGGGATATAAAGACCCTTTCAACCGTCGTTGCTATCCATGGGGTAACGAGGACAAGGAACTGATTGAATATGTTTCCGAACTCAGTCGTATAAGAAAGTCTATACCGAATATGAAATACGGAAGAACTTATTTTACTCTCAACGACAATGAAGTTATTGATGAACGTGTTGTATCGTTCACAAGACAGGGCGAAACAGATTATATCTTTTTCGTGAACAGAAGTTGCGATGATATTGTCCTTGAAAATATTCCTGAACTTATGCCACGATTCAAGGACTTTGCCAAGGTTTACGGCGAATTTGAAAACAATACCGTTAAAATAAAGCCTTACGGATATACAATCATTTCCGCAAAATTCATAGACTGATTATAATTTTATATAACGGTTCTCTGCTGAGAGCCGTTGTTTTTTCAGAAAATACTGAGAGTTTCCGGACTTATTTACGTCTAATTTTATGACTGCAATATGAACTGTTTTACAATGTTTGAAAATTTCTGTATTTTGCTTGCAATCTCACGGAAATTATAGTATAATGATTATTGATAAAATCGGGGATTATGGCTTTTTACAATCCCCTGAAAAAAAGGAGGAACAAAAACATTGGCAAAATCCAAAGCTATCGGCTCAAAGCAGAAGCCGACATTTACAGCATCGGATATTATTGCGTCTAAAACTCAGGTAAAGTATAAACCACTTTACTATGTAGCCGCATTTTTAATCCCTGCTCTGCTTACCCTTATTGCATATGCCTTTTTCGGCATATACCCATTTAATGAACGCTCTGTTCTCGCACTCGACCTCAACGGACAGTACATCTATTACTTTGAAGCTATCCGTGATGCTTTCTGGGGTGACGGAAGTGTTTTCTACAACTGGAGCCGTAACCTCTCCGGTGAATTTATGGGTATCACTGGTTACTATCTTGCAAGTCCCTTTACACTGATTGTCATTCTTATGCCAAGAAGTCTGATTCTTGAAGCAATAATGATTATGCAGTTGTGCAAAGTCGGTACTGCCGGTTTAACGTTCTGTATCTATGCACAGAAATCAAAAAATGTAAAACCTATGCAGTCAATACTTTTTTCGACTATGTATGCAATGATGAGCTATGTTGCAATACAGCTTATCGACCCGATGTGGATTGACGGTCCTGTTTTCTTACCGCTGATTATCTTAGGTGTTGAATACCTTATAGATGACGGAAGAAAAATCAACTATATCATTCCGCTTGCAGTAATGTTTGTGGCTGAATTCTATATCGGTTATATGATTGCAATTTTCGTTGCTATCTACTTCTTCTATTATCTTTTCTTCGGTACTAAAAGACAATTCAAGAATGTGGGAGAGTATTTCCAGACTTTTGTGAGAATGGGACTTTCAACAATTGTTGTACTCATGTGCAGTATATTTATGATACTGCCTGTTTACAACGGTCTTTCAAACGGTAAATTCAACTTCTCTGAACCTGATTTCAGTTACAAGAATCTTTTCCAGTTGCTTGAACTCATTCCTACCCTGCTCCCCAACCAGTACTATTCAGTAAACGTTGACGAGGGGTCAAGAATGTACGGCAGACCGGAAATTTACTGCGGTGTGCTTACAGTTACACTTCTTCCGCTGTTCTTTATGAACAAGAAAGTCAAGACAAACCGCAAAATCGGTTACGGACTTTTAAGTCTCATAATGATTATAAGTATGTATGTAAAGCCTATCAATATGTTATGGCACGGCGGACAAGACCCTAACTGGTTACCTTACAGATATTCATTCCTGCTTTCATTCGTATTTGTTTCTATGGCAGCAGAAATATTCTCAAACCTCGATGGCTATAAACTTTCAATAGGAAGTGTTGCCGGAACGTTCACAGGAATAGCGGTACTTGTAGCATTTTTCAACGAGAGAATGCCGAAATACAATTACAATGAAGATAAATACAAGTATGTTGCAACAGTTCCGTATAAAACTACTGAGACTTACCACAGTAAGACCCACGAGGAATTATGGCTGGGTACACTTGTTTTCGGCGTACTGCTTGCCGCTGTATATCTGATTTATATTTATTTCTACAGTCACGCTAAAAAGCAGAAAGCAAGAAACACTATGACTATTGCAGTAGCCTGCCTTGTATTCTTTGAAGCTGGTTACAATGCTTACGATACTTTCAAGAAAGTAAACAAGGAAGTAGCATATTCAGACAAGTCAACATATGCTGAAATAATGTCAGCTCCCGACGTTGTAAAGGCTATTGAAGAATATGACAGCGGTTTCTACCGTTCAGAGAAGACTTTCCAAAGATGTGTAAATGATAACCTCGCTTACGGTCTCAAAGGTATTTCGCATTCAAGTTCAGTTATGAACGCCAAAGCTATCAATTTTGTTGAAGCTCTCGGCTATTTCACACAGAGTTACGAAACTCAGTATAAGGGCAATAACGTTGTTGCAGATTCTCTCCTCGGTATCAAGTACATTGTTGACGACCCGAAAAGAAATTCCGGAAACCGCTCAAACCTTGACCCATACTACGAAAAGGCTTTTGAAACTTCATACACAAACAACTCCGGCGAAGAAACACAACTTGACATTTATGAAAACAAAGATGCCCTTTCAATTGCATATGCAGTAAGTGAAGATATGCTCAAACTCGGTCACCTCGGTAACGACAATCAGTTTAACAGTATGAATATTTTCCTCAGTACTCTTACAGGAAATACGGATTTTGAAACAACTTCCGAAGGTTCTATTCTTATAAACGGTTTCAAGGAATACTATAAGAGACTTGAGCCCGAGGCTTATGAGGGCGAATCAGTATTTGACCCGAATCAAGTACGCCACAGTATGTACAATCCTACTGATGCAAACGGTAATGTAATTGAAAGCAAATCCCACCATGCTTATGACGCTCTCCCGAATGCCATTGACCCTGTTGTAAATATGCATATCACTACTCAGTATGAAGGACCTGTATATATGCACATAGACAGCGACTTCTATAAAGGTGTAAATATATGGGTTTCAAAGGACAAGGACGAAAACGGCAATTATTATAATCATCAGGAATACGGAAACTACCTCAAAGACCACATAAGACCTATTATACGTCTCGGTTCTTATCCTGCCGGTACTGAACTTGAAGTGCGTTTCACTATCACAAAGACAGAGGGAAGCACTGTATATGTAGGTTCAAATGAACACTTTATGTTTAAGGCAAACGGCGGTTTACAGTTCTATAACCTCGATTACGACCTCTTCCACGAAGATATAAACCAGCTCAAACAGAATCAGTTTGAAGTAAACATGGACAAGTCAAATGACAGATACCTTGAGGGTACTGTAAATATCAACGAAGGACAAATGCTGTTTACAACAATTCCATATGAAGACGGCTGGTCACTCAAAATTGATGGTAAAAAAGCAGACAACCTTATAACAGAAATTCAGAACGAAAACGGAACAGTAAGTTATAGAAATAATTCTTCTGCTGAATCAGGTACAGTTATTATGCTTGAATCAACAATCGGTCTTAAACTTCCTGCCGGTGAACACACTATTACTATGAAATATACTCCACCCGGATTCAGTCTTGGTATGTTCACACTCATTCTTGGTATAGGAATTATAGTTGTATTCTATCTTTATGACAAGAAAAACAATGAAATTCTTATCGCACTCCAGAAAGAAAAGGACAGAATAAAACAGGGACTTCCACCTGAAGAACCTGCTGACGCCAAAAAGAAAAAGAACGTACAGATTATAAAGTCAAAGGGTGCAATTGACGAACAGGAAATCATTCAGAAAAATAAAGATGATTCTGACGACGAAGACGAATCAGAAGAGGAATCCGAAGAACAGGACGAAACTGAAAACAAGTCACCGTCCGAAAAAAACAAAAAGAAAAATAAAAAATAAAATATTTTTCCCCGTTCAGTTGAACGGGGATTCTTTTTTGTAGGAATTGTCTACAAAAACATATATTATTTTTGTTAGTTATAACTATTACATTTTCCTGAAAAATATGATATAATTATTATATGAAATTTTTTATAGGAGGGTCTGCAATGTACAATATAAATGATGCTGTTGTATACGGTTCTAATGGTGTATGCGTTATAACAGCTATTGAAGAACGTGATTTCAGTGGTGAAAACGTTGAGTATTACATTCTTCAGCCGGTAAACAATTCTAAAAATACTTTCTATGTACCGACTTCAAATTACGCTCTCAAAAACAAAATGAGAAGTATTTATTCACGCAAGGAAATTGACAGCCTTATAAGCTCAATGGGCGATGAGTGTTCCATATGGATTGACGACAATTTTCAGAGAAAAGAAGAATACAGGAAAATTATTGACAAAGGTGACCGCCGTGAACTTGTCCGCCTTATAAAAACCCTCTGGCAGAAAAATATAGAACTTGGTCAGAAACACAAGAAATTACATTCCACTGACGAAAGATTCCTGAAAGATGCAGAAAATATCCTCTACAGCGAATTTGCGTATTCACTCGATATTCCGGTGGAGGAAGTAGTAGATTACATCAGAAAACACGTATAAATCATAAATCTTAAAAATTCTGTACAAATACTTGACAACAGGTAAGAACTATGGTATAATCTTATCAGAACGGCACAGCACCGTTACTGTAAGGAGATGCTATTACACCTTCGGTGTCTACTCTACCCGTAAGCGTGCCTTTTGCTTTTAAACGGATACTGACGGAATACGTTTCGGTGTTTGCATCTCTTTTTATTGTAATGAAATAACCGTCAACCTTATAAACGCTTACGGTCTTAGCGTTTTCCTTTACTGCAAAGTCAACGCATTTACCGTACTTCTTAACAAAACCAGCAAGCATTTCAAGGTCTTCCATTACAATACGACTGTCAGGTCTGAACATATTATTTCACCTCCTTTACTTTTAAGATTTAATATAGATGATATATTATTTATTAAGTATAATAAATAATTGTTCATCTTCGATGTTCACCTCCGACGCCCCCCCTTATCCCCCCACAGTCTATTTGACTGTAACTGTATTATATCCCAAAATTTTTAGAAAGTCAAGTAAAATCCAAAAAATATTAGAAATTTGTATGATTGCACAAAAAGCGAGGTGTTTTTATGTGTACTTCTACCGAAATAGCTGAAAGAATCAAACTAACAGCAAAGGCAAAGAAAATTACTATTAAAGATATGTTGGTTTCTTGTTCTTTAAATAAAAATGCCTTATTCACAATGGCTTCCGGTGGTTCTATGCCAAAAGCTGATAACCTTGCAAAAATTGCAGAATATCTTGACTGTTCAGTTGACTATCTACTCGGCAGAACCGATAACCCCGATTCACACAAACTGTAAAATTCATTTCACTGCTGACAAGGCAGTGAATTTTTTTGTAAAAAAATCTTGCATTTATGATTTTTTTGTGGTATGATATATGATAAGAATGCCATGGCTTATGGTAAATTTTATTACGTACATTTGTACGGGTTGGGAGAAAATTTATGCCAAAAAGACAGGATATTAACAAAATTTTGATTATCGGCTCTGGACCTATCATTATCGGTCAGGCGTGCGAATTTGACTATTCCGGTACTCAGGCTTGCAAGGCTCTTAAAAATCTGGGTTATGAAATAGTGCTTGTAAACTCTAACCCTGCCACAATAATGACAGACCCTGATATTGCCGACATAACCTATGTTGAACCCCTTAACATCACGAGACTTACTCAGATTATTGAAAAGGAACGTCCTGACGCTCTTCTGCCAAATCTCGGCGGACAGTCCGGTCTGAATCTCTGTTCTGAACTCGACAAGGCAGGCGTTCTCAAGAAATATGGTGTGCAGGTAATCGGTGTACAGGTTGATGCTATTGAACGTGGTGAAGACCGTATAGAATTCAAGCACACTATGGACAAACTCGGAATCGAAATGGCAAGAAGTGAAGTTGCTTACTCGGTTGACGAAGCTGTTAAAATTGCTGAACAGCTCAAATATCCGGTTGTACTCCGTCCGGCTTACACAATGGGCGGTGCAGGCGGTGGAATGGTCTACAACGTCGACGAACTCAAAGTAGTCTGTGCAAGAGGTTTACAGGCTTCTCTTGTGGGACAGGTTCTCGTTGAAGAATGCGTAAGCGGTTGGGAAGAACTTGAACTCGAAGTAGTCCGTGACTCTGAAAACAACATCATAACTGTATGCTTTATCGAAAATATTGACCCTATCGGCGTTCATACCGGTGATTCATTCTGTTCTGCTCCTATGCTCACAATTCCGGAAGACGTTCAGAAAGAACTCGAAAGACAGGCTTACAGAATCGTTGAATCTATAGAAGTTATCGGCGGTTGTAACTGTCAGTTTGCACGTGACCCTGAAAGCGGTCGTATTATCGTAATCGAAATCAATCCAAGAACGTCACGTTCTTCCGCACTTGCTTCCAAAGCAACAGGTTTCCCGATAGCACTTGTTTCCGCAATGCTCGCCTGTGGTCTTACACTGAAAGATATTCCATGCGGTAAATACGGTACTCTCGACAAGTACACTCCCGACGGCGACTATGTTGTTATCAAGTTTGCGAGATGGGCTTTTGAAAAATTCAAGGGTGCTGAAGACAAACTCGGTACTCAGATGAGGGCTGTAGGCGAAGTTATGAGTATCGGCAAGACTTACAAAGAGGCTTTCCAGAAAGCTATCAGAAGCCTTGAAACAGGTCGTTACGGTCTCGGTTTTGCAAAGGATTTCAATTCAAAATCAAAAGAAGAATTACTTTCAATGCTCCGTTATCCGACAAGCGAAAGACAATTCATTATTTACGAAGCACTCCGCAAAGGTGCAACTATTGACGAAATTTTTGAACTCACAAAGATAAAACACTGGTTCTTGGAACAGATGCTTGAACTCGTTCAGGAAGAAGAAAAACTCCTCACATTAAAGGGAAGTGTTCCGGAAAAAGACGTACTGAAACAGGCTAAACTTGACGGATTTTCCGACAGATATTTAAGTTCAATTCTCGAAATTACGGAAGAAGAAGTCAGAAACGCACGTATCGGTTTCGGTATCAAGGAAGCATGGGAGGGTGTTCACGTAAGCGGTACCCAGAACGCTGCTTATTACTACTCAACATACCACCTCGAAGAAGACCCCAGCACCGCAAGCGACAAACCTAAAATTATGATTCTCGGCGGTGGTCCTAACAGAATCGGTCAGGGTATCGAATTTGACTATTGTTGTGTTCACACTGCACTCGCACTCAAGAAACTTGGTTTTGAATCAATCATTGTAAACTGCAATCCTGAAACAGTTTCCACTGACTACGACACTTCCGACAAACTTTATTTTGAACCGCTTACACTTGAAGACGTTCTCAGTATTCACGAAAAAGAAAAACCCCTCGGCGTTATCGCACAGTTCGGCGGACAAACTCCGCTCAATCTTGCAAATGACCTCAAAAAGTATGGTGTTAATATTCTCGGCACTACTCCCGAAACTATCGACCTTGCAGAAGACAGAGACCATTTCCGTGCAATGATGGACAGACTTGGTATTCCAATGCCGGAAGCAGGTATGGCAGTAAACGTTGACGAAGCACTCGAAATCGCTAATAAAATCGGTTATCCTGTAATGGTTCGTCCGTCATATGTTCTTGGCGGTCGTGGAATGGAAATCGTTCACGACGACGAAATGATGAGGGTTTATATGTCTGCTGCTGTAGGCGTAACGCCCGACAGACCTATTCTTATTGACAGATTCCTGCACCACGCTACAGAATGTGAAGCCGACGCTATTTCCGACGGTACAAACTGCTTTGTACCTACAGTTATGGAACATATCGAACTTGCAGGCGTACATTCCGGTGATTCCGCTTGTATTCTTCCTGCTAAAAATCTGACTCAGAAACAGATTGAAACTATCAAGGACTATACGAAGAAAATCGCTGTAGAAATGAACGTATGCGGTCTTATGAATATGCAGTACGCTATTGAAGATGATACTGTTTATGTACTCGAAGCAAATCCACGTGCCTCAAGAACTGTTCCGCTTGTTTCAAAGGTTTGCAGTATAAACATGGTACAGATTGCAACAGAAATCATTACTGCTGAACTTACAGGCAAGTCCTCACCTGTTCCGGCACTCACTGACAAGGTTATCACTCATTACGGCGTTAAAGAAGCTGTATTCCCGTTCAATATGTTTCAGGAAGTAGACCCTGTTCTCGGTCCTGAAATGCGTTCAACAGGTGAAGTACTTGGTATCTCCAACTCATTCGGAGAGGCTTATTATAAGGCTCAAGAGGCTACTCAGACAAGACTTCCTGAAGAGGGTACTGTTCTTCTCAGTGTATGCGACCGTGACAAGCCTGAACTTATCGAAATCGCAAAGGCATTTAATGAACTCGGTTTCCGTATTGTCGCAACAGGAAAAAGTTATAAGATGATTAAAGAATCCGGTATTCCTTGCGAAAAGATATTCAAGATTTATGAAGGTCGTCCGAATATTGCCGACGAAATCGCTAACGGTGAAATCCAGCTCATTATCAACACTCCTGCCGGTAAGACAAGCTCACACGATGACAGTTATATCAGAAAATCCGCTATCAAACACCGTGTACCTTATATGACTACTATGGCAGCTGCAAAGGCAAGTGCAGAGGGTATCAAAGCTATCAAGGAAAACAAACACTTCGGAGTAAAATCACTTCAGGCACATCATTCTGACATAAAGTAATATAAAATAAATTCTCCCTGTTATTTCCGGATAACAGGGAGTTTCAATATAATTATAATTAAAGGAAACAACAATGAATAATTTTAAAAATTTCAGCGATGATAAAAAAACAGCATTTCTTCTGGGACTGTCAATGAAAACAGTCTCACTTCTGCATAAAACCGAACAAAGAAATATAGCGGAAAAAGCTATTGAATACTGCTGGAAATGGCTATGTAATAGAAATCCTGACGGCGATTTTCTGTATGAATTATTAGTGAACGAACAAAATGGAATTACAATATTTGCTGAAAATACAGAAGATATTTCAGAACAGGCAGTATGGAACTGTATTATTGATTCAGTTGCATTTACAAGCCGAAAAGCGTACGAATATGAAAATTCAGAATGGTATCCTGAACCTATTGAATTGGTTTCTGATGAATTAATATATCATTTTATGGAATGTTATCATTACTGTTTTACAGACGATAAGTATATAAAAAATATTACAGAATATCTCAATTCTTCCGAAAATAAATCAGACTGGAAATATTTCCTTGACGAAATAATCTGAAAAAGTCCGGACTTTCAGATTTAAAAAATTCGGACTTTTTGGATAAAAAAGAAATTTACGTAAACAATAATGATACACTGCTGAAATTTCAATGCAGTGATTTCACGTAAAGGACTTGATTTTTATGAAAAAGATTTTATTGACCTGTTCCATATTGATGAGCTGTGTGGCACTTGTTTCGTGCGGAAATAATGATAACGATTCCTACTCGTCAGACAATGAAATTCTTACTACAGAATACGTCGCTCCCACAACGGAAAGAATAACTGAGGAAACAACAATCACCACTGACAGAGATGATGACCGTTATTACGACGACGACCATTACGATACTGATGACGACGGCAACGTTAATACTGATACAAGTGGGAGTAGTAATTCCGTTAAAGACCATGCAGAAGATGCAGTAGATGGTGTGGAAAATGCCGGTGAAGATATAGTTGACGGTGTAGGCGATGCAGCAGGTGAAATTATTGACGGTGCAGGGGACGCAGTCGATGATGTGATTGACGGTCTTGACGGTGAAACAACTACCAATGAAGACAGCGAAAATCAGTAATACAATAAAAATAGGGACTGCTTACAAAATGACAGTCCCATTTTTTAATTTTATCCACATATTTCAATTATAGCTTCTGCCATGATTTCAGCGTTTTTCAGAAGATTTTCTTCAGTTATAAATTCATTTGCAGAGTGCATATTACCGTCCTCGTTTGGAAACTCTGCTCCGAAAGCAACTCCGCCGTCTATTTCATGGACGTAAGTTCCTCCGCCTATCGCAATACAACGTCCTTTATCACCTGTTAC
This sequence comes from Ruminococcus sp., assembly GCA_029060305.1. Classification (GTDB taxonomy): domain Bacteria; phylum Bacillota; class Clostridia; order Oscillospirales; family Ruminococcaceae; genus Ruminococcus. Next base: position 88,942 of record JAIDUG010000034.1, read on the forward strand.
ACGTTCATAAACCCTTAACAACGACTGTACAAATTCGCTGTTTTGGTCAGTAACGTGCGGTTCTGTACCCTCACACGAATCAATCGTAAAACCTGCATTTTCAAGGGATTTACATATAATTCCGCTGATTTCTTCAAACGTCCTGTCAAGCGGAAAACGAATGTCTATACCGCCTTTAATACCGGTTACTTTGTTGGCATTCAGCATCGATAATACACAAGTCATTTTACCTGAAATATCATCTGAAAATCCTAATCCGCAAGATTTTCCGTCCGTTTCACCATGAGGAAAAAGCCGTGCAAGTCCGCACAATAAGGGATTCTTAAACTCTCTACTATATTCCTCAAGAAACTTTGTTATTGCATTTTCTCCCTTTTCGGGAGTGGAAGCGTGTGCGGACTTTCCGTCACACAAAAACATCATATGTCCTTCATATCCTGCAACGCATTTTTCAGGCACAGCGTTTATGATTTTTCCGGAAACTATAATCAAATCGTCAAAAAACGGTGCTGAAAAATATACTCTAATCATACCTTTTTCTGCATTGATTACAGGATACTCTCCGTCAGGTGTGAAAACCATAGGCGGTAAATTTCTTTTTTTGCGATAGTACACAAGGTCTGCTGAACCGTTTTCCTCGTTTGTGCCAAATATTAACCGTACACCTTTTTTTAGTGGCTTACAAAGCTCGCTGACGGCTTTCAACGCAAACAAGGCAGATACAGCAGGTCCTTTGTCGTCGCACGTTCCACGCCCTATTAAACGCCCGTCTGAACGCTTGAGTATATAAGGGTCGCTGTCCCAACCTGTTCCCTCCGGTACAACGTCAAGGTGCGTCAGGATTGCCAAAGCCGGTTCTTTACTGTTGTAATCAGCAGAACCTACATAATTATCAATATTTTCAACGATAAAGCCCATTTCCTCACATTTACGAAGCATACGTTGCAAAGCTTTTGCAGGCTTTTTTCCGAAAGGATATTCTCCGTTTGGCTTATTCTGAACACTTCTTACTGCGACGAGTTCAGCAAGAAAGTTAATCATTTCTTCACGGTGTTCCTCAAGATACTGTCTTATTGTCATAATGCCCCCTGTAAATATTATTGTTAATCCTCGTTTATCGTTCTTACATTTCTAATCGGACATACTTTTAAACATCTCTGACATTTTACGCACTTTGTTTCGTCAATAATTGGATATACAAAACCTTCTATATCTTCTTCCATAGAAATGGCGTTTTTAGCACATACAGAATAACACGCTGTACAGCCACAACAAAGTTCCTTTCGCTCAAAAAGCAGAATTTTATTCTTTACACTCATTTGATGAATCCTTTCACCAATTTTTTAAATTTACGGTATACTCTGCGAAAAATATTTACTTTGGTAAGATGATGTACGATTTTCTCAAAATCCTTTCCGTCTTCCAACTGCTCAAAAAAGGAATCTCTTTTTTGAGGTCTCTTCACAGATACGGCAATACATGGATTTGCTTTAACTGCTCCCTCTAATTCTGCTTCTTTATAAGTCAGAGACGAAGCAATTTCATTAAATAATGACTTTCCCTTTTCTGTATGCAAAAGAATCAATGAAGTTCCTTTGTTATCGTCCATTTCGGGCTGTAAATTCCATACGCCCCAGTAATCGCCTACTGTAAGGTCTGTCTGACGTTCAGTCCCCTTGAATCTGCATTCATAACAGGAAGGACGCAGATACAGATTTGCAATCATTCCTTTCATATACGATACCTTTCGCTGATAGGTATAAGTCCGATTACCCAAGGAATCCTCAAACTCCCATGAATAGTTACCGTGTGACCAGCCGGAAATTTTGTGTCGCATATTTACCTTTACAACCGGTTTGCCATTTCGTTTTCTGGAATCCAAATAAGAATGCCACGCCTTTCTTGACGGAATACCATGACATACAAAATCCATAACAATTAAATTATCCATAGGACAAGATACCAGCGTTAAATATTGAATCAAGCCTGCACACTGACATGGAGTTCCCACAAACAGTGTTTTTCTCTGATGCTTTAATGTATCAGCGATTTGACGAAATGTATCTCCCAAAGTGGATTCCACATATTTTGAACCCTGACTATCACGTAATTCCTGTTCATTGCTGACAGCATAATGTCTTACATCTAAATTAGTATCATAACAGGCAGAATAGACAATGCCATTTTGTTTCAGAATATATCTTGCAATCAGCGGATAGATACCACCTGAAGAACTGAGTTTGCGTTCATTTTTATCTTTGCTGTAACAGGCATAGGCAACAGTACCCAAATGCTACACCTCCATTAAAATCCAATATATATTGCAATCTTCTGCTTATTTAACTTTTCCGTACACCATCTGAAAACCCGAATCACACAAACACTTTCGACCAGTGTGATAAAAAATGTAACCGCAAAGCTGACAATCCATATTTCTGATAATGAAAAAATCACGAGCAGTTTATTTGATAACTTAATAAAGAAATAATGCACAAAATAGATTCCGTAGGAATAATTTCCAAGATAAATCAGAAACTTATGTCTAAATGTATTCTGATTCTGTAAAGCCTCTACTTCTAACTGACGGCCAGATATTATTTTTTTTCGCTATATTGTCCCCCTTTCTTGTCTGTCAAACTATTTATCAGCATTTCTTCTGATTTTTCTGATTAATATTTGGAATAATTTTTGGATTGGTTTCATAATCATCTGCTTTTCGTCGTCATTCATACCAATAAACCACATCGACAAGGAAAAACAAATGAAATATATAAATGCAAAAACAAAAAGTTTCATAACACTATTAATCTCAACAAGTATCATAATCAGAGTACCGCAAATGACAGGAAAGATAAGTGCCGGAATAAATTTCAGAATGTTTTTCCAGAATGCCGGAATATCAAGTCCTATCTTATAATTATAATACCAGTTCATAAATAAGATATTACCCGCAGTCAGACTTATGGCTGTACCCATTGCCGCACCAATAGCACCATATAATTTAATCAATGGAATGCTCAAAAAGATATTACCAATAGCAATAAAGAAGTAAACTACAGACCTGACTTTATGCATATTTTTAGCTCGTTGTATTTCAATTCCCAAATTCTGAATTAAAGGAACGGTCACAGGAATAATAAGCCACAAGGCAATACCGTATGAAGCTTCATATCCGGCACCACCCCAAAAATGCATAAACGGCTCACCAAAAAAAATAAAGCCCGACAGTACCAAACTCAAAATAATGAACTGAATACGTCCTATTCGGGAAAATAACTTTGAAAGCATTGTATTATCATTGGTATCTGCTACAATTCTGTTTACCTTTGGGACAAATACAGAAGAAACGGACGACGAAAGCTGTACATACATTGTGTTAATCTGACCGCCGAGACCATAAACAGCAGTCGCAGTTGTTCCAATCATTCTTCCAAGCAGGAATTTATCTACACTCCAGTTAATCTGGTCAATAATCTGATTGAGGAAAATGAAAAATGTAAATGCCCATATTTCCTTAAGCAGTGATACATCGAATCCTTTGAATTGAAAATGGACGTGTAACTTTTTGAAACTGAACCATATGTTTGAAATTAACTTAGATACGGTCAATAACGTTGTTACTGCAACCATACCGACAGAGCCATAACCCATAATCAAAAGTGGCAGTGTAAGAAAAGGATTAAGTAAATTCTGCAAAACTGTCAGTAATCTTTGGAAAAAGAATCTTTCATGTGCTGCTGTGAAACAATCAAAAACACTATTCGGAAATGTAATAGCAAGATTAATGACCATCATAATCATCAGTGTTCGGGCAATAGAATACTCGTTTTCTGTCAGTCCGTCTGAGAAAATTGATTTGATATTAATGACCATAACACTGCCACATAGCAGACAGATTGCCGAAATTATCAGGAATATCGTCATAAACATTCCGTTCAGTTTTGCAATATCGTCATCTTTTTCCTGCACCTTATATCTTGAAAAATACCGCACATATGATGCCGTAAATCCAAGGCTCAATAAGCTAAGGTAAGATACAACAGAATAAACAATCTGATAAGTACCATACTCACTTTGTCCCAACAGACGCAACATAATAGGCGTATAAATCAGTGAACTAAGAATCTTAATCACTTCAGAAATATAAGATAAAATCACACCTGCTTTTTTTTGGTTTACCAATTGTTTAACCTCCAACATCACTATATCTTCTCCGAAAACTCAGACAAGACATAGTAAAGAATATTATTTAGTCCTTCAATGCATCCGCAAGATACTGTTTAGATACTATGCGTTTTTCCTCCAGTCTTTTGTGAATAGCATCCATATCCCATTGAAAATAAGAAAGACCTTTTACGGTCTGTAAATCCGTCATTTTGTCTTGTTGTCCAATCGTTTTCAGATAGTCAAACAAGCGATTATTGATATTAAAAGTTTCCTTACGTTTTGTAACAAGAAATCTGGTAGAGAAGATAGTGGCAAAGGCAGTACCGTGAAAACTGTCTGTAATGACATATTCAGCATTTGCAATCAGCCATATCCACTCATCCGGTGAACAATTATCAAGTCGTATATCGCCGAATCCATCATCAATGTGGGGCTTGTTTCCGGAAGCATTCGGCACGGTGACAATTGAAAGTTTCTCCTTGCTTGCTATTGCAGAAATCTGTTCACGGTCATTTTTACTGCCACCAAGCATATATACAAAAATAAAACGTTCCGGCAGTTTACATCTCTCAGGCGGTGACATAACCTGCTCCCATTCACTTTTATCAAGTAATAATGTAGGGTCTAATGTATGACATGAATTTGTAATACCGATTCCACGCAACATCTCTACTGAGGAAGCTTCCCTGACAGAAATATTCTGAAAATTCTCAAGACAACGTTTGACTTCTGCAATATTCTCTTCCGGAATCCAATCACGTCCGAAAGATGCGGCATAGGCAATTCTTTTAAAATTCTTCTGAGACTTAAAATCCAAAAAACGTGAACGTCTGATTTTATTATTCCATTGATACCATACTATATCTGAGCCTGTAATCATAACATCGAAATCGGAATTAATCAATTCTTCCCATGTCCAAGGACGGTCTGTCATACGTATATATTTTCTTGAAAATGCATTAAAACGCTTCATTCTCTCGCTTACACTCGAAGAGATTCCCGTCTTGTGTGTCAGTTTCAGATATTCCCTCTTTACCTTGCCCATTGCACGTTTGATAATGCTTACATTTTTTGTTTTTAGATAATCATTGAGTTTTCCAAAATAGAGCGACGTTGTGTCATACTGCGGAAAATTTTTTTGCAGATAAGCATTTAAGGCATAAGCCTGAAGCCTGTTACCATAATTTACATTCTGCATATCAAAACAGGAAATAATACCAATTTTTTTCTTCTCCAAATTCATCACCTAAAATTTATATTTTCTAATCAAAAAGTTCCTATGGTCATTTTGCTATTCCTTGACCAAAAAGGTATATAACTTATGTTCAATTGCAGATTTTGAAAATTCATAATATCTGACAGTACACAGTGCATAAAGCAACACACTGCAAATCATTGACGAAGAATTATAAAACGGTTGGGTATAAATCGAAAGAATAATAAAACACAATACCATAAGCAACGGAAACGTAAACCTTTTATAATTCCTTGCAAAGCTAAAATAAGCCGTGCTGAACAGAAAAAACAGATACAATAATCCGCCAAGACACAAATAAGAACCGAAATCCGCTTGTCCGAAATGTACAAATCCCAATGTATCAGCTCTGTTGAGATACAAACCAAGACCATATCCGAAAATACTATGAAAAGGGTCTGACAAGCCAAACATAATCATACCAATACGCTCACCGCTACCTTTAACATGGTCAGGGTCATTGTAGCCCTCACTGAATTTATCAATTATCAGGTCAATATTTTCACGAATCATATCCACATAGGTATAGGCAAAATATGCTACTGCCCCTACAATCACAATAACCATACTGATACCTAAAAGGTTTCTGAGTTGTTTTATGATAGAGTAATTTTTTGAGAGCTTTCCTTCACTACCAGCAATATAATAGCATACCACAAAAAGCATCAACATCAGATAAAATCCTTTATTGTCGTTCTGTGCGGAAACCCAACACGAAAAAATCAAAACAAAGCCATCATATAACAGCAAAAACATTTTATATTTTTTGTCGCACCAAATCTGCATATACATAAAATTGTACAAAATCAGGAATACAGAATACAATGCTAAAACCGGAGTTCCATACATACCGAAAGTACCGCTAATCAGGTCAGGCATATAGGTAATTCCAGCCAAGCTGATATGATAGCCGGCAAGACGATAATGTCCTTGTATTTGCAGAATAAGTACAGGAATATTGATAAGAAAATATAAATTGAAAAGCAAAAAACCTTTCCGGAGCAATTTAAACACAAGAGAACGATTATACTTCAGCAGATTGCAAACATAAAGAATAATTAAAAGCGTACGAAGAAGACGGTACAGATTTCTTAGTGCAAAGCCCATAGTACCGCCCAACAATAACAAATTGAAAAACGGATAGATGATAAACAGTGCAATACTTACAAGAAGAGAGGGAACTGCATAATTACGATAGTTTACAAATATATTTAACAACAGCAACCCGAATAATAAATCATTGATAGTGTCTGCAATACCAAGCCACCTGAATACCATAAGTTGCATCATAAACATTGCTATAATGACAATATTCAGCAAACTCTTCAAATTGATTTTCAGAGTTTTAATAACAATTTTTCCTTCAAGAATATTCAATCCATCACTCCTCTGCACCTGTTTATCAGTATATCATAATTCAAATTTGCTTTTTTTAGGCATAAGCTCGTCCAGTGCCTTTATAAGAAGAGAACGAAATTCATCAAAATCCTGATACCCTGCATCATTCGGGCATACGAGCTTATACTTCCTGCTTTTAATTGCCTGTAAGGAATCACGCAGACTTTCAGGAGTAGAGACAGTGCCATAATATCCGATATTGGGGTCTCTTGGAGAAAATCTGCCTGTACAAATCTGCCAGTCCTGCATAAGCCATTGATTTACGTCTGTTAATACACGAAACTTATGCATACTGGTTTCATTGAGTTTTTCCGGTTCTGCCTGCCACACTTCCTCAAAAACAGTTTTAAGAAAAGATGACGGCTGGTGAAAATACTTAAACCCCGGAAACCATTTTCCGACCGCAAATTGAATATTTTTAATGAGATACTTTCTATATATTGGGGTATAGAATTTAGAAAAATTCTTCTTTATGACCTCACTCTTCGTAAAATGCCTGTTTATAATTGCAGTATTGACAAAAGGTACTAAATTGATTGGCTCATTCCTTGGAGCTGCATAATTTATAACTGCTGAATCACAGGGAAGTCCATTTTTAAAGAAATCTTCCTTGTGTGTCGGACTTACAATAAATGTATCGTCATTGAAATATACAAAATGTTCACTAAGTCCCTTGATACGATGAATATTTAATTCAATACAGTGACTTGAAAAAGTCGGAAGATACTGTTCAGGAATAAAATCCTTATGGTCAACGCAAACCAACTTCGGATGATTTACATTGAGCCATTCCGGACGCTGTCCGCAGGTCACAAAGTATATTTTATTAACCCACGGTGCAAAACGCTCCACACCACGAAACCAGTATTGAAGCGTTCCCATATCACGAAATCTTGTAGCACTTTGGTCTCCGTCCTCATTCTTATACTTTCGGTATTCTTTCTGCCATTTTGGGTCATTTCCGTCAACCCATATCAGAACGAAATCTATTTTAATATTATTTAATTCACTCATTACAGAGACAATAACCTCCATATCATATCATTACAACATCTTTTCCGGCACTAACTTCACCAACAATCTGACATATCTCTCTTGAAACCACATCATCTATATATATATAGTCCGAACCATTTGAAATAGTTTTAGAAAAAACAGCAAACTCAGCTCTTATTCCTTCACCGTCAAGCTGATAAAAATATCTTTTATTATCGGAGAGATTTTCATATCTTATTTCAAAGTAATCCGTCTTCCACCAAGGTGCAGGAACATAGATGTATCCCTCTGTTCCTGAAATAACAAGGTCTCCCTCAGATTTCACACCATTTCCGACTTTTATTGATGCCACAGCATCAGGATATATAAAATTTATTTTAGTGAAAGTATCAATTTTCTTGTCTTTATCTGAATAATGCGATGTTATGATTTTCTGTTTATAATCAACGCCGAGTATCTGAAATACGGGAAGCATTGCAGTAGGACCCCAGTCAGAAATACTTGACCTGAAATCCTCAGAATTTCTTTTCAATGATGTGCAAGTTACGTCAATTGAATAAATCTTTCCTATTTTTTTCGCCTTTGCAAGCAGAAGAAGTCGGTGAAATGCCGTTGAATAAGCTGTCCGCAAGCCGTCCATAAGGACACACCTGTTTTTAACAGCAAGTTTATGAAGCTCGTCCCACTGTTCCGCATTCAGACAGAGTGGTGCTTCACAAAGAATATGTTTTTTCAACTCCAACAATTTTTTTATATCGTGATAATGATTTGCAGGATTTGAATGAACAAATAAAGCACTACACTTTTCCGCAAGTTCTTCTAATGAATCTGTGGCAAATTCTATATTTTTGACTTCATCAGAAAAAATGTCCAGATTATCAGTACATATGCCAGTAATTTTTATACCATTAACATAACTGACTTCATGCACAACTTTATTTAAATACAGCGAGTTTCCTACCACACCTAATGTAAGAAAGGATTTTTTTTCTCTGAGTTCAGTGCTTGAAACACCCTGCGTTCTGTCTAAATAAATTACTTTGCAGTATTCATTAAGGTAATCAAATACACCCACCCAATCAGAACCTACTGTAAAAATATCAATATCATATTTTTGAATATCATCAATTTTCTGACCTTCATATTCTTCAACAATAACTTCGTCAGCAATACCAGTTGCCCTTACAGCCTCGATTCTCTCACTCAGACTATGCTGAACATTTATCTTTCCTCTTGACTTGTCATAATCATCAGCAGTAACACCTACAATAAGATAGTCTCCAAGAGCCTTAGCTCTTTCAAGAAGACGGATATGTCCATAATGAAGCATATCATATGTTCCATATGTGATAACTTTTTTCAATTAAAAATCTCCTTGATTTTATTTTATCGGTTATAAAATTCCTTAATCTTTTCCGGCGAATCAATTCCGAAAAGCTGATGTACAGCAGTTTCATTAATATCTTTTCCGAATGAGCCGTCAGCTAAGAAATACTGTTTACCTGTCATACGGTAATACCAATCAAGAATAGCATCAATTGTCGGAGTTTCCACATTCACAATCAATGCAAGACCTTTTAAGATACAAACACCAAATGGAATATCTTCCGTATAGAATCTTGAATTGAAATCGGGCATAAATCCTTCTTCGTCATGAATCATAGGCAGTGTGAGAGGCTGGAATGAAGGAATGGTATGAAATTTAACTGTAAGTTTTTGAGGTGTAGGAGATTCATAATATTCCTGAATTGACTGCACTTCAGAAAGGTCTATCGGAAGTGCCTTACAGATACTCATCATTTCGTCACTAAAATCACATATCACCTTGGAACATTCGTCAACCCACGACTGATAATAATAAATCTGTTCAGGATAATGATACCCTTTTTTATAATCTTTAAGATATACATATGAACCGCTTGTATGAAGAAGCGGATTTCCCGGAAGAAGTGTAGCCGACATATAGTTTTTGAGAGACTGTGTTTTTATGAGAAGCATATCTTCAAGAAGTTCAGCTATCTCGTCTGTCTTTGAACACGGAATAGCAGAAACATAGAGTTTAGTTTTTCTTGCCATAATTCCTGCTACTTTACCAACTTCTTTTGTACGTGAAACATAAGGCACTTTCTGTAATCCGAAAATAGTTACACCTTTATCAAGAAGATTCCTGCAATACATTTCAGCCCCGCCATAACCTGGTACAAATCCCAATACAGCAGTAGGCTTTATATCTTCGGTAATGTCTTCAATAAGTTTTTTTCTCATAAAAGCAGGCAGGGTACATAAAAGTACGTCAGCATCAACCACAGCTTCTCTGAGATTTGCAGTTGATTTGAATACACCTGATTTAAAAGTCATATTTCTCTCATCATCTACAACGTCAATACGACTGTCAAATTTTTCAGGCTTAGATGTATATAAAGTAACATCATATCCTTTGATTCTTGAAATCTCACCAACAAGGCTCATTCCGATATTTCCGCCACCAAGTACAGTAATATTCATAAAAAAAACTCCTTAATAATTTCTGTTTTTATATAATATTTCTCTTTTTTAAATCATAAAAAGCTTCAATCAGCTTGTCGTTATCTTCTTTAGTAAGACAACCGATATGTCCCACACGGAATATTTTTTCTGCAAGCTCTCCACCATTGGGACAAATCCAGATACCATATTCATCTTTAAGAATTGTAAAAATATCATAGGCAGAAGCAGTTGTCGGGTGAATCGGAGTAACCGCATTTGACAAAGAATCCGAACAAATCTCAAAAGGTAAATCAGAGATACGCTTTCGGAAATCTTCTGCAATATCTGCAATTTTAGCTGTTTCAGCCTCTACACCGCCTGATTTTTCGATTTCTTTAAGACGCACATTTATCTGAAGAAGAATACCTACTGCCGGAGTAAAAGGTGTTTGTCCTCTTTCCGCATTTTTAAGAGCGTTCTTTAAATCAAGATACATACATTTAGCATCATTATTCTTCACTCTGTTGACGGCATTCTCTGAAAGAACGATTACAGATACACCAGGAGGACAGGCAAGAGCTTTCTGAGAACCGGTAATCATAACATCTATTTTGCTTGCACTCATATTTATCGGGTCAGCGAGAAAAGCACTTATAGCATCAACTATGAGAAAAAGATTATTTTTCTTACAGAAATCACTTATCATATTTATATCATAAAGAACCCCCGTCGAGGTTTCATTAAGATTTACGACAAATCCTGTATAATCTTTTCCGTCAAAAGCGTCAATATGTTCCTTTGAAAGTGCCTGACCATAATCCAATGAGATTTCAGTATATGGTATTTCATGCAATCTACAGAGTTCAACAAAACGGTGACCAAAACTGCCTCCGTTTACAACAAGGACTTTGTCCTCTTTGGTAAGAGTATTTATAATGGTTGCTTCCATTGAGGCAGTACCTGAGCCTGTTATAAACACAACCTTTGAATTTTCGTCTGCATGAGCAAACTTTTTGATAAGCCTTTCATTTTCAAACATAACTTCTGAAAATTCAGGTGTTCTGAAATATGGGACTTGTTCAGCACCGACCATTCTCACGCTGTCACTGGACTGAACCGGACCTACAGTAAAATTAATCATTTTAAACTACTCCTTGCTTTTATATTTGCCAAAGTCAATATTTGAACAGAAAGAACGTACACGTTTATTTTCAGAAGGCATTGCCATATAATCATTGTATATGCTTCTGAGATATTCGTCATATCCTTGTGGCAGATATACTTTCATATCTTCAAAATCTTTTTCTATAACGTTACAGAGATTTTCACGTCTGCGAAGTCCTCTGAAAAAATGCGGACCGTCACTTGGAACAGAAATAAAATCTGAATTATGGTCTTTACAGACAGCGTGCCATTTTTCAGTCCATTCAGCCCACTTTGAAAGTGAAGCAAAGCTAAGCATAAAACCTATAAGAGATTTGATTTTGAACGAAATACTATCTGAAATACTATCGAAAAACTTTTTATGTTCATATACTCTACGACAGGCAAGAGCAAATCCGAGTGCCATACTTACAACTCCCTGAATCTGTCTTAAAATATAGTTATTATAAGTATTTTCAATTATAAATATATCCGCATTAATTTCAACGTCTTTCGGGTCAATATCAAGGAAAGTCCTGTAAACTGTTCCTTTAAGCCTGAGTTTCGGAATAACTTTTCCATAATTATTACCATGTATAGCGTCAGTAAGACAATATTTTCGGCTGTATTTTTTATTTATTATTTTATAGAATTTATTATAATCTTTTCTTGACATAGCTATATCAATATCGTCGTCCCATGGGATAAATCCATTATGACGAAGCGCACCGATAGCTGTACCGCCAATAACAATGTACTTCAGATTATTTTTACGGCAGATTGTATCCACGTCCTTAATAATCATATATAAAACATCATGAAGATTTTCCAACTGTTTGTCGTCAATTACTTTTAAATTTTTATTGCCGTTCTGATTTCCTTTGCCAAGACTATGAAGTCTCATATATTTTTCACCTTTCCGATTTATTTATTATCTGCTTCTACAAATTCAGCCGCATGATAGTTTCTTTTATCCGGTGGAGGAATCTGCATATAATCTCCATACATTAATTCCAAGTAATGTTTTCCATCAACAGGTCCCATGAGTTCAATGTCTTCAAAGCGATATTTTTTACCTTTACCCCAATACTTCTTCTCCATAGTTTCCTTGAAAGGAATCGTACTGCCCATAAAATTCATAAGATACCTGGATTTTCCTGACGAACAGTTTTTCAGAACTTTATCAATCTTATCAAGATAATATTTGCTTTCTTTCTTTACTTTAAAAGGACTGTTCATATAAAGTTTTATAATTATTTTCTGAGATTTCGGTCTGTTAGGTCTGTTAATATTTACTTTGTCAAAGCTGGCAAAATGATAAAGCACCTTATATGTCAGAAGTTTCAGTTTCTGAATCTGACGGATAATAAAGTCATTTGAAAGACCGTCAAGCGGAAATATATCAATCCAAAGTTCTTCTTCTCTTTCTTTCAGACTTCCTAAACGTCTGATATGGTATCTTGTATCAACAACCCTTGAGAAATAATAATGATGATAGCTGTCATCATCATACGTTCTGATTTTCATATGTTCAGGGAATTTTTCACGACAAAGCTGAAGATATTTATCATAATATTTTCTTGGAATTGCAATATCAAGGTCATCGTCCCACGGAATAAAACCCTTATGTCGAACAGCTCCGAGCAGTGTGCCACCAATGATATAATAAGGGATATGATAATCGTCAAGAATTTTCACCATTATTTTCATCATATTCATCATATGAAACTGAACTTCACTTAGTTGCTTATTTCTGTTTATTTCATCTAATTCAATTCTTAATTTATTATCCATTATAGTAACCTCATGACTAAAATACGTTTTTAAAATATATTTATTATTTCAATTACAATCCAATTATAATCAGTATCCGACAGTTTATGTGAATCTGAAATTTAATACTAAACGGATTGTATGTATAAATGAAAACTGCAAAAACAGCCTTTAGTGTTTCAATACTTTTCATAAAACATCTGCTCTGTCTTGCAGGAATAGAATATAGTGCCGTGAATCTGCATTTATTGCCTCAACAGTAAATTTACCACTTTTATTATTTACATTGAGGATATGTTTATCCACATAAGCAATATCAATATATCATTGATATTCTGAATTTTTTCACAGCGACGTTATGCTTTAATTATAGCACACAAAAAAATATTTTGTCAATAGTAAATTTGAAATAAAAATATACCATTTTACGTTTTATATTATTAAATTTTTCCAAATTCACAACTTTACAAAAAAGGTTGATATTAAAAATTCCGCATAAATTTTTCAGGAAAATCATTTTTCAGAAAGAATATTCTCCGTTCTGTTCATTATGAACGATTATAACCGGAGTTCCACAAGATTATAAATAAACAAAAAACCGCAGTGGAATAACTGCGGTTTTCCGTGCATACTCCGTCATAAGACAGGGTACACTAAAGAAAAAGAAAGGATAAATATGAAAAAGATTGTTATCAGTTTACAATAGTATTCTCGGTTTCCTTGTCGAAGATATGGATTCTGTTGGGGTCGAGAGCCATTCTTACTTCGTCACCAGGTCTTACAGTTGACCTTGAGCTAACTCTTGCTGTAAGTGAAATACCCTCACAATCGAGATAGAGATAAATTTCAGCACCCATCATTTCAGTGATTTCTACGTTACAAGTAATAATACCGGTTGTAGCATTTGAGAGATACATTTCTTCGTCGTGAATACTTTCAGGACGAATACCGAGAATGATTTCTTTACCAACGTAATTACCGAGTTCACGGGTTACCTTTGATTCAGGAACGATAACCTCAAACTTCTGCTTTGCAGAGCCAAATTCAACGATATACTGGTCATATTCTCTTTCATACTTGAGAGTAGCGTCGATAAAGTTCATCATAGGTGAACCAAGGAATCCGGCAACAAACTTGTTTATAGGTTCATCATACAGTTTCTGAGGAGTATCAATCTGCTGAACCCAGCCGTCTTTCATACAAACAATTCTGTCACCCATAGTCATAGCTTCAGTCTGGTCATGAGTTACGTAAATAAATGTTGTACCGAGTCTTTTGTGAATCTTTGAAATTTCGGTTCTCATCTGAGCACGGAGCTTAGCGTCGAGGTTTGAAAGAGGTTCGTCAAGAAGGAATACCTTAGGTGAACGAACGATAGCACGACCGAGTGCCACACGCTGACACTGACCACCTGACATAGCTCTCGGCTTTCTGTCAAGAAGATGTGTAAGGTCAAGGATTTTAGCAGCGTCTTTAACTTTTCTTTCAATTTCGTCCTTAGGAACTTTACGAAGTTTAAGACCGAAAGCCATGTTTTCAAAAACTGTCATATGAGGATAGAGAGCGTAGTTCTGGAAAACCATCGCAATATCTCTGTCCTTAGGAGCGATATCGTTTACGAGACGGTCGCCGATATAAAGCTCACCCTCGGAAATTTCTTCAAGACCTGCAATCATACGGAGTGTAGTAGACTTACCACAACCCGAAGGTCCAACGAATACGATAAATTCCTTGTCTCTTATGTCGAATGTTGTATCATGGACAGCCTCTACGTTGCCCGGATAAATTTTCTTTATGTGTTTAAGGCTCAAACCTGCCATTGTAATTCAGTCCTCCAATTCAAAATTTTTTTGCCGACTCGCACCTGCAATACCGGCTATAATAATATAATAACAAATTTCTGAAAATTTTTCAAGATGCTAAATTGCCAAAGTTGGACTTATTTATTTATTAGTTTTGCCGAAAAAATACCAGTAAAATCATGACAGAATCCGTCAAAATCAGGAGTTAAAAATAAGTTTTCCACATCTTTGTGCAATAATTCCATACATTCCCCAAACGCCAGTTTTTCGGGCAAAATTAGATTTCCAAGTGAAACACGCATCAAAACGTCAACGTGATTTCCGACAGCGGAAAACATTCTTTTTATCTGATGATATTTCCCCTCAAAAAGCTGTATAAATGCCAGTTTTTCGGACATTTTACACCCTCTTACCTCAGCCGGTAAACATACCTCTCCGGAAGCTAATTCTAAACCGTTTTTGAATAAATTAACATAATTATTTTTAAAGGGTCTGTCAAGTTTCACAATATAGATTTTTGAGATGTGTTTTTTAGGTGAAAGTATACGGTGTGCAAGTTCACCGTCGTCAGTGATTAACAATGCTCCGAGGGAATCCTTGTCCAGTCGTCCGGCAGGAAACATATTTTTCGTGCGGAGGTTGTCCGGAACAAGTTTCATAACACTTTCACCGTCATTGTCCGTCGTGGAGCATACATAACCGTCAGGCTTGTTAAGTAAAATATATCTGTAACGTTCAGTACGAATTTCGTTTCCATTGACAGTAACCTTTGCAGTCTCAGGATTTATTTTAATGTCGGAAGTTTTAACAATCTGTCCGTCAACCGTCACCGCTTTTCTGCTGACAAGCTGTTTTATCTGACTTCTTGAATATTCAGTGCGTTCAGAAATAAATTTATCAAGTCTTATTGGATTCATATTTTCACCTTCCGGAATAAATTTCAGATTCCAGCTATATTATTTATCAACAGAGTTTTGTCCTGCAAATTAGTTTCACGAAACTTAAAGGCTGAATTTACAATTTGTCATACGGAGGTTACATATATGAAAAAGAAAATATTTCTTCTTGCACTTATCGCTGTTGCCATTTATATGGCGATATTTCTTATTCCTGAAAAAAAAGACAAACCGGAAGTTTCAAAACCTGAAAGAATTTCCGCATCAACTCCCACTGAACGAACAGATTATTTTGCGTTGCACGGGTGGGAAGTTGAGGAAATCGCAGGAAAAGATATTACAATACCGTCGGAATTTTCGGGAGCTTATGAAGAATACGCCGTATTTCAGGACAAACAAAACTTGCCTTTACGTGAATATGCCGGAAAAAATGCCTGTCTTTATGTCTATGAAGTCCGTAATTTCCGTCCCGAAAACAAGAATATGTTAGCTGAACTTCTTGTATGTGAAGATAACATAATAGCCTCAATGGTTTACAGTGAGGACGGCGGAAGTATACGTCTTTCCGTGAGTTAAAAGAAATTGATTAAGTTTCCGATAAAAGGTAAACGGAGTGCCTTGCCCTTTGAAGCACCGTACATAAGACCCAATGAAATCAATAATTCTGCAATATCAATAGCCAGACTTGCAAGCCAGCCAATCAGCGGAACAGCTCCGACAATTGTTTTGACTATTCCTACAACAAGAATTACAAGAAGCCACGTAAGCTGTTGATTGGCGTGAAATTTGCAGAATGATGAATTTTTTTCCTTGTCAGCAAGCAACGGCAGAAAGAAAAGTATCGGTAAAAGATATGGCAGTACAGCAGGTACAATATTTTTCTGCACCTCGTCATAATTGAACATACAAGATGTTTTTTCATCATTGAAGTTATCAAGAATCTTATCAATATCCATAAAATCACTCTCCCTGTTCAAATTCGCTTATCGTTGCAACAAAGCTGGCTATATCTGTGAAGTCCTTGTATACTGAGGCAAATCGTATGTAAGATATGGGGTCAATATCCCTGAGTTTTTCAAGAACTATCTCACCTATTTCCCATGATGGTGCAACGGTCTTGAGAGCATTTGCGTAATGATTTTCTATATAGTCTGCAATTTCTGAAACCTGTCCTATAGTGACAGGTCGTTTTTTTATTGCCGTAAAAATCCCTTTTATGAGTTTACTGCGGTCGAAAGTCTCAAAAGTCCCGTCACGCTTTTCAACCATAAGCAACGGAATTTCCACAACTTCATATGTCGTAAACCTGCCTTTGCACTTCATACATTCCCGTCGTCTTCTGATTTTTTCGTCGGAAGGTCTTGAGTCTGTTACTTTTGAATCGTCAAATCCGCAAAAAGGACATTTCATATATTTTCCCTCCTATAGGGTGCAAGCATTTTTTCCAGTATATTGTAACACGAAACCAGTTCGCTTATACTGCCGAAACCGCTACGGTAAAGTTCAAGGATAACACTGCAATCCGGATTGAATGAATTGAGTTTTTCAAAAAACTGTCGGAAACGGAAACGACCTTTTCCGATTGGCAGACAGTCTCCAAGTTCTCCGGAATCGCTTATGTGTACATGGACTGTATTTTTTCCGGCGGAATCAAGAAAACTGAGAGGATTTTCACCGGCACGTACAGCCTGTTTTGTATCAAGTACAAACGCAAATTCATTTCCCAGCATATCCGCAACTTCCTTTACAAAAGCCGACGATGCACTCCGACAGCGTACAACATTTTCAAGAGCTGTAGTTATGCCGAAAGTCTTTCCGAGCCTGTAAAGTCTGCTGTAGCGTTCGCAGAAAAAATCTTTGTTTTTTCCTGAGCCGTTTTTTCCTCCGTGAAAGACAAATACTTTCGCTCCGACTGTATTCATGAAATCAAAGTAAAGTTTGTAATATTCCAGAATATCATCAATTCGTCTTTCGTATTCGGAAAAAAACATCATTGTCTCGATTTCGCAAGTAAACGGGTGTACAGATATGCACTTTACGTCAAATCTTTTCAGCAACTGTGATATATTATGCGAAAAACTTTTTTTTAGTTCAGAATGGGTGTTGATAAATATTTCAGTACAGGAAATACCGTTCACGGCAAGACTGTAAAGGCTTTCCTCAAGTGGCTGAGGATAAAGACAAGCCGTTGAAACTCCCGCAATCATGAAATATACCTCCCTTTTTTCTGAAAATAAATCTTTTCTTTACGGAA
The DNA here is from genome assembly GCA_029060305.1 of Ruminococcus sp. Lineage (GTDB taxonomy): Bacteria > Bacillota > Clostridia > Oscillospirales > Ruminococcaceae > Ruminococcus. The sequence continues at coordinate 107,092 of JAIDUG010000034.1, forward strand.
AAAGTTATTATAATATTATACCACATATTCATAAAAAGTCAATATGTTTTTTGACAATTTCCGCATTTCCGGCATAATATACGTCGGGAGGTGTGTGAAATTGTATGATGAAATTTTTCTTGCAGTAATCGTAAGTCTTGATACATATCTTGCCTCGGCGACGTACTGCAACAGCGGAATAAAAATTCCACTGCTGTCAATGTCGGTGATAAGTCTGATAAGTGCTTTTGTACTTGGTGTATCTCTGGAATTTTCCGACTTTATCGGGAGATTTGTTCCTGCTGAAATATGTCATATATGCGGTACTGCTGTAATTTCGGTAATAGGCATAATGACAATTTTCAAAAGTATTATACGCTGTATAACAAGACATATTTCCCGAAAAGGTGAAGTTTCAGTACGTTCAGGGAAGTATGGCATAGTAATGAAACTATATCTTGACGAAACTACCGCCGATTTTGATAACTCCAAAATCCTTTCCGCTACAGAAGCGGCAGCACTTGCACTTGCAAGCTCGCTGGATTCTGCCGCTACCGGAATAAGCAGTGGTTTTGCCGGAATAAATCCTTTAATTGCTTTTGTTTTTACGCTTGTTGCCGGAATGATTTCCCTAACTCTTGGAAATCTCACCGGAAAAAAACTTTCCTCATTACATCATGATTTTTCGTGGGTAGGTGGAATATTACTGATTCTGTTTGCGATTTTTGGTATATAACTAAATTTTGTAAATTACTATTTCGGGTGGATTGAACAATCTGAATTTTCCAATTCCGCCCGAAACAAGAAGTTTCATTCCGTCCACATCGTAAACGCCTTTTGAATATGGTGGAAAAAATTTTCTTTCAGGTGAAAGAATACCTTTCCCGAAAAGTCTTATAACTCCGCCGTGTACATGACCGCTCAGAGTATATTCAGCACCCCATTGTGAATAGGCTTTCGCAAAAAACGGATTGTGTGCAAGAAGAATTGTTTCACCGTCGGGACATCTTCCGAGAAGATTGTTCATTACTTCTGTTGTGATTATATCAAGATTTCTGTAACTTTTTCCGTTCTTGTAAACTCTTCGGCTTTCCGCAAGTCCGAAAATATGTATTGTACGTCCTTTTATACGGACTTCCTCAGAACTGTTATTCAGCATTGTCACATCTGTCCGTTTTACCATTTCGGAAAAATCTTTCTTAATTTCCGGCGGTGACGTCTTCTCATGATTTCCTCGAATCATATAAACAGGTGCAATTTCGCAGAGACCATCAAGCATTTTTTCAGTATTTGCGAAATTCCTCTCACTACGTGAAACAAGGTCGCCTGTTATAAATATAATATCAGGTTTTTCACGGCTTATTAGACGGCAGATACGGGAATTATCTTTCCCGAACCTGCGTTTATGAACGTCGGAAATGTGAGCGATTTTAATATCGTTTCCGAAATATTCACGCCTTACATGAAGCATTAGTTTGTTTTCAGCAAGCACATATCCGACAAATAAAAATGGTAATATTTTTTTATTCATTTTCTGGTATTTCTGATTCAGATATTATTTCATTCTGCTTTTGTGTTTCTGAATTGTCGTCATGTTCAGCACGTGTGAATGCTACTACTTTTGCTCCGTCTTTAACTTTCATTACACGTACACCTTTTGCATTACGTCCAGTCATTCTTATGTCGCTTGCGAAAATTCTTATAATTATTCCGTCACTTGAAACAAGTATTATATCATCGTCATCATCAACGATTTTTATTCCGCATACGTTACCCCTTATTTCGTCAACTTTGTAATTTATCAGACCATAACCGCCTCTGCTCTGGATACGGTAATTGTCAACTTCTGTACGTCTGCCGTAGCCATTATCGGTAACGGTAAGCAAGGAAGCACCCTCTCGCATACGTGCCATACTTACAACGTAATCACCGTCACGCAGTTTTATAGCCTTTACTCCGTGTGCTGAACGTGACATAGCACGAATATCTTTTTCTTCAGTACGGATAATCATTCCGTTTCTTGTTGCAATGAAAATCTGTGCATTTCCGTCAGTCATACGAACACCTGCTATTTCGTCATCTTCGTCAAGTCCTATCGCAATCAGACCGTTCTTGCGGACATTCCTGTAAAGCGAAAGATTTGTACGTTTGATTTTGCCGTTTTTCGTGACTATCGTTATAAACCTGTCCTCACTGAAATCCTTGGTCTTAATCATTGCAGTTATTTTTTCACCGTCAGTCAGCGGTAAAAGATTTATCAGGTTGAAACCTCTTGACGCTTTTGAACCGTCAGGAATTTCATAACATTTCAGCTTGTACATAAGACCTTTATTTGAAATAAACAGTACATTGTCGTGACTTCCGCAGATAAACATTTCCTCAACGAAATCTTCTTCACGCTGTTTCATTCCTGTAATTCCACGACCGCCACGTTTCTGTGTCTTGTACTCTGAAACAGGCATACGCTTGATATAACCGTTGTTTGTAAGGGTTACAACGCAGTCTTCCTGAGGTATAAGGGCTTCAATATCAACCTCACCGCTTATTGATTCAATATCTGTACGTCTCTTGTCGCTGAATTTCTTACGGATAACGCTGAGGTCGTCCATAATTATTTTGTAAACACGGTTTACATCTGACAGAATATCTTCATAGTCTGAAATTTTGGTAAGCAGTCCATAAAGTTCGTCTGTGATTTTCTGTCTTTCAAGACCCGTCAACGCTCCCAAACGCATCTGTACAATTGCTTCTGCCTGTTCGTCGGAAAGTCCTGTCTTATTTTCAACGTGCAGTCCTGTAAAATCATATTTTTCGTGGTCAAGAAGTTCTGAGATATTAACGTCCCTGAAATACTCCATGATATTTTTTTTGCCCTCTGCTATGTTTCTGCTTGATTTGAGTATTTCTATAACCTCGTCAATATGGTCTGCCGACAAAACAAATCCCTGCAATATATGTGACCTTTCAAGTGCTTTTTTCAAATCAAATCTTGTACGTCTCTGAATAACATCCACCTGAAAATCAAGGTAATTCTGCAACATTTCCTTGAGAGTGAGAATTTTCGGTTCGCCGTTCACGAGTGCAAGCATTATGATTCCGACAGTATCCTGCAACTGTGTAAGTGCAAAAAGTTTATTGAGAACGATTTCAGGAACAGCATCTCTTTTGAGTTCGATAACAACCCTCATTCCGTCCTTGTCGGATTCGTCACGCAAGTCATAAAGACCCTCAATTTTCTTGTCCCTTGCCATCTGACTTATGCTTTTCAGAAGTCTTTCTTTACGGAGCATAAAAGGTATTTCGTCAATGATAATGCAGTTTCTGCCCTTTATCTCCTCGAAATGCGTTCTTGAACGCAGAATTATCTTTCCACGACCGGTTGCATATGCGGAACGGATTCCGGCTTTTCCCATTACGATTCCACCGGTAGGAAAATCAGGTCCTTTTATGTGTTCCATAAGGTCATCAAGTGTACATTCGGGATTATCTATAAGGGTCTGCAATGCGTCTACAACCTCTCCCAGATTGTGAGGCGGTATGTTTGTAGCCATGCCAACCGCAATTCCTACTGAACCATTTACAAGTAAATTTGGAAACCTTGACGGAAGTACTTCCGGTTCTTTGAGACGGTCGTCGTAGTTGGAAACAAAGTCAACAGTTTTCTTGTTTATGTCAGTAAGCATATCAAGGGATATTTTTGACATTTTTGCTTCTGTATAACGATACGCTGCTGCACCGTCACCGTCGATTGAGCCGAAGTTTCCGTGACCGTCAACAAGCGGATAACGCATTGAAAAGTCCTGTGCAAGTCTTACAAGTGCATCATACACTGAAGTGTCTCCGTGTGGGTGATAACGTCCGAGTACTGCTCCGACAGTGTCTGCACATTTTCTGTACGCTTTATCAGGTGTCAGTCCGTTTTCGTGAAGTGTATACAAGATTCTTCTGTGTACAGGTTTGAGACCGTCACGCACGTCCGGCAACGCTCTTGAAACAATTACCGACATAGCATAATGCAATATGGAATGTTCCATTTCGTCACAGATTTCGGTATTTATGACTTTTGAATTATCATTGTAAAGCAAGGTTTTTACCTCCTGTAAGATAAATTTAAGTTTTTTTCCGGAATTATTTCAGATTTCTGAGTATTTCAAGTTCATTTTCCGAAAAATTCTCTTTCGGGATTATATAGAAAACAGTTTTTCCTGAAAACATAAGGAAAAATTTTTCGTATTCCAGCATTGAAAAATTTTCGTCAAAAGGTATACGGCTTTTTTCTGGGAGTGGTTCTTGTTCGCATTCCTCATCTTCAAGGTCTCCATCTTTCTGAATGAAAACCGTTGAGATATCCGCATATCCGTCACTTATCGAAATTCTGTAGACATTTTTTTCCATATACTGAAAACTTTCAAAAAGATTCCGGCGTAACTTTCGGGGATTGTACCACTGACGGACAGCCATTGCAAGACAAACCATTACAAGCAGATATGCAAAATACTGCGATGTGTCCTGAATTATTGATACTATGAAAACTACAGCAAGTATTATAAAAGCGATTGCAGTAACATTTGTCTGAGGAAAAACAAATTTTTTCTGAAATGCTGTGTATCCGTCACGGAAAGTTTCAAACGGAATTGTATATTCCCTTTCAAGTCTGTAATTATTTTCTGTCATATATCCAAATCCTGTGCAAACTTTGCATTTGATTCTATGAAATTACGTCTCGGCTCTACCTTGTCGCCCATAAGTACGGTAAATACTTCATCTGCTCTGAGTGCATCTTCCATTGAGATTTTAACGATTGTACGTGTTTCAGGATTCATTGTAGTTTCCCAAAGCTGTTCGGGGTCCATTTCACCCAAACCTTTGTAACGCTGTACCTCGACCTTGTATTTTCCGCTGTCCGAAAGTTCTTCAATATACTTGTCACGTTCCTCTTCGGAAAAAGCATAGTATATCTTCTTGTTTCTTTCAACCCTGAAAAGCGGAGGTTGTGCGATATATACATTACCATTCTCGATAAGCGGTCTCATATATCGGAAAAAGAATGTAAGCAACAATGCCCTTATATGCATACCGTCAACATCTGCGTCCGCCATAATGATTACTTTTCCGTAACGTAATTTTTCTATGTTGAAATCTTCACCTATACCAGTACCAAGTGCGGATACTACCGGTTCAAGTTTGTCATTTCCGTAAATGCGGTCTATACGTGCCTTTTCGACGTTGAGCATTTTTCCCCAGAGTGGAAGTATTGCCTGATAACGTCTGTCACGTCCCTGTTTTGCCGAACCTCCGGCGGAATCTCCCTCTACGATGTAGACTTCTGTATAACGGTTATCACGTTCTGAACAGTCGGCGAGTTTTTCCGGCATTGAAGACTTTCCGAAAGCGTTTTTGTTTCTTTCGGCTTCTCTTGCACGTCGTGCGGCTTCACGGGCTTTGAGGGCAGAAAGACTTTTTTCAAAAATCATTTTTGCTGTTTCCGGATTTTCTTCAAGGAAATTCATAAGTTTTTCCTGTACAAGTTTTTCAATAAACGGTCTTACTTCCGGATTTCCGAGCCTTACTTTCGTCTGTGCTTCAAACTCACATTCGGTAAGTTTTACAGAGATAATTGCTGTAAGTCCCTCACGTATGTCATCACCTCCAAGTTTTTCCTTTTCCTTGAGAAGTCCCATTTTTCTGCCGTATTCATTTACGACTTTGGTCATTGCATTCTTGAAACCTGTTTCGTGTGAACCGCCGTCTTTTGTGTGAATATTATTTGCAAATGATAATATAACTTCGTTGTAACTGTCATTGTACTGGAGTGCTATTTCTGCAAACATATCTCCCTGTGTTCCTGAAATGTAAATAACGTCTCCGCTGAGACTTTCAAGACCTCTTACAGTGTGAATATGTTCAACGAATTGTCTTATACCGCCCTCATAATGCATAGTTTCACTTTGAACGTTTTCAGGGTTACGACTGTCAGTGAAAGTTATTTTCAGACCTGCATTCAGGAATGCCTGTTCACGTAGTCTTTTTATCAGAATATCATGTTTATAAACTGTTGTTTCAAAGATTTCATCGTCGGCCTTGAACATAACACTTGTACCTGTTTTTTCAGTTTTACCAATCTTTTTGAGTGGTTCGGAATAATTTCCTCTTTCAAATCTCTGAAACCATATGTCACTACCGTCATATACTGTGAGTTCCAGCCATTCCGAAAGTGCGTTTACTGCTGATGCTCCTACACCGTGAAGTCCGCCTGAAACCTTGTAACCACCACCGCCGAATTTTCCTCCGGCGTGAAGAACCGTATATACTACCGTTGCCGCTGAAATGCCTTCTTTTGGGTGTATGCCTGTAGGAACACCTCGACCGTTATCTGATACACGTATAACATCACCTTCAAGAAGTTCAACTGTTATTTCTGTACAGTAACCTGCAAGTGCTTCGTCGATAGAGTTATCCACGATTTCATAGACAAGATGATGTAAACCTCCCTCACCGGTTGAACCAATATACATTGCTGGACGTTTCCGGACTGCTTCAAGTCCCTCTAATACTTGTATATCGTTTTCATTGTAATTATTATTCTGCTGGCTCATGAATTTACCTCCGATTTTTTAGAATGAATCGCTCATGTTGAAAATGTCTCTGTAATAATCTTCTTCGTTGTGTTCTGTTACTACTGTAGCTGATATTCAATGTTTTTCTTTTACCATTTTTTATGGATTATATATAATGCGTTCTATATACAATTACGAAAAGCAATTCGTCTGAGAATATTACAACAGCTACTAAAGAATATTATAACACTTTTCAGCAAATAAAGCAAACAAAAAAAGGGTTTTTTTTTAATTTTTTCATCAGATTTTTTGTAAAACGTATACAACTTGATTGAAATTTGGAGTTAAATGTAATTTTTTTATAACAGGGATTTTCTTTCAGTAATGTAATCTTCCATTCTTTTTCGGAGCGTATATGCAGAAAGTTGTGAAATATATAATTTTTCTTTGTTGTCTTTCATAGTTATAATAAAACTTTTCGGCATATCGTATGTGGTATAAACGCATAAATGATTTTTTTCGGCAAGTTCCAGTAGTTTCTTTGTACATTTTTCAACTGTGGTATTTTCTATATCAAATATTCCTATAATATCATATATATTCACTGAATAGTTATTTCCGATATGAAGATACATTTTCAGTCCCCCCTGATTTTTCCGTTTTCCATGTGAATAATTTTTCCCTTTATTTCCGGAAGCAATGCACTTTCGTTGCAAGTAGTTATAAATACCTGCATATTCTTTATTATGTCGAATATGAATTTCTGTCGTTTTTCGTCAAGTTCTCCCATTACGTCGTCAAGAAATACAACTGGTGCATCTTCAGATTTTTTCCCGAAAATCTCAGCCTGTGCGAGTTTCATGACAAGTGCTGTACTTTTTATCTGTCCCTGTGAACCGTATTCCCGAACACTCAAACCATTTATTTTTATTAAAATCTCATCACGGTTTATTCCGGTATGAGTTGTACCGGTTTTTATGTCATATGCGGAAGTTTCACGCAATTTCCTGAAATATATGTCTATTGCTTTTTCGTCAAGCGGTTTCTTGAAATCCTCTTTCTTGTAAACATTGGATTTATATTCAAGTTCAAGATTTTCAGTACCACCTGATAATGTATGATACAATCTTCCGCATATTTCATTTATCTGTTTTACGTAATCATTCCGCATATATGAAATAAATGCTCCTTCAATTGCTAACTGTTTGTCCCATACTTCCAAAATGTCAATTTTTGTTATGCCGTTCATGATTTCTTTCAGTAAAGCGTTACGATGATTTATGAGTATGTTATGTTTATTCAGGTGCAGAACAGAAATCGGATTCAGTTGTGATGATGCCATGTCTATGAAATTTCGACGTTTTTCCGGAGAGCCTTTTATAATATCTACGTCATCAGGTATGAATACTATACACTTGAAAACATCAAATAAAGCCTTTGTTCCTTTTTGTCTTACACCGTTAAGGAAGATATTTTTTGTGCTGTTCACACCTTTGGTCATTTCAATTCTGATTTTCTGTTCTCTTGCATTGTCACGGATTTTTATTCCGACTGTCATTTTGTTTTTGTCAATGTTTATATAATCCTTTTCTTTAGACGACCGGAAACTTTTACAACCAGACATTATCCAAATGGCTTCAAGAAGATTAGTTTTGCCTTGTGCGTTCTGACCGGAGATTATATTATATTTTGGGTCAGGTTCAAAAGATATTCTGGAAAGATTTCTGAAACTTTCAATTTCTGTATAAGTTACAATCAACTTAAAGCCACCTCACAAGCTTTATAAGCTCCATTACTTTTCAGAGTATGTTTATACTGCCCATACCCTGTTTCTGCCTTAGAACGTATTCTAAGTGCCTTTATGAGCATTTCTATATTGATTCCCGAGTTTATCATTACGGATAGACTTTAGATCTCTTGGAATCAAAAATTTTTGTTGTTGCTTTACTGATTCCATAATGGAAATTGGTTCTGTTTTTGTTCTGAAAAAGTCACATCGTTTCTGAGACGTTTTAAGGCACTTTTAAGCGACTTTGAGTTTTGGTAGTATAATTGCACTATTAACATCGTACATCTGCATTAGAACGCATTCTAGATGTGTTCAGAGCGATTCGAATAACAGATTTGAATTTTTTCAGCTTATTGTTATTCTAAAATGATTTTCTTATTTCCGTAAGTTACTATATCTCCGGAGTGTATTTTTTTACCACGCATAGTACAGATTTCGTCATTTACAAGAATCTGACCATTTTGAATGAGCATTTTAGCTTCACCTCCGGAATTTACCATTGATGCAAATTTCAGTAATGCGTCAAGTTTTATAAACTCTGTTGTTATTTTTACTGATTCTGTCATAATAATCAACTCCATTTCTTAAAGAAATCATTTTTTTATCTGTACTGGCATTACGAGGAATATAAAACTGTTACCTTCAAGAGGAAGAATTTCAATGACTTTCATTGCTCCGTTAAAACGTATTCGTACTTTGTCACCCTCAGATGCACGTATAGCATCAGCCATAAGTTTGTGGTTAAAACCGATTGTGATTTCTTCTCCTATAACGTTTGCTAAAAGCGAATCGTTTATTTTTCCTATACTGGTTTTGCAGTTAAGTTTTACAGTGCCGTTTCCTACTTCACAACGTATAGGAGTTTTGTTCTTTTCGTCAATTAAGAGGGAACAACGTTCAAGACTTGTAATGAAGTCACGTTTGTTTATTATGACTTCCGTTTTGTGTTCAGCGGGAATACTGCTCTTATAGTTATGGAATTTTCCTTCAAGAAGACGTGAAATTATGAATGCTTTTCCTGTTTCAAAAATGATATGACGGTCATTCGTGTAAATGGTGCATTCCTTTTCGTTGTCGTCCTTTATAAGGGAAGATACTTCAAGCAATGCTTTTCTTGGAACTACAAACTGATAGTTTGTTTTATTGAAGATTGTCTCACATCTTATTGCAAGACGGAATCCATCAATTGCAACCATGTTAAATGAGCCATTGTTTATGTCAAATAATTCACCTGTAAGTATGGGTTTGCTTTCATTAAGAGATGTTGCATAGATTGTCTGGTTAATCATGGATTTGAGAACTGAGTTTTTTACCTTAAAGGAATTGTCTGAGTCTACTACTGGTAAGTCAGGATATTCTTCAGCTGACATTGCTGAAAAACTACATTCAGTTAAACTACAGGATATGTTGATTATGAGATTATCATTTACTTCGAATGTGACTTCATCTTCTGGCATACGTTTTGTGAATTCGCTGAAAAGTCTTGAGCTTACTACAAATTCTCCTGAGTCTTCCGTTATGGAACTGATAGATGTGTGTATTCCCATTTCGAGATTATAGCCAGTAAGTTCAATCTCGTTAGGAGATACTTTCACTTTGATACCTTCAAGGGCTGGTATTGTTGCTTTGGAAGATACAGCTTTTGAAACGTTGCTGATAGCTTCGCTGAGTTCTGTTTTGTTGCATATAAATTTCATATAGAATGTTCCTTTCGTTTTTCGCGTAAGCGAGTTATTTCGCGTAAGCGATTTATACTTTTTTTTTTTTTTTAAAAAAAATTATTTTTTTAAAAATTTTTATTATTTTTTTATTGATTTTTTACCTTAAAAAAAAAAAAAAAAAAAAAAAAAAAAAACACCAAAAAACAACACAATAATACTTTTAGTAGTAGTAGAGGGGGCAAATTTTTGTTGAAAACTCTTTATTTTGCCTGTTTAAAGCCAAAAAATTCAATAGGCGTTTTGTTGAAAACTTGTTAGTATTGGTGGAAAACAGTTGAAAACTCGCCCAAATAATTGTGAAAATTGTGATAAAAATAATTTTTTATTTTAACTTGTACATATAATCTTAACCACGTTCAATTTATAGAACTTTATACAGTAAAATATTAATCCGTTTATTAT
>JAIDUG010000035.1 GCA_029060305.1 Ruminococcus sp.
AGCTTATCTGGACTTCCGGTAAGACTTCAACAGAAATAAAGAATCTCCCTGACGGTACTTATACACTCCACGAAGTATCAGCTCCGGACGGATACGAAGTGGCAACAGACATTGAATTTACTGTTGAAAACGGCAAGGTTACAAGAGCAGATGGAAAAGACGTTGAAGACAATACAGTTGTAATGATTGACGAGCGTACACCTGTTGACGTAAAAATCAGCAAGCAGGATGTTTACGGCGGAGAGCTTGAGGGTGCAAAACTCACTCTTACAGGTAAAGACGGAAACGGCAATGTAATCAGATTCAATGCAAGCAACGTTAACCTCGGCGAAGGTGCAGGATTTAATGAAGATTCCAACGAAACATCACTTTCATGGAATTCCGGCAGAACTTCAACAGAAATCAAGAATCTCCCTGATGGTACTTACACACTCCACGAAGTAGTAGCTCCGAACGGATACGAAGTTGCAACAGACATCACATTCACTATTGAAAACGGCAAGGTTACAAGAGGCGACGGAAAAGACGTTGAAGACAACACAATCGTAATGGTTGACGAAGCTATTGAAACAACAACAACCACAACTACTACTACAACAACTACCACAACAACAACTACAGAAGATGTTAGCAATGTAATAGATTCAAGAACAAGAACTACTACAACTACAACAGAAACAACAACTACTACAACTACAACAGAAACAACTACTACAACTACAACAACAGAAACTACTACTACAACCACAACAACAGAAACAACTACTACAACAACAACCACAACTACTACAACCACAACAGAAACAACTACAGAAGAAACTACTACAGAAGAAACTACTACAGAAGAAACTACTACAGAAGAAACTACAACAACAGAAACTACTACAGAAGAAACTACAACAACAGAAACTACTACAGAAGAAACCACTACTGAGACTACAACAGAAGAAACCACTACTGAAACTACAACAGAAGCAACTACAGAAGAAACTACAACAGAAGCAACTACAGAAGAAACAACTACTACAACAACTACTCTGTCAGGTCCTGTTGGCAATGACGAAGGTTCAAATTCAAGAACTACTACAAATACTACTGTAGCACCTGACAGCGAAACAAACACAACAACATCAACTACTACAGAAACTACAACTGAATCTACAACAGAATCTGAAACAACAACTACTACAACAACAGAAACAACTACTTCTACAACTACAGAAGAATCTACTACAACTACAACAGACGAAACAGAAACAACTACAACTACTACAACTACAAGAAGTACAACGACTACTACAAGAAGAACAACAACCACAACAACTACTACAAGAAAAACTACAACAACAACTACAAGAAAAGTTACATCTGCTCCGCAGACTGGCGTAAATGATATGACAGCAGTAATATTCCTTATGGTTATTGCTACAGGTACAGCATTTGTCGCACGCTCAAAGAAAAAAGATGACCAGTAATCATCAATAAAATTTCCCTCTCACTTCGGTGAGAGGGATTTTTTGTCATTTATAAATAAGACAGGTTGAAATGGCAGTGCAGATATGTTATAATTATAACATCATATCTTACAGCAAAGGAGTGTTTTTTATGAATATAGAAGTAACACGTATTAATGAAGAAATCGGAACAAATCCTCAGAATTACATTTTATCGGCAGATGAGGACTATATTTACAGACTGAAAAAAATCGTTGATGATATTATTCTGCACCAGCATGAACGTCCTGTTATAGTGCTGGCAGGTCCGTCAGGTTCGGGAAAAACTACAACGGCACTTACAATCGGAAAACTTCTCACTGAAGCCGGTCATAAAACGCATACTATCTCAATGGATAATTATTTCAATTCGCTTACAGAGGAAGAAAAACGTCTTTCTGCACTTGGTAAAGTTGATTTGGAATCCCCGTTACGTATTGACGGTGAACTTTTAAATGAACACATTGAAAAAATAAGCAACGGAGAAGTAATTGAAGTCCCTAAATATAATTTCGGTATTTCCTCACGTGAAACACACGGAGTACCTTTGCACCATGAACACGGTGAACTTGTAATTTTTGAGGGAATCCACGCACTCAATCCGGAAGTAATAACAGTGCCGGACAGTCATATCTGCAAGATTTATGTCAGTGTCAGAACACGTGTTACTTGTGGTGACATTATTCTGCACCCCTCTAAAATCAGACTTATGCGACGTATGATTAGAGACAGTAAATTCCGTAAGCGTTCATTGCGTGATACTATGAATATGTTCGCAAGCGTGGAACAGGGCGAAAACAAGTATATTATGCCATATAAATACCGTTCAGATTATGATGTTGACACTTTCCTGCCTTATGAACTCAGTTTATATCGTGGCAGTCTGCTTGAAGAACTCCACGGAATGAACGACGTTCCGGAACTTGCGGACATTACTGAAGTAATGAATAATCTTCTGTCGGTTGAAAGTAAAGATATACCGTTTAACTCTATGGTGCGTGAGTTTATCGGAGACGGCGAATTTAACTGATTTCAGAAAAGTCCCCGTACATCTTCGGGAGTGAGTGACGGCTGAAGTGCAAGGTTTATTCCGTATGCTATAAGCTGTGCTGAACGTTCAATCAGACGGTCTATTTCACGTGAAGTAACCATCATTTCAGGGAAATTTTCCGGTTCGGAGTTGGCGAAGTTTCTGATTATTGTGTGAATATCTATAACAGTGGGTACACCTATGGCTGTCACCGGTATTCCCAACAGCTTTTCAGAGAGTTCCTTGCGTGCGTTTGCAACTCCGCTCCCTGGTGAAATTCCCGAATCTGAAATCTGTATAGTAGTACCCAACCGGCTTACGTCAGAACACGCCAGAGCGTCAATGGCAATTATTCCGGCAGGCTTTATTTCACGACAGATTGAATGAATTATTTCAGCGGTTTCAATGCCTGTCTGTCCGAGAACTCCTCCGGCAAACGTACTCACACGTCGTAAAGATTTCATAAAGTCGTCCATATTGTTTCCGAGTTCGTTGGCAAGGTGGCGTGTTGCGAGGACTTTCGAGGAAACGATAGCTCCCAGAGCATCGGGAGTTATATCACGGTTTCCGAGACCTACAACCAGTATATCACCGTCCGGAATGAATTTTCTGATTTCTTCTGCGAGTTCGTGTATCATTTCCTCGTAGCCGTCAGAAAAATTAATAAGGTTATGTCCCTCGAGAGTGACGTAACGTCCCTTTGTTTTGCCGAGACTTTCCGTGTAGCTGTCGTCGTCAATGATTATTTCCGTTATATTGAAAATACCTTTGCGTGTGTGCATATGGACTTTTTCGGAAAAATTATCCGGAAAACTTTCGATTGCAAGGTCTGTACGGGTATTCATTAAAAAAAACCTCCTTATTGTGCAATATGCTTGAATTGTTGAGAAAAATTTGGTATAATATTGCCGGTTTTGCCTATTGCAAAATCCGTCAGAAAATGATATAATTATTATTGTCTCAGTAGGACAGGTGTGCGTTGCATCTGTCGCAGTACGTGAGTTATTTTGCGTACTTATTATCTGTAATATGCGGACGTTTTATACAGTCCGTCGGGGAGGTGTAACGAATGCCAAATATCAAATCTGCTAAGAAGAGAGTTAAGGTTAATGCAACCAAGGCTGCTGCTAACAAGGCAAGAAAGTCAAATCTCAAGACTATTCTCAAGAATGCTGATAATGCCGTTGATAACAAGGAAGAGGCTATCAAAGTAGCTATAAAGAGAGTTGACCAGGCTTGTGCCAAGGGTCTTATGCACAAGAACAAGGCTGCAAGAAAGAAGTCTCAGCTTGCAAAGAAACTTAATGCTGTCGGCTGAATCTTTTGAATAAAACAAAAAACTATTCCCCTGCCAATGCTCACGATTGCAGGGGGATTTTTTTATAAAAAGTTTTCCCTGAAAACCGAGGTCTTCAGGGAATGGAGAGGGTTAATAATGTTTTGCAAAAAATGCACTGAAATTTCTAAAATGGATTTTATTCGGTTTTGCCTGATGCAATGTTTGAAATATCTTCGGCAGTAATCGGGAGAGTCTCTGCCTTTATGAGTTTAGCTTCCATCATCTGAATAGCGAGAGCGTCCTGAGTTGTTAAGTTGCTACCTCTGTCTACAATGTCAGCATTTGCAATACCTGTTTCAGTGATTTTGTATTCGCTTGGATTTGAGATAGACTGCATAATGAGTACAGCATCGGATATATTGACTACTCCGTCTTCGTTAGCGTCGCCGTATTTTACAAGGTAAGTAAATGAAGAACTATTCAAAGGATTTCTATCTCTATCCGTTGTTACTTTTTTCCAGTCCTGTTCAGTACCGTTATAAGTTACAGTGCTTACATTTGTATGCCAAAATGCCTCGTTTCCTATACTTGCTATATTTCTTCCGAAAGTAACTGATTGTAAACTACTATCATAAAATGCCTGTTTACCGATATTTGTAACACCGTTTCCTATAAAGGCATTTTTTAAAGATGCACATTCAGCGAATGCACTGCCTTCAATTGTTATTACGCTGTCAGGTACAGTTACGCTTTTAAGACCGGTTGAATAGAATGCTTCACTGCCTATTGTCTCAACAGTTTCCGGAATGTTAATATTTGTGAGAGCCTTGCAGTTTTTAAAGGCAGAAGAGGGAATAGCGGTAAGTGGTGCATAGATGTCTATTTCTGCTAATGCCTTACAGCCGGAAAAGCAGGCTACTCCGATTTCAGTAACGCTTTCGGGAATCTCAACGTATAAAAGGGATGTACAGCCCTCGAAAGCTGATGCACCGATAGTTGTTACACTTTCGGGAATAGTCACATACTCAACAGCCATATAGTCCTTGAAAGCGTTGTCCTTGATATTGTCAACACCGTCTGCTATAACGATTTCTGTTATTGTAGGGATTTCTTCTTTTGAGGGGGTATTCTTGCCCTTGAATTTTGACATATCGTTTACAGTGAGTACGCCGTCATCGCTGATTTCATAGATAGCATCCTCTGCACTTGCTGTCATTGATACTGTCATTGTGATGTTTTCTGGAATGATTCCTACACTTCCGATAAGGCACAAAGCCATGATACCGGATAAAAATTTACAATATTTTCTTATAAAAACCTCCTTAAATTTGATATGTGTAAACCCTATAAAACAAAAAAAAAAAAAGGATGATAATTTTGTGATAATAAGATGAAAATTTCATAGATTACAAAAAAACGGCGGATTCTATAAAAATCCGCCTTTTTTGTTATGTTTTTTCATTGCTTTTGTAACGTTCAATAATGAGACGTATCGTTTCATAGAGATGTGGTTTCAGTTCGTCCAGACTGCACGGTTCACTGTAAAGGATAGCTGAATAGCACGTTGAGGAGACAAGCTCTATAATCATAAAAAGCATTATTTCGGGGTCTCTCAGTTCATACGGTGCTTCCTCAATCATTGAATAATATACTTCCGAAAAATTTATATCGTCATCATCTTTCGGTGAAGTAATCGCCGTCTTGAATACTCCCCAGCTGAGATTTTTTGCAATAAATGTAAGCAGTGACTTATTTTCATTAAGCTGATTTATTATGTTGTCTACTATCTTTATTATTCTTTCCTCAAAGTCCGGTTTTACGGCACTTTTTTCAAGTTCCTCTATGGCGTTTCTGAAAAGCTGACTTGACTTGTGTGAGACAAGTTTGTTTCTTATATCATACTTGTCCTTGAAATAAAGATAGAAAGTACCCTTTGCAACGCCTGCTCTGTCTGCTATGTCGGAAATTGACGTTTTACTGAAACCTTTTGTCGTGAAAAATTCAAAAGCTGTTTTCAGGAGAGAAGTTTCCTTTAATTCCTTGTTTTTATCTACCTTGCCCATATAATCCTCCGTTTTATAAATTATTTCCGGATACTGCTGTTTATAGTATAAACCATAAAACAAAAGCTGTCAAGTTCGCAAAATGACTATCAGTCATAAATCTGCAAAGGCATAAATTGTGCAGTCCTACAAAATTATGACTTAAAGTCATTATTATTTCCGAAAACTATTGACTAATGGTCATTTTTGTAATATACTATATAATATCAAATGAAAACGAAAGGGTTGATATTATGGAAAAGTTGGGAGAATGGATTGTCAAACATAAGGTATTTATTCTTGTAATCGGCATATTACTTATGATACCTTCAGCTTTCGGTTATCTTAATACCCGTGTAAACTATGACATACTTTCATATCTTCCGGAAGATATAAGCACAATGAAAGGTCAGGATATTTTGATTGAGGATTTCGGACAGGGCGGATTTTCTTTTGTACTGCTTGACGGTATGAACGGAAAAGAAATTGCGGAAACCGCTGAAAAAATTGAAAATATAGACCACGTTTCAAGTGTTGTATGTTACGATTCAATGACGGATATGAAAATCCCGAAAGAAATACTTCCGGACAGTATATACGATTTTTTCAACAAAGGCGATACCACAATGATGGCAGTATTCTTTGACGGCTCAACTTCGGCAGATACCACACTTTCAGCTATTGAGGAAATGCGTGATATAACTTCTGAGCAGTGCTTTATCAGCGGAATGTCTGCAATTACTGAGGATATGAAAAAACTTTCCGACAGTGAGACTATTATCTATGCGATTATTGCAGTAATACTTACAAGTCTTGTACTTATATTGACTATGGATTCTTTTATTATTCCTGTATTCTTTATGTGCAGTATCGGAATTGCTATCGTGTGGAATTTAGGTACTAATATTTTTCTCGGTGAAATATCATTCATTACTCAGGCACTTGCCCTTGTATTACAGCTTGGCGTAACTATGGACTATTCGATATTCCTGTGGCATAGTTTCAAGGAACAGCAGGAGATTTTCCCCAACGACAAAAACACCGCTATGGCACACGCTATTAAAATTACTGTTTCGTCGGTTGTAAGCAGTTCATTTACAACGGTTGCCGGATTTCTTGCCATGTGTTTTATGAGTTTCACGCTTGGTCTCGACTTGGGAATCGTAATGGCAAAAGGCGTTATATGTGGAGTTATCGCCTGTGTTACGGTACTTCCGGCAATGATACTTATTTTTGACAAGGCTATTGAAAAAACTTCTCACAAGGAAATAATGCCGTCATTCAGTAAAGTTTCGTCTTTTATAGTAAACCATACGGGAATTTTTGTGACAATGGCAGTTGTACTTCTGATACCGGCATTTTATGGTTACAACAATTATGACGTTTACTACAAATTGGACAGCACTCTTCCGAAATATCTGGAAAGCGTTGTTGCAAATACAAAACTCGCTGAAGAATACAATATGAACAGTACGCATATTCTGCTTGTTGATTCAGATATGCCTGCAAAAACTGCTAACAAAATGCTTTCAGAAATAAAGGACGTTGAGGGAGTACAGTTTACAATGGGATTCAATTCCCTTGTGGGAAGTGCAATTCCGGAAGAAGTTATTCCGGATTCTGTAAAAAGCGTACTTAAAAGTGACGAATGGCAGTTAATGCTCGTAGGTTCAGAATATGAAGTGGCTTCCGATGAGGTAAACATTCAGGTAGAACATTTGAATAATATAGTTTCGCAGTATGATGAAAATGGAATGATTATCGGTGAAGCTCCGGCAACAAAAGACCTTATTGAAATTACAGACAAGGATTTCAAAGTGGTGAGTATACTGTCAATTATGGCGATATTCGTGATTATTGCACTTACTTTCAAGTCAATCACACTTCCGGTTATACTTGTTTCCGTCATTGAGCTTGCCATAATGATTAATCTCGGAATAGCATATTTCAGCGGTACAGCTTTACCGTTTATAGCCTCTGTTGTAATCGGCACTATTCAGCTTGGTGCTACTGTAGACTATGCGATTCTTATGACAACACGTTACCGCTCGGAAAGAAATTCCGGAAAGTCCAAACAAGATTCTGTAGGAATTGCACTTTCCACCTCAATAAAATCTGTAATCACTTCAGCACTCGGATTCTTTTCCGCAACTGTAGGAGTTGCATTATATTCAGAAATAGGCATGATTTCTTCACTTTGTATGCTTCTTGCAAGGGGAGCGTTGATTTCAATGGTGGTTGTAATAACTGTTCTTCCGTCAATGTTCATGCTTTGCGACAGGATAATATGTAAGACAAGTGCAGGTTTTACACCGAAAGATAACAGCAATTCAAACAGCAATAACGAAATTCAGGTGAGTATAGCTTAAACGGAAAGGGAGTATTTTTATTATGAAAAAAGTTTCAAGAGTAATTGCCGGAGTTATGGCAGTATCAATTTCAGCAGGTACAACGGCTTCGATAGCATATGCAAAGAACAGCAAGACTACAGAAACTCCGGTTTCTGAGATACAGAAAAAACCGCCGGTTGCTTCTGCACCGAGAGTTTCAGCAGACGGAAATTCTTTTAAGGACGAAACAGTTTATGTACTCTGCAACAGTAATTCTTCTATAAAAAATATTGTTGTAAGTGACTGGCTGAAAAATACACAAGCATTAAATTCAGTCGGGGACGTATCAGACCTTGCGGATATTGTAAATGTAAAGGGTGACGAAGTTTTCATACAGTCCGGAAATTCAATTGACTGGAGTGCGGACGGAAACGATATTTATTATAAAGGTACTTCTGACAAGGATTTGCCAGTAGATGTGAATATTGAATATTTTCTTAACGGAAATAAGATTTCCCCTGAAGAACTTTCCGGAAAAAGCGGTCATGTAACTATACGCTGGACTTACAAGAACAATCAGAAAGTTACTAAAAAGATAAACGGAAAAAATAAAGATATGTATGTACCTTTTATGACAGCGAGTGCTACTGTACTTGATACGGGAAAATTTTTGAATGTCGAAACGACTAACGGCAAGATTATTTCGGACGGCGAAAAAATGATAGTAGTAGGAGTAGCATTTCCGGCACTGAGCGAAAGTCTCGGACTTGGTGAAACAGATATTGAAATTCCGGAAAGTTTTGAAATTTCGGCAGATGTCACTGACTTTGAAATGAATACTTCTGTAACTGTTGTTTCAAACGAAATTTTTTCAAAACTTGACATTGAAGATACAGATTCCCTGAGCGACTTAAAGGACAAAATAAAGGAACTCAGTGACGGTGCTGAAAAACTTTGCGACGGTACGGCAGAACTTTATGACGGTGTATGTAAACTTTCGGACGGTACAGGAAGTCTCACTGACGGCATTGACAAACTTCTTGACGGTTCATTATCTCTTAAAAACGGTGCTTCCGAACTGAATGACGGTTCAAAAGCATTATCTGATGGTGCAAAAACTCTTTCAGATTCTACCGGAACTCTTTCGGCAGGAGTGCAGAGTGCTAAAGACGGTTCTTCACAGATACTTGACGGTGTTGCAAAAGTGAGTGCAGGAGCAGGCAGTTTAACGGACGGTCTTTCACAGATAAGTGACGGTGCAACAACTTTAAGTGACGGAATAAATTCTGCTAAATCAGGTTCAGATGAACTTGTTGCAGGTTTTGAAAAGGTCAACGACGGTACAGCGGAACTTTCAGCAGGAGCGTCAGCACTTTCAAGCGGTGCTGAGAATCTTAAAAACGGAAGTTTACAAGTAAAAGACGGTTCTTTGCAGGTATCGGCAGGAACTGAAGCCCTCAGCAACGGTACAAAAATTCTCAGTGATTCAGCCGAACAGCTTTCAGCAGGAATAACTTCCGCTAAAAACGGTGCAGATATACTTTCCGCTGGAATAACTTCCGCTAAAACAGGTATGGACAGTATTACAACCGGTGCTGAAAATCTTTCAACGGCAATAACTACAGTTGGCAATTCATTGGATACTACAATTTCTGCAAATGAGCAGGCACTTTCAGCACTTACGATATTGTATCAGCAGTCACCGTCAGAAGAACTTGCTACAGCAATCGGAACTTTACAGCAGACTATTGAAGCACAGAAACAGATTTCCGGTACTATGGCAGACGGCGGACAGCTTAAAACAGGTGCAGATACTTTGTATTCAGGTTCGGGACAGCTTGCGGACGGTCTTTCCGGAGCTGAAAACGGTGCGGTTGTGCTTTCGCAGGGACTTGACGAACTTAATAAAGGTGGTACAGCACTTGCACAAGGTACAAGGAATCTTTATGAATCATCAGAAACGTTGGCACAGGCTACAAAAAATCTTGCGGATGGTGTAACCGAACTTGATAACGGTATAGGAAGTATGGTACAAGGAAGTGGCGGATTTATTAGCGGTCTTGGTATTCTCATAAACGGTATTGAACAACTTTCGGAAGGTGCAACGGCTCTCAATGGTGGTTTAGGACAGCTTTCAACGGGTGCGTCAGACCTCAAAGGCGGTGTAACACAGGTTTATGAAGGCTCTTTTGTACTGAATGACGGTCTTGGACAGCTTTCAGGTGGAGCTTCAACACTTGATAACGGTTTGGGACAGTTACTCAGCGGAAGCAGTCAGTTGTCAGGAGGTGCAAATACTCTTTATCAGTCCATACTGAAATTAAATGATGGTGCTTCTGCATTGTCTTCCGGTGCTTCTGAACTTTGGAGCGGAATCGGTACTCTTAAAACCGGCAGTAAAGACCTTGTGGACGGAATAGGCTCTCTCAAAGACGGTGCAAAGGAACTCAAAGACGGTATGATTAAATTCAACGACGAGGGAATCTCACAGATAGAATCTGTTGTAAATGAAGATTTGCCGGAAATCATTGATAATTTCAAGGCTCTCCGTGATGTATCAAAAGAATATAACACCTATTCGGGAATTTCCGATGATATGGACGGCAATGTTAAGTTTATATATATGTTTGACGGAATTGAACAATAACGACTTTTCCCTGTTATACTCCCATATATGAAAAACAGTCACGTACTCAAATGACGTGACTGTTTTTTTTATTGTGAATCTTCTTCAGTAGTATTTTCTGTTGTTTCGGTGGTTTCAGTTTCGGAATTAATATCTGTTGTGACAGGCTGTGAAGTATCTTCATTTTTGTACACCGTGACTATAAAACCATTTACATTAGTTCCGGAAACCTCAAATTTCTTTCCGGTAGGTACTGGAATTGTCGTCACATCGGAAGCGTCGTCTGATAACACGAAATATACTTCATATTCGTTTCCACTGTCGTCAGTAAATTCTAAATGTTCATTTGCCTGATAGTAATATTTTGTTATTACCATATCTATATATTCCTCAAGACAGAGATTATTTTTCGTCATATAGTATGCGTGAGGAAGTCCTACATAACGGAAGTGCCAAGGTTCATACTGAATTTTTGTAAGCTGTTCCTTATTTTCAGGATAACGTATTATAAAACCGTATTTATAGCAGTTTTCGGTAAACCACGAATATTCACCTTGTCCCTGATAGTCATAATCGGGAAATGTAGTAAAGTCAAAAGCAAGTCCTGATTCGTGTTCACTGTAACCGGCTTTTGCAACTCTTGTTGATTCTTCCGCACCTGTTTCAATAAGGTCTGCATCGTAAAGTGACTGCTGAAATTCTGTTGAACGATAAGCACCATATATAAGTATATTGGAAATCTGTGTTGCATCATAGAAGTCAAAAATCATACTTGCCATAGGTTCATAAAGTTTGTCAACAATCAGCATTTTGTCGGTTTCGCTCGGGTCAACGGCTCTGAAAAGTGTACGTCCTTTTTCTTCGTTACATTCGTTTATGCTTACGAGTTTTTCATCACCGCTGTAGTAACGGTAATTGTCGTTTACAAGAATCAGGTCACCGTGAAATTTATCTTTTGTGGGAACTGTATACGTTTCATAGATTACTTTGTTAGGGTCGGGCATTTCAGGTTCTTCTTCCACTGGTTCTGGCTGTGCATAATACTGTGATTCGCCGACATTGTGGGAACGTTCAACAATACCTCTGATAATATATCCGCTTGCACCTATGACTGATATAGTGAGGAGTATTTCAAATATTGTTTTTGTACGACGGATACTTTTTTCTCTGCTTATCTTGTTTGGTTTAGACATATCAAACTCCAATCTGCCACATATTTAAAGAATGGCTGTGTCCGGAATTTTCCGGCAAATATTTTTCTTTTGTTCGGAAATATTTTTTATTCTATTATAACATATCTGTAAGGAAAAAAACAGACTTTATTACATATATTTGTAAAAATGCTGTAAATTTCCTTTTTTATTTACAGAAAAATGTAAAAAAACACGAAAAACAAATATATATTATCAAGTCTGAATGTCAGGATATTTGTAATTTATCAGAAAATATACATATTGTCCAAAAAACAAGTTGGATTATTGTGAATGACGGCAATGTTTCACAATGAACGTACGGTATTTATAACCTAATTGCACAATTTTAGAAAAATCCCTTGAAATAAGTTTTTTATAATGTTATAATAAAATATAAAGGTTTGCGAGGGAGGAGTTTTTAATGGAGTGTCCTGTATGCAGAACCAGCAATACTTCCGGAGCAAAGTACTGCATAAGATGTGGCAGGAGTCTTGAAAATTCTCCGGAGTTAAATTATGGACAGTTGGAAAGAGATAACTATAATATAGAAGAATATGATTTCGGCGGACAACAGGAAACCGGTTCATTTGAAGAATATGATTTCAGTGGACAGCCGGAAACAAATTCGTTTGAAGAATACGATTTCGGTGGACAAACAGAAAATATTACTTCTGATAGTGCAGACTTGAATGACGAAGAAATATTGACTTATAAGCCTTATTCAGAATATGCAAATAATTCTATGCCATTGCCAGCACCGGCGTATAATGACATGTATCGTCCTCAGGTTATAGGTTACGACCAAAACGGTATACCGATTTATAGTCAGCCGTCTGTTTATATGCAACCACAGATTATAGGTTATGACCAGAACGGCGTGCCAATTTATGTACAACCGCAGTTTATAGGGTATGACCAAAATGGTATACCTGTTTATATGCAATCGCAGTTTATAGGGTATGACCAGAACGGTATGCCAGTTTATGCACAATCTTCTGTTTATTCTGCCTCTCCGCAGTCTGTTCCTGTTTTTTCGCAGAGTGTTCCTGTTCAAACTCCGCAGAACGATGAAGCAAAGGAAAAATTTATGGATTTCCTTGACGACGGCAAAGGTAATAATACGGAAAATACAGAAGAAAATTTTTTTGAAAAATCTTCTGATATGGGAAGTGTTGAAGTACCTGTTCTGGAAGTGGGCGGTCTGAAAAAACGTGAAAATCAAAAGACTGTTTATATGGCGGATGTTGAAATAAAAAAGGAAGCTGAAAATCTTATTCCGAATAATGCAAACAAATTTAATCAGAAGTATATGCGACAAGTTAGGCAAACAAGTTCAGATGATTTGGGAGAAAAGAAAAATTCCGGAAAAAAGGTTTCAATGGGTGAAACGCAGAATGTTAATGCTGAAAAACTTAATCCGAAGTTTGCATATAAAAGCCGTATAAAAATGGGAGATGCCAGTCACGCCAGTTCCGATGACCTGAAATCCAGTTTTTCGAGACGAAAAAAAGTTACTATGGCAGAAGCAGACCACGCTGTTGAAGCTATGCCGAAAAAGAAAAAATATGTTGACGAGCTTGACCTGATTGAACTTCCGGAATATATGCAGGCTCGAAAAAAAGTTAAAAAAGACGAAAATGATTTCCCGAGTATGACGGACTTGTAAAAAAATTGATTAGTCCGTATACTTTTACTTCTGCTATTGTCGTAAAATGTTGAAAAAAGTTGGTTTTACTATGATTAAGAAATTTTTACAGGAATTAAAATCCTTTGCTCTTAAAGGTAACGTTATGGATTTGGCAATAGGTGTTATTATCGGTGCATCGTTTCGGGATATTGTTACGTCACTTACGAAAATTTCATAAATCCCCTTATTAATTGTATCGGCGGTGC
This sequence comes from Ruminococcus sp., assembly GCA_029060305.1. Taxonomy (GTDB): domain Bacteria; phylum Bacillota; class Clostridia; order Oscillospirales; family Ruminococcaceae; genus Ruminococcus. The sequence goes on from JAIDUG010000035.1 coordinate 13,887, forward strand.
TGAGGTTGCAGGAAAAATCAAACTGGGCAGTACCGGACAGGCACTTGATTACGGAGCTTTTCTTACAGCTGTGATAAACTTTATTATTATGGCTTTTGTGCTTTTCATGCTTATGAAAGGTATCAATACTATTATGCATATCAGAAAGAAAAAGGAAGAAGAAGTCAAGAAAGAAGAACCATCACAAGAAGAAGTATTGCTGACGGAAATAAGGGACTTACTTAAAGTACAGAATGTGGTTATAAATCCGGATTCCGAAAAAACTGAATAACATTTTTATAAACAGATAGTCATAAATGACTGTCTGTTTTTTTATAAAATTCTTGTGATTGTCGGGACTTCTCCGCTTTTAAGCATTGTGAGCATATGCTGAAATTCCATAAGACGTGCGTAACTTTCGTTGTTGTCGTTTTCGATAAGATATGGTATTCCTGCACTTATGCAGTCGATTTCCGTAAGTTCATCATTTTTCAGCATTATGGTTGCTTTTTTTCGGAAGTCGTTCCATTCATTATCAAGGGTTTCCGCACGCTTTACAGCCTTTTCGGTTTCGTCGTTATCAAGTAACTGACATATATATGTTATTTCGTCAAGCATATAACCACATCTGTTATTTATCCATACTGCAAAAAATATACTCAGTCCGACAAGTAAGCATAGTATAACGATACTTATTTTTATACGTGTCATAAATTTTTACCTCCGTTTTTTATAGTATGTGGAGGATTTCCCTTTTTATCTACAATGAAAAAGTTTCCTTGTGTATCTGCTGTCATAATAAAAACGTCCTCAATTTTAAGGTTGACAGGACGGAGAATTTTTTCAACACTTCCGTCAACTCCCATTACTTTTACGGCTTGCGGAATGATTTTTCCGTCAGAAACTATTACTTGCGGAGGGTCATAATTTTTCACTTTAAATCCTAAATCTTCTCTTGTGGGAGTATCAGACATCTGTTTCCGCATAACAGAAATGTTGCCAGTAGTTTCGACTATTGCAAATTGTACATCTTCTATGTCAAAGACTTCTTTTTCCCTCAGTGACATCATAAGGTCGTCAACAGAAAAACGTAATTCCTTGAGAGTTGCGGGGTCTGTTTTTCCGTTACGGATAATTATTTTCGGACTTCCTGAAATCATTTTCCGGAATTTCGGGAAAATAAGGTTAAGCCACGAAACTATTACTTCAAAACACACTAACGCAAGTATCGGAGTAACTCCCAGTGACAGTGGTATGTCAGTATCTTCAAGCGGAAGTGTGGCGATATTCGATATGAGAATGGTTATAACCAACTCTGAGGGCTGAAGTTCACCGAGCTGGCGTTTTCCCATAAGACGTACAGAAAATATTACAAGAATGTATAGGATAAGTGAACGTATAAGAACAATACTCATTACAGAAAAAAACATCTCCTTTTTATCAATGTCTGTTTTAGAATATTGTTACCATTAATTTTTACAGTATGCAAAAAAGCTCCGCACAAAAATGCAGAGCCTTTTTGAAAAAAAGAGAGATATTTTCAGTGAGTATCTGAAAAACCGTCATTTTGCGGACGACTTTTCAGATACCCACATATCTTACTTTACTTTGAAAATCTTTTATTATATTCAGTGTAAGCCTTTACTATTATATCGGCACAGAGTTCGTCGCCGAGTTCAGCACTGTTCAGACATAATGAATACTGGTCTTTGTCCTGCCATATTCTGCCAGTATTGACATTATAGAAAGTTTCACGGCGTTTGTCAGCTTTTTTCATTATATTTTCAGCCCTGTTCTGAGGTATTCCATACTCCTTTACAGCACGCTTTATACGTTCTTCAACAGGAGCGTATATATATACAGTAAAACAGCCCCTTTCCTCAAGTACATAACTTCCGCATCTTCCAACAAGCACGAAACTGTTTTCAGTATCAGCAAGTTCGTTAATAATTCTGCTTTCCATAAGAAAAACCTTATCGGACAACGGCAGATTATCTTCCATTGAACGTGTAGGATTAGCGGACATAAGAAGAGAATAGAGGAAACTTGTGGGAACGTTTTCCTCAGCGGTTTCAAGATTTTCCGGAGCAATACCACATCTTTCCGCTGTCATATCAAGAATCTGTCTGTTGTAGCATTTTATTCCAAGTTTTTCTGCGGTAATTTTTCCAATAATACTACCGCCACTTCCGTATTGACGTTCTATTGTTATGATTTTTTTCTGCATTGGAAGATTACCTCCTGAACTTTTTACTATAGTTATATTATACCATATTATAAACATTTTTCAAGAAGAAGTAGTGAAAATATTGTGAAAAATTCTGATTTTCTATGTTTTGAACAAGTATAAAGCGACATTATTGTGCAGAATGACTATTAATCATCATTGCGGATAATTTCCAGAATTACTTTTTCTACAGTCTGTTCATTTACTGCGGAAGCAGTCAGCCTGAAAATACCTGTTTCTGCGGTTTCGTCTTTTTCGGGAATGTGTTCCATAACTTCAGTCACCCAGCCACCGACGGAATTATATTCTGTATGCACAAGGTCTTCGTCAATATCAAGCTGTTCCAACATATCATTTATGTTCATATCTCCTGCAATTTCAAATTTATCCGGTGCAAGTTTTACGATTCGTGCGACTATTTCGTCATCTTCGTCATAAATCTCGCCGACAAGTTCTTCTATTATGTCTTCAAGTGTTACAATGCCTTTTGTACCGCCGTACTGGTCTACGACTACAGCAAGATGTACCTTTGAACGTTGCATATCACGCATTGCTTCACTTATGAGTTTGCAGTCGGCTATGTGTGGGACTTCCTGAATAATAGAAGTTATATCGTTTCCGCCCTCGACAATCATCTTGAAAAACGCTTTGTTTGTGATAATTCCTGTGATGTCGTCAAGACTTTTTTCATAAACCGGAAGTCTCGAATACATTTCCGTTGTGAAAATTTCCTTTATTTCGTCTATGGTTGCACCGATTTCAACACCTACCACTTTTACTCGTGGAATGAGTATCTCGTCAACGGATATTTCGTCAAATTCCAACGCACTTTTTACCAATTCGCTTTCCTGTTCTTCAATAACGCCCTGTTCCTCGATTTCGTCAATCATGTATTTGAGTTCGTCCTCTGTAACGCTTGGGGATTCCTCGCCCGATGACAGCAAGGACGATATTTTATTAAGAATCCATACCGCCGGTTTAAGTATGGTTACAAGTGCGGAAAGAGGTTTAGCAAAAAGTAAGGCTAATTTTTCGGCGTTTCTTTTTGCATAGGACTTCGGAAGTACTTCGCAGAAAACAAGTACAAGAACAGTTATGACGGCTGTTGAAATACCTGCTCCGCTTTTTCCGAAAATGCTTACAAATAAAAGCGTACTTACTGAGGAAGTGGCGATATTTACAATATTGTTTCCTATCAGTACGGCTGTTAAAACTTCGTCGAATTTGTTGGCGAGTTTCAAAGCCGTTGTAGCTTTTTTGTTTCCCTGAGCCTCGTAATTTTTAAGCCTTAATTTGTTTACGCTTGAATATGCTGTTTCCGTACTTGAAAAGAGTGCTGAAAAAATCATCATGACGACTACCAGTACAATTTTCCATAAATCTGAATTATCCATTATAAATCCTTTCGTGATTAATTTGTTACAGAGTATATTTTAACATATTATTCCAGATAATGCAAGAGCGATTTTTATGTTATATTATATTATTCGTATAAATCAGAATTTACTGAAATAATCTGATAAACTTTCAGCGTAGTATTCTTCACTTAAATCAAAATATTCATATATATAGATTTTGCCATCAGGTTTGAGAATAAAAAAACCACCTGCTCCGTTACCTGCAAAAACAAAACCTTCACCACCATATTCACTTGAATAACAATTTGTTTGTGATTTTATTTCGGCTAATGAATAGACAATTCTGTCAATAACTTCAATCTTCATAGTATTAGGATTAGTCATTATTTCGTTTATTCCGTTGCTGATTTTTAAGATTTCCAACAGCTCACAAGGAAGAATATTTTTTGCTTTATCATATTGTCTTTTATTCAGCGGAGAACGTAACTGACATGAATCTCCATACTTTTGCTGAATTAAATTTATAATATCCAATAAAAAAACACCTCAATTAAATAGCAATGTCACATGCGAAATAAAAAAAGTAACACGCTAAATCAAAAAAAGCCCTCCCGAAAGAGAGCTTTTTATTTGGTAAAAATTACTTGTTGAGTCTTGCTTCAATTTTGTCGAGTTCAGCATAGAGAGCTTCCGGAACGTTACCGCCCTTAGCCTTGATATCGTCATTGTAGTATCTTCTCATTTCAGCGATTTCCTTAGTCCAGAGTTCCTTGTCAACGTCAAGGAGCTTATCCATAACTTCAGGTGTAACTTCGTCTTCGATACCCTCAACGTTGATGTCGCCCTTCTTAGGAAGATAACCGATAGCAGTTTCTTCAGCGTCAACAGTTCCTTCACATCTCTTGATAATCCAGTCGAGAACACGCATATTGTCGCCGAATCCTGGCCAGATGAAGTTGCCGTTTTCGTCCTGCTTGAACCAGTTTACGTTGAAAATCTTAGGAGCTTTGTCGCCGAGTTTTTCACCCATTTCGAGCCAGTGAGCCCAGTAGTCGCCAACGTTGTAACCGATAAACGGTTTCATAGCCATAGGGTCGTGACGGAGAACACCAACAGCACCTGTAGCAGCAGCAGTTGTTTCAGAGGAAACTGCTGAACCCATATAAGTACCGTGTGTCCAGTCGAATGACTGATAAACAAGCGGAGTTGTTGAAGCACGTCTGCCACCGAAGATGATAGCGGAAATCGGAACGCCAGCAGGGTTATTGAATTCAGAAGAAATGCAAGGGCAGTTTGTAGCCGGAGCAGTAAAACGTGAATTCGGATGAGCAAGAGTATTACCCTCTGCTGTATATTCAACGCCGTTTACCTTAGCACCTTTCCACTCTGTAGCGTTTACAGGCGGATTCTTGTCGAGTTTTTCCCACCATACAGTGTTGTCATCATTGTTGAGAGCAACGTTTGTGAAGATAGTATCTTTCATTGTGCAGTGGAGAGCGTTTGGATTGGACTTTTCGTTAGTACCAGGAGCAACACCGAAGAAACCGTTTTCAGGGTTGATAGCGTAAAGTCTGCCGTCTTCGCCAGGTTTCATCCATGCAATATCGTCACCTACTGTGAATACTTCGTAACCGTCTTTTTTGTAGCCCTCCGGAGGAATGAGCATAGCGAGGTTTGTTTTACCGCAAGCGGACGGGAATGCAGCTGTGATATACTTGATTTCGCCGTCAGGTTTCTTAACGCCGAGAATGAGCATATGTTCAGCCATCCAGCCTTCGTTTTTGCCCTGGAATGATGCTATACGGAGAGCGAAGCACTTCTTTCCGAGGAGAACGTTTCCGCCGTAAGCAGAGTTGATAGACCAGATTGTGTTATCCTCAGGGAACTGTACGATATATCTTTCTTCAGGATTAACGTCAGCTTTTGAGTGAAGACCTCTTACGAAGTCATTGGAAACATCGCCGAGATTCTTGAAAGCGTCAGCACCCATTCTTGTCATGATGTTCATATTGAGAACGACATAGATAGAGTCAGTAACTTCAACGCCAACCTTAGCGAGAGGTGAACCGATAGGACCCATTGAATAGGGGATAACATACATTGTTCTGCCTTTCATAACTCCGTCATAGAGTTTTGAGAGCTTAGCATACATTTCCTGAGGGTCGCACCAGTTGTTTGTAGGACCTGCATCTTCCTTGTTTCTTGTGCAGATGAATGTTCTGTCTTCAACACGTGCAACGTCATTGGGATTAGTTCTGTGGTAGAGACAGCGGGGGAGCTTTTCCTGATTGAGTTCAATCATTTCACCGGTTTCAATAGCTTCTTTTCTGAGTGCGTCGAGCTGTTCCTTTGAGCCGTCAATCCACACAACGTTTTCGGGCTTACAGAGAGCAACCATCTCATCAACCCACTTGATAACATTCTGATTGTTTGTCAGTGACATTGTAGTTGTACCTCCTAAAAATTAATCTTTTTAATAATGGACGGTTGATATGCCGTCAGTATTATGTGAAACGTCTGAAAAAGTCAATCGTTTCTCTAATACTATTATATACAATTTCTGTCAAGCTGTCAATAGGTCTGTGATATTTTTTTAACATACCAGTATATATTTTTGTTTTTCGGATTGTTGACATATAATTACTGCTATGATATAATGATTATATAATAATTTATGGGAGGCTTTCTATGGAAAAACACAACAGACTTATTGCTGGTATTATGGCATTAATGCTTGTTTTCGGAACAGGTACAGCAGTAGTACATACAAAGTTCAGTATACCAGATTCAGTGATAGCTACATCAGCGGAGACACTCCAGTATGGCTCACTTTCATACGAAGTGCTTGATAATGACAACATAACAATAACAGGTTTTGACGATTCTGTTACAGAAGTTGAAATACCCTCCGAAATAGACGGCAAGCCCGTAACTGCTATCGGGGCAAATGCATTTTTGTCTAAAAAGATAAAATCTGTAACAATTCCGGACAGTATCACAAGTATAGGTTATCAGGCTTTCAAAACCTGTAAAAATCTTACTTCGGTATCAATTCCAGATAGTGTTGTTGAAATTGGAAGCAATGCTTTTTCAAGTTGTACGGCTTTACAGTCTGTTAAACTTTCAAGCAATGTTTCTGCAATTGGACAACATAATTTTTCTGACTGTATTGCTCTTATGGAAATTACAATACCAAACGGTGTAACAAGCATAGGAAATAGTGCTTTCAATGGCTGTATTAGTCTTAAATCAATAACATTGCCTGATACTTTAACAATTATAGATGTTTTTGCTTTTCGTGACTGTAATTCACTTGAGTCCGTAACAATTCCGGCAAGTGTTGCGACTATAGGTAAGGAATCATTTTATAATTGTAGAAGTCTTAAGGAAATAACAATAATGCACCCTAATTGTAATATTACCAATGGTGCTATTACAAATGAATACAGCAGTTATTCCGGTGTTATATACGGCGAAGAAGGCTCAACCGCACAGGCATACGCTGAAAGTAAAGGCTTTACATTTCAGACAGTAGGCTCAAAACTTAAAAAAGGCGATATAAATGGCGATGGCATGATAAATGCAGTGGACGCTACATGGATTCTAAGATATTATTCACATCTGTCAACCGGCGGTACGATGTCACTGGACGAATTTATTGCCAATGAATCAGAATAATAAAAAAAATTTGTCAGAACCCCTTGACAAATCTGAAAATCTATGTTATAATATACAAGCTGTGAATCATACAGTATCGTATTCTTAAGACAGCTGGCAGGTTTTCAACCATAAGTCCCGCCGAGGAACTGATTACATCTATTAAAAGATTTATCATTGTCCTTGTCCGCTGTCGGTCAGGGACGTTTTTTATATCCGCTGAATACGATTTATATTTTATTCGGAGGTGAATACACAATGCCAAGTGTTTCCGTACTCGAAGCCAAGAAAGCTAAGGTGGAACAGCTTACAGACCTTATCAAGAACTCTGTTTCAGGTGTTCTCGTTGATTACAAGGGTATCACTGTTGAAGAAGATACAAAGCTCAGAAAAGAACTCCGTGAGGCTAATGTAAACTATTTCGTTGAAAAGAATACTCTTCTTCTCCGTGCTTTTCAGAATTGCGGTATCGAAGGTTTTGAAGAAGCTCTGAACGGTACTACCGCTATCGCTCTCTCAAATGACGACCAGACTGCTCCCGCAAGAATCCTCGGTAAATTCGCTGAAAAAGCAGGCGAAAACAAATTCAACCTTAAGGCTGGTTACGTTGAGGGCGAAGTTTACGACCAGGCAGGCGTTACAGCTCTGTCAAAGATTCCGTCAAAGGACGTTCTTCTTGCTCAGCTCGTTGGCTCACTTCAGGGTCCTATGCAGAAACTCGCTGCAGTTATCAAAGCTGTTGCAGAAAAAAATTCCGAAGAAGAAGTTGCTTAATCAGCTTTTCTTTCATACGGTACTATTTCAGCCGTGTACTTACGGTGTAGTTAAATTTTTATAAAAGGAGATTATTATCATGGCTTCAGAAAAGATTACTAAATTTGTTGAAGATGTTAAAACACTTTCCGTCCTTGAACTCGCAGAACTCGTTGAGGCAATTCAGGAAGAATTCGGCGTAACAGCAATGGTTTCAGGTCCTGCTACTACTGTTGCTCCTGTTGAAACTGCTAAGACAGAATTTGACGTTGTTCTCACTTCATTCGGTGATGCTAAGATGGCTGTTATCAAGGTTGCTAAGGAAGTTCTCGGTCTCGGTCTTAAGGAAGCTAAGACTGTTGTTGAATCTGCTCCTAAGGCTATCAAGGAAGGCGTTTCAGAAGCAGAAGCTAACGAAATCAAGGAAAAATTCGAGGCTGCTGGTGCTACAATCGAAATCAAGTAATCTGTTTTACTTTGATTTTTCCCGAATATATCGGGCAGAGTCTTTTACCTGATGAATTTGAAAGCTGTACTCTTTCGGGGGTACGGCTTTTTACAAAAAAATAAAAAGTTGTTCAGAATGGGATTTTGTCAAACGACTATGAACCTGCTATTATCTCACTGTCAAATATTTTCCCTGCAAGTGTGGAGTGCTTTTTCAGATGTATTTCAATTGAGTATGGGTAGTTGTTTGCATCATACCATAGCGTGACATAATATTTATTTATAAGATATGTGATTCTTGAAGTACTGTCAGCACATGATTTCATACAGTTTAATTTACCAGTTGTTTTGAGGAAATTATCAATCTCTATGAGAGTGTCTATAATAGCATCAATATAGTTGCCGTTAAGATTCATGGTTATCACTTCCTTTCATTAATATTTAATATAGATGATTCTTATTTATTAAGAATAATAAATAATAGTCATCTTCGATTGTCACCTCCGACGCCCTTATTCCCCACAGTCTGATTTTAGACTGTAATATTATTATATCACGTAAATTTACAAAATGCGAGTAAATTTACAATATTTGTATGTGTAACTAAATTTCAACATTATTTTATATGAATAATTACAGTTTTTGAAAGAAGGAAGATATATGGATAAAAAAGAATATATTGAAACTTTAATCAAAAATATAACATACTTATGTAAGGAAAAAAATATTACTTCTTATATGCTTGGTAAGGAAAGCGGAGTAGGAAAAGACATTATCGCAAATATGAAAAAAGGTTCATTGCCGTCCTGCGATAAGATTGCAAAGATTGCAGATTATCTTAATTGTTCTGTTGATTATCTTCTCACTGGTAAAAAATGCACGGGGGAGTTTCTGACGGAAAAGGAAAGAGAACTTCTTGAATATTTCGGAAAACTTAATGAACGTCAGCAGATGAAACTGATATTCAAAGCTGAAGATATGTTAGAGGATAACAAATAAAATTTTTTTATATTCTTCTGGTAAATTCTGAGAATATAGAATGGGAGATTATTATGGCTGTTTCATATGAGAAATTATTTAAAATGCTTGAAGAAAAAGGACTGACAAAATATTATCTTCGAGAAAATGGAATAACTCATAATGTAGTTAATTCTTTGGCGAAAAATAAAAGTGTAAATGTTTCTTCAATTATGACTTTATGTGAGATTTTGAATTGTCAGCCAGGTGACGTTATGGAGTACGTTCCTGATGAAGAAGACGATGAGGAATAAAATATATAGAAAACTTTTAAAAATAATATTTTTTTAATATTAATTTTATCTTTCATTGGAATGATTTGTTCTGTTTCCAGTGTCGTTCAAAAACGACATTGGAAAAAAGCAGATGCTGTAATAACTTTCATTGGATTGCCTGACGGAGCTGTATTTGGAAATTATACTGATTATACTGGAAAACTCCATGTGAATGAATCATTACACATAGATTACAATTTTTACAGACCTCAAAAAAATGGAGATTATGTAAAAATACTTTATGATTTAGAAAGTCAGAAAGTGACAGGATATAATGATTTGTTGAAAGATATTGTAACATCGACATCTATATTTATTGTTTCATGTATTTCCATATTAATATTAATGCGTAGAAAAAGTAAATTATAAAATATTTATTTTGCTCGATTTTAAAGATTAAAAGGTATAAATTGTGGTGGAATTTTTATCATGGTTTATGCTTTTTTTATTTTTCCGCAATTTTTTTTAAAACACTCTTGACAAATCCGGAAAAATATTATATAATATTATTATAAAATGCAGTGACGGGAAACAAAACCGGTTATAATTTTCACAGAGAGCTGTCGTAAGGTGAAAGACAGTAAAATTTTTCAGGTTATAGCTCCTCCCTGAGCAGTCGGCTGAAAGTTTCTACAATTAGGCTTGACCGGATTTCTCACGTTAAAGAGATATGCATTATTTATGATGCAGACTGAGTGGGCGTTTTTTTATAACGTCAATGAGAGTGGTACCACGGAATTTTTTTCGTCTCTCCTTTGCTTACGGCATTGGAGAGGCTTTTATTTTTTCAAAAGGAGGATTTTTTCTTATGAACAATTATCAGAAGTACACAAGACAGTTTTTTGAAGCTCCTAAAACAGCTATGAAGTGGACTCAGAAGTCTTACATTGACAAGGCACCGCAATGGTGCAGTGTTGACCTCAGGGATGGCAATCAGGCACTTATTACTCCGATGAGCCTTGACGAAAAAATCGAGTTTTTCAAGGAACTTGTAAGAATCGGTTTCAAGGAAATTGAGGTAGGTTTTCCCGCTGCTTCAGAAACGGAATACGATTTCTGCCGTACACTTATTGAGGAGAATTTAATACCCGACGACGTTACAATTCAGGTACTCACGCAGTCGAGAGAACACATTATTGAAAAAACTTTTGAGGCTCTCAGAGGTTGCAAGAACGCTATAGTACATTTGTACAACTCTACTTCCCTTGCACAGCGTGAACAGGTTTTCAGAAAAAGCAAGGAAGAAATAAAGGAAATCGCTGTAACAGGTGCGAAACTCTGCAAAGAGTTCCGTGAAAAACATGAGGGAAATTTCAGGTTTGAATATTCTCCGGAGAGTTTCACAGGTACAGAACCCGAATACGCTTTGGAAGTCTGCAACGCCGTTATTGACATATGGCAACCTACAGAGAACGACAAGGTTATAATAAATCTTCCGGTAACTGTACAGCTTTCAATGCCACACGTATACGCAAATCAGATTGAGTATATGTGCGAAAACATTAACAACCGTGAAAACGTTATAATTTCACTCCACCCTCACAACGACAGAGGTTGTGCGATTGCTGATACAGAAATGGGACTTCTTGCCGGTGCAGACCGTGTTGAAGGTACTCTTTTCGGAAACGGCGAAAGAACAGGTAACGTTGATATTATAACGCTTGCTATGAATATGTACTCTCAGGGTGTAGACCCTGAACTTGATTTCAGTGACATTCCTGCAATAACTGAACTCTATACACGAGTTACAAGAATGACTGTAAATGACCGTCAGCCATACAGCGGAAGCCTTGTCTTTGCAGCGTTCAGCGGTTCACATCAGGACGCTATCGCAAAAGGTATGAAATGGCGTGAGGAAAAAAATACTGAACACTGGACAGTGCCTTATCTGCCGATTGACCCGTCGGACGTTGGCAGGGAATATTCGGCGGACGTTATCAGAATAAACAGTCAGTCGGGAAAAGGCGGTATAGGTTATATCCTCGAAACAAGATTCGGTTACAATCTTCCGAAAAAAATGCGTGAGAACGTTGGTTATCTTGTAAAGGGCGTTTCGGACCATCAGCACAAGGAACTTATGCCGGACGAAGTTTATTCGATATTCAAGCAGAATTATGTTGACATCACTTCACCTGTAAATGTTACTGAAACTCATTTTGTACAGCGAAACGGTATTGAGGCTACTGTAAGTTTCGAGTACAATGGCAGGAAAGTGACAGCTTCTGATTCCGGCAACGGCAGACTTGATGCCGTAAGCAACGCAATACGTTCATATATCGGAGCAGACTACAATATAAAGACTTACACTGAACACGCTCTCGAAATCGGTTCAGCTTCAAAGGCTGTTTCTTATGTTGAGATTGTCGATAAGGACGGAAAAAGTTTCTGGGGTACTGGAATTGACAATGACATCATAACATCATCTGTAAAAGCACTTGCAAGTGCGTTGAATAATATGCTGAAGTAACAAAAAAAGGGCGGATATATAAATATCCGTCCTTTGTGTTTATTCGATTGTGGGGAATACAGACGTTGACCTTTTAGCGTAAAGAATTAAGATTGCTGATGCATCTGCTGCATTTATAGCACCGTCACCCATATCACACATATCACCATATATTCTGAAATTTTCATTCTGAGCTTCTGTGTATTTATATTCTTTTCCTGTAGAGAGGTCTGCATAATATATCAGAATCAAAGTTGCATCTACAGCGTTGACGTAACCGTCGTGATTTACGTCACCTATTTCAGTATTTAATGTGACATCACTTTCGATACAGATTTCGTTGAAAATTTCAATATCATCATGGTCAATAATTCCGTCACCACTGAAATCTCCGTATGTCTTATAAAATTCGTGTTCTTCTTCGGAAGTGTTTTCGTCCCACTGTCCCCACTGCCAATAAGCAACAAGCAGATTTCCGTCTTCTTCGTCAATAACGCCATTGCTGTTCAGGTCGCCCATAAGGTATTCCGCACCTGCTCCCATAGGAACGGCACATACAGCAAGCATAACCGCTGAAATAAAGGCAGTCAGTTTTTTCATTTTCATAAACATACCTCCTTATTAGTCGTTGAAAATTTCGTATATATCACGTCTTCCGACACCTGAGTGATTTTCATGTCCTGTAGCCATATCTGCATAATATTGCATAATAAGCATACCATCAGAATGTTCAATAGTTCCGTCACGGTTTGCATCGGGTGCAGCGGCACATAATGCATCAGGGAAGAGTGATTTATAAGTGTATTTTATGTCATTTACATTATATGAATTATCTTTGTTTTTTAGTGCAGTAAATATGCAAGTAGAATCTACAGCATTTACCATTCCGTCGTTATTTACATCTCCTACTATATATTCATGTGCTTCAAGCATTATAGGAGAAGTTTTGTGTACATTATTTGATAAGTCAACTTTTTTATTGTTATCATCTATATGATGAAGATAATCAAATACATATTCTCCTGCTGAATTATAAACAATGTTTATTCCAGCATCATCAGGATTGAAGTTTTGACTTTTAGCTACATATAAAGAGAAGAGCTTTCCATTAAAATCATAATTACTCATATCAAATGTGGTAAACACAATAAAAGCACCATGTATTCCGTCTTTTTTGCTTTTTGTTTCGTCTAATGCGAAAGCCTTTTGCATACCTGTTTTTCCCAAATTGGAATCATCATATGAATCGTAAAATCCTTCATTATCTTTTGTCATTACCCAACTATCACCCAAATCTATATGGAAAGCTCCGCTACAAAGTGTTGGCATATTTTCTATAATTACATCTGCTCTGATGTCTCCGTCGTCCTCATAAGTAAGGTCAACATAGATTTTTGGCTTGCTTTCGGCTGATACATTGGATATGGGCATTGCCCCAGCAACAAGTGAAACAGCCATTAATGGTGCTAAAAACTTTTTAATCTTCATTTACATCATTACCTTTCTTAATTTATTTTATAATTATATTATAGCACACTTTCAGAATTTGTCAATAGTTTTTTGTATGAAATGTAAAAATTTTTTTGTGAAATTTGTACAATTATACAAATTGATTTTGTGGAATAAAACAATGCTTTATTATATATGACGATATTCATAGAATATATAGTATTCGTGGAGTATGTTAAAAATGTTTATTGTGCTAAAGTACAAAAAGTAACATATTTTTTAATTATCAGCTATGGACAAATTCCACAAAACGTGATATAATATTATTAACACTACATATATAATGCCATATGGCAGGAAAGGATTTTATTGTATGCTTCATGAAAAATCATGCGGAGCTATCGTTTACCGCAAGTTTCACGGCAATACGGAGATACTTCTTATAAAGCATATAAACAGCGGTCACTGGTCATTTCCGAAAGGTCACGTCGAAAACGGCGAAACCGAAATGGAAACGGCTAAACGTGAAATCAAGGAAGAAACGTCTATTGACGTTATTATTGACCCGACTTTCCGTGAAACTGTTACATATTCACCGAAAAAAGATACTGTCAAGGTGGTTGTCTATTTTCTTGCCAGAGCGAAAAATGTTGACTTTTCACCGCAGGAAGATGAAATCGCTGAAATACGCTGGGTGGATATTTCTTATGCAGGGAATATTCTGTCCTATGAAAACGACAGAACCATTGTGACAAGAGCCAAAAATGCTATAAAAAACATTCATTGACTTATGGGACTGCTGTAGCAGTCATTTTTGTTTAACCTATTATTAAGAAAGGAGATATGATTAATGCTTAAAAAAATTCTGAAAGGAAGTTCGTGTGCGGAGTGCAGGCTATGTTGCATATTTGACCGTTATGATGTGTGGGAAACTCCTGTATTTACTCAGGAAATACGTGACAGAATACTTGAATACAGACCCGAAACAAAGTTTGTTTCAAAGGACGGCGGTTACATATTCAGAGTTGAGGAATTTTCAGACGAGGGGCTTTTTTCGTGTCCTGCACTTACCGAAAACGGCTGTATGCTGGGTGACGGAAAACCTTTTGACTGTCGCATATGGCCTTATAGAATAATGGAAATTTCCGGCAGGCGTGCGATAACGATTGCTTCCATTTGTGATGAACTCTACAACAGACCGCTTTCACAGCTTGTGGAATTTCTGAATGAGGGTCTCGCAGATGAGATTTTCAGTTATGCGGATACCCACCCCGAAATTGTAAAACCATATTACGAGGGTTATCCGGTATTGCTTTTTGAAAGAAAAAAATGATATGACGGAGGGGAAAATATTGGAGAATAATGAAAAAAAATATTTGTGTTTTGCTGATTTTGAGTTTACTTGCGGATACTTTATAAATAAAATGGAAAGCGAAATACTTTCGGCAGGGGTTGTTATATGCGACGAAAGTTATAATATAAAGGAAAGGTTTTACCGTACTTCGAGACCTAACCATTTTCCGAGACTCACAAAACAGTGTAAAAAACTTACAAAACTTACTCAGACAGAAATAAACCATTCACCTGACAGCAATGATGTTATGGGAAACATTATGAAACTGGTGAAGAAATATAATATAGAAAACGTCTATGTATGGGGGAATTTCGACAGGACGGGACTTGTTTCTGATGTGAAACAGCATCAGAGATTCGGAAAGGAATACAGAAATATTCAGTGTACAAGCAGAAAGATTTGTGACATACAGGAAAAACTCGTGGGGAAAATGGGACTTCCTGAACCTGTAAACATAAAAGAACTTGCTTCAGCATTTGATTACAAGCCACTTTCCGGCACTTTCCATAATGCACTGAATGACGCTATGGCTCTGTATGTCATATATAAAGCGGTGTATACGGAAGATATTTCAAAAAATGAAAAACTTGCGGAAATCCGTCACGAGAGAGTAGAAAAAATCGAAAAACGTCGTCTTGATGTCGAAAAACGACAAAAAGAAACAGCTTTGTCCATGCCACTTACCGACGTGGAAAAGCTGTATTATTCCGGAATTGATGAAAACAGCGAGGAAGCTAAAAATTTTCTGTATATACGCAGTAAATTTGTAAGCTCTATGCAGAATAATCCGGAAAAAAATAGTTTTCTTCTGCTCTATATGAAAACGACAGAACGATATAAGGTTATTCCGAAAGAAAAGTATAACAGAACTTTGCAGGGGCTTTCGGAAAAAGCCGTCAGCTTTGAAAGGGAAAATTTTTCTGAACTTCTTATTAAGGAGTGCAGGAATTTTAATTCAGTAAAGGTTTAATAATTGTTTTTTGCATAGGACAGTGTTCTTGCAAGTCCTTCAATATCGCCTGAAAAGATATTCACATCATTTTTAAGTGTTTCAATAAGATTTTCCGTAACAGGAGATTTTATTTTTTTCTTATTTATAGTGTTGTAATACTTTTCGGCGATATATTTTATATCAAGCACTTTTTCCGCATATTCACGGGCGTTAAATTCTTTTTCCGCACGTTCACGGATATTCAGTACAAGCCTTTTCAGAGCGTTGTAAATTTCTTCCGATTCGTTTACTTCTCCCATATCCTCGACAGACGGAAGTTTCACACAGGCATTATCCGGAATTTCAGAAAAACTTCCTATATCGTTCACGATAACGCAACGACCTTTTGCAAGAATACGCATAAGACTGCCACTTGTTTCGCCGTTGTAAGGATAGCGGAGATTCAGACATATATCTGACATATCTATATATTCCTTGAATTTTTCAATATCCGTATAGCCTGTTATTGTTACACAGTCTTTCAGATTTTCGGAAGATATTATACTTTCAAGTTCGGGCTTTATGTCGTCAGCAGGTTTTCCGACAAGCATTAAATGGACGTTTGAATTTTCTTTCCTGAGACGTGAAAAAGCCTTTATTATGGGAATGATTCTTTTTGTACGGTGAATACCTCCGAATGCTGAAATAACCGTCATATCAGCGGAAAAACTATTTTTATGTTTTACTTCACGACGGTCATTCAGCGGAAGTATTTCTGCATACAGCGGAATGACTGTAACATTTCGTTCAATATTTTTTTGCAGAAGTTTTTTCCGTGAATACTGACTGTGTACAATAATTCGGTCAGCGGAATCCGTTATATAACTGTTAAGCTCCATACCGTATAAATCGGGATTTGATGAGCCGTTGCGGAGTGCATTAATATAGTTTTCTGTATCGTGATAGTCAGTATCAATGAGTGTTTTGTAGAAATCATAGTTTCCTCTGCATAATGTAACCGCATAATGATAAAACGCTCCGTGTAAATTATAGTCGTGAAGTACAACTGTACCGTGATATTTTCTGATATATTGATACATATAGAAATGATATTCTGAGTTTCCTACCTGAAAAACAGTGTCCGCATATCGTTCAAAACGTGCAGGATAAGCCCTGTGACTGTACATTGATACGTTTGCAGGAAATACAGAGTTAGCATTATAGGTTTCCTCGACAAAAACGTCAATATCACAATATTTGCAGAGTTCTTTTATAATATCCTCGCTGTAGTCTGCTATACCTGATTCAAGAGGCGGTAACGGTGTGAAAAACGCTATTTTAAGTTTTTCAGGTTTGGAGAGGTCTGTTTTTTTCGGAGGAACGTTGTTTATAAAATCTGTTATATTTTTGTTTACCTTGTCCCAGCGGAAACTCTCAAGACGTTTGCGACCTTTTTCGATATATTCCGACAGTGTTTTATTGTCACTCAATATTTTTGCCATACCGTCTGCAATACTCTGGTCAATATCGGCGTTTACAAGTACGGCAGAATCACCGGCTATTTCACGCAGACTGGAATTATCGGCAGTAAGTACCGGAGTACCGCACGCCCACGCTTCAACAATAGGAAGTCCGAAACCCTCATATTTTGACGGAAAAGCCATAAGAGTAGCAAGGTTGTAAAATTTAACAAGTTCCTCGTCTGATACAAAATTAGTAAAGATGACGTTTTTTTCTACATAGTGGGACTTTGCAATATTTTTCAGTGCTGACATTCCGTTTTCCGAAAGTTTGCACACAACAACAAGCTGATATGAATTTTTAAGGTTGTCCGGCATCAGTGCGTATGCCCTTATAAGTCCGTCAAGATTTTTGCGACTGTCTTCACCGCCGGTACACATTATAAAAGGTCGGTTTATTCCGAATTTGTCAAGCAACAGGGATTTTTCCATATCTGAAACGTTGATTTTTTTATATTTTTCGTCAACTCCGCCCCATATTGTTCTGATATTGTCGGGACTGAAATTCAGGTATTTTACAAGGTCTGTTTTTACGCTTTCGGAAATCACAAAAAGCTCGTCCGACCAACGCAGATTTTCAACGCATTTCATATACCAGTTGTAAATGTTTTTGTCAGTGAGATATTTGTCTTTCATAACGTATGGGATTATGTCGTAAACTGTCGAAATTACACGTATTCCCTCAAACCATTCCTTTTTGTACTGAATAAAATTGGATTCAAAAGGCGACGTTATATAGAATATGTCAATATTGTTTTCACGGATATAACGCTTTATTATACTGCCGATAACGTCGCTGTAAATTTCGTTTCGGAGCAGGACGTTGTTTTTTCCGGTATCTATGAAATCTTCCGTAAAATTGTTGTTAGTGATAAATGGCGACAGACTGAAATTCTTGTCAATCATATTCAGGAAAAAATATCTGTTGTTGTTGTCAAGGTTTACCATTCCCGAAAACTGATTGAGTGCATAGTTTCCGATACCTCTGTTTCTGCTCATATAACCTAATATTGCTACAGCGTCAAAAGCTATATTCATTTTGAAATTTCCTCCTGTCGTATGTCGATAAATATTGAATTTATTCCTGTAAACGCAAATTCTGAATAGTCATTTTTACGCATAAATTCAAGTATTTCGCTGTTTTTACTACCCATAGGCAGACCGTTTTTATATTCTATCATTTCACATATTATAACAAGAGGTCTGAATTTTTCAAAGTCCGTCATTTTAAGTATAGCGAGTTCCATTCCCTCAATGTCTACATTCATTATGTCAGGAGCTTTTTCGGGGAAGTATTTCTGAATAATGTCGTTTATCGTGACTGAATCAACAGTGATTTTTTTTGTGATTTCAAGGGCAGGATTTTCCTTTATAAAATTCTGTGCAGACTGGTAGTCCGTGGTGGAAAGTCCGTCGCCGTTCATGATGTAAAAATCAAGTTTTTCGCCTGATTTTTCAGCGAGGCACTTGTTTATTACTATATCTTCAGGACGTTTTTCAATAAGTTCCTTTGCAAGTTCGGGGTTTGCCTCAACGAGTACACCTCTTGCACCTTGTGCGTAGAAATTATACGTATTACTTAAATAAAAAGCATGGTTTGCACCTAAATCAAGATAAGTTTCCACTTTTCTTCCGATTGTATTTACGATATATTGTATAATACTGTCCTCACCGGATTGCGAAAAAGTCGTATTGATATTTGAAAGAACGTTGTGCAGTTCAGCAATCTGACCGTTCATTTCCTTGATTTTATTTTCAAGGTGATTTATCTTTTCAAGATTTTCTGTTTTCTGAATGTTTTCCATTTCGTCAAGTCTTAAACGCAATGTATTAATTTCACTGTTTACCTCTGCCGAAAAAATATTGTTTGCAGAATTGTAGTCAGTCTGTTGTATCATACAAGGCTCTACAAACCAGAATGTAAGTCTCCGGACAAGCCTTTTGAAAGCACACGATATTTTTCCTTTTAAACCCTCTGCCTGTATCGGACGATATGAACGGTTTACAGAAGTACGGTTCATTCTGTCAAGTGAGTCAAGCATTTTAATATTTATATCGTTTCCCGAAAAAACTATATCAGGCAAGTTATCTTTAATTCCGGAAAGTTTCTGCATAATAATTTCCGTTTCTGTGGTATCATATTCTATACTCAAAATTATAACCTCCATTTGTGTTCAATGCTGAAATATCCTGTGCTTCTGTCATCGGAAACGACTTCAAATTCGCAGTAGTTGCGATAAAAGTCCATTGGTGTACCGTCCTTGTCTACTACTGCAACGTTTAGAATATATTTTCCGGCAAGCAACGGCAGTTTTTCAATATCAACTGAAATTATGCCGTCTGTATTTTCAGGATTTATTTTCATTCTGTCAAGCTGTGTGTTGTTACCGTAAAGGCATTGACCGTCAAGCGTATAGAATCCGAATCCGAAAACATATTCATCAGGTTTGTTTATGTGATAGTTGATTTCGATTGTAAGTTTTTCGCCTGTACGGAAAATTCTTATATCATTGTCTGTACTGTCAAGCATACGGGCTTTTTTTATTTCTGCATACCTTAAACCAAAACGATTGGCGGAATAGTCTATACCGCCCGAATCTTCCGAAGTATTTTTTTCTTCCGGTTCAGACTGTTCAGTTTCTTCCGGCGGTGGTGGAGCAGGTTTGGTTTCCGTTTCGATTTTCTTGTTGTTCATAAAACTGAAATATGCGTCCACGACCTCATCTGAACGTCCCTCACGTACTATCAGACCGTCATTCAGCCATATAGCTTTGTCGCAGAATTTTTCTATAGTTGACAAATCGTGCGTGACTATGATAATCGTCATACCTTTTGCCTTTAGTTCACGCAGACGGTTGAAACACTTTGTCTGAAAATTGGTATCGCCTACCGCTAAGATTTCGTCAATGAGAAGTATATCAGCATCGACGTTTATTGCAACGGAAAAAGCAAGTCGCATATACATTCCGGAAGAGTACGTCCGGACGGGGTTGTCAATAAAATCTGAAAGTTCGGAAAATTCCACTATATCGTTGAATCGTGTGTCAACTTCCTTTTTCGTCAGACCGAATATTGAAGCATTTGTATAGATGTTTTCCCTGCCCGACATATCGGGGTGAAATCCTGCTCCCAGTTCTATAAGACTTGAAATTCTTCCTTGCATAATTATTTCACCGCTGTCAGGGTACATTATTTTTGTCAGGAGTTTAAGGGTTGTACTTTTTCCGCAACCGTTATGTCCGATAAGTCCTACAGCCTCACCTTTACGCACCTGAAAACTTATTCCTTTTAATACTTCACGTTCTTCATAACGGTTTCTTTTGCGGAAAAGGAGTTTTTCTTTCAGCTGTCCGCCTTTGTCAAAATATATCCTGAATTTTTTTGTTATATTGCTGACATCAATTACAATATTATTGTTCATTAAAGTTCCTCCGCAAAGTGCCTCTGAAGTTTCAGAAAAAGGAAGTGTCCGGTAATCAGAAAAGCTGTTCCCAGTACGAATGACGACAGCAGACTTGATATTTCCGGAACGGTCTTATAGTAAAGAATGTCCCTGTAACAGTCAATTATATGTGTCATTGGATTGAGATTGAATATTGGCAGTAGTTTGTCAGGGACTATTGATTTATCGTACATAATCGGTGTCATGTACATCAGAGCCATTGTTAATATACCGAGAATATGTTCAAGGTCACGGAAGTATACTGTTACTGCCGATACTATAAGAGCTGTTCCCAGAGCGAGTATATATTCTACAACCATTATCACCGGAAGATACAACAACGCTGAAATACTGAATCCTGTACCGGAAAATATTATTACTATAAACACTACTATGAAACTCAGTAACATATTTACAAAACAGCTTGTAACATATGAAATCGGAATTACCTGTCGTGGAAAGTAGATTTTTTTTATGAGGTCTTTCTGTGCTACTATTGAAGCAGAACCGCCGGTTAATGATGCTGAAAAAAATATCCACGCAATCAGTGCGATGAAAAGATATAAATAATAGCGTTCAATATCGGTTTTCAGAATCATCTGAAAGACTACTGTATATACAACAAGTTGTAACAAAGGATTTATGAAAGTCCACAGAAAACCCAGTACAGAACCTTTGTAACGTCCTCTAAGGTCTTTTCTTACAAGACTGAAAATCATATGCCGGTAAGCGTAAATTTCTTTAAGTGTATTCATGATGTTCCTTTCTGAAAAAATTTAATCATAAAGATATTATATCATGGTAACTTTGTATCTGTCAATCACGATTTGTAAAGGGACTGTTTTTATTTTCCTGTAAATGACTTGATTTTATACAGAAAATATGTTACAATAAAGAAGTACAGTTATGTAAAAACAATATACAAAAAAAGGAGAATATTATGAAAAAAATTATTTCATTTATCAGAGAACTCAGACCTTTCAACATGGTAATGCTGACTGTCGCTGGAATAATAAACGCTTTCGGTATAACGCTTTTTCTTATGCCGGTGAAACTTTATGACAGCGGTATTTCAGGTACTTCAATGTTGCTTGCACAGGTTACTCCGGAATGGTTGTCACTGTCGGTATTTCTTATTTTATTGAACATTCCGCTTTTTCTGTACGGTCTCAGGAAACAGGGAGCAGGATTTACATTCTGTGCGATATATACAGTAGCGGTGTATTCTGTAATGTCGTGGCTGATTACCGATGTTTTGCCAATTGATGTCAGTATAGCCTCACCACTTGCCGGAACGGATTTATTACTTTGTGCATTGTTCGGCGGAGTAATATCAGGACTGGGAAGCGGTCTTGCGATACGTTTCGGAGGAGCTATGGACGGTATTGAAGTAATGGCGGTTATTTTTGCAAAAAAATTAGGAATGACTGTAGGAAACTTTGTGATGTTATATAACGTTATACTTTATGTTGTGTGCGGATTCGTGATAAACAGCTGGATTCTTCCGTTGTACTCTATAGTCACTTATATGGCTTCTATGAAAACCGTTGATTACATAGTTGATGGTTTGCAGAGGTCTAAAGCTGCAATGATAGTTACTTCAAAACCCGACCTAATCTGTAAAGAACTTATGGAAGAGTTCAGGTGCGGAATAACGCTGATTGATGCTAAAGGTGGATTTTCGGGAGCAGACAGGAAAGTATTATATTTTGTAGTAAACAGATTTCAGGTTATGAAAATGAGGAACATTGTCCGTAAGTCAGACCCTCTTGCATATATCACACTGACGGAAGTTGCTGATATATTTTCCGCAACATCATAAAATAAATAAAGGGACGGTATCAGCCGTCCCCCTTTTTTGTTTCGTATATAATTACTAATTTTCTTATAAGTCCGAAAATAATACCTACAATAAATTCAAAACCGCCTGTTGTAAGCGTGAACAGATTGAAGTCTTTAAGGAGTTTGGAGAGAAGATAGAAAGTTATATGGCTTGTCTGACTGTAGACTATCGGCGGTGCGATAACTCCGACAGCACCTGTCAGCAATAATACAACACCACTTGCAATAAAAATAAATTTGCAGAAACTCATCATATAACGCATACGCATATTTACGATAGCGTAAATCCATATAATCAGTACACATATAAACGCAAGTATTATTATAAGCGTGATGTACGAAAAGATGTAACCTGAAATTCTTGAATCAAATCCTGTATGTTTTTCCCACGAATCAACCGACAGAATTTCATCTGCCTTACCGTCAGTAAGGTTATAAATAATACTCGAAAAATCCTGTCTGATAAGGTTGTTGTATCCTGACTTATTGAACATATATTCAGCTATATTTTCACTTGTAAGAGTAGGTTTTCTTCCGCCGTTGAGAAGATAGTCGGCATATATGGAAACATTTTCAGCTATGAAATATTTCATATCAAGGTTGAGAAGAAAATTCCTGAAATCGTTTTCACTGGCAGTACCGAAAGTTATATTGTAAAAATTTGTTTTTTCGTAAAGAAAATCATTTACATCATGGTTTCCGTCATATTCAGCGTCAAGGACTTTTTCGTTATCAAGTCCCTTTATACTTTTTTCGAGGACAGCTCCCGAAAAACCGAGTTTAACACAGAAAAGCAGACTGAGTAACAGGACAAGTAACATGGTAAATATTGTGACCGTTCCTGCACCGAAAAGTCTAAAAGTACCTACTTGTTTCGGTCGGTTATTCTCAACCGGAGCAGGCGGTGGAACAGGTTGAGGTGGTGGAGGATTGAAATATGGTTGTTCTTCCGGATATGGTGGTGGATTGTAAGGTGGAGGATTATATACAGGAGGGGGATTATAATTGTTGTCTGAATTTTCCTGTATTTCCTCATAGGGAATATACTGAGTGTCCGAATTGTCGTTATAGTCTTCATAATCTTCCTGACTGTCATCTGTCGGGAAATCTTCGTCCGGTAAATCTTCCGATTGTGTTTGTACTTTTTTTCGCAGTACCAAATCCGGCAAAGTTTCACGAGTATGTCTTTCGGGGATTTTTTCAGACAGAGAATTTTCCGATAATGGTTCAGGATTTATATGTTCTATGGGTTCTGTACTTCCGAAAAACGGCTTGTTGTCTTCCGGAGTTTCAGTGGAAACCTCCTCAGTTGTATCATCAGAAGATTCCGGCTGTAAATTGTCTTCATTGATATATGAGGTTTCATTTTCTGTAATCGGAATATCTATGGATTTTTCAAGTGAAATTTTTCCGGTTGACGAGGAATCGTTTTCTGGCAGAGGTTTCACCCTTTTTCCACAGACACGACAGAAAATTGAATCGTCATCAATCATTTTTCCGCATGAACTGCAAAACATAATTAAATTTTCCTTTCTTAAAAGGTTCAGGAATATCAATTTATATTATATATCATCTGACTGAATATGTCAATAATTTATACGGATTTTGCGACAATTAACCTGTACCAACTCTTTTTCAGTGAATTTTCACGGAAAACTGCACATCTCTGATAGTTCTAAAAAAATTTTTTTGTGAATTTTTTACAAAAATTTATGTTTTTATTGATTTTATGAGAATAAAGTGATATTATATAAGTTAAAGAGTATTCAGGAGGTAAAGCAGAATGAGAACAGATTATATTTTTTCCGGTATAGTCATTATTACCGGCGCAGTCCTTAGTGGCGTGCGTCATTCTTCATTCTGCCCGGTCGTAACTGGTTCTCTTGCCTGATTTAACGTGCTGTTCAGAGCGTAGAATCTGAGTTAGAGCCTCCGGCAGAATGTCGGGGGCTTGTTTGTTAGCACGTTAAAATCAAAAAAATCTATCATAAAGGACTTTTTATTATGAAAATATCAGGAGCAAAAATTGTTGTTGAAACCTTAATTGAGCAGGGTTGTAGTACTGTTTTCGGCTATCCGGGCGGACAGGTTATCAATCTCTTTGATGAACTTTATCTCTGCCGTGACCGTATAAAGCACGTACTTACAGCTCACGAACAGGGAGCTTCTCACGCTGCCGACGGTTACGCAAGAGCTACCGGAAAAGTTGGTGTTGTAATCGCTACTTCTGGTCCTGGTGCAACTAATCTTGTTACCGGAATCGCTACAGCTTATCTTGATTCTGTACCCATGGTTGCAATTACCGGAAACGTTCCGTGCAGTCTTATCGGACGTGACAGTTTTCAGGAAGTTGATATTGTAGGCGTAACAATGCCTGTTACAAAACACAACTTCATTGTAAAGAACGTTTCAGAACTTGCGGATACACTTCGTATGGCATTCAAAATCGCAAAGTCCGGCAGACCCGGACCTGTACTTGTTGACATTCCGAAAGATGTACAGACAGCTTTATGTGAATACACTCCGGAATCACAGCCTGTTATTCCTTATCCTCTCAGTTTTGCAAAGGAAGAAGAACTGAAAAAAGCCTCTGAAATAATCAACGCAAGCGAAAGACCTTACATATATTTCGGTGGAGGTATAATTTCCGGTAAGGCTTCAGAAGAAATCATTGCTTTTGCTGACAAGATTGATGCCCCTATGGGTTGTTCGCTTATGGGACTTTCTGCTGTACCGTCAGATAATCCGCACTTCCTCGGTATGCAGGGTATGCACGGTCATTATGCTTCTTCAGTTGCAGAAGATGAGGCAGATTTGGTTATTGCACTCGGTGCAAGATTCTCCGACAGAGCAACAGGCGACAAGAATCGTTTTTCGAAGAATTTCCGCATAATACACATTGACATAGATAACGCTGAACTTGACAAGAATATTCCGGCAAGTCTTGCTATACAGGGCGATATTAAAGATGCACTCACACGTCTTATATCAATGGTTGAGGAAAAGAAACACGCAACATGGTCTGAACGTATTCAGGAACTCAGAGAAGAAGAAGCACACCGTGTTGAAAGTGCAAGGTCGGGCAGAGAACTTGACCCGTTTGCAATCGTTGACATTGTAAGCGAATATGAAGAAAACGCAAATATTGTAACAGACGTTGGACAGCACCAGATGTGGACGGCTCAGAGATACCCTCTTAAAAAACCACGTACATTCCTTACAAGCGGTGGTCTCGGTACTATGGGATTCGGTATGGGTGCTTCAATCGGTGCTTGTGAAGCTACAGGCAGGAGAAGTATTCTCTTTACAGGTGACGGAAGTTTCGGAATGAATCTCAATGAACTTGCAACATCTGTTACAGAGGGTGTACCGCTTACAGTAGTTATTATGAATAACGGCGTTCTCGGAATGGTTCGTCAGTGGCAGACACTTTTCTTTGATAAGCACTATTCAAATACTACTCTTGACGGACGTAAGACTGATTTTGTAAAACTCGCTGAGGCTTTCGGAGCAAAGGGTACAAGAGTTTTCACAAAGGAAGAACTCCGTCAGGCTGTTCAGGATTCTTTCGCATATAACGGAACTTTCGTTATAGACTGTGCCGTTGACTGTGATGAGTTTGTACTTCCTATGTTACCGCCCGGCGGTTCAATCGACGACATCATTACAGAAGTAAAGTGAGGTGATTTTCAATGGATAAACAATACATAATCGGCGTA
The DNA here is from genome assembly GCA_029060305.1 of Ruminococcus sp. GTDB lineage: Bacteria > Bacillota > Clostridia > Oscillospirales > Ruminococcaceae > Ruminococcus. Next base: position 40,303 of record JAIDUG010000035.1, read on the forward strand.
CTCGTTTCAAATATTTCAGGTGTACTTTCAAGAGTTTCAGGAATGTTCACAAGACGTGGTTTCAATATCAACAGCCTTACTGTAGGCGAAACTGAAAACAGTGATTTTTCACGTATCACAATAGCTTTTCACGGTGATGACGAAATAAAAGACCGTATAATCAGACAGCTTGATAAACTCCACGACGTAAAAGCCGTTGAGGTTCTTGAAAAGCACGATACTGTTACACGTGAACTTCTTCTCATCAAGGTACGCAATAATTCGGAAATCAGACAGGACATTATGACAGCTGTTGAAATTTTCCGTTCAAAGATTGTTGACTATTCGCCGGAAGCACTTACTATAGAAATCACAGGCGAAACAACTAAAATCGACGCTTTTATTGAACTCGTAAAGCCTTATGGTATCATGGAAATGTGCCGTACAGGTATAGTTGCCGTTGAACGTGGCGGAAACTGTCTCAATTCAATGAACAACTGAATTTTATTCTGATTATTACTGCTCATGCAGTTATAATATAATTTTTTACAAAGGAGTAACCAGAAATGGAAAATACTGCAAAGGTTTTTTATGAACAGGATTGCGACCTTTCACTTCTCTATGGCAAGACAATTGCTGTAATCGGCTACGGAAGTCAGGGTCACGCACACGCACTTAACGCAAAGGAGTCTCTCGGCGAAAACGGCAGAGTAATCATCGGTCTTTATGAAGGTTCAAAGTCATGGAACAAGGCTGTTGCTCAGGGCTTTGAAGTTTTCACTGCTGCTGAGGCTGCTAAGCAGGCTGACATCATCATGATTCTTATCAATGATGAAAAACAGGCTGAAATGTACAAGAAAGACATCGCTCCCAACCTCGAAGCTGGCAATATGCTTATGTTTGCACACGGTTTCGCTATCCACTTCGGACAGATTGTACCTCCTGCTGACGTTGACGTTACAATGATTGCACCTAAAGGACCTGGTCACACTGTAAGAAGTGAATATCAGGCAGGAAAAGGCGTTCCTTGTCTCGTTGCTGTACATCAGGACGCTACCGGCAAGGCTAAGGAAATGGCACTTGCTTACGGTCTCGCAATCGGCGGTGCAAGAGCAGGCGTTCTTGAAACTACTTTCAGAACAGAAACAGAAACAGACCTCTTCGGCGAACAGGCTGTACTTTGTGGCGGTGTATGTGCGTTAATGCAGGCAGGATTTGAAACGCTCGTTGAAGCAGGTTACGACCCGAGAAACGCTTACTTTGAGTGTATCCATGAAATGAAACTTATTGTTGACCTTATCTATCAGAGCGGTTTTGCAGGAATGAGATACTCAATCTCAAATACTGCTGAGTATGGCGACTATATCACAGGTCCTAAGCTCATCACAGAAGAAACTAAGAAGACTATGAAGCAGATACTGAAAAACATTCAGGACGGTTCATTTGCTAAGGAGTTCTTACTTGATATGTCACAGGCAGGCGGACAGGCACATTTCCGTGCAATGAGAAAACTTGCTTCTGAACACCCTGCTGAAAAGGTCGGCGAAGAAATCAGAAAACTCTACAGTTGGAACAACGAAGAAGATAAATTTATCAACAACTGATGATTTGACAGTTGCTGATTTGCAAACCGAAGATTTTCGGCTGTGAATCGGACTTTATTCGGGTGACGGTTCATAACAGTTCCGTCACCTGTTTTTGTAATGAGATTATGGAGGACATATTATGTCTGATTCTTATATAAGAAAATTTATGCCAAACAGAAAGCATATTATTTCTTTTGCTTTTGTTATTATATCTATATTTCTTTTTTTGAGCGGTTTTTACAGAGCATATCGTATCAGCGGACGACATACAATGATTGAATTTACTTTTGACTACGAAATTCATAAAAATGACAGTATACTTTTATCAGCAAAACCGTTTGAGGCGAGATTAAAAGGAGCAGAAAATGAAAATGTTGTATGTTTTCAGACATTATTAACAGGTATTATTACTGAGTATGAATGTTTTATAGTTCATATTGCGGGAAAATATCGTCCTATTATGGTTAAAAAAGGTACAGCCGAATATGATAAAGCTTTCAAGGGTGAAGAAGTATCAGGATATTTCACTGAAAAGAATTTTGATTATTTTCCGGATTTTGTATTAAATATGCATAATTACTATGAACTGGAAAATAAAATCACAGACAAGGATTATTCAAAGCTTGGAATAGTAATTGTTGACCGTCAAAAAGAATTATTAAGTTTTATGTGGGGAATACCTTTTCTTGTTATCGGACTTATATTATTTAAAATTGCAGGTTCGTTGTTTTTCTATGTACCTGAAATGACAGATGTGGTGAAGGAGTAACACGGTCTGCTTCGTGCGTGACGAACGAGGGTGCAATTCCCTCCATCTGTCGCCATTTACTGTTATTCAGTAAATTATGATTAAATAAATATTTAAAGTGAGGTAAAAAATTATGAGTGAAAATTTTTTCTGTTCAGGAGTTGAAAAAGCTTCACAGCGTTCACTTTTCAACGCCCTCGGACATACTAAAGAAGAAATGAAACGTCCGCTTGTTGGTATTGTATCATCATACAATGAGATAGTACCAGGACATATGAACATAGACAAGATTGTTGAAGCTGTAAAGTTAGGCGTTGCAATGGGAGGCGGTACACCTGTAGTATTCCCTGCAATAGCAGTATGTGACGGCATTGCAATGGGACATACAGGTATGAAATACTCGCTTGTTACTCGTGACCTTATAGCCGATTCTACCGAATGTATGGCGCTTGCACATCATTTTGATGCACTTGTAATGGTTCCTAACTGCGACAAGAATGTCCCAGGTTTGCTTATGGCTGCCGCAAGAATAAACGTTCCGACTATTTTCGTAAGCGGTGGACCTATGCTTGCAGGACACGTTAAGGGCAAGAAAACAAGTCTTTCAAGTATGTTTGAGGCTGTAGGAGCTTATACAGCAGGAAAAATGACTCTTGAAGATGTTGAGGAATTTGAAAACAATGCCTGTCCTACCTGTGGTTCATGTTCGGGAATGTACACTGCAAACTCAATGAACTGTTTAACTGAAGTACTCGGAATGGGACTTAAGGGTAACGGTACTATTCCGGCTGTTTACTCAGAAAGAATAAAACTTGCTAAAATGGCAGGTATGCAGGTTATGGAACTCTATAGAAAAAATATCCGTCCGCTTGACATAATGACGGAAAAAGCGTTCTATAATGCACTTACTGCTGATATGGCTTTAGGCTGTTCAACAAACAGTATGTTGCATCTTCCTGCAATCGCAAATGAATGCGGAATTGACATAAACCTTGATATTGCAAACGAAATCAGTGCAAAAACTCCGAATCTCTGTCATCTTGCACCGGCAGGTCACACCTATATGGAAGACCTCAATGAAGCAGGAGGTGTTTACGCTGTACTGAACGAACTTACAAAGAAGAATCTTATCAATACAGACTGTATGACGGTTACAGGAAAGACAGTCGGCGAAAATATAGCAGGTTGTATCAATAAAGACCCTGAAACAATTAGACCAATTGAAAATCCTTACAGCGAAACAGGTGGAATTGCTGTTTTACGTGGCAACCTTGCACCTGACAGATGTGTTGTAAAGAGAAGTGCAGTAGCTCCGGAAATGCTTGTACACAAAGGTCCTGCACGTGTATTTGACAGCGAGGAAGAAGCTATCAAGGTTATTTACGAAGGCGGTATAAAAGCAGGTGACGTTGTTGTTATACGTTATGAAGGTCCTGCCGGTGGTCCTGGTATGCGTGAAATGCTTTCGCCTACTTCTGCAATACAGGGAGCAGGTCTCGGCTCAACAGTAGCACTTATCACTGACGGACGTTTCAGCGGTGCAACCCGTGGTGCTGCTATCGGACACGTTTCTCCTGAAGCTGTAAACGGCGGTACTATTGCATATGTCAAAGACGGCGACATTATTTCTATCGATATTCCGAACTACAGCATTAATCTTGAAGTTTCCGACGAAGAACTTGCTGAACGTAAAAAAACTATGTCCATAAAGAAAAAGGAAAATATTACAGGTTATCTGAAACGTTATGCCTCTATGGTTTCGTCTGCTGACAAGGGTGCTATAATAAACAGAAAGTAATTGTTTATTATGTTTGAATTAAAGCAACTGTTCTTTGATGTTCCGAATGAAAATAATGATTATATATCATATCAGAAACAACTTAAACCACAATGTATTTTTGATAGTGCTGAACTTAAAAAATTTTTTTATGAACACTATAACTTTATTATGAAAACTGTTGAAAATGAAATCACAACATATATAAATACTGAAAATTTATGTAATGATGAGGAAAATATGTTTCCACGGAAAAGTTTTCTGACCGGTGAATGGTATGTAAGTGAAATTTATTTTGAGAGTATGGATTATCTTTCAGTTCATACTGCTTTTATCGGTACTGATTTAGGGTATAAAGATGATTATTTCGGTCTGGAAGTTCATTTGTATTATGACAAAGAAACATCAAATTTTATCTGTAATGGTATTGACAGTTATGCATTATAAATAATGAACGTTTTTCAGCGTCCGGAAAGGAAACAAAACATGAATAAATCTGATGTATATAAAAAATTACCTGTTTTTGAAAATGAAAATTATCTGCTTAGATTTGTTGAGGAAACGGACGTTTCAGACCTGCTTGAAGTATACAGTGATAAGAATGCACTTCCTTTTTTCAACAGCGACAATTGCAACGGTGATAATTTCTATTATCCTACAGAAGAAAAAATGCTTGAAGCTGTTAAGTTCTGGTTGTTTTCCTATCGTGAGCGGTATTTTGTAAGATTTACTGTAATAGATAAATCTTTAAATAAAGCTGTTGGTACGGTTGAATTGTTCCGCCGTGATTCCAACGATAAATTTGACGGCGACGGTGTTTTGCGTCTTGACGTAAAAAGTAATTATGAAAAGGAAAATGTTCTTTTTGATATTCTGTCAGTTATTGTTGCTCCGGCTTTTGAAATGTTTGATTGTACTGAAATAATAACAAAAGTTCCTGTATATGCTGTTGAAAGAATAAAAGCTGTACAGAAATTCGGGTTTTCCAAATCAGAATATTTTATGATTGGTACACATGACGGATATGCTTACAAAGATTACTGGACTGTACATATCAAGAGGGTTAATGGAGAAATATAATGAGAATAGAACACATTGCTATGTATGTCGTTGATTTGGAAAGGACAAAGGACTTTTTTGTCAAGTATTTCAATGCTGTTCCGAATAATATGTATCATAATAAAAAAACAGATTTCAGGTCTTATTTTCTGTCATTTGAGGAGGGAACAAGACTTGAAATAATGAACAAGCCACAAGTCAGCAACATAAAAGACACCAAAAGAACAGGTTATGCACATATTGCGTTCAGTCTTGGAAGTGCTGAAAACGTTGACCGTCTGACAGCAGAATTAAAGGCAGACGGTTACAATGTTGTAAGTGAACCACGAATAACCGGTGACGGATATTATGAAAGCTGTATAGTTGATTTGGAAGGTAACCAAATTGAACTTACTATATAATCATATGAATGATTATGGAAAATAAATCTGTTTAAGAATAACACAGAAAAACGATTGAAAGGAGACTGACTATGCAATATAATGAGGAAACCGGAATAATTGCTATATTGATGCAGATTTTTTTGACCGTATTTGTGATGATGTTCGGCTGAAATACAAAAGGCGGTGAATGATTATAGAAATCAGATATTTGTACTTGGAAGATGATTTGTATGAGTTAAGTGGTATCTATGAAAAAAGTTGGAAATTCGCATATAAGGGAATATTAACTCAGGATTATCTTGACAGTATTCCGGATGGCAGATGGGCAGAAAGTGTTAGCAGAAAAGGTATGTACAATCTTGTTGCGACAGAAAACGGTCAGATAATCGGAACTTGTGGTTTTTGTCGTTCGAGGTGGGAAAAGTACAGTCATTACGGTGAAATCGTATCTATATATTTTCTGCCTGAGTATACTGGAAAAGGTTTTGGGAAATACCTGCTTGACAGAGCGATTACAGAACTGAAAAAAATGGGATTCCGGTATGTTCTGTTGTATGTTTTAGAAGAAAATTTCAGAGCAAGAAAATTCTATGAAAATTATGGTTTTGTTTTCAGTGGAGAATACATGAAAGATGTAATTGGTGGAAAAGAAGTCAAAGAAATAATGTATGTTTACCATACAGATTAATTATAAATAATAAAGAGGCGTTTAAATTATGGACAGTATCAAAGAATATATCAGGAATCTGAATGTTGACGATATTCCGTGGCACAGAATGATTACAGCTTATGAAACTGCTGAAAAATATCCCGAATATCTCAGTATTCTTGACGAAATGAAAGACCTTGAGGAAGTAAAAAAGGCGTGGAACAGTATTTCAGACTTTGAACATCAGTCAACACTTTATACGCCTGCTCCGTTTGTGGTTGTTTTTCTTGTAAGAATCTATGAAAAGGCAAAGCAGATGGATAATCCGGTTGCGGTGTGGCTTGCGGATAAACTGTCAGACGAGTTCAAATATTATTTGGAAATATGCAATGATGCTGAAAAAAGTGAACACGCTGACCCACTGGAAAATATGTCGGATATTCTGAACGATAAATATCTGCTTCCGGAGGGTTTCGACCTTGACCCCGAATATGACGAAGATGACGACGACGAAGACATTGTTGATGTTGACGAGTTTATAGCCGGTCTTTTTCCGGAAGATTTATTTTACAGTCTTTATTATTACACAGGTAAAATACTTCTTGAAACTCTTGAAATCAATGATAATGGCAAGTTGTCTGATATGAAAGAAAAAATTAAAAAATTTCTGGAGTGATTCTGAAAAAATATGATAAGAAAGTTTTGTGGTAATGACATTAATCGTGTTATGACTATATGGTTTGAAGCAAATATGGATTCGCACAATTTTGTAAATCCTGAATACTGGAAAGAAAAATATAATGAAGTGAAGTCAATGATACCACAGGCGGAAGTATATATCTATGAAAGCGATGGTATAATAAAAGGTTTTATCGGACTTGATGGTGATTATATTGCCGGAATATTCGTCGATAAAATATACAGGTCGGAGGGTATCGGAACAGCTCTTATCCGTTTCATAAAGAACAGTCATGAAAGACTGATTTTATCAGTTTATGAAAAAAATAAGTCTGCTGTAAGGTTCTATGAAAAATCCGGTTTTGTGGTTGTGTTGACCGGAACAGATAGCGATACATTGCAGACTGAATATACTATGTTATGGGAACGTACAGAAAATAAATAAAAAATAACTTCATACAGAAGTTTAATATAAAAAATCTGAAAGGAATGATTCAAAAAATGGGTATGACAATGACACAGAAAATTCTTGCATCGCACGCAGGATTTGAAACGGTTCAGGCAGGACAGCTTATACTTGCCAGTCTGGACTTGGTACTCGGAAATGACATAACGTCTCCGGTAGCTATAAAGGAGTTCGCAAAACTCAACAAGGAAAAGGTGTTCGACAAAGACAAGGTTACAATGGTTATGGACCATTTTGCACCTAACAAGGATATAAAAGCCGCTGAACAGTGTAAGATGTGCCGTGATTTCTGCGGTGAAAAGGAAGTAACACACTTCTATGATGTAGGAAAAATGGGCATAGAACACGCACTTCTGCCCGAAAAAGGTCTTGTGACTTCCGGTAACGTTGTAATCGGTGCTGATTCTCACACCTGTACTTATGGTGCATTGGGAGCATTTTCAACCGGAATAGGCTCAACAGATATGGCTTGCGGAATGGCTATCGGTAAAGCGTGGTTTAAAGTACCGTCTGCTATAAAGTTCAATCTTACAGGTAAACTCCGCAAGTACGTTTCCGGTAAGGACGTTATACTTCACATTATCGGTAAAATCGGCGTTGACGGTGCTTTGTATCGTTCAATGGAGTTCACAGGCGAGGGACTTGCTTCACTCTCAATGGCTGACCGTCTCTGTATTGCAAATATGGCTATTGAAGCAGGTGCTAAGAACGGTATATTTGAGGTTGACGACATCACGCTTGAATACGTAAAGGCTCATGGTGCAAAAGAACCTGTTGTTTACAAAGCGGACGAAGATGCAGTTTACGACGAAGTTATTGACATAAATCTTTCTGAAATCGAACCTACAGTATCTTTCCCGCATCTTCCGGAAAACGCTAAGACTTTTGACCAGTTCGGTGACATAGAAATAAATCAGGTAGTAATCGGTTCATGTACAAACGGCAGACTTGAGGACTTACAGGAAGCAGCAGAAATCATGAAAGGTAAACAGTGTGCAAAAGGTGTACGTGTGATAGTGATTCCTGCAACTCAGCAGATTTATCTTGATGCTATGGAACAGGGTCTTTTGAAGATATTCATTGAAAGCGGTGCAGTAGTTTCCACTCCGACTTGCGGACCGTGCCTTGGTGGACATATGGGTATACTCACAAAGGGTGAACGTGCAGTCGCAACAACAAACCGTAACTTTGTCGGACGTATGGGACACGTTGAATCTGAAGTATATCTTGCAAGTCCGGCAGTAGCGGCAGCAAGTGCTATAACAGGAAAAATTTCAAGTCCGTGGGAGGTTATGAGCTATGAAATATGAGGGTAAAGTTATTAAGTACGGTGATAACGTTGATACAGACGTAATTATTCCGGCACGTTATCTCAACACAAGCGACCATAAAGAACTCGCTTCACATTGTATGGAAGATTTGGACAAGACTTTTGTTACACGTGTACAGCAGGGCGATATTATTACAGCAGGTTTCAATTTCGGATGTGGTTCGTCAAGAGAACACGCTCCTATTGCTATCAAGGCAAGCGGTATATCACTTGTTATCGCAAAAAGTTTCGCAAGAATTTTTTACAGAAACTCAATAAATATCGGTCTTGCTATAGTAGAGTGTCCGGAAGCCGTTGACGGTATCAGCGAGGGCGACAAGTTAGAAGCTGACCTTGACAACGGTATTATCCGCAACCTTACAACAGGCAAGGAATACAAGACAGCACCGTTTCCGGAGTTCGTACAGAAAATCATTGAAAATGGTGGTCTGATTAACTCTATTGCAGAGGGTATTATAAAGTAATTTCTTTGTGCGGAGTGGGAAAATAATTCCTGCTCCGTACTGATTGGAGTTTTTTATGAGTAAGATAATTAAAAACTTTAAAGAAATTGCTCCGAATAAGGAAATAACAAAAGGTACTTTCACAAGCAAATTCTTTAAGAATGAGAATACACAGGAAATGACTGTATATACCCGTAATAAATCTCTTATGGACTATGCGGAAAAATGTATAAATCATTTCAATTCGCTTTCTGATGATATGATTGACGAAATATGTCACGGACTTATTGAAAGCTGTCATTTATCGGATTCAGACGTGGATTTTGAACTTCCTGAACTTGAAAACGTAAGGGATATTCTTGATTACTGTTGGTTTACTTCACTTGTTACTATTGCAGACGACGGAATATATTATTTAGTTGAGGGTAAAGGCGACTGGGGAGAAGAAGTCGGATTTGTAATACATAATGATAATGTAAATTATGTTGGTTATGATTATTTTAATGTTGTATAAAAGGAGATAATAAAAAATGGAATTTAATATAGCACTTCTTAAAGGTGACGGCATAGGTCCTGAAATAGTGGACAGTACCGTTGCAGTACTTGAAAAAGTGGCTGAAAAATACGGTCATAAATTCAACTTCACACCGTATCTGATAGGCGGTTGTGCATACGACGCTACGGGCGAACCGCTCCCGAAAGAAACAGTTGACGGTTGTCTTGCAAGCGACAGCGTACTTTTAGGAGCAGTAGGCGGTTATAAATGGGACAATCTTTCCGGCGACAAGAGACCCGAAAAGGCTTTACTGGGAATACGTTCAGCACTCGGACTTTTCACAAATTTACGTCCTGCTAAACTCTATCCTGCATTGCGTTCAGCATCACCGCTGAAAGAAGAAATTGTCGGCGACGGTTTTGATATAATGATAGTACGTGAACTTACAGGCGGAATTTATTTCGGCGACCGTGGCTATCGTCAGGGAAAATACGGTGAAGAAGCATACGATACAGAGGCTTATAGCGTAACGGAAATCGAGAGAATCGGACGTGTTGCATTTGAGACAGCTATGAAACGCAACAAGAAACTTTGCAGTATCGACAAGGCAAATGTTCTTGAAAGCTCACGTCTCTGGAGAAAGACAATGCACGAACTTGCTGAACAGTATCCGGAAGTAGAATATAGTGATATGTTTGTTGACAATGGTGCAATGCAGTTAGTAAGAAACCCACAGCAGTTTGACGTTATCGTTACTTCAAATATGTTCGGCGATATTCTTTCCGACGAGGCTTCACAAATAACCGGTTCAATCGGAATGTTAGCATCTGCATCACTCGGAGCAGGTACAAGAGGTATGTACGAACCTATTCACGGCTCTGCACCTGACATTGCAGGACAGAATAAAGCTAATCCGATTGCGACGATACTTTCCGGAGCAATGATGTTGAGATATTCTTTCGGACTTTCGGAAGAAGCAGACGCTATCGAAAAAGCTGTTGATAAGGTACTCAATGCCGGATACCGTACCGCTGACCTTATGGGAAGTAAAGAGGGTACACCGCTTACTTGTACAGAAATGACGGAAAAAGTATTGGAGGCGTTATAATAATGAACAGAAAAATACTTGACTGTAAAATGTTTTCGCTTGCTGTTTTATGGGAAGTATCACAAGACCACACTATAAACAGTCTTTGGAAACTTCTTGATGACTGGACGGAAAAGCCTGTCAGTGAATTTATTGAACGGTATTCAGCATTTGTTGGTGAACTTTACAATAAGAATATAAATCTCAGCGAATATATTCTGAAAGCTGTACTGGAAGATGAGAATTTCTATATAATCGGAAAGGCTCAGGGAAAAGTTTTCGATAGCTATATAGTTGAGGCTGTTGAAAACGAACTGAAAATATTTCAGGAACTTTCACGACTTACTCCGGAAGATGTGACAGCTGGTATTGATTATGACGGTTTTCTGCCACGTTGGAGAACGTCAGAAATAGACTTTGTGGCGGAATATAACAAGCGTATCGAAAATATCGGAAAATACGGTTACGGAAAGTATTCTCAGAACAGAATGTTTATTGTGAGAGACGGAAAGACGGTTGCTGTAAAATATCCCGATACACAGCGACTTGACCACCTTTACGGTTATCAGAGAGAACGTCAGGCGGTTATTGACAATACGCTTGCACTTCTTGACGGCAAACCTGCTCAGAATGTATTGCTTTACGGTGACGCAGGAACGGGAAAATCATCTTCTGTAAAAGCTATCGTAAACGAATACGCCGACAGGGGTTTACGTCTTATAGAAATAACTAAAGAACAGTTGAGGGACATTCCGCACATTATTGACGATATAAGTCATAATCCGCTGAAATTCATAATTTTTATAGATGATTTGACATTTACTTCCGGTGAAGATTGTTTCGGTTCTCTCAAAGCTATGTTAGAGGGTTCAGCTTCTGCACGTTCCGACAATATCGCAATATATGCAACAAGCAACAGACGACATCTTGTAAAAGAAACGTTTTCAGAACGTGACGGAGACGATATTCACCGCAACGATACTATGCAGGAATTAATTTCACTTTCCGCACGTTTCGGATTGCGTGTAAACTTCTCAAAACCTGACAAAAAGGAGTTTGTCCGCATAGCAGGAGAACTTGCAAAACAGAAAGGTCTTGAATTTGACGAAAAGGAATTTGAACTCAAAGCGGAAAGATTTGCGATGTCTTCCGGAAACGGTCGTTCACCAAGAACAGCTAAACAATTCGTAAATCAGCTTATAAACGAAAAATAATATAAGGAGGTTTAATTTTCAAAATGCTTACTCTTGATAAAATCTATCATGCAAGATTTATTTTAAAACAGGTTATAAGGGAGACTGATATAATTCACGCTCCGAATATCAATCCTGAGTCTTCAATCTATCTTAAGACTGAAAATCTTCAGGTAACAGGTTCTTTCAAAGTACGTGGAGCTTATTATAAGATGTCACAGCTTTCCGACGAAGAAAAAGCACGTGGAGTAATTGCGTGTTCTGCCGGAAACCATGCACAAGGTGTAGCACTTGCCGCACAGAAAAACGGTATTCCTGCAATAATCTGTTTGCCGGACGGTGCACCAATTTCAAAGGTTCAGGCTACAAAGAGTTACGGTGCGGAAGTATGCCTTGTAAAAGGCGTATATGACGACGCTTATGCAGAAGCCCTTAGACAGCGTGACGAAAAAGGTTATACATTTATTCACCCTTTTGACGATGAAAACGTTATAGCAGGACAGGGAACAATCGGTCTTGAACTTCTCGAACAGCTTCCGGAAGTAGATGCTGTAATAGTGCCGGTAGGCGGTGGCGGACTTATTTCAGGAGTTGCGTATGCAATAAAGAGCCTTAATCCGAATGTAAAAGTATATGGTGTACAGGCTTCCGGTGCGCCGAGTATGTTCAATTCCATTCATGACCATAAAATAGAATGTCTCGACAGTGTTTCAACGATTGCTGACGGTATCGCAGTTAAAGAACCAGGCGAAAATACTTTCAAGTACGTTTCGGAATATGTTGACGATATTGTGACGGTTACAGACGACGAAATTTCAGCGGCTATACTTGCACTCATGGAAAAACAGAAACTTGTTACAGAGGGTGCAGGAGCTGTTTCAGTAGCGGCTGCAATGTTCAATAAAGTTCCTGTAAAGGACAAGAAAGTTGTATGTCTGCTTTCAGGCGGAAATATCGACGTTACAATACTTTCACGAGTTATAAAGCGTGGTCTGCTTATGACCGGAAGAACCTGCTCACTCAACATAGAACTTATTGACAAGCCAGGTCAGCTTATGGACGTTTCAAAGATTATCGCAGAAGCAGGCGGAAACGTTATTTCAATACATCATGAACGTGCTAATGAGGGGTCAGCAGTGAACGGCTGTTATTTGAGAATCGTTCTCGAAACACGCAACTATCAGCACATTGACGAAATAAGAAATGCTCTTAAAAATAAAGGTTTCAAAATCGTAAATGAATAACAGGAGGTTATAAAAATGAAGAAAATTCACACAGATAAAGCACCGCAGGCGGTAGGACCTTATTCACAGGCAGTAGTTTCTGGTGGAATGGTTTACACTTCCGGACAGATTGCAATCAATCCGGCTACAAACAATATCGAGGCTGTAACTATTGAGGAACAGTCTGAGCAGGTTATGCAGAATCTCAAGGCCGTTTTAGAGGCTTCCGGTTCATCATTCGACAAGGCTGTAAAAACAACTTGTTTTCTTGCTGATATGAACGATTTCGGAGCATTCAACGGCGTTTACGGAAAGTATTTTACATCACTTCCGGCAAGAAGTTGCGTTGCAGTAAAGACACTTCCGAAAAACGTTCTTGTTGAAGTGGAAGTTATCGCAGAAGTATAATATATATGGACGGTTTATATTTATATATAGCCGTCCTTATGATAAAATAAAAGGTGATATATGGTAAAGAAGAATAGTAGTTTGCGTAATGCAAGTAACACTAAAGAAAATGAATTTTATACACAGCTTACTGACATTGAAAAAGAACTCAAATATTACAGACAGCATTTCAAAGGAAAAACAATACTCTGCAACTGTGATGACCCTTTTGAAAGTAATTTTGTAAAATTTTTTGCTATGCAGTTTAATTTTTTAGGTATCAAAAAACTAATAGCCACAAGCTATGCAACTTCACCGGTAATGTATACTCAACTGTCATTTTTCGGTGACGATGTTGAGACAGTAAAACATTCAAAAAAGCCTTATGTGATTGAGATTACAGAAATTACAGACGAAAACAATGACGGAGCAGTCGATTTACAGGATTTTGAATTAATATTGAAGAAAAATCCTCCACGAACTCTTCAAGGTGACGGAGATTTCAGGTCAGCGGAATGTATAGAGTTTCTGAAAGAAGCAGATATTGTTGTGACAAATCCGCCGTTCAGCCTGTTCCGTGAGTATGTTGCACAGCTTATGGAGTATAATAAAAAATTTATCATAATAGGTAATCAGAACGCCATTACATACAAGGAAATATTTCCTTTATTAAAAGATAATAAAATGTGGCTTGGGTATAAAGTGGGTGATATGGCTTTTAAAGTTCCTGAAAGTTATGAGGAAAAAGCAACGAGATTTTGGATAGATGAAGATGGTCAGAAATGGAGAAGTTTAGGAAATATCTGTTGGTTCACAAATCTTGATATTCAGAAAAGACACGAAGATATTATACTATTTAGAAACTATACTCCCGAAGATTACCCTAAATATGACAACTATAATGCAATAAATGTTAATAAAGTAGCTGATATACCAAGCGACTATGATGGTATTATGGGTGTACCGATTACATTCTTTGACAAGTATAATCCGGAACAGTTTGAAATAATAGATGCTCTTAACAGATATGCACTTTTGGATTCACAAAATACAAATGCAATAGTAAAGGAAAAGCATTCTCATATGTGCAATATAAATGGTAAACCGACATATTTCAGAATTTTAATAAAAAAACGTTAATAAAAGGTGATATAATATGAAATTACGTGAATTGCAGGAAGAAATTCTGCGACTTAAAAAGGAAACAAATACGGTTATTTTAGCACACTGCTATCAGGCAAGGGAAATCGTTGAGATAGCGGACTTCACAGGCGACAGTTACAAACTCAGCGTTGACGCAAAGAATGCTGATGCGGAAAATATAATCTTCTGCGGAGTACATTTTATGGCAGAAACTGCTAAAATCCTTGCACCACAGAAAAGGGTGTTTCTTGCAAACAGAAACGCAGGTTGTCCGATGGCTGAACAGATGGACGCTGAAATGATTGGTATGCTGAAAGACAGAGAACCCGACAGGACAGTTGTAGCGTATATCAATACTACTGCTTCTCTGAAAACTGTATGCGATGTATGCGTTACATCTTCGAGTGCCTTGAAAATCGTAAGGGCAATTGATAATGACAAGATACTGTTTATACCGGACTGCAATCTCGGCGACTATGTAAAACGTAGTATTCCGGAAAAGGATATAAAACTTCTTAACGGTGGCTGTCCCACTCACGCAAGAGTTACTGTCAGTGAGGTAAAAAAAGCAAAAGCTGAACACCCTGAAGCGTTGTTTCTTGTACACCCCGAATGTACTCCGGCAGTAGTTGCACTGGCTGATTATGTGGGTTCTACTTCCGGAATTATGGACTTTGCAAAAAAATCTGATGCTAAAGAGTTCATAATAGGTACTGAAACTTCAATCGCTGAACACTTGCAATATGATTGTCCTGAAAAGAAGTTCTATCCGGTAACAAAAGATATAGTTTGTCACAATATGAAGATTACAACATTGCCGGATGTTTACAATACTTTGAAAGGTATGGACAACGGTGAAGCGTTTGAGATGATTATGGACGACGAACTGATTTCAAAAGCCGGAAAGTGCATTGACGAAATGATAAGACTTGGCGGTTGAGATGACGGAGTTAATCGAAAAACTGTACACTTCCGGAGACCTTACAGACAGCGAATTTAAAATACTTGTTGAAAGCGATAAGGATTCAGAATTGCTTGCGGAGTACGCCGACAAGGTACGTCGTAAATATTATGGTAGAAAAGTTTTTCTGCGTGGACTGATAGAAATTTCAAGCTATTGCAGGAACGACTGTTTTTACTGCGGAATACGTCGGAGCAACAGAAATGCTGAGCGTTACCGTCTGAGCCGTGAGGAAATACTGCTGTGTTGCGAAAATGGATATAATTTAGGTTTCCGGACTTTTGTAATGCAGGGCGGTGAAGACCTTTATTTTACCGACGACTTTATGTGTTCTCTGATTTCGGAAGTGAAACGTAAATATTCTGATTGTGCGGTAACTCTTTCCCTTGGTGAACGTTCTTACGAAAGTTACAGGAAAATGAAAGAAGCAGGTGCAGACCGTTATTTATTACGTCACGAAACGGCTTCTCCGGAATTATACGGAAAACTGCACCCGTCTGAAATGAGCATTGCAAACCGTAAGGAATGTCTTTTTAATCTGCATGAGCTTGGTTATCAGGTGGGAGCAGGGTTTATGGTGGGAGTGCCTTTTCAGACAACAGAAGATATTATCAGAGACTTGCGTTTTTTACAGGAGCTTAGACCTCATATGATTGGAATAGGTCCTTTTGTACCACATCACAATACACCTTTTGCCGACAAAAAAAGCGGTACACTGGGACTTACTCTCAGACTTTTAGGAATACTCCGTCTTATGTTTCCGAAAGTGCTTCTTCCCGCTACTACAGCACTCGGTACTATTTCGCCTGACGGTCGTGAAAGAGGTCTGAAAACCGGTTGTAACGTTTTAATGCCTAATCTCTCTCCTGTGAACGTCAGAAAGAAATATGACCTTTATGACAATAAAATCTGTACCGGTGAGGAATCAGCGGAATGTGTGGTATGTCTGCAACGCCGTATAGAATCAGCAGGTTTCGAGATTTCTTGTGAACGTGGCGACATTGTGTTATAAAAAAAGGACAGTCCGAAATATAGGACTGTCTTTTTGTTTTGTGTTATTCATTCTGTACTTCGTCTGTAACGCCATCATCTGCGGAAATATCGGACTGAGGTTGCTCTTCTGATTGGGACGACTGTTCTTCTGGCTGTGACTGATTCTGCATATAGTTTTGCGTATCCTGATAGCCCTGAGTATCCTGATAACTGCTTTGACTATCGGGAACATTAGGATTATTGTTAATATCTTCTTCAGGGTTTACAACCGGCTGATTTTCTGCCGGAGTTTCCTCACCTGTAACGGTAACTTTGATTGATACTTCAATAGCAGGATTATTGTTGAATTTCAGTATAATGTAACATTCACCGGCATTTATTGCTGTAACGTTACCCATTTCGTTTACTGTGGCGATATTTGTATCAGAGCTTGCCCATATTTCATTTTCTTCCGAACAGCCGTCCGGATAACCATATATTAAAGGCATTTCGCTTTCGCCTGTATTGAGGAAAAGTTCACGTGTTGAAAGCTGTACCTGAGCAGAGAGTTCAGCATTTATTGTCGGTATAGGTGCGGTAGTACTTGTAGTTGTGGGAGGCTCTGTCATTACTTCTGTAGTGGTAGTGGTTGTAGATGAAGTTGTTGTGGAATTTTTAGAATTGTCCCTTGGCTTTGTAGACTTGTCAGTGCAGGCACTTGCGATGAGTATTATAAATATGAGTACAATTAATGCAATTACTGCCAGTGCGGTAAGCTGTCTGCGCCTGAGAACCTGTTTAGTAACCCTTTTGCGTGGTTTTCCGGAATTATTATTATCCATTTTTTAGAAATCCTTTCTTTGAATTGTGATACCTTACGGACCGTATCCGCTGGAAAAATCCTGAACATTTTGTACATGGAAAGTACCTTTAATACATTATATCATAGTGTGAAAGAAATGTCACGTATTTTTGAAAAAATTCCGCACATTGCTATATATTCACCATAATTTTTGTCATTTTTTGACAATAAAAACGAACAGAAGTTCTTATCGAAAATGGAATTTAAATTTTTTACTCGTTAAAAATATGTTAATTATGAATTTTTAACTAATATTGACGGGGTTTCTGTAATTTTATGTCGGAAATACTCTTAAAATAAAGAATATATGGATAAATGCAAGAAGTGTATAGTCAGCGATACAATTCTTTTAATATATTATCTCCAAAATTCAATTAACTCATGAAATTTACTTGTGAGTACAGGGAAATATGGCTCTTCAAATGTGAAATCGAAAATCTGCGGAATGTTTACAATAAATGTTGCAACTACTGAAAATGCCATGAAGTATCTGAATAATTTTCTGAGAGTTTCATTTTTTGAATTGATATACAGGAAGAAAAGTATTGTGAAAGCTCCGATTATTATTTCCCATGAAAAGTCAGCCATATAACGCACTGCGTAACCACTTTCCCATATCGAACATATTATTATAAAAGGCATTATTATACATGGAAGTCCTATAGTTGCAATAGCTCTGAGACGTGAACTCCTGTCGGGAAGTTTCTTCAGTGCTTTTCCGCTGAGAAGATAACCGAATACCGGCAACGCAAGCCATATTATACCGCTTGTCTGTCCCCAGTCCTTGTAGTAGAATCCGTTTGAGTGGAAATAGGTAAACCATGTATTTACATACGGATAATCAGCTTTTATTGTCGGGAACTGGAAAAGGTATGCAAAGATTCCTATAAGCACATATATCAGATGACATTCTGCATTTGTGAAGTCATTGATTGTCAGCGAATACTGTATGCCGAAGTCAAGCGGTGAATCAAATCTTGCATAGTTATACCACATCTGCACAGAGCCGAGTACAACAAACGGCAACAATGCACATACCATATATTTTATACTGCGTTTTTTGTCGTTGTGGATAATTCCGTCAGCGTCAATAAATTCAGCGGATTTTTTGAATCCCATTACATAGAATACACAGGCACATATTGAGTATACCGCAAGAGTAGGTCGGCACAGTACAGCTGTTGCAAGGAACAAAGAAGCAAGAGTTACTTTCGGAAGTGAGATTTTTCCTTTGCTTATAGTATTTGAAGATATGAGGAAATACGCTCCGAGTGTAATAAATGCAAATCCCGAAGATATAGCTATTTCATAGAAGATTGGACGTCCTGTACTGAACCATATTCCGCAAGCCGTCATAATGATAAGCAGTCCGGCAAGGTAACACCCCGACGGTATACAGCTGAACCATTTCTTTATAAAAGCGTTGTAAGTCAATGAAAGGAATATTATTCCTATTATTGAAAAGATAATTACTGCTATATCTGACGGTAAAAATTTTCCGGTAATCATATGGTACGGCAGAAAAAGCAATATAACAGGAGCGATTCCGTAGTATGAATAGTATTTTCCGTTATAGAGAACATGGTCCCATTCTGCCCATACTCCTGTTGATTCACGCAATCCTCTGTCATAAGGGTTATCAAGTGAAAGAAGGTTTTCTGTCGGCTCTGTCAGGAGTGATACCTGTTTGTTTTCAAAGGCAAGTACAAGCTCTTTTGAAATCTGATTTTCTGTCCTTTTCGTAAATGAATCATCAACATCTACCGAGGCTTTTGTTATTGTCATTGAGATGGCAACGAATAACGCAAGTGCTGTAATCAGACCTGTTGAAATCAGACAGAATACTTTATTATCCTTGTACTCTTTGTTGAAAAATGCAGAGAATATGACGGCATATACAAAAGTTGAAGTTATAAGGATAATCAACATTCTCAGCAAAGATATTTCAAAGGGTATAGGTGCATTTATTTCAATGGAAGAAATATTGAATATATCATTGTCGTTTTCTGATGTGAAATGAAACTGCAATTTATCAGTTTTTCCGGAAAGCAGGAAAGTTATATACTCAGTACTTTTATTACCCTGTACAATCTCACCTTTTATGATAGCAGAACGGTAGGTTGCTGAAGTTTCGTCAGTAGTATCAATGTCCACATAAAGACGGTTAGGATGTTCGTTAGAACAACTTGAATTTATCTTTATTGTACCTATTTTTCTGTCGAGGTTCTGAAATTCTATTGATGATATAGTCTGTCCGTATACTTTCATATCACCGTTCAAGGGGTCAATAATGATGTTGTCGCTTGTGACTGTTCCCTGTGGCATAAAAAGGAGTGTATTTTTATAGTCTCCGAAAAATATTCTGTATGACGGCAACTGAAATACAATAAGTTCGATAAGTGCGGTAATGATAAGCATTTTTGAAAAAAAGCGTATTGTTCCCGACTGTATTTTTGTTCTTACGATATTGCAGACTTTTTCAAGCAGAAGTACGATTCCTATAACAATAAATCCGCCGTGTACTTCACCGGTTTGTATTATTCCTGTAATATCAGCTAATCCCATAAGAAGTGAAAATATTATACATATATTGACAAATATTTCGGATTTGGAATTTTTGGCTTTCGGGATTTTTGATTTTGTTTCAGGAGCATAATCAGGATTTCTGACAACAGCAGTTTTTGAAAGTATTGCTGAAGCGACAATCATTATTATAATTTCCGCTAAAAATAATAATTTAATAAACATAATATTTTGTCCTTTCGTTTGCAGAATATATGGGACAACTTTTTAATTATATTGTCCCATAATATAAATATGTTATTTATACTCTTCTATTATCCCATTGATTGTATCGTGATATAAATTCCTCAGATTTTTCCAGTCGGTTTCAGTAGCGGAATTTGTGAGATAGTGATTTGCAAGAACGTCCATTATACCGCCTGCACCTGACATTTTGTCATTCATTCCGTAACCGTATTCAAATACAGGCGTTACTTCTGCTGTATCAGTAAATTCCTGTAAAGCGTTGTATTGTTCTTCTGTTATGTAACTTTTTATGTTTCCGTTTATATCTGTTTCCGGAATGAGTGCATATTCCTTAGCACCCTGTATATATGCTGGCTGAGTAGCCACTATTCTTTCGCACTGTATATAGGTTGCCACTGCGTCGCCTTTTGTGGAGTTCTTTACAAGCATTTTAGCATCGAAATCACACATTATATATTTTCCGTCTGAGTTATTAGGTTTCGGAGCAGGTACAACCATTAAATCCATATTGGGATTCATTACATTTGAAGTACCAAGTGTCCAGCTGTCGTAAGCGAAAAACAATGTATTAGTAGTGTAATATTCATTCCATGATGTTGAATACAGGGATTTTCTGCACATATTCTGCATAAGAAGTTCGGCGTAACGTACAGAAGCGTTATTTATATTATTGATAAGTTTTTCATTTTTATAATTTATTATTCTCTCACCGCCTGAATGAATCAACATATCGCCTATACTACCGTTTACAGCACGCTTGCCGGTTTTTTTGTTATAATTTTCCATTATTTTCATAAAAGCGTTAAAGTCCCATTTGTCTTGTTTGTAAAGTTCGTAAGGGTCGTCAAGATTATAGTCTCTTATGAGTTTACGGCTATAAGTAAGTACAGAGGGATTTGAAAGGGAATAAGGTATAACATAGTGTTCGCCTCTGTATTCAAGGGAATCAATCACATCATACATACCGTTCCATATGCCTGTATTGAATCCCATAGACCTGAAATATGGGTCAAGTGCCTGATACTGATTGCTGAGTACATTTTTCGGGAAATATTCCGGTTCAAATTCAAACATATCCACTTCCTCACCGGAGAGAATCATATTTGAAAGAGTGTAATATTTATCTCTTGCTGAAGTCTGTACATACCGTATATGACCGCCGAAAATATCCTCAAAAAGTGCTACGGCTACCGGTCGTTGTTTTCCCATTTCGGGATTAAGGTCGTAGTCGGAAAGCCACACTATTTCCGTATTTGAAATATCAACAGGGTCTCCGAGCTGAATGGGTTCTGTAACCTGTGTAGTAGTTGTCAGGAACATCGGCGGAGTATGGATTTCTTCCGGAATAGTAGTCTGTACTGTTGTAGTTTTTTTTGTATCTTCTGTAATTGTTGTTGATTCTGTCGGTTCGTTGGGGGCGGTATTTCCGGTGATTTCTGTAGTTGTTGTTTCCGAAGAAGTGGATTCGGTTACAACGAGTGGACCTGCCTTCTGACTTTTGTCTGCACTGCATGAAACTGCTGAAGTCATTACTGACATTACGGCAATAATTCCTGTAAGCATTTTCTTTAAATTATTCATTTTCATAAGCTCCTTTTATTTTTCTCTTTGAAACTTATTATAATTATACATTATGATTCACATATATGTCAAGTATTTTGTAAAACATGAAACTTTGAAAAGAAATTTTCTGAAAAGACTTGATTTTTACAGAAAGATGTGCTATAATAAAACACGGTAATAGTTGAGCAAAAGACCGGAAATCTCCGGTCTTTCGTATTATTAAACTGGGACAGAATAAATTTTTCTTATATGGAAATGAATTTTTGTGGAATCCTACATAAATTTATATGGTAGTCTGCAATTATTCTGCAACTATGACAAAGACTAATCAGATGAAAGGAGATGATATATTATGAAGTTTAAAAAATTTGGTGCTACTGAACAGAAAGTATATGACCTTATCAGACCAATAACTGATGAATTGGGTTACTTTCTTTGGGACGTATGTTATGAAAAGGAGGGTGCATTATGGTATCTCCGTATATTCATTGACAGCGACGACGGTATCACTATTGCTGACTGCGAAAGAGCCAACGCCCCCATAAATGACATTATGGACGAACAAGACCCTATTTCACAGAGTTATACTCTTGAAGTGGGTTCGGCAGGTCTTGAAAGGGAACTTGTCAAGGAAGAACATTTTGAAGTATGTGAGGGCGATATGGTAAGGATACGTTTCATAAGAAGCGTTGACGGTGAAAAGGAAATTGTTGCTGTGCTTTCGGGTGCAGATAAGGAAGGTGTTTCTGTTGTAATGGACGACGGAAGCGAAAGGAAATTTCCGCTTGCGGATATCGCATATGTGAAACTTTATTTTGAAATTTAAGATTACAAAAAATTTTTATACTGGAGGAATATATAGACATGAACATTAACAACGGCTTTTTCGAAGCTCTTAAGTCTCTCGGAGAGGAAAACAGCGTTGAAACAGAGCTTCTTATCGAAAAAGTGAAATCGGCAATGCTGAAAGCTGCCAGAAAGGCTTATCCGCACAGTGAAGAACGAATCAGGGTTGATATTGACCCGCTTACAAAGAAGTTTGCAATGTATATTGAGCAGGAAATCATCGATGATGAACCGATTGACGAAAATGAAGTCAATATTGCAGTTGCAAGGACTATTGACCCTAATGCTTATATAGGCGGAAAGATTCTCAAGGAAATTGATATTTCAAAGCTCGGCAGAATGGCAGCACTTTCTGCAAAACAGTCCATAAAGGGCGACCTCAGGGAAATCAACCGTGAGCAGATTCTCAACCGCTTTGAATCAAAGGAACATGAATGTATAACAGTTAAGGTTTCTCAGATTGACCCCGGAAGAGGTACTGTCACCGTTGACTATAACGGCACGGAATTATATCTTTTCAAAAATGAACAGATACCCGGAGAAGTCCTTGAAATAGGAAAGCTGATAAAAGTATATGTCACCAGTATTATAGGAAAGACAAAGAAACCTATTATCAAAATCTCACGTTCACACAAGGATTTGGTAAAAAGACTTTTTGAACAGGAAGTACCGGAAATTTATGACGGCACTGTTGAGGTAAAGGGTATTTCACGTGAAGCAGGTTCAAGAACGAAAATAGCAGTATGTTCAACTGACAAGAATGTTGATGCTGTAGGTGCTTGTATTGGTACAAAGCGTGCGAGGATAAATGCAGTTGTTGACGAACTCAATCAGGAAAAAATTGATATTATTCTCTGGAGTGAAGAACCAGATAAGTATATTGCAAAAGCACTTGCACCGGCTGAGGTACTCAAGACAGTAATTACTTCTGAGGAAGAAAAGACCTGTACTGTTATTGTACCTAACAATCAGCTTTCACTTGCAATCGGAAATAAAGGTCAGAATGCAAAACTCGCCGCAAAACTCACAGGTTACAAGATTGACATAAAACCACAGTTTAACACGGAGACGGATTCGGAAGCTCCTGAAATGCGTCCCGATTTCAAGGTAGAAAAGAAGCCTGTTTCCGAACAGAAAGTTACAGAAGAAGTTTCCGCAGAAGCTAAAAAAACGGAAAACAACGCTACTGTTGAGGAATGAGTTATGAAACCGAAAAAAATTCCTATGAGAATGTGTCTCGGCTGTAATGAGATGAAACCAAAAAAAGAACTTATCCGTGTGGTGAAATCTCCGGACGGCGAAACAAGTCTTGATTTTACCGGAAAGAAATCCGGACGTGGTGCGTATATATGCAGAAGTACGGAATGTTTCGGAAAGGCACGAAAAGCAAGACGTTTTGAAAAGGCTTTTTCGTGCAGGATAGATGACAGTATTTATGAGGTGATGGCAGATGAACTCCAGAAAAACAGCTAATCTGCTTACTATATGTATCAAGGCAGGAAAAACTGTAAAAGGATTTGACAGTGCGTGTGATGCTGTTAAAAACGGTACAGCTTATTGTATTCTTACTGCTTCTGATGCATCTGAAAAAACTGTCAAGGAAGCCGGTTTCATATGCAGAAAGTATTCCGTACCGCTTATAAAGACGGAGCTTTCAAAGGACGATATGGCACATCTGTGCGGTAAGGTTACAGCGATTATTGCGATATGCGACAAAGGATTTGCGGACGGTTTCGCTAAAATAAACACCTGAAATTCGCATCATAATGTTATATAAACAATAGCCGTATATGATATATTTTACGGTATAATTAACTGGAGGTATTGAGCCTATGATAAAAAAAATTAAAATCAGTGACGCTTCAAAGGATTTTAACGTTTCCGTACAGGAAATTGTTGATTTCTTTGCAACAAAGGACAACAAGAAAAGAAGTGCTTCAAGTACTCTGAATGAGGCAGAAATGAATCTTCTGCTTGAACACTACTCTAAAAAACATGAGGTAAAGAATTTTAACGATTACTACGGTTCAAAGAATGACGAAAAGTCCGTTAAGAGAAACGAATCAAGGCAGGAAAGGAAAAATTCCAGCAGAAAGAACGACAGAAATTCCAAATCTTCCGCACTGTCAAGGAACAACGACAGGAAATCCGACGAAAAGAAAAAGGAAGAGAAAAAACAGGAATTTAGGAAATCTGAAGAAAAAAAGCAGGAAGAAAAGAAACAGGAAACAAAGCAATCTGAAACAGTTGCAGAGAAAAAAACAGCAGAAATTGTTAAGCCCACAGAACAGCCAAAGCCGAAGACTAACAAAAAGAACGACAAAAACAAACCTCAGGCTAAGGCTCAGGACAGAGGTGAACGTTCCAAATTCAATGCTTCATTCAGTTCAGAGACGGCACAGACTTCCACACAACGCCGTACAGTTGATACAAGAGGAAGTTATGTTGACCTTGATAAGTACAATGAGCGTTATGAACAGATTGCACCTACAAACAAACACAAGAATGATAATTATTCTGCAAAGAAACAGAAAATCAGTCAGAAGTCCGCACAGCGTGTAAGACAGCAGTATTCAAAGAAAGAAACAGAAACAGAAAAACTCAAGAGACTTGAACTTGAAAGGGCAAGAAAACAACAGTTGAAAGTTTTGATTCCGGACAGCATAACCGTCAGTGAACTCGCAACACGTCTTAAAGTTACTGCTACGGAAGTTATCAAGAAACTTATGGGACTTGGTATCATGGCTACTATCAATCAGGAAATTGATTTCGATACAGCTTCACTTGTTGCTGACGAACTCGGTGCAAAGGTTGAAAAGGAAGTTATCGTTACAATTGAAGAACGTCTCATAGACGACAGTGACGACGATGACACAAACCTTGAGCCACGTTGTCCGGTTGTAGTAGTAATGGGACACGTTGACCACGGTAAAACTTCAATTCTCGATAAAATCAGACACGCCCATGTTGCCGCAGGTGAAGCAGGCGGTATTACACAACATATCGGTGCATATCAGGTTAAAGTAAACGGTCAGGACATAACATTCCTCGATACCCCCGGACACGAAGCGTTTACTTCTATGCGTGCAAGAGGTGCTAATATTACGGATATAGCGATACTCGTAGTAGCTGCCGATGACGGTATTATGCCACAGACCGTAGAATCAATCAATCACGCAAAGGCTGCTGGAGTATCACTTATAGTTGCTATAAACAAAATGGACAAAGAGGGAGCTAATCCCGACCGTATCAAAGAAGAACTCACAAAATATGATATAGTATGTGAGGAGTGGGGCGGTGACGTTATCTGCGTACCTGTTTCAGCAAAGACCGGTGAGGGTATCGACGAACTTCTTGAAAACGTTCTTCTTGTTGCAGAAGTAAAGGAACTTAAAGCCAATCCGGAAAGACTTGCAAAAGGTACTGTAATTGAAGCACGTCTCGACAAGGGCAGAGGTCCTATTGCTACACTTCTCGTGCAGAATGGTACTCTCAGACAGGGTGATGTCCTTATTGCAGGAACAGCAGTCGGCAGAGTAAGGGTTATGACAAACCATAAGGGCAAAGCTGTTAAATCGGCAGGTCCGTCCGTACCTGTTGAAATCACAGGTCTTGCAGAAGTACCAAGTGCAGGCGATATTTTTAACGCTGTTGAGGACGAAAGACTTGCAAGGGAACTTGTTGAAAAGAGAAAGCACGAAGCTAAACAGGAACAGTTTAACGCTTACAGAAAAGTCACACTCGATAACCTTTTCAATCAGATAGCAGAGGGCGAAATAAAGGAACTTCCTATTATTGTAAAGGCTGACGTACAGGGTTCTGTTGAGGCGGTTAAACAATCACTTGAAAAACTTTCCAACGACGAAGTAAGAGTAAAAGTTATTCACGGAGCTGTAGGTGCGGTAAAAGAAAGCGACGTTATGCTTGCAAACGCTTCAAACGCTATTATTGTTGGTTTCAACGTAAGACCTGACCCAGTGGCTCAGGAAAATGCAGTCCGTGACGGTGTTGATATACGTCTTTACAGGATTATTTACGATGCTATCGAGGAAATAACTACTGCTATGAAGGGTATGCTTGCACCGAAATTCCGTGAAGTCGAGTTGGGACGTGTAGAAGTACGTCAGGTTTACAAGATTTCAAATGTCGGAATGGTTGCAGGAAGTTACGTTCTCCACGGCAAGATTACAAGAGGTTGTCAGATAAGAGTTGTACGTGACGGAATTATTATCGCTGATGACAAGATAGCAGGTCTTAAACGTTTCAAGGACGATGCAAAGGAAGTTGCAGAGGGTTACGAGTGCGGTATAAGTCTTGACAAATTCAGCGACGTTAAAGAGGGCGATATATTCGAGGCATATATTGTTGAGGAATATCGTGAGGAATAATATATAAGTTTCTGTTCAGAGCGTATCTGCCTTATTTTCAGGTTTGGTATGCTCTGAAAAATACTTGAAAGGACGATATAACTGTCCGGAAACAGAAAGATGATACAGACTGTAAATTTAAAGTCTGATTGCAGAAAGGATTACAATGGCGAACTTTAAAAACAGCCGTATGGCAGAAGATATAAAAAGGGAAATGACAGCTATTCTCAGGGAACTCAAAGACCCGAGAATTGACAAAATGCTTACTATAGTAAGAGCAGATTTGTCGGGTGATATGTCCGTGTGTAAGATATATGTATCAAGTTTTGAGGGTATAGAAAAAACAAAAGAGTCTGTCAAGGGTCTTACGAGTGCGTGCGGATTTATAAGGCGTGAACTTTTTCACCGTCTGAAAATGCGTAAGTCACCGGAACTTACTTTCATTGCTGACAATTCCATTGAAAGAAGTGCCGAAATAAGCAGGAAGTTAAACGATTTGTTAAATTGATAATTCAGAAAAAGAGGTGTATTTTTGTATGTATATAGGATTCAGTGAAGCGGAAACTTTCCTCCGTAACTGTCAGGACGCAGTTATAATTACACACCGCAATCCTGACGGTGATTGTACAGGAGCAGGTTTCGCAATGAAAGATATTCTCAGACAGTTGGGAATAAGAAGCAGAGTTGTATGTCATGACGTTTTCCCGAAAAGGTATGATTTTATTACAGAGGGAGAGACAGAGGAAGATTTTGAACCGCAGACAATAATTGCTGTTGACATTGCAGACAATAAACTCATGGGAAAATATCAGGAAATTTACGGAGATAAGGTGCAGTTGTGTATAGACCACCATATTTCAAACAAGAATTACGCTGAAAAAACTTTACTCAGGGCAGATGCTTCCGCAGCCTGTGAGGTAATATATGACCTTGCAAAATTTATGGGTCTTAAACTCTCGAAACATTGCGTAGAGTGTCTGTATACCGGAATTACAACGGATTCAGGCTGTTTCAAATACGCTTGTACTACTCCGCATACTCATGAAGTTGTTGCGGAAATGATGAGGGAATACAGCGATATAAATTTCACAAGAATCAACAGATATATGTTTGACGTGAAATCAGCAGGAAGAATAAGGCTTGAAAGCAGACTGAATGATATGATTGAAACATATCTTGACGGAAAACTCTGTATTATTGCAGTAACAAAGGAACTTATAGAAGAATTAGGTATTACTGATGGTGAACTTGAAGGCTTTGCACCTCTTACAATACAGTATGAAAATGCTGAAGTGGGAATTTTTATACGTCAGCGTGCAGATGATTATAAATGTTCTTTCCGTTCAGCAGATGAAGTGAATGTTTCAAAGATATGCGAAACTCTTGGCGGAGGCGGTCACGCAAAGGCATCAGGCTGTAATCTTTCCGGAGACCTCGATGACATTAAAAAACAGCTTATTGAGGCTGTAAGTAAAGCATTATGATGAACGGTATGATAGGCATAAACAAGCCAAAGGGTTTTACTTCATTTGACGTTATCGCTAAATTACGAGGCATACTTAAAATAAAGCGTCTCGGTCACAGCGGTACTCTAGACCCTATGGCAACGGGTGTACTGCCTGTTTTTGTTGGTAATGCAACAAAAGCCTGCGATATGGTTAAGGGCTTTAAAATCTATGTGGCAGAATTTAAATTCGGACAGACTACAGATACACAGGATATTACGGGAAAAGTTTTAACAGAATCCGACAAGGCTGTAACCTTGAAAGACCTGAAAGAAGTTATTCCGGAATTTACAGGGAAAATAATGCAGTTACCGCCTATGTATTCCGCAGTACAGGTAAACGGAAAACGTCTGTATGACCTCGCAAGGCAAGGAATTGAAGTTGAGAGAAAACCAAGAGAAATTGAAGTTGAAAAAATTGACTTGTTGCAGTATGACGAAAAGTCACGTACAGGAAAAGTGGAAATAACATGCGGAAAAGGCACATATATCCGTACTATTATAAACGATATAGGCGAAAAACTCGGTTGTGGCGGAGTTATGACGGCACTTGAAAGAACGGTTGACGGCGGTTTTTTTATTGCTGACTGTTACACCCTTGAACAGATACAACAGGCAAAAGACGAAAACCGTCTTGAAAGTCTGATAATCCCTATAGAATATGCTTTTAAAAATCTTGACAGAATCCGTCTCAATGAGGTACAGACGAGAATGTATAAAAACGGTGTTAAACTCGATTTGGCAAGAATCAATAACATAAAAACAGATGTCAGGGATTATGCGGTTTATGGATATGATAACAATTTTATCGGTACATCAATTGCAGAACACGAAAACGGTATATTACGTATCGGAAAAAATCTTGTGTGAGGTGATACAATGGAAACAAAAAAACGTGCTGTTGCACTGGGACTTTTTGACGGCGTACATCTCGGTCACCGTGCCGTGCTTGACCTCGCACTTGTACAAAAAGAAAACGGTCTGCAACCTGCTGTATTCACTTTCAATCCGACAGCAGTACTCCATAAAACAAGCGGTAAGGACGGTTATATATATAGTCATATCAATAAATATGATATACTTGAAAATTTCGGTTTTTTAGGGAATATATATTCAGCGGATTTTGAAGAACTTTGCGGAATGTCGGGTGAAGAATTTGCGGAAAATGTTCTTGCAAAAAAATTAAATGCCGGAATAGTCTGTTGTGGAAACGATTTCAGATTCGGGAAAAATTCTTCGTGTGGAGTTGAGGATTTAAGGAATTTCGGTAAGAAGTACGGTTTTGAGGTGCAGACCGCTGAACCTGTAAAAATCAATAATATAACTGTATCTTCCGGTGAAATCCGCCGTTGTCTTGTAAACGGTGAAATCGAAAAGGCAAATACTCTTTTAGGTGAACCATACAACATTTATACTACTGTAGTACACGGAAACGAAATCGGAAGAACGATAAATTTTCCGACGATTAACCAGAATTATTCAAAAGGACAGCTTGTCCTGAAATACGGTGTATACTTTACAACAACATATATAAACAATAAAAAATACAGGTCAATAACAAATATCGGAGTAAAGCCTACTATTGCCGGAAAGCGTACACCTCTTGCGGAAACTCATATACTTGATTTTTCAGGTAACTTGTATGGAAAGAATATTGAAGTTGAGTTTAATAAATTTATCCGTCCTGAAATGAAGTTTTCATCCGTTGAAGAACTCAGGGAACAGATTTCAAGAGATATAGCGGAAGTGCGTTCTTTTATGTGATATTCGCACTATTTTCACGGTACTATCACATAGAAAGACTACAATTATATTGTCTGAAAAAATAACTCAGAAAAACTGTTTCAGGGAGGAAAATAAATGATTGAGGTTAAAAATCTCAGCAAGAAATACGGCGACAAACAAGCCGTGAAAAACATAAGTTTTAAAGTAGAACAGGGCGAAATTCTCGGCTTTTTAGGACCTAACGGTGCAGGAAAGTCAACGACTATGAATATGCTGACTGGTTATATTTCGTCAACGTCCGGCCAGATTCTTGTCAACGGTGTGGACATCTTTGAAGACCCTAAAAAAGCTAAGTCATTTATAGGGTATCTGCCGGAAATTCCGCCACTTTATATAGATATGACTATTGACGCATATCTAAATTTCGTATATGACCTTAAAAAGTGCAAGCTACCACGCAAGGCACATTTAAAGGACGTATGCGACCTTTGCAAAATTACAGACGTAAGAAACCGTATAATCAAGAATCTTTCAAAAGGTTACAGGCAGAGAGTGGGACTTGCTCAGGCACTTATAAATAATCCGCCTGTACTCATTCTTGACGAGCCTACAGTAGGTCTTGACCCGAATCAGATTATTGAAATCAGAACCCTTATAAAAAAACTCGGCAAACGTCATACGGTCATATTGTCGTCGCATATACTTCCGGAAATACAGGCGGTATGTGACAGAATAATTATTATCAATAAAGGGCAGGTTGCCGCAGACGGTACAGCAGACGAAATCGCAAAACAGCTTACAAACGAACACAAAATGACTTTGAGAATCGAAGGCACTACAAAGACGGTTGCAGACAAGGAAGAAATCGTAAACGCTATCAGGTCGCTGAAAGGCATAAAATACGTCCGTGCAGATATGGAACGTGAAAGAGGTATCTATGATTATGACGTTGAGGCAGACGAAACAACCGATATACGCCGTTCACTGAATGACCTCTGCCGTAGAAAAGGTTGGAATATACTGATGTTGCAGTTGTCAGACCTTACACTTGAGGACATATTCCTCAAAATTACTATGGGTGAAAATGACATAAAACTTGAAAACACCGAAAGACCACGTATTAATATAAAGTTAGATGACGATTCTGCAAATGACAATGAAGATGTTGAAGAAGATAACGGAGGTAATGACTGATGGGTGCAATTTACAGACGTGAAATGAATGCTTTTTTCATATCGGGAGTAGCTTATGTGTTTCTTTTTGTATTCTATCTGCTTTCCGGATATTTTTTCTATGCCGGAGTAATCGGTTCAGGAAGAACGGATACTTCACCGATATTCAGCAATATGTTTATTATAATACTTTTCCTTATACCTATACTTACAATGAGACTTCTCAGCGAGGAAAAGAAAAACAAAACAGACCAAGGATTATTGACTGCTCCGGTAGGTCTTTGGGATATAGTTTTAGGTAAATATTTTGCCGCACTTACTCTTTTTGTGATTGCTGAAAGCGTTATATTTATCTATGCGGGAATCCTTGCATATCTGGGAGACGTTGTATGGACTACTCTTTTAGGTAACTATTTTGCTATGCTGTTTTTAGGTTCAGCGTTCATAGCAGTAGGACTTTTTATATCTTCACTTACCGAAAATCAGATGGCTTCTGCCGTTGCAAGTATGCTTGCACTTTTCGTACTTTATCTTTTTGATTCATTTGCGGTTAACATTTCAAACGAATATGTCAGCAAGGCTATAACATCACTTTCTTTCTATTCAAGGTACGTCGAGTTTACACAAGGAATATTCAGTCTTCCGAGTGTAGTATTTTTCCTTAGTACAGCATTTCTTTTCAATTTCTTTACTGTCAGAGTGCTTGACAAGAGACGCTGGGGTTGATTTACGGAAAGGAAGGGATTTTTCAGATGAGCAATAAAGAAGTTGCAACAGCAACAGAAAAAAAACCAAAGAAGAATTTGAAAAAATTCAAATACGGTTCAATGTCCGCAGTGGTGATAGCACTTGTAATAGTAATTGTTGTTATTTTTAATCTTATATGCAGTATGGTGGCGAAACGTTCACCGCTGAAAATAGACCTCACTGCTGACAACAGATACGAAATCAGTGAAGAGTCTGTTGAGGCTATCAAAAACCTCAAAGGAGACGTTGAAATTACCGTAACTTTTCCGAAAAGCGATTTCACGTCAATGTCTAATTACTATCAGCAGATGTATATGATGTATTATGGAGTGAACGTTGAAACGCCATATGATATGATACCGTCTATACTTGAAAATTACGAAATGTATGCAAAACAGGGGACAGGAAACATTAAAGTACAGTATGTTGATATGAACAAAGACCCTGATATTATTGCAAGGTACAGAAAATTCTACAATAACGATATTCCGGAGGGTAGTATAATAGTATTTTCCGGAGATAATGATAACGGACGTGTAAAAGTTATCAGTCAGGAAGAAATTGCAAGCATGATTCAGCCTGCAAACACAAGCAGTCAGAACGCTATAACAATGAACTTTGTGGGCGAAAGTACCTTTACTTCTGCAATCCTCAACGTTACCGATTCAAACCCTATAAAAACAGCATTCATATCAATGATGAACGGCACTTCACTTACAGGACAGGGATATGAAAGTATTACAGCAGACTTTATGACATTCTTAGGAAAGAACGGTTATGACTGTACGGAAGTTGACATCTCTACAGACCCGCTCAGTCCGGAAGATTACGATATGGTTGTAATACCTATGCCGTCAGTGGACTTCAGTGCGGATATTATCGGAAAATTAGGCGACTTCCTCTACAACGGCGGAAACTATGAACGCAATATGCTTTATATTCCAAATCTCTATATTACAGATTTGCCGAATATTTCGGAATTTCTTGCTGACTGGAGTATTAAAGTTGAAGAGAGTGCAGTGCTTGACGATACAAACTGGATTGAGACTTATATGGGATTCAATCAGAATGTAAATATAAAACTTTCAGTAAACGACACTGATTCAGTAGGAAGTCTGCCTAACGAATCATTGCCGATAGTTGCACCTGCTACGAGAAGACTTTCCATTCTCTCAAAGAATAACGACAGTATAGCTGTTTCTGTACTGAAATCAATGGATACTTCATACGATCAGGACGATAATCAGAAAGGTGCAAGAGATGCTGTTATACTTTCAAAAAAGGAAACAAGTTCAGGACTTGACCGTTATACCAGCAATCTTCTTGTACTGGGAAGTTCTTTCATGATAAATAATTCCGTTCTCACACAAACAAACGCTTTCAATAACGCTAACGTGATTATGGGAATACTCAATACAATGACAGGCAAGGAAGCATCAGCAGTAATTCCGGAAAAGGCACTTCAGCAGGCACTGATAACGCCTACTGCAAACGAAATGAATGTTATAAAGATATTTGTTTTGTATGCGATTCCTGCAATAGTTGCTGTTATCGGAATAGTTGTATTCGTAAGGAGAAAGAACCGATGAACAAAACTACTAAAAGTATTATCGGACTGGGCGTTGCTGTTATCGTACTGGGCGGAGGACTTACTGCACTTATGCTTACAGAACCAAAGGAAAGTGAAAACAGTGAAAGTAATATTTCTGCTTCTGAAGAGTCGTCGGAAGTTTACGGCGAGGGAATACTTCTGATAAAGGACGAAAAGTCCGGAGATGCAGAAAGTATTATAAAGGAAGTAACCGTTAAAAACAGTACAGATAAACTTCACGTTGTAATGGATTCCGCACCGACAGAAGATACAATGGCAACGTATACACTTGACGGCTATGAGGATATTCCGCTGAATACTGCTGTAGTCGGCACTCTCGCAAACAACGCAAGTAATATGATAACAGGCTCGATAGTTGACGAAAACTGCGATAATCTCGCTAAATTCGGACTTGACAGTCCACAGGCAGAAGTTGAGGTCAGATTTCAGACGGGAACGGTAAAGAAGTTCATGGTAGGAGACAAAGCACCGGCAAATTCTGAAACTTATGTAATGCTTGACGGTGAAAAAACTGTATATACAGTTGCTACATCTTACATTGCAAACTACAGCAAGCCCCTTGACGAATTTATAGAACCGATTATTCTTACTGAACCGCCTGAAGAAAGTTATCCGAAAATAAACAGTCTTAAAATTGAACGTGAGGATATTGACTATAATATTCTTCTTGAATATGATAAGAACAGCGACGACGGAAAATATTCTGGCGGTACTTCTGCCACAATGGTAATGGTTGAACCTACTGACGCTTATCTGACTGTTGAACGTTCTGAGGATATTACTAACGGAATGTTCGGATTGCAGGCAGACGGTATATATTCTGTTCACTGTAAGGAATCGGACATTGCAGGAGCAGGTCTTAAAGAGCCTTTCTGCCGTGTAACTATGGATTGTGACGACGGAAATAATTATGTTCTTCTTCTGAGCGAACCTTTTACAGACGAAAACAATAAAAAATGTTGTTATGCAATGCTTGAGGACAGCAGTATAATATATATTGTCGATACTGAGAACGCAAAATGGTGTACTGTAATGCCGATTGACATAACTTCAAGAATAATGATTGGTTCTTATGTGTGGAGCGTTACAGAACTCAGCGTTAAAACTGCTGATACTTCTGAAAAGTTTGTAATAGAACCAAAAGACAAAAATGCAGAAAATACAAAAGCTGTTGATTTCAACGTTACAAGAAACGGTGAAACTTTTGACAGTGAACGTTACAGACAGTTTTATAGTTTCCTTATAGATGTGTCTGCTGAGGAGTTTGCACTTGATATGGAAATTCCGAATACAGCACCTGTTGTCAGTCTTGAATATACTGACAGCTATCTGAAAAAAACTACAAAGATAGAGTTTTATGACAATACGGCAATGACAATGCTTATTGCGGTTGACGGCAAAAGCAAGTATATATGTTCAAAATCATATGTCGATACTCTTGTTGACAACATCAGAAGAATCGGAACAGGGGAGGATTATATCACCACCTGGAAATAATATTGTTTAAGGAGGATATTCAATGAACGAAAAATTTTACACCTACAAAGGCTATCCGCTTGTGAGATGCCATAATACTATTTACTATGGATATATGTCCGATGAATATGTGATAATGATGAATATACTTTCCACGCAAAAAATCGGTGATGATGAAGTGGCAGGAAAAGTCAGGGTTATTCAGATGTCAACTGACCCGAATATTGACCCTCTCAAAGCGTGTGTACGCAAAAGGGACTGCGAGGGACTTTATGAGGCTCTTGATACTGCAAGGCTCTGGCTTGAAAAAGCACTCAATAAATAAGAAATATCTCGAAATTGTAAGTATAATGCTTATATAGAAGTTTCAGCCATAGTATTTTTGATTATAGGTCTGAAATGCTATGGCATTTCTATTGACATAACAATTTTTATGATATATAATATTATAAAAATTATTAGGAATTTAGGAGTATAATAATAAGATTTATAAAATTAAAAAAGGTTATTTTAACTTTAATTATTTTATTTTCTATCTTTTTCATAGCAACTGAATTATGTATTATGAAATATCTAAAAGAATATGGATATGGAATAAAAGAATTGCTACAAACTACAATGGTTTATTTTCATTTAAGTAATGGATTTACTGTCGGACAGACTGAGAAAGGTGCTAATATTTTTATCAGCAGAAGTGATTATATCTATGATGAAGTATTTGAGAAAAAGGGTTACTATGAAGTTGAAAGAATGGGATTAGATGGCTTTTATAAAATGGGAGAAATTAAAGAAAATAATCATACTTTTGATTTCTGGATTTCTTCTGATAATGATTGGTGTCACTGGTTCAGGATATACTACATAAGTAAAAATTACCCTATTGAAAATTTCTGATAAATTATGATTTATGCAAGTAACAAAAACTAAGCCCGAAAGCTATTGAAAAACTGCTTTCGGGCATTATTGCTATATGTGTATTCGTCTTAAAGTTTCGGGGATTTTTTATTAGCCGAGTATAACTGTTATATCGTTGTTTTCTGCAAGAATATCAGCAGGAATATAGTTTCCGTCAAGTTTCTTTCCGTTGAGAACGATTTCTTTTACACCGCTTTCAACGTGTGCGGAATTGTCGATAGTGATGTTGAGTTTCTTGTTACGGAAGTTCTTTTCAATTTTGAAACCGTCCCATTCTGACGGAATTGACGGTGAAATTTCAAGCCCTTTCATATCCGGACGCATACCGCAGATACCCTCTACACAACCTACCATTACGGTTGAGGCTGTACCTGTCAGCCAGTGAACGTGTGAACGTCCCTCATAAGAAGAAGCCTTTGATTCAGTAAATTGTCCGTGTACATAAGGTTCCATAACACGTATTTCAGCCTTGTCATTCATTGAAGCAGGTGAGCTTTCCATGAAGTACTTAAACGCTCTATTACCGTGACCGAGAAGTGATTCAGCAAGAATGAGCCAGCCTTGCGATTGTGAGAATATACCGCCGTTTTCTTTTGTATCGTCGTTGAATATGTGCATTAAAGCACCGTCGAAATAGTGTTTCTTGTAAGGTGGGTCAAGGAGTTTTGCACCATAGGGAGTGTTGAGTATTTCGTGAACGCTGTTCATAGCTTTTTCAGACTGTTCAGCGTTGGCAAACTTTGAAATTACGCTCCATGACTGAGGATTGAGCCACATATTAGCTTCGGGGTCATTTTTAGCACCTACTATAACGTTGTCTTCACGTATGCCACGGATAAATCTGTCGTCGTCCCAGCACTTTTCGAGAGAGACAGCGAGTTTTTTCTGAACGTCGTCAATATATGTGATATAGTCGGTATCGTCTTTCGACTTTGCCATATCTCTTATAACACTCATTGCGTAGTAAAGCTGGAAAGCAACAAAAGTTGATTCACCTTTTGCACCGAGACGGAGACAGTCATTCCAGTCAGCGTGAAGTCCTGCTGGCATATCGTGTATTCCGAGGTGATTCATTGAGAAGTCAATAGCTTTTTTGAGGTGATTATAAACAGTATCTTCACCGCCGTTAGCGTAAACGATTACTTCGTCAAGGAAATTTTCGTTTCCGGACTCTCCGAGGTACTTAACTATAGTCGGGAAAAGCCAAAGTGCATCGTCTGCACGATAGGACGGGTGACCGGTTTCTTTTACATATTCGGGGTCGTCGGGAGTGTTTTCATGACCGGCATTATGTGTGAACTTTACAAGCGGAAGTCCTCCGCCGTTGTCAACCTGTGCTGACAGCATGAAACGTATTTTTTCACAAGCCATTTCGGGATTGAGGTGAATAATTCCCTGAATATCCTGAACAGTATCACGGTAGCCGTAACCGTTTCTCAGACCGCAGTAAACAAACGAGGCAGCTCTTGACCATATGAAAGTTATAAAACACTGATAAGCGTTCCATACGTTAATCATATTATTGAACTCTGCCGACGGAGTTTCAACTTTGAAATTTGAAAGCTGTCCGTGCCAGTAGTCTTTCAACTGTTTTATTTCGTCGTCAACCTTGCCAGACTGTCTGTATTCACCGAGAATTTCGTCAGCCTGTTCATTGTCACGCTGACCGAGAATATAAATCAACTCTATAGTTTCACCGGATTTGAGGGAAATATCGGACTGCAATGCACCGCATGAATTTGAGTTGTAATTCATAACGTTATTGCACTTTCCTGTTTCGACGGCTATCGGATTTGAGTAGGTTCTGTAACTTCCGATAAATTCCGAAAGATTACCACAAGAAGCTGAAATATCTGCACCAACCATTCCGAAAAATCTGTTTCGACGGTCTTTTTCGCTGTTACCGCTGATAGTCTGTAAAATCTTGTTTCCTTTAAATTCTGTCTGGGAAATAAAAAGCGAATACTGTAAATTAACTTGGTCTTGTTCGTAGTTGTCTTCATTTGTAAACTCAACGAATCCGAATGTTGAAAGATTTCTGTCAGTATTGCCGTTGTTTGTGATTTTTGTACGCCATACTTCATAGGTTTTACCGTATGGTACATAGTAAGTTACTTCCGACTTTATTTCAGCGTACTCAGCGGAAATCACTGTATAAGCCGTGCCGTGACGACATTCCGATTTGTATTTGTCGAGGGGTTTTCCGACAGGTTGCCATGATGCTGACCAGTAGTCTTTGGTTTCATTGTCACGTATATAGATGTAACGTCCCGGAAGTGCCATTTCGGAGTTGAAACGGAAACGTGTTATTCTGCCATTAGCACCGGATTTAACAAAGCTATATCCGGAAGCGTTGTTTGAAATAATAGCACCGTATTCGGGGTCGCCGAGGTAGTTTGCCCATGAGGTAGGCGTTGCGGGATTAGTAATGACATATTCCTTGTTTGCAAGGTCAAAGTGTCCGTACTGCATAGATTTTTATTCTCCTTTTCTGCCTTTTGAGGCATTTTTTTATTATTGGATTTTTTCACAGACCGAAACAATAAATCTGCCGTTTTTCAGAATATACTGTTTGAATCTGTAATCTTTTACTGAAGATGTTATCTTATTGTCGCTGAATGAAAATTCAACAGTGTTCATAGGGTAGGAAATACCGATACCAATAGCTTTCACGTAAGATTCTTTAAGAGTCCACAGACGGAAAAACAATAAATCACGTTCAGTTTCAGAAGCGTTTTCTATCAGGAATTTTTCACTGTCAGAAAATGAACGTTTAACGACATTCGGACGGTATGGACGTACGCCCTCGCAGTCAACACCGCACTCCTTGTCCGACAAAAGACATACTGCAATGCCGTCAGCGTGGGACATATTGTATTTTATTTCAGGATATTCCGCAAGTGACGGTTTACCGTGTGTACCACGTATAATGGGTGTTTCGTCCGTAACGTATTCTATGTTTTGTGTTCTGAGACATTCACGCAGAAGATTATGTGCATGGGAACGCTGTTCTTTTTTCGGGACTTCTTTCAGCGATATAATCAACATATTTTCAACCACCTTACATTAAAGAATCTTTTACGGATATTATATCACATTAATGACGGAAATGCAAGAAAAAAGTGACAAATGTCACTTGTTTTCATAAATTTCAATATGTTATAATTTGTATATGAAATGTATCTGTTTTGTAATAGCGAATTAATTGTACATCAGTTTTTTATATGCTACAATAAAGGGGAGATTTTTATATGTCAACTATATTTGCTTTGTTGCTTATCGGGATAGTGGTATTTTTTAGAATGTCATTGCTTGAATTTAAGTGTACTCCGAAAGAACATTTATACTATAAGAAAAGAAAGAAAAAGTTTATAGTATCGGCGGTGCTTATGGGAATAATTCTGGCATCAGTTGTGGCATTGTTTATAATGACAATGATGATAATCTGACATATGTAACCGATATAAAATAATAAAGGAGTATTTTTATATGGAAAGTATTTTTGAAACTATTATATCGTGCCTGTTATTTATTGGAATACCAGCAGGAATAATAATATTTTTTATAGTATCGCTTATTTTACTGAAGAAAACTCCGAAAGACAGCGAAAAATACAAGTCAAGAAAAACTGTTTTCATAGTATCGTCTGTACTTGCAGGAATACTTGTTACTGCATTTGTTGTACTATTTATAATGACCCAAATGATAATCAGGTATATGTAAAGGAGTGTACAGAATGAGTGACAAGCTGTTTCAGAAAATATTAATAACGGTTTTAGTAATCGGTGCAGTAAGTACAGCTATACTTGTAGGATATACATTCTATCTGCACGAACACTGTTCAATAATTTCCTACATTGCAAACGGAGGCTGATTATATATGAAACTTTTCCAACAGATTACGGCAATATTATTGATAGTACTCGTTTTTGTAGGATTTGATTTGTCTGTATATAACATTTTCACAAAACGTTACATTAACGATACAAGCGAACAGATGCAAGCAAAGTCCATAGAACTTGACAAATATTTGCCGTTTGAAGAAAATTCGGAAATAGTCAGAATTGAAACAGATTTTAAATTAACTGAAAACCTGCCTGTTGTGGACGGTGCGGCCGCATTATATCCGGTGTTTTCGGGATTCGTGAACGCTGTTTATCCGAAAGACAGCGTTATTTTTGACGGCGAAAACTTTACTTCTGAAAGTTCTCTGCAATATACGAATACCCTCAGAGCATATAAGTCGGTTGTTGACGGCGGAGCAGATATTATTTTCTGTGCTGAACCATCTCAACAACAGCTTGACTATGCACGGGAGCAGGGTGTTAAACTTGAATTTGTTCCGATAGGTCGGGAGGCTTTTGTGTTCATAGTGAATAACAGTAATCCGGTTGATAATCTGACTGTAGAACAGATAAAGGAAATGTATTCAGGAAAATACACAAGCTGGTCTGAAGTCGGCGGTGATAAGTCTGTTATTGACCCTGTACAGCGTATTGAGGGAAGCGGTAGTCAGTCCGTTATGATGTCATTTATGGACAGTACACCTATGAAAAAAAATCCTTTCGGATTTATCGGACGTGCTATTGGTTTTTCGTTCAGGTACTATGTTTCAGGAATAGTTGATAACGGCGGTGTGAAAATGCTTTCAGTAAACGGAGTATATCCCGACAAGGAAAATATTTCTTCTGGACAATATCCTATAACTGTTGACTTCTATGCAGTGTACAGAAAAGACAATTCCAATCCGAATATTGATTCAATGATTGAATGGATTCTTTCCGACGACGGTCAGCAGATAGTTGAAAAATCGGGATATATTCCGGTACAAAAGGAGTAATTGAA
Organism: Ruminococcus sp.; assembly: GCA_029060305.1. Classification (GTDB taxonomy): domain Bacteria; phylum Bacillota; class Clostridia; order Oscillospirales; family Ruminococcaceae; genus Ruminococcus. Next base: position 81,266 of record JAIDUG010000035.1, read on the forward strand.
ATGAAAAATATTCTTGCTAAAATTTTTATTGTTACAGGGGACATTCTGCAAATTTTATGGGATTATGCAATGCTTGCGGTGTTCAGTACACTGGCTTTCGGGAAGTGGGGAGCATATGACTCTTTTGACGCTGTAAAACTTTCTTTTGAAATGCAGGATATATTTCACATTATTATAGTAACGCTGATATTTATTGTGTTTGCATTTCTTCCATATGGGTTGACAAAATGTATATATTGGTGGTATTATGAGGAAAGAAATATTTCTGAACGCTGGATTATACCGTCAAAAATAATAAGTATTATAGTAGTATCAGTATATATAATAGGTAGTATTTTTTATTTTCTTAACTTATAAGAGGTTTTAATTATGATATTGATTTGGTTGATTCAGGTTTTTGGGATGATATTATGTGACTTTGCAAGTCCGCAATTGTTTTTTGCATTGCTTGCGGTTACGGTATTATTAAGAATTTTTATGAACTTTTCAGAAAAAAATACTTTAATTAAGGTTTTCATTATAACAGGAGATATTTTTCAGATTTACTGGGAATATCTTATATTTCTTATATGTTTGCTGGTTACATTTCCACGAGGTACTGCAAGCGATACAATAGAGGGAACAGAGTACTATTATGAATCTGACGTAATTTTGTTTTTTGTTATAGTAATGCCGATATGTTTTTTATTAGCGTTTCTGCCGTACAAGATAAGCAGACGTTTATATAATAAATGTTATAGTTACCGGAAAATGTCTGAAAACTGGATTTTTCCGTCACGACTGATAAGTATTATTACAGTCACGCTATATTTTGCCTTTATAATATATTATCTTATTGAGAGTACAGGTATATTCCTTGCAATGACGTTCTTTACAAATTCGGTAATACTGATACTTATTACAAGACGTTTTTTCCGGAATAAAAAATCAGGCGGAAATTATACAGAATACACATCAATTATGAAAGTTCTTTCGGTTGTAATAAATATAGCGTCGGGAGTGATAGCGTTTATCGGTGTGAGACTGGGTAGCTTTATAACAGGCGAAGTAGCGGTATTTTTTCCATACGTAATAAATTTCCTGTTATACAGACGTTTATATAAGAAAAATGGTCTGTCGGAATGGTGGACGTTTCCGGCGATAATTATAAGTATCGGAGCATTTTTAATATACTGGTACGGACTTACGGAGGTTTTTATATGACAGTAATTATTTTTTGTTTTGTGGTAATGGTTAATGTAATCGGATTTTGCTTTATAGTAAGAAATTTTTTACGACAGGAAAGATATTCCGGAAAAAATTCGTCATTCAGTACAATAATAAAAATTTTTTCACTAATACTTAACCTTGTAATTTTTTGGAGCGTAATATATGCGGTTGCCGGTGGACTATGGCTTATGTCGGCACATGAACATTATTATAAAGTTCAAAGTATTCATTTATTTGATTTTTATGCCGGATTAATACTTGTTGAAACAGCAATATTTCTTCCGTATGGACTTAATTTACTGTTATATAAATTGTGGTACAAAAAAACAGGACTTTCAAAATATTGGATATTTCCGGCAATAGTTATCGGAGCAGGTGCATTGATATTATGTGTATTTTCTATAATTTCATGGGATTTTATTAATGACTGGTCAACAGTCAAATGGAGGAGGTGATTATATGATAGTAATTATTTTTTGTTTTGTGATAATTGTTAATGTAATAGGATTTTACTTTATAGTAAGAAATTTTTTATGGCGGGAAAAGTATTCCGGAAAAAGTTCCGTATGGACTACGGTGACGAAAATTTTTTCAGTAATACTTAATCTCGTACTTATTTATGGTGTATTCTGGGGATTTTTTATAAGTTTTATGTTTATGTCAACACAAGGCATTTTTTATAATTATCATAAAATTTATGTATCTGATTTCTGTACAGGTTTTTTATTACTGGAAACGTTATTTTTTTTACCTTATGGGATAAATATGTTTTTATATAAAATATGGTACAGAAAAAATAATCTCTGTAAATGGTGGATTTTACCATCATTGCTTATAGGTGCAGTAACTTTTTTAATGGCTGTATTATGTGTCATTACCATCGGATATATAAACGATTGGTCAACAGCCAAATGGAAGTGATTATATGAAGAAAATCCCATTACATACAACAACCCCCACGGATTTATCCGCAGGGGATTGTTTTTTTATTCAGATGTACACATTGACGATAATATCACGCCAATAGAGTACCGTCAATTATTAATTACTTGTTTTCGCTGATAGCAGCCTGAGCAGCAGCAAGTCTTGCAATCGGAACACGGAAAGGTGAGCATGAAACGTAGTCAAGACCAATCTTGTGGCAGAATTCAACAGAAGTCGGGTCGCCACCGTGTTCACCGCAGATACCGCAGTGGAGTTTTTCGTTAGCAGGTTTACCGAGTTTGAGAGCCATATCCATGAGCTTACCAACACCAGTCTGGTCGAGCTTAGCAAATGGGTCGTTCTCGAAAATCTTCTTGTCGTAGTAAGCATCGAGGAACTTACCAGCATCGTCACGTGAGAAGCCATAAGTCATCTGAGTAAGGTCATTAGTACCGAAGCAGAAGAAGTCAGCGTTCTTAGCGATTTCGTCAGCTGTAAGAGCAGCACGAGGAATTTCAATCATAGTACCAACTTCATATTCGAGTTCAACGCCAGCTTCCTTGATAAGAGCGTCAGCAGCTTCAACAACTACTTTCTTAACGAACTTGAATTCCTTGATGTCGCCAACAAGTGGAATCATGATTTCAGGTTTAACAGTCCAGTCAGGGTGATTAGCCTTAACGTTGATAGCAGCCTTGATAATAGCGTTTGTCTGCATCTTAGCGATTTCAGGATATGTTACAGCAAGACGGCAACCTCTGTGACCCATCATCGGGTTGAATTCGTGGAGACCTGCGATAATATTCTTGATAGCTTCAACGGATTTGCCCTGTGCGTCAGCAAGAGCCTTGATGTCATCTTCTTCTGTAGGAACAAATTCGTGGAGAGGTGGGTCAAGGAATCTGATAGTAACAGGGTTACCCTCGAGAGCTTCATAGAGGGCTTCAAAGTCAGCCTGTTGCATAGGTTCAATCTTAGCGAGAGCAGCTTCTCTTTCTTCAACAGTGTCAGAACAAATCATTTCACGGAATGCAGCGATTCTTTCAGGGTCAAAGAACATATGCTCAGTACGGCAGAGACCGATACCCTCAGCACCGAGTTCACGAGCCTTCTTAGCGTCAGCAGGTGTATCAGCGTTTGTTCTTACCTTGAGTACTCTGTACTTGTCAGCCCACTGCATAATTCTGTCAAATTCGCCAGCGATTGTAGCATCAACAGTAGGAATAACACCGTCATAAATGTTACCAGTTGTACCGTCGATAGAGATGTAGTCGCCTTCAACGAAAGTCTTTCCGCCGAGTTCAAACTTCTTGTTAGCTTCGTCCATCTTGATGTCACCGCAACCGGATACACAGCAAGTACCCATACCACGAGCAACAACAGCAGCGTGTGAAGTCATACCGCCACGAACTGTGAGAATACCCTGAGCAACTTTCATACCTGTAATATCTTCAGGTGAAGTTTCGAGACGAACAAGAACAACCTTTTCGCCCTTTCCAGCCCAAACTTCAGCATCGTCAGCAGTGAATACAATCTTACCGCAAGCAGCACCAGGTGAAGCACCGAGACCCTTACCCATAGGGGTAGCAGCCTTAAGAGCAGATGTGTCAAACTGCGGGTGGAGAAGTGTGTCAAGGTTTCTTGGGTCAATCATTGCAACAGCTTCCTGCTCTGTCTTCATACCTTCGTCAACGAGGTCACAAGCAATCTTGAGAGCAGCCTGAGCAGTTCTCTTACCGTTACGGCACTGGAGCATATAAAGTTTGCCGTTTTCAACAGTGAATTCCATATCCTGCATATCGTGGTAACGGTCTTCAAGAATCTGGCATACTCTTACGAAATCAGCGAAAGCTTCAGGGAATTTCTGTTCCATTTCAGCGATAGGCATAGGAGTTCTTACACCAGCAACAACGTCTTCGCCCTGTGCGTTTGTGAGGAATTCGCCCATGAGTTTCTTTTCACCTGTAGCAGGGTCACGGGTAAATGCAACACCAGTACCGCAGTCGTCGCCCATGTTACCGAATGCCATTGACTGAACGTTAACAGCAGTACCCCATGAGAAAGGAATATCATTGTCACGTCTGTAAACGTTAGCTCTGGGGTTGTCCCATGAACGGAATACAGCCTTGATAGCACCAATAAGCTGTTCCTTGGGGTCATCAGGGAAGTCACTGCCGATTTTTGATTTATATTCAGCTTTAAACTGGTTAGCGAGTTCCTTAAGGTCGTCAGCACTGAGTTCAACGTCCTGCTTAACGCCTCTGTCTTCTTTCATAGCATCAATAAGCTGTTCAAAGTACTTCTTACCAACTTCCATAACAACGTCTGAATACATCTGAATGAATCTTCTGTAGCAGTCCCAAGCCCATCTCGGATTGTTGGACTTTTCAGCGATAGTATTAACAACAGTTTCGTTGAGACCGAGATTGAGGATAGTATCCATCATACCGGGCATTGAAGCTCTTGCACCTGAACGTACAGAAACGAGAAGCGGATTTTCCTTGTCGCCGAATTTCTTTCCGGTGATTTCTTCCATTTTAACGATATATTCGTTGATTTCAGCCATAATCTCGTCACTGATACCGCCGTCCTCATAATACTGAGTACAAGCCTCTGTGGTGATTGTGAAGCCCTGCGGAACAGGGAGACCGATGTTAGTCATCTCAGCAAGGTTAGCACCCTTACCGCCGAGAAGTTCTCTCATGCTGGCATTACCTTCAGAAAAAAGGTAGCAATATTTGTTTGCCATTGGTATATACCTCCGTTTTTTAACATTACCGGAAGTGGCAGAAAATTTGAATACCACTCCGACTTAAATATATTATAACACATTTCAGAAAAAATTACCATATATACATTAGCAAAAATTCTCTTGTTATTTTGTAGCATAATACACAAAAATTTACAAAAAAAAGCAAATCTTGAAAAAAACGCTTGCAATTATTGTTAATGTTTGTAATAATATAAGGTAGGTATAAAATTTTCCGTAAGTAATTAAATTGAATAAATAATAATAAATTGTAAAGAGGTTAAAAGATATGAATAAAGCAATAATCCTTGCAGGCGGACAGGGTAAACGCATGAAAGCCGATATGCCTAAACCGCTTTTCAAAGTATTAGGTGAGCCGATGCTGGAATGGGTCATTTCAGCGTGCGAAAGTGCAGAAGTAAAAGATATATGTATAGTCAAGGGATTCATGGGTGCAATGATTGACGAATATCTCAACGGACGTTATAAAACTGTATTACAGGCTGAACGTCTCGGCACTGGTCACGCAGTAATGCAGGCTGTACCTTTTCTGAAAGATGACGAATCAGGAAATACTCTTGTTCTGTGCGGTGATGCTCCGTTTATCGACGGCGAAACTATTAAAAAATCGCTTGCTTATCACTGCGAAAACAACAATTCTGTAACCGTCATAACAGCGGAACTGGAAAACCCTTTCGGCTATGGAAGAATTGTCCGCACGGAAAACGGTATAAGCGGTATTGTTGAACAGAAAGACGCTTCAGAAGAACATCGTAAAATCAATGAAGTCAATTCAGGAGCGTACTGGTTTAAGACTGCTGACCTTATACAGCTTCTCGGAAAGATAACAAATAACAATGTTCAGAAAGAGTACTATCTGACAGATACAATTGAGATAGCTATTTCAGAGGGAAAAAATGCAGGAGCATATAAGTCGGAAAATCCTGATATAATAAAGGGTGCTAACGACAGAAAAGATTTGTTGAATCTCAATACATATGCAAGAATGATGGTTATTGAAAAGCACCTTGAAAACGGCATAGAGTTTACCTGTACGGACGGCGTTATAATTGAAAGAGGCGTTGAAATCGGCACAGGTACTGAAATACTTCCGTCAACTATCATACGTGGAAACACAAAAATCGGTAAAAACTGCGTAATCGGTGCAAGCTCCGTTGTAGAAAACTGCACAATCGGTGACAACGTGAAAATAGATTCCTCACAGGTATATGATTCTGTAGTTGAGGATAACGTAACTATCGAACATTATGTACATATACGTCCGAATAGTCATATTCAGAAAGGTGCATATATAAGCGATTTCGTTGAAATAAAAAATTCAGTGATAGGCGAACAGACAGCAGTTTCGCACCTTGTATATATCGGCGACAGTGATATAGGCAGAAAAGTAAATATTGGAGCAGGTACTGTAACGGTAAATTATGACGGTATAGCAAAAAGTCGCTGTACTATCGGCGACAAGTGTTTCATAGGCTGTAACACTAACCTTATTGCACCGGTAAAACTCGGAAAAGCGGTTTACACGGCGGCAGGAACTACTGTAACAAAAGATATTCCCGATTACGCACTTGCAATCGACCGTGGAATAATGAAAGTAAAAGAGGGTTATACAATAAGAAAATTAAAATCGAAATCATAATTTCTGAAAAATCAGCTTTATCTACAAGCAGTCATAACGGTTCTTATTGTAAGAGCCGTTATTTTTTTGAAGGCATTTAAGATTATTTTAATAAATATATATTATAATTTATATTCATAAAACACAAGGAGGTATTTTTTTATGAAACTACTTATAGTAGAAGACGAAATGCAGTTGGCAGACGCACTGACGGAAATTCTCAGAAGAAATATGTATACAGTTGATACTGTCTATGACGGAATCGACGGTCTTGACAACGCACTCACAGGAATCTATGACGGAATTATTCTTGACATAATGCTCCCACGTATGAATGGTATAGAAATTCTCCGTAACATCAGAAAAGAAAAAATTCAGACCCCTGTACTTCTTCTTACAGCAAGAAGTGAGGTTGAGGACAAAATAAAAGGTCTTGACTGCGGTGCGGACGACTATCTCACTAAACCTTTCGTAACAGGTGAACTTCTTGCAAGAATACGTGCCATGACAAGAAGAAAAGGTGAAATCCTTGACGACAACAAACTTGAATATAACGGTCTTGAACTCAACAAGAATATGTGTGCTATAGTATACGGCAGAAACGATGTTAAACTCAGCCTTAAAGAATATCATATTATGGAAATGCTTATTTCAAATCCACATCAGATTCTTCCGAAAGAACGCATTATCGAAAAAATATGGGGTTATGAAAGTGACGTTGAGTATAATAATATAGAAGTTTATATATCTTTTCTGCGTAAAAAAATCGCTGTACTTTCTGCACCTGTACAGATTAAAACGGCTCGTGGTATAGGTTACTCTCTGGAATAGGATGGTTTTTATGTTCAGGAAAGCACAGTTAAAACTTTTTGTAATAATAACAAGCATACTGCTTACGATTTTCATAGTTGTACTTGCTTCAATAAATATTGTTACTAAAAATTTTATGCAAAGACAGTCACGTGAGGTACTCCGGCAGATAGCGACCGGTATTGAATATGACGAAAAAACAGATACATTCACATTCACACCGCCAGACGATTTTGAGCCGAAATACATTGAATATCCACCACAGGAAAAAAAAGTTGATAATATAATTCCGACAGAACCTCAGCCGGAAGAAACAACAACCGATACAACTACAACAATGACTGATAAAATAACAACAACTGATATTATTGATACTACTTTTGAGGAAGTCACCACAGAATCAGCAACGGATATTCCGGAAACGTCTGAACAGATTTTTACAGAAATTCAGGATACTCCTGAACCTGATACAGAACCGGAAATTCAGACAGTACAGGAAACAGAAAAACCGACAGAAACTGAAACGGATTCTCCGACAGAAGTAAGTACAGAGATTCCGCCTCAGAGTGAATATATTCCACCTCCACAGGAATGGGATTTTCCGGACAAACCTGATGATTTCACACCTGATAACGTACACCGTCCGGAAGATGTTCCACCTGACGACAGGAAAGATTTCGGTCACTGGTGGAAACCTGATGAATGGAATTACAGACGTGATGACTTTTCACCGCAGTCGTACAATGATGAAAATTATTCTGTTGTAATGCTTGGAAACACCGTTACAACAAGACCTGAAAAAAAACCTGATAAAAATATGTTCAACCACAAAAAAGAAGAACCATTACCGAAAAGTTTCGGGTCAATAGAATTTTTCGTCATTATGGCGGACGGTGACGGAAATTACATTGCTTGTATGAACAATGAAGATTTGACTTCTGAAAATGCACAGGAATATATTACAGAAGTTATCAGTCAGAAAAACAATACCGGTATGATGCAATCATATCAGTTTTACAGCGTAAAAAAAAATAATGGTACTCTTATTGCACTCACTGACAAAAGTGAAGAACAAAAAGTTATGAAACAGTTCATAAGGACTACAATTATAATAGGTGCATTAACGCTTGTTGTATTGTCATTTGCAGGATACTTCCTCAGCAAGAAAAGTATTGAACCTATAAAATCAGCCTTTGAAAAACAAAAGCAGTTTATTTCCGACGCAAGCCACGAACTTAAAACACCGCTTACCGTAATTTCTGCAAACGCTGATGTATTGTCTGGAGAAATAGGCGAAAACAAATGGCTTAACTACATAAAATCTCAGACCGAAAGAATGAATTTACTTGTAAATGACCTGCTGAGCCTTACACGTCTTGAAAATAATACTTCAAACTTTATATGTACAGATTTCAGTTTAAGTCAGGCTGTAGTCAATACTGCATTGCCTTTTGAGTGCAGGGCTTTTGAGACAAACAAGAAATTTATAGTAGACGTTGAAGACGGTCTGACGGTAAACGGCAGTGAGCAACATATAAAACAGATGACAGCGATTTTCATAGACAATGCGTTGAAATATTCAGACGAAGGCGGTACAGTAAAAGTAAGTCTCAGAAAACAGGGTGATAAAAAAGTATTGTCTGTTTATAACACAGGTACTGGAGTAAAGGAAAACGAAAAAGACAAGATTTTTGAAAGATTTTACAGAAGTGATGATTCACGTACACGTATGGCAACAGGCGGTTACGGACTGGGACTTGCAATCGCAAAATCAATCATCGACAAACACAGATTCAGAATATCTGTAGATAATGTTGAGGGGAAAAGCATAAGTTTTATAATCACAATGTAGAATAAAACAGGATTTTCCGCACATAATACCCGAAAAGGAGGCGGAATTTTTATGAACATAACCCCACAGATGTACAGCGAAATGACAGAGCAGGCTTCACCGAAATCAAACGCAAAAGTAAATGTAAGTGTGGCGTTTGCAGTAGGTGGAGGAATATGTGTTGTAGGACAGATACTATTACAGATTTTTGAAATGGCAGGGCTTGACAGGACTTCCGCAAGTGCGTGGACTTCCATAATACTTGTTACAGCAAGTGCAATATTTACAGGTTTCGGGTGGTACGGAAAACTTGCAAAACACGCAGGAGCAGGTACGCTTGTACCAATAACAGGGTTTTCAAATGCTATAAGTTCTTCCGCTATAGAATCAAAATCAGAGGGCTTTATACTCGGAGTAGGTGCGAAGATATTCACAATAGCTGGACCTGTTATACTTTATGGACTTGCAAGTGCTGTACTGTACGGAATAATATATTATATATTTTAAAAATATCCCCTGTCACTCCGGCAGGGGATAAAAAAATAGGCGGAGTAAACAAAAAACTCCGTCTCATACAGATAAATTCAAAATAAATATGTGTAGAACAAAAGAAAGGAGACAACAAAACGAGTGTAAATAACAAAACATTATTTAACACTATAGTTATTATATCTTATTTTTGCGAATCAGTCAAGCGAAATCCGAAAAAAATTGTCCGTTTGCAACAATTTCTGTCATTTTTAACAATATTCCGACAGCGATTATAGCGATTTATACAAAGAAAATTCTTAAGTTTTTACTTTTCTTATATTATTGTATCACACAATTTACCTTAAGCTAACACAAAATTCATAATTACAACACTTTTAAGACAAATATAATTAATATTTATTATTATATATTGAATTTTAGAAATTTATATGTTATAATATAGAAAATATTTAAAGAGGTGATTATATGAAAAGATGTTTTAAAATAAGATGGTCTGCAATAAGGCATAAACTTGAAAATGAATATCTTGCCGAATCGCTGAGAGGTCATATAAAATACTTTGCGACAAGTTACAACAAATATCACGACAATGAGGGACGAGCTTCAATTCTGCTTGACGGCAAGGAAATAATTGAAGGCAGTTACTGTGAACAGTGGAGCAAAGTTCACCTGCTCCCGAAAGACGAAAACTTCACACACAAAATCAGAAGATTAGATGAATTTCCCATTATGGACGATATAGCTTTACAGTGCGGACAGTTCGACCAGAGATGTTTTTACAGGGCTTTTGACGAGTTTGATAACCAGTCAATAGAAAAAAGTCTTTCCAGTGAAAATGCTATCGTAAGAGTATTTGCAATTCTTGACCGCCGTATAGGTAAAAGACGTTTACTTTCTATGAAAGATTCCGTACATAACGAGGGCGAAGTTTTCTGGACGTTCTTCAATATACGTGTAACTGCGGAGAATATAATATGAAAAAATTTTTATTTATGTTTATGTCAGTAACGATGTTATTCTGTTCATGTAATGAAAAACTCATAAATATGACCAGTATCGACAACGGCGAATATACTTCTATAGTATGGGACGACAAAAAATATGTACCATTCTGTGTGGTATCAAAAAGCGATTGCGGAAAGAAAATAGGATACATCAACGGTGAAAAATATAATGTTATAAGTCTGTACAAGGACTTGTCCCCTGATGAGTGGTTAGCTAACTATCTCACTATGGACGGCGGTGCTATACTTTTCAAGGAAATAAATGTATCTGATATTCCGTATGGTCTGCAATCTGAATACAATATCAATGAATAATTTGAACACTTTAAAAATGACAATATATGTTTTCTTTATTTCAGAAAATAATAAAATCCCCTGTTTCACTGAGGAACGGGGGATTTTTCAGAATTATTTTATATCTAATTTGTCAAGCGGGAGGTCTGTCTGCTTGATTAATTTTGCCTCAACACACTGTATAGCAAGAGCGTCAGTATTTGTTATACCATCATTGCCGACGGTATCAGCGTTGATTATACCCTGAGCAGTAATTTCATATTCACTGGGATTTGATATTGACTGCATTATGAGTACAGCGTCTGAAATATTCACTTTTCCGTCAACATTAGCATCACCGTACAATATTTCGTCAGAACCTGAGACAGAGGGTTTTGTAGGAGTTGTAGGCTTTGTGGGTTTTGAAGTGTCCTGACCGTCTGAAACTTCGCCGTAAACAATACCACATCCGACTGTTGACATATAGACAGTGCCGAATTCATTCATATCACCGACAAGGAAGTTTCCGTTACCTGTACCGCCGAAAAGGTGGTCTGTATTGATACAGAGCCATGTTTTACCGCCGTCAGTTGAACGATATATACCCTCAATGTCATCTTCGTCGGGTTTTCCGTACATATAAAGAGTATTCATTCCGCCCTCTTTTTCGGGAGCACCGTAACCTACAGTTTTACAGTAGAATACATCATTCTTTTCGACTTTGTTTCCTCCGTCAGTAATTATATACATACCTTCCCAGCCGACTGCCATAGCAATTGTATCTTCAGCAACATATGCAAGGTCACCTGTATGGTCGCACATATCAAACTTGCATACAGTAGTCCTTTTGAAAGTTGCACCATAGTCTGTGCTGATATAGAAATCGTACTGTGCATCTTCGAGAGTAGGCTCTTTTTTACTTGTATCAGATGCCCAGTAATCGTTATACTGAATACCTGAGCCATATACAATAGCAGGATTTTCAGGGTCAACAAGCGGGTATGTTGTTTTTGTACCCTTAAGACCTGTGGATTCGTTCCATGTCTCACCGAAATCATCTGAATATTTTATATTTGCATTACTGCCATCTGCTTTAATGACTCTGTATTTGCCGTCTTTAAGCTGAGTTATGGCAACTTTACCACCGGAAGAAATATCCATTTTTGTCCATGTCTTTCCGGCATCAGTTGAATAGTAACCATTGCCGTTATCGCTTCCGTGTTCAGAAACTCTTACCATAACGTCGGGATTCTGCGGACAATATGCAATAGCACCTGTTGAACCTATATTAGGCGTATACTGCTGTGGAATTTCGGTAGCACTTTCATGAATAAAGCCGTCATAGTCGCCTATTACCGAGTAATTAGCACCGCCGGGAACGCTTACCATATCAAGTGCAACTACTTCCTCAACGCCGTCAGGCTGGAAATAGAACTGTACGCCTTTTTCGTCCCATACATTATCACAAGCAAAAACACCATTACCGGAAGTCATTAATATTCTGTCGGAATTGCGTGGGTCAATGAGGATACCGCTTCCCCAGTGACAAGCCTTGCCGTAAATCCAGTCATAACCGTTTGTATCGATAGGAAGCGAAACAAATTCCTTATGTGAGCCGTTGGAATCATAGATAGTTTCACCCTGTCCGGGAGTTATGTTCTGCCATGTTTCACCACCGTCAGTTGAACGGAAGAAATAGTCACCCCATGCAACACTGCCGTCAGTCCATTCTTCTTCATACCACTGGTCAGACCATACACCACAGGTACGTGCCACCATTTTGTCAGGGTCATTTTTGTCAACTTCAATCATGCCTATAGCACTGTCAGAAACAGAAAGTTTTTTGACATCACCGCTTTTTGTATTGTACTTGTAAGCACCGCCCGCACTTCCTGAAAATGCAAGTCCTGCAATATATGTGAAGAAAATATTACCGTTTTTGTCGCTTGTTATTGAACACGGATAATTTTCTGTCGGGAGGTCTTTGCTGAGAACTTCAAACTTATCATCTTTAACATCAGCTACATGAATATTTGCCTCACCTTTTACAGAAGTACCTACATACACTTTACCGTTTTCAATCAGGATACAACCGATACCATTCTGCTGAGCGTAGCCCTGTTCGCCTTTGTCCTCACATCCACGGACAACGTGGTCAGTCCAGAAAGGATATTTAAAACTGTAGTCGAATAATCCTAAATCATCATAGCTGATTACAGGATTCCATGTTTTACCGCCGTCAGTTGACTTTATAAGTGCGGACTTACCGGCAGTAACGTCACCGCCTGCATAGATTGTATCGGGATTGTCAGGGTCAATAGCAATAGGTTCTATACATTCACGACCGTCACCGTTTCCGTGTATCTGAATCATATCAGTAACATCGGATTCTGTGAAAGTTTCACCACCGTCGGTAGTCTTGAAAATAACAGTCTTTGCACCTGAGAAGTAAGCACAACCACAGAGGAAATAAACAGTGTCGTCATCATTCGGGTCTATAGCCATACCCTTTACGCTGAGAAGTCCCCTGTCAGCATCATTCAGGAAATCGAAAATCTGTACCCATCTGTTTTGTTCGTAGTCGAACTTGTAAGCACCGCCAACGTCTGTACGGAGATACATTTCTTTCTTTCCTGTAACGATACCGGAAACAAATCCGCCACCGCCGATTTTAAGGGTGTCCCATTTCATAGTGTCGGCAATACTTTCGGAAACTGCCATAACGTCGTTTGCGTTGTAGTTGTTGGCGTAGGGAATACACGAAACTGCCATACAGGCGGTAAGTATTCCTGCCATAGTCTTTTTAAGTAAAGTCATAAAAAATTAATCGTTCCTTTCGTTGATTTTGTTAGTTATATTATACTATCGTGATTTAGTTTTGTCAAGATATATTTTTCATAATAAAGGCTTTTCTATTGTATCAACGGTTTCCCTCATCATATCAAAAGGCTTTATTTTCGGTGAAATTTTCACAGATACATACGATTTTCCCGAACCGTTGAAAGTTATTTTTCCCTTGTACTTTATGGACAATGCCGTTATCTGTTCAGCTGAAAGATATTCCGTATAGAAATACATAGAGCCGTTTTTTTGTGAGATTTCCGTGATTCCGAGATGTCCTGCCTTGTTTCTGAGGAGTGAGACTTCAATAAGTCCCATTACAGCTTTTGGCGGTTCACCGTAACGGTCTATGAGTTCGTCAACAAGGTCTGTTTTATCTTCAGAAGTATTTATTGTCATTATTTTCCTGTAAACGTCTATACGCTGATTGAGACTTGAAATATAGTTTTCCGGAATGTGTGCGTCAATCTGTACATCTATAAGACATTCCGGCACTTTTTCCGGTTTTTCGCCACGTTCTTCTGCAACAGCTTCCGAAAGAAGTTTCAGGTACATATCATAACCAACTGCTTCCATATGACCGTGTTGTTTTCCACCTAATATACTGCCTGCACCTCTTATTTCAAGGTCTCTGAGTGCTATTCTGAAACCGCTACCGAATTGTGTAAACTCTCGCATTGCGTTGAGACGTTTTCCTGCAATCTCTGTTAAAACCTTGTCTTTCTGATACGTGAAATATGCATAACCACGCCTGCTTGAACGTCCCACACGTCCCCTCAGCTGATAAAGCTGTGAAAGTCCGAAACGGTCGGCATCATCTATTATAAGGGTATTGACATTCGGTACGTCAACGCCTGTTTCAATGATTGTCGTACATACAAGAACGTCTATTTCGTGTTCAACAAGTTTTTCCCATATATCAGACATTTTTTCTTCATTCATCTGTCCGTGTGCGTACGCTATGCGTGCTTCCGGAAAATATTCCTGTAGTTTTGCAACACATGACTGAATCGTTTCAATTCTGTTGTGAATATAATAAACCTGTCCGCCACGTCTCAGCTCACGGGTGATAGCCTGAACAATCATACTTATGTTATATTCTACAACGTAAGTCTGTACAGGCTGTCTGTCCTGCGGAGGCTCTTCGAGTACCGACATATCACGTATACCACTCATTGCCATATTGAGAGTACGTGGAATTGGAGTTGCTGATAACATAAGTATGTCAACACCATTGAATGATTCTTTGAATTTTTCTTTATGTGCAACTCCGAAACGCTGTTCTTCATCTATTATTGCAAGTCCCAAATCCTTGAAAACAACGCTTTTCTGAATAATCTTGTGTGTCCCTATTAAAATATCAATTCTGCCTTGTTTGAGTTTTCTGAGAATTTCAGTCTGTTGTTTCTGTGTGCGGTAACGTGAAAGAAGTTCTACGTTTACCGGAAACTGTTCAAAACGTCTTAATGCTGTCTGGTAATGCTGATACGCTAAGACGGTAGTAGGTGCAAGTATAGCACATTGTTTTCCGGAAAGTACGCATTTCATTGCAGCACGCAATGCCACTTCCGTTTTTCCGAATCCTACGTCACCACACAGAAGTCTTTCCATAGGTCTTGCGTTTTCCATATCAGACTTTATTTCTTCTATTGCTTGTAACTGGTCGTCTGTCTCGATATACGGAAAACGTTCTTCAAAGTCGTGTTGTATTTCGTCGTCGGAACAGAACGCAAAGCCTTTACTTTTTTCACGTTTTGCGTAAAGTTCGATAAGTTCGTGTGCCATATCCTTGACGGCACGACGTACGTTATTACGTGTTTTCTGCCATTCTCCTGAAGAAAGTTTATTGAGTTTCACACCGCTGTCGTCACGAGGTCCTATATACTTTGAAACCATATCAAGCTGTGTTACAGGAATATATAATTTGTCAGTCCCTGCATACTGGATTGTTATATAATCTTTTGTTACGTCCTCAAACTCAAGTTTACGTATTCCGATAAACCTGCCTATTCCGTGACCGGAATGTACCACCAAATCTCCCTCCGCAATATCAGCAAGACTTCGTATTTCTTCCGCCTTGTTTTTCTTTACGTGTCTGCGTTGACTGATATTCATTGAACGCCCCTGAGTTATAAGAACGGTTTTGTTTTCGGGATATTCAAACCCTCCGCTGAAATTTCCTGACATAAGGCAGACTTTGCTTTTTTCTGGCACTTTGTCATCACGGTATATTTCACAAGGAATATTATTGTTCTGTAAGTCATCACGGATAATCGGCAGAGTTTTTTCACTTCCTGCACAAAGGATTATTCTGTATTTGCGTTTTATGAAATCATTCAGATTTTCCGTAAGCTGTTTCATTTCGCCACTCCATACGGCAGTCTGCATAGCTTCAAATCCTATAAGTCGCTGGAAATCTATTCTTTCACCGCCCTGTATAAAGTTACTCATATAGAGACAAACCCGCTTTTCAATAATTTCCTGTATATGCGGAAGTTCATATATATGTCCGTCAAGACTTTTGCAGAGATAACCTTCTTCAAGAAGTATTTTTACATCTTCATTATGTCGCAGTGTTATGCCGGAAGCATTATCAATTATTGAAGAATAATCACTAAGAAATACTATTCCGTCCACATAGTCAAAGACCGTTGCAGGAGTTTCATATACAAGCGGATAGTATTTCTGACCGTGTGCAAGAATTTCGCCTGCTCTCAGTCTGTGAATGTCCGCTCCTAAATGTTCACGGACAGTTTCAGCACGTTTTCCACGTACTTTTTTTATAAGTTTTTCAATACTGTCTGCAAGTTTATTGTTGTCATAAAGAATCTCACTTGCCGGAGGTATTTCAATACTGTCAAGACTTTCAGTACGTCTTTGAGTGTCAGTTTCAAAATAAGATATTGTATCTGTTTCGTCTCCCCATAGTTCAATACGCACCGGTTTTTCCGTCTGTACGGGGAAAATGTCTATAATTGAACCTCTTACAGAAAACTGTGAAGCACCCTCGACCTTTTCGCAACGCTGGTAACCGTTTATTACAAGTTTCCTTGTGAGTTCCTGAATATCTGTTTCCTGACCTGTAGTTATTTCTATTCCGGCAGAAATAAGTCTTTCCGCCGGAATTGTAGGTTGCATAACGGCTTCAATGCTTGCACATATCACTCCGGAATTGCGTTTCAGAACCTTTGAAAGTGCTGAAATACGCATATGTTCATATTCGTGATTTGAGGTGTCAACAGGTGTGAATACAAGTTCCTTTGATGGAAAAAGAACAGCGGTTTCCGTACCCGACATCATATTTATATCATCGCAGAATCGGCGTGCTTCTGCTTCTGACCCCGTTATCAATATATTTACCTTATCTTCTGCAAGCGAATATATAAGATTTGCCCTGTGTATGTGCGAAAGTCCCGTGACAGATACCGGAGTTATTTTTTTTTCAATGACTTCACGGACACTTCTGTATCCTGAAAGTTCTTTAAAAAGGTCTCTGAAAAATTTCATCTTTGTGTCTCCAATCGGAAATTTTTTGTTCTTAATTATATTTATTCATGGCTTCGTCTGTTTTTCCCTGAACCATAAGTTTTATACTGTCGCAGGCGTTTTCACCTGAAACTTTCATTTTTTCCAAGTCTTTCGGACGGAATTTTCCGAGTACCCATTTTGCAAGGTCATAATCGGGGTGAGGTTTTTTTCCAACACCAACCTTTATACGCAAAAATTCTTCACTGCCTGTCATATCAATTATACTTCTTATACCGTTGTGACCGCCGTGACTGCCTTTTCTTCTGATACGAATTTTTCCGCAGTCAAGTGAAATATCGTCGTATACCACAATGAGATTATCAACGTCAAGATTATAGAAATCAAGAGCCTGTACTATTGATTCTCCGCTGTTGTTCATATAGGTTGACGGTTTGAGGAGCAGGCATTTTACGCCCTCTATAGTGACTTCCGCTGTCTTTCCCTTGAATCTGAGACGGTTTATTTCTGTACTGTATTGTTCCGCAAGCATATCAACTACTCCGAATCCTGCATTGTGGCGTGTGTTGTCGTACTGCATACCGATATTTCCAAGTCCTGCTATTACATATTCAGGCTGACCGGTTACCGTCGATGACTGAACGATTTTGTCGAATACGTCAAATATACTCATATGAATTTCCTCCTGTAAAAAATTTCTGTATATAAATTATAACATTTTTTGCGTAAAATTTCAATACCGGATAAAAATTTTAATTTTATTGAAAAGTAATTTCGCTTCCAACCGGCTTGACAAAAATAAAATCTTATGGTAAAATGCAATTATGCCTGACAGAAAATAAAGTTGAATTGTATTTTTTCTGAGAGCTTTTTTTATCGTATACACAATATGTCCTCTGTGTTTTTCAGGGGGCTTTTTTACAAAATGGAGATACAGACTTTGAGTTACAAAAAATTAATTTTATCTGTTTTTTTACTGACAGTTTCCTGTACTTCAGAAGTAGGGAAATGGTCTGTCAATATTCCTGTTGAGACTTCCGACCCTTACGCCGTGACTTTTGATAACAGCGACTTTTCTTTTGCTTCTGTAATAAATGATGACGGCGATTCCGCACACGGCAAACTTTCCGTTACAAAGGTACTCGGAAACAGTATGCTGAAATTTACTGACGATATGACAGTATCACTTGACGGAAAAGTACAGAAAATATGTATAAATGTAGCCGAACTTATCGGGACGGAAAATCTTCCGGAAGTAAGGAGCATTGAGTTTGACGTATATGCGAACGCTGTTTCAGACGGTTATATAAATCAGGACGGTATGAACATGAATGTAGCCGGTACTATATGTATCGGTGGTGGAACGGTTGTAAGCGTAAAGGACAAGGACGGTAACGGCAAATGGTACGATTTCGCAGAAACTCAGGGCGGTGAATATAATCTTTCAATGTCGGGGGCGGTACATTGTGAGTTTAAATTTCTGCTTGCCGAAAGCGGTTACTGCTGGGACAAGTCTATGAATGACGCAAATTTTCTTATAATGCGGTGGGGTAGCGAAAATCAGTCTAACTTGTATATCGACAATATAGTGTTTTATGACGAAAATAAAAATTCTATTCCGCTGAAAGATTAAATGGGGAAATTCTAAAATGAATGAAAAATTAAAAAATATGTCGATTGAGGACAGAATAGTTTTTACAATATCGTGTATAGAAAAATATCTTTCCTTTAAATATCCACAAAAAGACTGGACGCCTCTTTTTTCTGCAATGGAGAAGTTAAATAATACTTACTGGGACGAATCGTTATATTCATTTACGGATGTTATGCCGGAATGTATAGTTAAAACTCCGAACAGACCCGATTATAATATTTTTATGGCACTTTACAAGGATACTGAAAATGATGTTTCTGAACTGCTTGAATCTCTTGAAATAATAGTCGAATTGTTTATATATACTTCTATGTACGATTTCAATAACAATGAATCAGTCAAAATAATGGAAGATATTATAAATAAATATTTTATTCCCAATAATATATCTGTTCCCGACTTATGATATTAATTGTCGCATGGAGCAGGCGGAAAAATTTGCACGTAATTTAAATATTTTTCACAAAAAATCTATTGACAAAATCAGGAATTTGTGATAAACTATATTGCAGATTTTATTTAAAGGAGGTTTTTTTATGAATTTCTATAAAGACGGAAAGTCTGTACTGGCACTTCTCAGTGGCTCAGCAGAAAGCGTTACTGAAGTGACTGCTAATACTACTGACGCTGCTGTTGAAAAACACGTTCCGGTCTATGAGGTGAACGACGGTAAGGTTTGTGTAACAGTCGGCTCTGTGGCACACCCTATGGCTGAAAATCACTATATTCAGTGGATTGCCGTTGAAACAAACAAGGGCTTTTATGTTAAGTACCTTTTACCAAACGAAAAACCCGAAGCCTGTTTTACAGTTGACAATGAAGTGATTCAAACTGTATACGCTTACTGCAATCTTCACGGACTTTGGGAGAATTAATTATAAAAGGAGTTTTTTATTATGGCAGAAAACAAATACGCTGGTACTAAAACCGAGCAGAATTTAAAGGACGCTTTTGCAGGCGAGTCTCAGGCAAGAAACAAGTACACTTACTTCGCATCTGTTGCTAAAAAAGCAGGTTATGAACAGATTGCAGAAATCTTCCTCAAGACTGCCGACAACGAAAAGGAACACGCTAAAATGTGGTTCAAGGAACTCGGCGGAATCGGTGATACTTCCGCAAATCTCCTCGCAGCAGCAGAGGGCGAAAATCACGAATGGACTGATATGTACGAAAGAATGGCTCAGGAAGCTGAAGAAGAAGGTTTCAAGGCTCTTGCAGTAAAATTCCGTATGGTCGGTGCTATCGAAAAACAGCACGAAGAACGTTACCGCAAACTTCTTGAAAACGTTGACAATCAGCAGGTCTTTGAAAAAAGCGGTGTAACTGTATGGGAATGTCGCAACTGCGGTCATATCGTAGTAGGAACATCAGCTCCGAAAGCCTGTCCGGTATGCGCACACCCTCAGAGTTACTTTGAAGTAAAAAGCGAAAATTATTAATCACACAAAAAGCGGACTCCTAAAAAAGTCCGCTTTTGTTTAATAGGATATTATACACAAGTAAAAATCGAAAGGAACAGTAAAAAATGAAAAGAATTATTAAAAGTATGGAAAATAAATATCTTATACCGGCACTTAATCTTGTTGAGGAAGTATTTACTGAATACGATTCCGAAAAAGAGGGTAAAATGGTACGTGGACTTATTGAGGAAATACGTTCAAAGAAATACTATTTTCCCAAACTTGAATTAATAATGACTGACGAAAACGATAATATTATAGGTTATGCTATGTTTTCAAGGTTTCATATTGAGGGAAAATATGAAAATGAACTTCTTTTACTTAGTCCGGTTGCCGTAAAGACAGAGTTTCAGAGACAGCATATTTCAAAAGAACTTATTGAGTATGGTTTTAAAGTTGCAAAGGAAATGGGATTCAAGGCTGTACTTGTTGAGGGAGACCCGAAAAATTATAATCCTCGTGGATTTGTTACAAGTAAAGATTACGGAATAATTGCAGGAGCAGGAATAAACTTGCCAAATGTTGACTGTCTTATGGTGAAAGAACTTGTTGACAATGCACTTGATAATATAAGCGGTGTTGTTGACTACTCATTCTATAACTCACTGACATAAATAAAAACGGACTTTTTACAGTCCGCTTTTTTTATAAAAACTGTCTCATATCAAAAGAAAGTTTTTCTTCTGTACTGATAAGACGTTTTGCGATATTCTTTGAACGCTCGTCCGCTGCCTGATACTGATTAAGATATTCATTAATCGACTTGATACCCATGTTACAACCATCCATAATAAGTCCCGCAATCGTACTGTCGGATTCGTTCATTTTTAGTTTCATATTTGTCTTGACCCATGACATACTTTTTGCTATCGGATTAGGTTCTTTTCCGTCGTCGTGGTAGTCAGCAAGTGCCATCTGCAAGTCGTTTTTCAGAATTTCGTTTTCCTGCATACTGTGCTGTAATGTTTTCCTCAAGTCCTCACTCTTTGCGTAACTCATTACCTCGTCAATAGCAGATACGCCCATTTTTATGCCTGCATCGCACTCACGGAGCAGTTTTATTGTATCCTGTTCAACCATTCTTATCACTCCTTTGTGATGATAGTATTTACACAAAAGAAGTTTTTATACTACTTCTCTATAAAAGCATTTTTCAGTATCTTGCTGTTCGGATAATATGTAACATGGGCTTTTTTCTTATAATAGTAAGTATTTGTATTTAAATTATATATTTCTTCACTGTCGATATAGTCGTTGTCACGGAGTTTTTTTATAGTTTCGTTTGGAATGTCAAGATGTATTTCTTCTCCGTCGATTTCCGTATGGAAGTAACCCCACATCGTATTATATTCACTTGTAACTATAGTTTTTTCACCTGAAAATATATCTGCTGTGTAGTCCTTGCATATGAAAACGTGAAGCATAAACAGAAAAATTATCAGACATAAAGATACTAAATATCTTGATTTGTATTTTTGAATATATCTGTTTTTCTGGAAATATGTAACCAATATCATTATAGTAATTACAGTTGAAACAATTAACAATGCTGTCACAAGATACAGATGATATGTACCGGATTTTATATGCGTGTTGTTTACATAAAAAAGTATTATTCCGTTTACAAGTAAGAACAATGAATTAAGTAATGAATACTTATTTATAGCTTTCTGTTCTTTGGGACTGAATTTTTCTTTATTTTCCATAGTGTTCACCTCATTATTTTTTCTGCTGTTCTTGTGCATATTTCGGAATTTATTTTAATTCCCATATAGTTAGCGAACATTTTACGGATATATTCTGAAAGTTCTGAAATGTTGTCTGTACGAAACCTTAAAGCATTTATTTCACACAAAACATAATAATAATCTTCGTCTTGCCATGAAGTTTCAGGCGTTTTTTTAATTTCAGCCATTTCATTAATTGTAATTGTAAGATTTCTGAAATCTTCAGCGATACTGTCAGAATTTATGAAACCATCTGTCCATTGTTCATCGGTATCAGGAGTAAATTCGCTGATATAAAAGCAGTTTTTTGGATATTCAGAAAATCCCGAAAGTTTGTAATAACGTTCTTTTGCCTTTTCGGCGTTTTCCAGTGATGAGTATAAGCCAAGATGTTTTATTTCCTTGTTTTCTGCAAACTCATAAGCGTGGTACAAAAGATAAAACTTTTTCATATAATCTCCTTATTCTGCGGAAATAATATAATAATATACAGGTTGTCCGCCGTTCACAAGCATAACCTCTATTTTGTCGCTGAGTTTTGATTGCACAATATCTCTTATCTGTTCAGCGTTTTCTTCCGTAACGTCTGCACCGTAAATAAGTGTTATATAACTTACGTCGCCTTTTGCAAGCCTTTTACAGAGTTTCAAAACGGCTTTGTTTACGTCCTTTTCTGTAAACGCAAGTTTTCCGTTATCAAGTGCAAGTATTTCACCCTCTTTAATCTGATGTCCGTCAAAATCGGAATCCCTTACAGCGAAAGTAACAAGTCCCGTTGAAACTCTCTCGAAAGCCTTTGTCATGTTGAGACGGTTTTCTGTAAGTCCTTCTGATTCGTCAAAGGCAAGCATTGCCGAAATACCTTGCGGAATGGTTCTTGTCTGGAGTACGCACACACTTCTGTCAGTGAGTTTTACAGCCTGCTCCGCTGACATTATTATGTTTTTGTTATTCGGAAGTATAAATATGATTTCCGCTGGTACGGAAAGTATAGCCTTTAAAATATCGTCTGTTGAGGGATTCATTGTCTGTCCGCCTTTTACAACAACGTCCGCACCCAAATCCCTGAACATTGATTCAATACCATGTCCTGCTCCGACAGCTACAAATCCGAATTTTTTTTCGGGTACTGCCGGAACAAGTCCCTGCTCTGCTTCACGTACTTCTTTTATCTTGTTTTCGTGCTGAATACGCATATTTTCAATTTTTGGACGTGGGTCATTGGTGAACTGTCCGAACTCAAGACCTTTTCCGATAGCTTTGTCGGGACTGTCGGTATGTACGTGAACTTTTATTATATCTTCGTCGTCAACTACAACAACACAATCGCCGATTGTTTCAAGGTACGCCCTCAGCGTAAAAGGGTCGGGACAGTTTTCTTTCTTTTCAATCATAAACTCTGTACAGTATGTATAGTTTATTTCGTCGTCGTATTCACTTACTGCTGTACGGAATGAATCGTTATTTTCGTGAACGGCTGAAACAGGTTCAGCGATTTTTCCGCCTGCAAAAATATCTCTCATTGCCTTGAATATAATAACAAGTCCCATTCCACCAGCGTCAACAACTCCTGCTTTCTTTAACTGCGGTAACATTTCCTTTGTCTGTGCGAGAACTTTTTCGGCTTCTGCACATATTTCAGTCCAGAAAATAACATCTTCATTTGTGGAAAGTGAAATTTCCCTTGCTTTTTCCGCACACGCCCTCGCAACCGTGAGAATAGTTCCCTCTACTGGTTTCATAACTGCCTTGTAAGCGGATTCCACACCTAATGCAAGAGATTCCGTAAAGTCTGTATTTCCTGCTTCCGTAAGTCCTGAAAGACCTTTTGCAATTCCTCTGAAAATAAGTGACAGTATAACTCCGGAATTTCCTCTTGCACCTCTCAGAAATGATGATGCTGTTACAGATGCAGTTTCTGAAATAGTGACGTTGTTTTCAAGTCTCCTGAGTTCGCCGATAGCGTTTCCCATAGTCATTGACATATTAGAACCTGTATCGCCGTCGGGTACAGGGTAAACGTTGAGTTCGTCAACTTCTTTTTTTCTGTTTTCGATAGTAATTCCTGCTGATATTACTGCATCTCTGAATAATGCTCCGTTTATCATTTTTTAAAATCCTCCCTGTATCAGTCTTTCATTTCGTCAACAAAAACGTTTACGCTGTTGACGTGTATTTCAGTTGTTTCCTCAACCGTGAAACTGACTTTTTGTATAATATTATTTACAACAGCGGTTATGTTTGTACCATAGGAAACTTTTATATGCAGGTCGATTGTTATTCCATCGTCTTCCTTGTGGATTACCACACCACGACGTTTAAAGAGTTTTCCTCTCGTGATTGAAGATACGGCTGAACGGAATGTATTTGTGTTGCATACGTCCGTAATGCCGAAACATTCGCACACTGAATGACGTACTATTTCGGTGATATAGTTTTCTGATATAGAAATCCTGCCTATATGATTTTCAATATTTACCATAAAAAAATTACCTCCTGTTTTTTATTAATATTATTGATTATTATACCATGAATTACGCCTGTTTACAATAGCATATTATAAATTTTAAAATGCTTTTTCTTGACAATTCAATATAATATGTTTATAATTAAAAGGAAGATTTATTGCAGAAGGTTGTGGATTTTATGTTGATTCTCGGCTCATACGGATTCGGACATCTTGCGGTACGTTCAAAAATCAGCGGAATTATAAAAGACAAGTCCGGAAAAATGCTGATTATTCCGTTGGCGAGTATGTTCGGAAAGGAAACAGGCGAAAAAGAAAAGGATTTTGCTGTAATGGCAGGTTTCCAAAAAGATAATATTTACGTTTTTGATGACTGCAATCCTGAAGAATTTCTGAATATGAAATTTGAATACATAGTTGTGATGGGCGGAAACACTTTTCAGCTTCTCTACTATGTCAGAAAATATCATCTTGATACTTTCATAAGGGAGCAGGTTGACAACGGTACAATATATCTCGGATTTTCTGCCGGTGCTTGTCTTGCGTGCCGTGACGTTGAGTATGTGCAGAATTTTGATTACAACAACCACATTACAGACGGTGATTTTTCGGCTCTCGGACTTACTGACAAATATTTCCTTTGTCATTTTGAATACCGTGGTACAAGGGAAATACAATTGTGCCGTAATTATATCGGTGACAAGTCTGAACTCGTTACCATTGCAAATGACCGTCTTATAATATTATGAACGTATTTGAATAATACTGGACAGGAGATTTTATTTTGAAGAATTTACTTTTTATCGGCGACGTTGTAGGAAAGTCCGGATGTGATTTTCTTACTGAAAAACTCCCTCAGATAAAGCACACTTACAACATAGATATAACCGTTGTAAATGCAGAAAATTCCGCTCAGGGAAACGGTGTTACAAATCATTCTGCAAAAAGCGTTATAAGAGCAGGTGCTGATGTTATAACTACCGGAAATCACGCTTTCAGGCAGAGAAGTGAACTGGACATATATGAAAATGATTATATTATCCGTCCGGCAAACTATCCGGAGGGTGCTTGTGTCGGAAAAGGTATCTGTATACTTGATATGGGAGCTTATTCTGTTGCTGTTGTGAATCTTATGGGAACAGCCTACCTTGAACCCCTTGACAATCCTTTCACTAAGATTGACGAAATGCTTCCGGAGATAAACACGAAAAATATCTTTGTGGATTTTCACGCAGAAGCAACTTCCGAAAAAAAAGCTATGGGTTATTATCTCGCAGGAAAAGTTACAGGAGTTTTCGGAACTCATACACACGTACAGACCGCTGACGAAACTATTATTGATTCCCACACTGCTTATATAACCGATACCGGAATGACAGGCGTTGAAAAGTCATGTTTAGGCGTTGAGATAAAACCAGCCATTGACAGACTGAGATTCCGTATGCCTGTACGTTTCAGGGAAGCAGAGGGAAAATGCTTTCTCTGCGGAGTGATTGTTGCCTTTGATGAAAAGTCTGGAAAAGCACAAAATATCCAGCGTATTATTATACGTTGACATAAAAAATTTTTGTCCATATAATTTGAATTTTCTATTGACAAATTCTTTTTTTTGTGTTAGAATATATCCAATCGGTATTATTCCGATAGTTGGTACTTAAACGTACATTTATATCTTATCATGCAGGAGGGTCATTATCATGGAAGTTTTAAAAGTTTCATCACATTCATCACCAAATTCTGTTGCCGGAGCAGTTGCCGGAGTTATCAGAGAACAGAAAGCCGTTGAGGTTCAGGCTGTAGGAGCAGGTGCTGCCAATCAGGCTATAAAGGCTATTGCAATCGCAAGAGGTTATCTTGCACCTATCGGTATTGACCTCGTTTGTATTCCGGCTTTTGCTAATATCCAGATTGACGGCGAAGAAAGAACAGCTATCAAACTTATCTGCGAACAGCGTTAAAAAAGCGGAAACCTGATTCTGATTTTATGATGGGACGGACTGTGTTCGTCCCTGATTTTGTATTCTGAGGTGTATTTTATGTCTGAATTATTATTCTGCGGAACGGAAGTTCTGAAAGGTGTGGGACAGTCAAAAGCGGAAAAATATAAAAAACTTGGTATAACATCAGTTTACGGGCTTATATGCCATTTCCCGAAAAGCTATCTCGATTTTCATTGTAATGTCCCCATAAGACAGGCGGTTATGAATGAATATAACTGTCTGAAACTTAAAATAAAAAGCAAATCCAAACCACAATCAGTAAGGAGTAAACTTGTTATCTGTAAAGCTATCGCAACAGACGGTGTTGACGACATAGAAATAGTTATGTATAACAATGTGTATGCTTTTCAGTATTTAAAGACAGGTCTGGAGTATTATATGTACGGAAAAGTTACTGAAAATTTTTCCGGCATTGCAATTAGTTCACCGACGTATATATATGCAAATGAAAAATTTTTCATTCAGCCACTCTATAAGCTCACTCAGGGAATTACTGTAAATATGATTCGTGCAGACATTAAACAGGCACTTTCAATAATGCGGAATGAACCTTTTGAAACACTTTCGGAAGATATACGCAACAGATATAATCTTGCTCCGCTTATGTGGGCTTTGGAAAATGTGCATTTTTCAGATAGCAGAAGTGCTATTGAATACGCACGGAGACGACTTGCTTTTGACGAACTGTTAAGGCTTGAGCTTGGTTTGTTAATTATGCGAAAACGTGCAAAAAGTAAAACTGCTTTCAAAATGGACTGGAGAACGAATATGAATGACTTTATAGAAAGTCTTCCGTTTGAACTGACTGACGACCAGTACAGAGCATCACTTGAAATTGCACGTGATTTATGTTATGATGTTCCTATGAACAGACTTTTACAGGGTGATGTCGGTAGCGGTAAAACTGCCGTTGCCTCAATAGCCTGTTGTTTTGTTGCTAAAAACGGTATACAGTCGGCACTGATGGCACCTACTGAAATACTTGCTTCACAGCACTATAAAACATTGTGCGGTTTTCTTGAGCCTTTCGGAATAAAAGTCTGCCTGCTGACAGGTTCGCTTACTCCGAAGAAAAAAGCAATCCTGAAAAGCGAAATCGCCAACGGTGACTATGATGTCATTGTGGGTACAAGTGCAATTATTCAGAAAGATGTTGAATACAAATCTCTCGGACTGGTTATTACTGACGAACAACATCGTTTCGGAGTTGCACAAAGGTCTTCACTTGCTGAAAAAGGTGGCTCTCCGCATAAACTTGTAATGTCAGCTACTCCGATTCCACGAACTCTTGCACTTATGATTTACGGAGATTTGGATATTTCGATAATCAGACAGCTTCCGGCAGGCAGAAAACCTATAAAAACGTGGGCTGTTACCGGCAGAGTAAGAGACAGGGCGTTTGGTTTTGTCCGTAAACAGCTTGACGAGGGCAGACAGGCTTATGTTGTATGTCCGACAATTGAAGATAATGAAAATGATTGGTTCGCCGTAAAATCTTACGCTGAAAACGCCGTCAAAGGAAACCTGAAAGGTTATAATGTAGCACTTCTGCACGGCAGAATGTCCGCTAATGAAAAGGAATCCATTATGCAGAAATTCCGTGACGGTCAGATTGATGTGCTTATATGTACAACTGTTGTTGAAGTAGGCGTTGACGTTCCGAATGCCGTTGTAATGGTTATTGAAAATGCTGAACGTTTCGGACTTTCACAGATTCATCAGCTCAGGGGACGTGTGGGTCGTGGACAGTTTGAAAGTTATTGTATCCTTATTACTGACAATACTTCTGAAGATTGTATCAACCGTATGAGAATAATATCCTCTACTAATGACGGCTTTGAAATATCTGAGGAAGATTTGAAACTCCGTGGTCCCGGGGACTTTTTCGGAAATGCCCAGCACGGTCTTCCGCCAATGAAGATTACAAATCTTTTATGTAACGTTGAACTTATGGAATCTGCCAAACAATGTGCGGAGGAAATACTCAATGATGACCCGACACTCTCAAAACCTTACAATTCTTCACTCAGAATGGAAGTAATAAGGCTGTTTGATAAGGATATTATTGGTTAAATGAAAAATATTATCTGATTTTTTGCCTGAATACAGCCTTTTAAAAATTTTTTTGAAAAAATCTGAAAAAAATTTCAAAAAACCCTTGACAAATTCAAAAAGCTGTGCTATAATAATATATGTCGTCAGGGACAAGACGGCAAACGAAAGCACAGTGTGGGGGTTTAGCTCAGCTGGGAGAGCATCTGCCTTACAAGCAGAGGGTCACAGGTTCGAGCCCTGTAGTCCC
>JAIDUG010000036.1:0-77887 GCA_029060305.1 Ruminococcus sp.
ATAATAAGATTATCGAGAACTGTAACTTTTTAAGTGGTTCTATGTAGAGGATATTTTATGAAAGGGAAACAGCTATGAGCAATCTGATGACTGAATATGAAGTCGAAGAAATCTTTATCAATCAGCTCAAAGAGCAGGGATATTCTTATGTGAATATGGCAAATTACGATGAGTTGCTTGCCAACTTTCGTGAGCAGTTTTGCAAGGTCAACGAAAAGGCTCTTATCGAAGCAAAGGGTATTGCAGAACTGTCAGACAGCGAGTTTGATAAGATTATGCTCCGACTGGAAAATCATACGATATATGAATCTGCAAAGATTCTCCGTGAACAGTGGGTGCTTGAACTGGATAACGGCAAGACAATATATGCCGAGTTTCTGACATCTGATATGGACAGGAACACCTATCAGGTCACGCACCAAATCACAATGGATAAAGCACACAAGGACGATGTGGAGTATAAGAATCGCTACGATGTGACCGTCCTTATCAACGGTCTGCCTCTGGTGCAGATAGAGCTGAAGCGGTCGGGCGTGGAACTGAACGAGGCTATCAATCAAATAAACCGTTACCGTGCCTATTCTTTTAAGGGCTTGTTCAGATACATACAGGTGTTCGTAGTATCAAACAGCGTACAGACGAAATATTTCGCAAACGCCAACGAACGCAGAGCAGACGGTACAGAACAGCTTATATTGAAATCACTTGCTTTTTATTGGACTGATAGGAACAATGTGCGTATCAATCGGCTCGGTGAGTTTACGCAGGACTTCTTTGATAAGTTTTCCATTACAGAAATGCTCACAAAATTTATGGTAATCAAGGAAACAGAGCCTATTATCATGGTTATGCGACCGTATCAGATTTACGCCGTCAAGGAATCTATGGAGCGTATTCTCGGCAGTAACCTGAACGGTTTTGTTTTCCATACCACAGGTTCGGGCAAGACACTCACAAGTTACAAGCTCGCAAGTCTGCTTCGAGACAATCCGCTGATTGACAAAGTATTCTTCCTTATCGACCGTAAAGACCTTGATGACCAGACTGTTGACGAATATAACAGTTTTGAGCAAGGCTGTGTGGATAACACAGACAGTACAGCTACGCTTGTAAGCAACCTGACCGATTCAGATAAGACACTTATCATTACGACCATTCAAAAAATGGCGAATGCTGTCAAGAACAAGAAGTATGAAAGAGTTATGGCTCTGCTTGCAGATAAAAAATGTGTATTCATCATTGATGAATGTCACCGTTCACAATTTGGCAAGATGCACGGTGACATCAAGCGACATTTCCACAACGGAAACTACATCGGTTTCACTGGAACGCCTATTTTCAAAGAGAACAAGGGCGGAAACAGCAGAACCACCGCCGATATGTTCTTCTCTGGAACACTTGACCCCTGCATTCATCGCTATATGATTAAAGAGGCTATTGCAGATGGAAATGTGCTTCGTTTCTCTGTAGAGTATATGCGTTCTATCAGTGCAAACAGTATACAGTTAAAGGACGTTGACCCTGACAAGATTGATGAGCCTGATTACTGCAAAAGTAAAAATATCAACATTGATGAGCTGTACCACAATCCAGAGCGTATCTCTATGATTGCAGACCATATCCTTTCTACGCTCGCTTCTCACATCAAGCCGACAGGCAAAGATATTTATACAGCTCTGTTCGCCGTTGATAAGATTCAGACCCTTATGGACTACTATCACGCATTTAAGGCAAAAAATGATAAGGGTTACAAGATTTGTGCTATCTTTACATTCCAACCGAATGAAGACCTCTCCGAAGGACAGGACGAGCATTCTGCACGGTATCTTCAGGAATGTATGGACGATTACAATGCTATGTTCGGAACGAGCTTCGACCTCACGACCTTTGATGTGTACCGCAAGGATATAGCGAAGCGTTTGAAGCAGAAGGATATTCCGCAAGTCGATTTGCTTATCGTGGTAGATATGTTTCTTACAGGTTTTGACAGCAAACCTACAAACACGCTGTTCCTTGACAAGAACCTGATATATCATTCTCTGGTACAGGCTTACAGTCGTACAAATCGCATTGACAAGCCTACAAAGCAGTTCGGACAGATAGTGACATACCGTAATATCAAAAAAGCACAAGATGCTGCTTTGAGGCTCTTTAGCGGCAGTGGAAATCCGAATGATTATTTACTTGAAAGCTATGAGTATTATGTGACCGAGTACAGAAAGCAAGTTGAGGCTGTCCGCAAGATTTGTCCGACCGCTGATGATTGTGGTAATCTTATTGAGGAGGACAAGCAGAAAGATTTTATCATTATTTTTAGAATGCTTGCGAAAGCTCTTGCAACGATGAAAACTTTTAGCAAATTCGATTGGGTTGACCTTGATGTATTTATGGGCGAAGAAGAATACACAGAATATAAGTCTTGGTATCTCACTTTTTTTGATGAACAAAAAGAAAAATCAAAGGCAGGTATAAAGACCATTCTTGCTGATGTAGACTTCAATATTGAGCTTATCCGTACTGATAAAATCAATGTAGTTTATGTGCTGAATCTTCTGAAAGAGATTAACCGCAATGACAAGGAAGAAATGCAGAAAAGCATTGACCTTATCCTGCGTGAGATTGACCGTTCCGATAATGAGAAAATGCGTTACAAATCGAACATTATGAAAGCGTTTGTCAGTTCCCGTTTCTTTGACCTTGACCCTGATGAAGATATTGTCAAGGAGTATGAGCAGTATGAAAAGGAAGTTATGGAGAATGATGTCAATACATTTGCAAAGGAAAACGGCATTGCTCCTGAACTTGTGCTTTCTATCCTGAACGAATACTTTGTTGATGAACGCAGTATAACAAAGAATAAAATCCGTGAACGCCTTTCAGATATGAAGTTACCGCTTTTGAAGCAGACAAAGCTGATAAATGCGATTCTTGTATTTATTAAGGATATGTACGATAAATTTACAGCAGAAGGAGTATGATAATATGTCAGATATAAGCACAAAATCACAGGAGCTTGCAAAACAGCTCTGGGCTATCGCAAACGATTTGCGTGGAAATATGGACAGTTCCAAATTCAAGAACTATATTCTCGGCACTATCTTCTACCGCTATCTTTCGGAGCGTACCGAAAAATATATGGACGAGATTTTGAAAAATGACGGTGTTACATACCGTGAAGCACTTGCCAATGAAGAATTAGCAGAGGCGGTCAAGGAAATGTCGCTCGACCATTTAGGCTATATCATCGAGCCTGACAAGCTGTTCAATTCCCTTGTAGAGAAAATCAAGGGCGGTACGTTCAGTATTGAGGACTATGAAAAAGCTATCAATTCCCTTGTAGGCTCGACTATCGGACAGGAAAGCGAAACGGCGTTCGATAAGTTGTTTGATGATATGAATTTACAGGACAAAGATTTAGGCAAGGAAGTATCGCAGAGAACGAAACTTATCAGCAAGGTTATCAATAAGGTGTATGACATTGACTTCAATTTTGAAGATGCCGAATTTGATGTTCTCGGAACGGCGTATATGATTCTGATTGGTCTGTTCGCCTCTGATGCAGGCAAGAAGGGCGGCGAGTTCTTCACGCCTACAAAGATGTCTGAACTTGTGGCAAGGCTTGCAACGCTCGGGCTTGATACTGTTCGTTCTGCTTGTGACCCCTGTGCAGGCAGTGGTTCGCTACTGCTTGAAGTCAAGAGACACTGCTCTAACAGAACAGTCAACCACTACTACGGACAGGAAAAGAACGGAACAACTTACAATCTTATGCGACAGAATATGCTTATGCACGGCGTTCCCTACAAAGAGTTTACCGTATTTAACGATGATACTATCGAACACGATAATTTCGGTGAGACAAAGTTTCAAGTGCAGGTGGCAAATCCGCCGTATTCTGCAAAGTGGTCTGCTGATAAGAAATTTGAGAGTGACCCTCGCTTTTCCAACTGTGGTGCATTAGCTCCGAAATCTTACGCTGATTTGATGTTCCTTGAACATATCGCATATCACCTTGAAAAAGACGGCAGAGCAGTTGTCCTGCTCCCTCATGGCGTACTGTTCAGAGGAAACAAGGAAGAAGCTATCAGGCGTTATCTTATCGAAAATCAGAATGTCATTGATGCTATCATCGGTCTGCCTGCAAACTGTTTTCACGGAACGTCTATTCCTGTATGCTGTATAGTTCTGAAGAAGAACAGGAATGGCAACAGCGGAAACATCTGGTTCTGTGATGCAAGCAAGTATTATACCGCAGGCAAGAATATGAACGAGCTTTCTGATGAAGATATTGACCGCATTGTGAACGCTTACGAGCAGAGAGCAGAAATAGAAAAATTCAGCCATATTGCAACGCTGGACGAAATAAGAGAAAACGGCTTTAACTGCAATATTCCTCGCTATGTCGATACCTTTGAGGAAGAAGAACAGATTGACCTTCAGACTGTACTCAAAGAACTTGAAGACATCACTGCAAAGAAAAATGCGGCTATCGACAAGGTAAACAAAACCTTGAAACTGCTTGGATTGTGAGGTGAGAGATTTGAGCAATCCGAAATTGAGATTTAAACGTGAGGACGGGACGAGTTATTCAAAGTGGAAGAATGAATATTTGAATAAATGTGCTACTTTTCATTCTGGATTGACTTATTCGCCTAATGATGTTACGAATGGTAATAGCGGAGTTTTGGTAATTCGTTCAACCAATATTCAGAACGGAATATTAGTTTATAATGACAATGTATATGTAAATGTTGAATTACCAGAAAAATTGAAATTACAGCTTAATGATACTGTAATGTGTGTAAGAAACGGCAGTAAAGCTCTTGTAGGGAAAAACGCTTTAGTAAAACATTGCGATTTAGACAAGACTTGGGGTGCATTTATGACAGTGATTCGTGGAAACGAATCGAATTGCTTTATTCATCATTATCTCAATTCTCCATACTTCAAAAGACAAATGGATATAAATGCAGGAACTTCTACAATCAATCAGATAACATCAGCAATGCTAAATGAGTGTATACTGTCTATTCCAACTGATACCGAAGAACAGCAAAAAATAGCCGACTTTCTCTCAACCGTTGACGAAGTGATAGCACAATCCGAAGCGGAAGTACAGAATCTTGAACAGCAGAAAAAAGGAGCTATGCAGAAAATCTTTTCACAGGAAGTGCGATTTAAGCGTGAGGACGGGACGGGGTTTCCAGCTTGGAAGTTTGTAAGAATAGATGAAATGGCTGAAATCAATCCTAAATCATCTGCTATTCCAGAGCGATTCTTTTATATGGATTTAGGCAGTATTTCAATGGGATTGTGGCAAGAGCAAGTTGTTATAAACAAAGAAAATGCACCAAGTAGAGCTAATAGATTGGCGAATTGTGGCGACGTTTTCTTTCAATCGGTTCGTCCGTATAATATGGGACATTATTACTTATCACAAAAATTTGATTTACCTGTTGTCGCTTCTACTGGATTTATTCAATTAAGAGCAAGAAAAGGTTATTGTAATGCTTACATATACCAGCTTTTGTATGAAGATAGATTTAATGCTGAAGTAAATATCAGATGTACTGGCTCAAATTATCCTGCTATTAACAGCGAAAGTTTTTCTGATATAGAGATAATGTCACCCTGCCTTGAAGAACAGCAGAAAATAGCCGACTTCCTCTCCGCTTATGACGAGGCTATCACCTACGCAAAGCAGGAACTCGACAAATGGAAAGAACTGAAAAAAGGTCTGCTTCAGCAGATGTTTGTGTGAGGTGAACCGCTTTGAAGAAAAAACAGGGTGAACAAGAAGCAAAGCAAATCCTTGAAGTGAAAGGATTTGTATTTGATAGTTCGTATTGTGATGATAATTCTAAATCAAGTATGCCTGATTTGAAATTTAAAAACGGCGGATATTTAGAAGTCACTCACACCTTACATAATAATGCAATTGTTCGTAGTACAAACAAATTTCATCAGAAAAGCATAAAGGAACAATTGCAGATTATGACAGATGCAAAAGAGGCGTATGACAGAATAACGAAGAATGATTACCCACAAACACTTGACGGACTAACTGATGAAGGCTTAAAGCAATTCAAAAAAGATACAAAAATCGTTAGAAATCACTTTGGTATAGATGTTTCTGACCTTACTAAACGTTCCGAGTTTAATTGTGATAGTCCGATAATAGAAAGTTCCACAGATAATATTATCCGTGAAATTAGAGAGAAAGCTCAAAAGTACTCTAAAGGAGATACGGATTTATTTATATTCATCTTAGAAGACGAATACGAATGCTTATGTGATTTGCTGAAAACAAGAAATTGGAATAGTTGCTATGATTCGTTTATGAACGCTGTTATGACATCACCATTTAATGTTGTATACTTGTGCGTATGGGACTTTGAAGCCCAGACATATAACATTGAGAATCCAATTTTATTAAAGTTTGAAACATTTTCAGATGATAATAAACTAAGTCTTTCACAGCTATAATAAAGTAATCCCCTTGCCAATATGGTAAGGGGATTTGTTATGCTCAAAAGCTGAATTTGCCTTTCTTTGCGGTGATGTGCCGATACAAAATCTTTGCCCGAAGCACAGGGAATGTGTAGCCCCTGCCTGCTCGGTCAATCTCACGGATAACATTGTTCAGGCTTTCGGTCTGTGCGTTGGTATAGCGGTTATTGAAGTAATTAAATATCTCCGTGTGCCAATTTGCAACGGTGCTGATAAAGCCGTCATAAGCGTGGCAATCCTCGTTTTTATTTGCCTGTACCCAATTGGTGTACATCTTCTCCGCTTCTTCTTTAGTTTCAGCGAATTGATAGATGTTGCGGAACGCTTCTTTCAGATAGTATGGTGTCTTGAACTGTGGATATATTTCAAGGAGGAAATCAAGCTGTTTAGACTGCCTAGGCGTAAGATTTTCGCTGACTGTCAGGAACAGAAACCGCATATTCTTCAGGGAGATACGCTTGTCCTTTTCTATATCCTTTCGGAGTGTGCAACGAATATCCTCTAATGCCTTGTTCAATTCCTTAACAACATGGAACTTGTCAATTACTATTGGAACATCATGCAGGACATCAATAACGGCATCTTTGTACGGTTGCCACATATCCATTGTTACACATTGTATCTTGTGATTATCAGGTAGCGAAGCAAGGAACTTTTTAACCGTTTCCTTGTTTCTGTTTTCAGTCATTTCAATAACTTTATGCCCCAATACATCGATGAATACGCCACAGTATTAGCTATGCAGATTTACTTCATCAATGCCTAATACTTGCTGAGAATCCAGTGTAAACAATTTTGAAAGTTCATCTACATAGTCCTCAAACAATCTTTTGAACGAAGGCTGTGAAATGCCGTATTCGTCTGCAATCATCTTGAAGGTCTTGTCAAAGCATTTAAGCTTAATTTTTGAGATAAGGCGTTTTGTGAGCCTGCCTGATTTATCTACGCACTTTAGGTCTTCTCCAAAAGTATTGCCGTAGTCCTTGCATTGATATCGATGTCCATGAATGATGATATCGACATGATGCTCATATTCGTTCAGGTCACGCACCATTCTGTCATGTTTCTTATGCTTGACGATATGTGAAGAGCCACATTCAGGGAATTCCGAAGGCAATTCCTTGACTTCTGCATAATAGATGTAATAATTGTCCTCATTAGTCGTTTTTTTGTTATTTCAAATTTGGGAAAAACAATATCAAACATAAGCAACCACCTAAAAAGTTAGATACCCTTTTTTTAAAACAGAACTAATATATAGATAAAAGGTATTACCTATAGATTAAGAAAGTTATACGTAATATTTTGATATATAGTAATAACGAATACTGATAAAAATAAAAAGACAGAGGTATTACGATTATCTCTGTCTTGCAAATAATGTTAAATATATAAAGTGTATAATAATATAAATAAAAATATTTAATATAAGTATATATACTATATAATAGATATAAATAGTATGTATTGATAACCAAATTAATATATATAACTATAATGACTATCATACGGAGATACATTATATAGCAGATAAGGGAGCAGGCTGAGCAAAAATGTATGAACTTCAGTGAGTATATGCTTGACTGTGCTTTAAACGGTAATCATGGTATTGCTCCATATATGGCTGTTAAAATGCAGGAAATGGTGAATATGATGCTTGAAATTATAGACAGTCTTGATGAAAGAGATTATATCAGTAAAGAGGAATTACGGCAGAAAGTATATGATTTTGAAGGATTATGTACACCGCTTACACCATAGGAAAAGTATAATAGGCTTGAAAATAATGTGGGGCTTTTTATCGAGGGAGTTTATGAGATATGGGAATCTTTGGTGTACAGTATATGTATAACGCTTTGGATTATGTATGTTATGGACATATGGATTATGATAAGAAATACAGCTTAGATACTGATATTGATAATGCATATGAGCAGTTCTTATTGGTGAAGAGATATTTTTATAAGACAATCGGAAACTCTGTATTTCATTTTATTATAGTGTATGATGCAAAATCTACCTGGGGTAATAATATTGAAAAAGCTGAATATATGAGCCACAGTATTGCATCATACTTTTCGGACAAGTTTCAGTTGGTCTGGTGCATTCATAAAAAGCCATGTTCTAAAAAATATGGCGGATATGCTTCTGTGTATCATGCTCACTTTGTAATGAATTCTGTAAGTTACATAGACGGTAAGATGTTCAGTGGCAGTTATGCAGAGATATATGCCTTTCTTGACTACATCAAGAAAGTAACAGGGGATAAGTCCTGGATTATTCAATATGGTTCTGATAAAGATAACAGTTATGATGTCGATGAAAATGATATGTAAATGTAATTTAACCTGAAATGAATTATATTTGATTTCAGAGTTTTTGACTGTTATTAGGACAGGTGTTGAGTAAGCTGAAAATATAATTATTAGGTAAAACAGTTATAAAAAATATACCCCGTGAAGAAAATCTCTTTACGGGGTATTTCTATAATCTAACTGACAAACTGGAATTAGCATTTTTCCATATATACAAATTGCAATTCATCATCAACCGCTTTGCAATCAAATATTGTATATCCCATTTTTTGATATAATCGAATATTATCTTTACTTCTTGTGCTTGTAAAAAGCTCATATCGCTTCTTTGGGAAATGACTTTCAATCTCTGCAAGAAGTTTTGAGCCATATCCCTTGCACCTATAATCGGGATGTACCATAAGTTTGCCTATATAGACAGTACCGTTTTGCTCTTTTGCACGGACTGAACCTATGATTTCATTATCAATGACCATTTTTAGGATAATTCCATTATTGAATTCATCAATGACCTCATTTAATGTTTGTTTCAGTGGCGGAATATCTTTACTTCCAAACAACGCCGCTTCACTTTGATATGAAAGATATTGCAGTTTTAGTATTTCCTGCAAATCATTGTATTCAGCCTTATCTATCATATAATTATGCCTTTCCAATAAATTTTGATTTGACTATAAGTTTATTATATCAAAATCAAGAGAAAAAGTCAATAATATACAAGATGAAAATGGTGTTTAAGTGTACTTTAATTGAAATTCGTTTACAATTGATTTTGTCAATTTTTTATGTTATCAGATTAGGTGGTAGATAGGCTGAGAACCGACTTGATTATTTTGGACTATTTAATTTTTGTTTTTCCGAATAATCAGGTCTTATTTTCTTTTTTGTCAATACTAAAACATTCCGTATAAATCTACAATAATGTGAAAGTGAAAACAATAGCATTCTGAATTTGTAGCAAGAACAATTTCTATAATACAAAATATCACCAGATGCTCCGAAAAAATACGAACATATTTATAATAATCGGAGGAGGTGTGATTTATGACAAGTTTTCGGTATGAAGAAATAAAATATATGCTTACAGTTCACGAAACTGCAAGATATGTTCTTATTTTACAAGATTTTTTCCCTTTTCACATAAATATGCGAAATCATCTTGTAATATGTAGAAAAATGTGTTATAATTAACATAAAGATTTTCAAAATGCATAACTTCAATGTTATTATCGAAACAAAGGTGTTAATCTTGAAAATTTTACAAAATACTATTTTCAAGTAATAGGGATTGATACTAAGTTGCATTATGAATATAAAGAAAAATGTAATGAGATTAAAAACCGTTTCATTTGTGATATTTTGAAAGTCAATATATAAATATAACTTAGTTAATAATTGTGATATATATAATTATAACGTTAATATTATAAATACAACAAGGATAAAGAAGAACAAAAAATTATAGGCGAATTTACTTTATTAGTATGCTAAATGTTGGAGGATATCTTTTATGATAAAAAAGATAAGTATTCAGAATTTTAAATCTATAGAGAACTCAAAGTTTGTTTTCAATAATGATTCTAAACAAATAATTTGTCTTATTGGAAAAAACGGTTCTGGTAAATCTAATATATTTAAAGCAATATCTTATTTTTTTAAATATATAAATAAAACTTATTCAGAAGAGAAAATTATTGATAATAGCAATCCATATATTCAAAAATGTATTATTTCTATTACATTTGATATAGATCTGTTATCCAAAAAAGCTGACAAGAATGAAGTATTAAGAAAAAAATTTGAAGATATTAAGAGATATAAATTTAAATATACAAATTTTACTTTAGCATTTGATTCAGAAATAGAGTTGAAGTTAATTCAATATAGAGATGGTACAATAAAATGGAATATTAATGATAAGTCTATTTGTAATACGATAAAAAATGTTTTTCCTATCTACTATATTGATACGAGACATCTTGACATATATACTTGGGATAAATTATGGAAGATTATTAGTGATTTATCATCTGCAATACCTCAGATAACACAAGAAGAGTCGGAAATATTATTGGACGAAACATTTAAAAAAATTTATGGCGAAAAATATATACATAGTAAAGAAAAAGTTGAAGGAGACTTTAAAAAATACGGTATTACATTAGATAAGTATAATTTTGACTCAAAGTATAAAATGACGTTTTCAATGCGATTTGGCGGAGAACATTTCCTGATTGATGGTCATTCGTTAGATTATTACTCTGATGGAACAAGCTCATTTAATTATTTGAAACTGTTGATTTCTCTTATTCCAAAAATATCTGAATTGAGTTGTAAATATCCTATTGTTCTAATTGATGAACCAGAGATAGGATTACATAATGCTCTTATAACTGAATTTGTTGATTGTTTGTGCGATAGTATTAATAAAAACGCACTTTCAATAATTAGTACACACTCATCAAAATTAATAGCAGATTTAAGTCATAGGTCATTCAATAATTATTCTTTGTATAAGGTTTATAAAAAAGGATTTAGTTCGGTAGTAAATAAAATGAATACCAAGTGGATTGACGATTCAAAGCACAAGGTTACGATTAGAGAGACAGAATGTTATTTTAGCGATAATATTGTATATGTAGAAGGAGAGACAGAAGTACAGTTATTTAGTCATCCTAAGATACTTGAACTATTTGATAAACTTAGAAAAGTTCATTTTTATTCGTTTGATAGTAATGATTCAAGATTAAGAAGTGTTCACTCTGGAATAATTAATTTAGGAATACCATATAAAATAATTGTGGATATGGATAAGATAATAGATTATTATAATAATATGTTTTGTATTAAAAAGGAATTATTAGTCAATCCATTATCAAATTATGATGAAAAGAAATTTGAACAGTACAGATTTTATAGTCATAAACAAAGCGATATTGATTTAATATCTATTAGGAATGATATTTTTAAACTAAAGAAAAAACAATTTTCATTAAAGAATAATAAAAATTATATTGAAGACAATGATTATAATCACCTGATAGATTTGATAATTAAGTTTTCTAATTACTACAATGTGATAGTAAATTGGTCTACTATTGAGGGGGCTTTAATAACATATGAAAATATAGATGAATTTATTAAATTTACTAAGACAAGACCAATTAAATTTGAAAAGCAACATAGCATCATATGTAATGAAACAGATGTGAAGGAAAAGACAGTTTTAATGTTGGGTGTATATAATGGTAAAAGTGAAACGTTTAAAAAAATTAAATTGAACAAAAAAGATATTTCTATTGAAGCCAATAAGACATCAGGATGGGTTAGAGAGTGGATATCTTATTTTTTTGAAAATAAGATTGATGTGTTATCAACACCAAATGAAAAAAGAGTAGAATTTAAAAAATTTTTTCCACAGTTATTTTCTACTTTACAAATTATAGAAAGTATGGTATAATGAAAAAGTGAGTAGAAATTTGTTTGTATAGACGTTTATATACAACAACCTCATGACATTTGTACATAAAGTCGGAAACAGAGTGTATTTATAAAATCTGAGGTTTTACTTAATAACTATTGATGTGACTTTTGCGAGAGAATAAATTCTCTTTGAGTCGCGTAGCGGGATTCTAAGAAGTACTCACAAATTTCAAGAGAGCCAATAGGCTCTCTTGAAGTATATAGGAGAAGTAAATGGATGGATTTAAGATTAGGAGTAAGCAAAATTTTCTTGAGGATGTTGTTAAGATAACGGAAGATAATTTGAATAGTTCTTTAAATGATAAGAAGAATGCATATACTAAATATAAAAAGAATAAGAAAAATGGAATTAGAACAATTTACTCTATTGATAAAAATCATATTCTATATAAAGTTCAAAAGAATATGCAGGCTTCATTCTTTATAAATTTTTTATTTCCAGATAGTGTATGTGGATTTCGAAAAGAACATTCTTATTATTCTTTTTTGATGCCACATATTAATAATCAGGAATCAAGATATTACTTACGTTTAGATATATCCGATTTTTTTGAGTCAATAAAAAGAAAATATGTAGAAATGGCTTTAGATTATTACTTTGTTAATGAGATACTAAGTGATGAAAAGAATTGGATAATTGATAAGATATGGAATATAGCAACAGTAGATGATAAGATTGTTCAGGGAGCAATTACATCTCCGACATTATCTAATTTGGTTTTTCGAAATCTTGATATTAGAATTGAACGTTATTGTCAAAAGTTAAATATTATTTATACACGATATGCTGATGATATGCTTTTTTCGTGTGATACCTGTTATATTCATAGAAATAAGTTTATAAGTGTTATTAAAGAAATTATTGATAGTAAGGAATTTAAAATTAATTCTCAAAAGACTTT
Source organism: Ruminococcus sp. (assembly GCA_029060305.1). Classification (GTDB taxonomy): domain Bacteria; phylum Bacillota; class Clostridia; order Oscillospirales; family Ruminococcaceae; genus Ruminococcus. Next base: position 13,211 of record JAIDUG010000036.1, read on the forward strand.
AAAATTTCACAATGAACTATCTTTAAACGGTTATGTCATCGGTGAGAATATTCGTTTATCTAGGAGTAAATTTAAAGAACTAAACAAGATAATATATGAAATGAGAAAAAAGACTTTCAATGGGTTTAAAAATAGAAAGGATATGTATCTGAATAAAAATATTCTTGCTGGTTACAGGGCTTTTATAATTCAAACATTGAGATATATAAAAGATGATAAAACGGTTAAACAATTGGAAAGTAAGATAGCTATTATAGAAAATTTAATTTCAAAATACTGCATTGAATACGATTGTTTAAAATGAGTGGTTTATTAGAGTATAAATAATAAAATCAAACTCATCAAACGTGTTATGTTTGGTATATGTGGTCTACCTTTGCTTATATCTAAAATTATTTTTCCTTATTATTTATAGACTGCTTTTTGGAAGAACCAAAATTTTGACCCCAATCTTGACCCAAAAAACTATCCTCACAGGGTGTAAACTGACGAATGACAAAAATCAAGAAATAACGTAATATAGCCGTATTTAGATATATTGCGTAAGCTGAGAAACAACAAAAATTCCCCTGTAAATCCCTCATAACTCGAAGGTCGTTGGTTCAAATCCAGCTGTTACAACAAAAATTTTCGTTGTTTACGGGATTTTATTTTTATCTGTATAACTTAAAATAATGCTTCATACCCTTACCATATCCTTACGGAGTTTTGAGTTTATGGGTATGGAGCTATTTTTTTGATTCGTGTGTTAATCTAAATTAATAACGACAGTTACTTTCAGTTTATAACTTTAAGAATTATATTATTAATTTTTCAGATGTTATTTGTGGTAAATGCTGACTTTTTATTTTGGACATTTGTTTGTTAAAAAATACAAAAACATTCTTGATATCAGGGTTGTTTATTTCTTGGAAATATGCTATAATTAAAAAAACAGTATATTTAATAAAAAGGAGAAAAATTATGACATACGGAAAATCAATTGAATTATTTCTTGTGAACGGTACTGCTGACAGTATCATTACTGCAGAACTTTCAAACTGGAACGGCAAGGCAATAAAAATTCCTCGTATTGAGGTTGCAGGCTGTAAACGAGATGATATTACTCAAGCAGGTGTATATTTTCTGTTTTGTGAAGAGGCAGACGGTTTGGATTCTGTTTATATTGGTGAGGCGGAAAATGTAAAGGAACGTCTTGTACAGCATATGCGTGACCACAATTCAGAAAAAGAAAAGTACTACTGGAATACAGCTGTTATTTTTACGGGCAGGGACTTGAATAAAGCTTTGATTCGTTATCTTGAAAACCGTTTTGTAGAAACTGCACGAAATCTGAAAAGGTGTACTGTTCTGACGAAAAATACATATCGTAATACTGTAATGAAAGAATCACAGATTTCAGCAATGGAGGAATTTATAGAAAGTGTTGAAATTCTGCTTAGTACGTTGGGTTACAAAGTTCTTGAGCCTTTGGACAAGCAGGATAAAGACGTATCAGACAAGGAAAAGTCCGAAAAAATCGTACTTCATCTGGAGCGTAATATTAAAGACATCGGTAAAATAGAAGCTGACGGAATGCGTACAGCAGAGGGATTTGTTGTTTTGAAAGGTAGTCACATATCACCGGTTGATGATGACACAATTCCGGAAGCACTGAAAGAACGTCGCAGAAAAGCAGATATTGAATCAGGAGTTTTAAAGGAAGATATGCTGTTTTCGAGTCCGTCATATTCAGCAATGTTTGTTATTGGTAAAAGTGCCAACGGTCTGACAAGCTGGAAAACAAGTGACGGTCGCTTGCTGAAAGATATTGAAGATATTTGAATAAAAAGGAGTAAAAACAATGCCGATGCTTGACTGGATAGGAAAAGATAAAGTAATAAATCATCATATGGAAGTGCCGTACAGGGTGCTTGACGAGCAGTACAGTTACGGAGAAGACAACGAAAATATGATTATACACGGGGATAATCTTTCCGCACTGAAAAGCCTGCTCCCACAGTATGAGGGAAGAATAAAGTGTATCTACATAGACCCACCGTACAATACGGGTAACGAAGGCTGGATATATAATGATAATGTCAATGACCCACATATTAAGAAATGGTTAGGGGAGGTAGTAGGTACGGAGGGTGTGGATTTATCACGTCATGACAAGTGGTTATGTATGATGTATCCACGACTTAAACTTCTGCACAGACTTCTTTCAGATGACGGAGCTATATTTATTTCCATAGATGACAATGAAAAGTTTTATCTGAAAATGATTTGTGACGAAATTTTCGGAGCAAGAAATTTTATTGCAGATATTACAGTAATTAACAATCTGAAAGGCAGGAGCGACGGCAAGTACATAGCGACAGCACACGAAAGTTTGCTTATTTATCATAAAGGAAATTTTATTACCAATGGTGTTGCCGTTCCGGAAGAATATGACAAGGAATACAAACTAAATGATGAGTATGGTCGCTATCGTTTACAGGGACTTAGAAAACGTGGCTCTAATTCAAGACGGATTGACCGTCCGAATATGTGGTATCCGTTTTATTATAATGAAAAGGAAAACCGTTTATCTTTAGATAAATTGCACAATAATGATATTGAAATATATCCGTTTTTAAGTAATGGTGAACAAGGATGTTGGCGTTGGGGACGTGAAACAGCTATTTCACGCATAAAAGAACTGACAATACAGCTTGTAAAGGGCAGAAATGAATATGATGTTTTTCAGAAAGATTACATTACAGCAGAAAAAAGAATCAAACCAAAATCTTTCTGAAATGGTTCGGAATTTTCGGCAGAAACTGGTACTTTAGAAATTAAAAGTATTTTTGGAAACGGTGCTTTTAATACACCTAAGCCAACAGGTATTATTGAATATATTCTGGAACAGGCAACCGACAAAAATTCAATAGTCCTTGACAGTTTCGCCGGAAGCGGTACAACTGCCCACGCCGTCCTTAACATGAACAAATCCGACGGCGGAAACAGAAAATTCATTCTTATTGAAATGTGCGACTATGCCGAAACTATCACAGCAGAACGTGTAAAGCGTGTAATTGACGGTTACGGTGACGGCAAGAAAAAAACCGACGGAGCAGGCGGAGGATTTAAATTCTATGAACTCGGCGAAAAACTCCTTGATGATGAGTACCTCAATGAAAATGTAGGCACTGATAAAATCCGTGAATATGTCTATTTCACCGAAACAAAACAGCACGTCACCAGTAAGGACGACGAGCCATATTTTATGGGAAAATACTTTGATACTGCATATTATTTCTATTACGAAAAAAACGCCGTTACGACGCTTGACAGGGCATTTATGCACACAGTGAAAACAAAAGCGGAAAGTTATCTGATTTACGCCGACAAGTGCATTATCAGCGACGAGGAACTTGAAAAAAATCACATAAAATTCAAGAAAATTCCCCGTGACATTACAAAATTATGAGGTGATTACATGGAACTTAAAAATTATCAGAATGCTGTCATGAAAGACCTGACAAGCTATATTTCAATTCTCAATGAGGAAAATGATTTGATTAAAGCTTGGAAGCGTTACTGGAATGAAAAGGATATTTCTGTAGGTGTGGGCGGAGTTCCGAAATATAACAACTCAATTAAAGGTGTTCCGCACGTCTGCATGAAAGTCCCTACAGGTGGCGGAAAGACGTTCATGGCGTGTGCGTCCGTGCGTAAGATTTTCGACGGATTACAGCGTAAATATAATAAACTTGTAATATGGCTTGTGCCGTCCGAATCCATACTTGTACAGACTGAAAAAAATTTAACAAATGTAAATCACCCTTACAGGCACAGGCTTGACACGGATTTTGCCGGACGTGTTGGAGTGTACACAAAAGAAATGCTCCTGAACGGTCAGAATTTTTCGCCCGATGCAGTCCGTGAACAGCTTACAGTGTGCATTTTAAGTTATCAGTCATTGCGTATCGACGACAGAAAAAAAGAGGGTCGCAACGCATACAAGGAAAACGGAAATCTGTTGAAATTTACGGAGTACTTCGGAAATGATATGGATTTACTTGAAAATACACCTGATACTGCATTGATACAGGTATTGAGAAATCTGAATCCAGTTGTAATCGTTGATGAGAGCCATAATGCCGGAAGTGATTTAAGCATTGAAATGCTGAATAATCTGAATCCGTCGTTTGTTCTGGATTTGACGGCAACACCACGAAAAAACAGTAATATTATTTCCTATGTTGACGCACGTGAACTCAAAAAAGAAAATATGGTAAAACTGCCCGTTATTGTGTATAACAGGACTTCCCGAAACAGCGTGATTGACGATACAATACAGCTCCGAAACGTACTCGAAAAACAGGCAATTGCAGAACAGGGAGCATATATCAGACCGATTGTTTTGTTTCAGGCACAATCGAACACCAAAGAAGACAGAGATACATTTGACAAAGTAAAGAAAATTCTCATTGAAAAAGGAATACCTGAAGAACAGATAGCAATAAAAACATCAAAGATTGACGACATTGGCAAAACTGACCTTATGAGTGAAAATTGTCCGATTCGTTATATTATAACCGTAAATGCCTTAAAAGAGGGCTGGGACTGTCCTTTTGCATATATTCTTGCATCTCTTGCAAACAAGACTTCAAAAATTGATGTGGAGCAGATTGTCGGAAGAATACTCCGTCAGCCTAATGCAAGGAAAAATAAGTCAGCACTTCTGAATACATCATTTGTGTTTACCTGTTCCAACGATTTCAGAAATACTCTTGAGAGTATTGTTAAAGGTCTGAACGATGCAGGGTTCAGCCGTAAGGATTACCATATAGGTAAAGAAGAACTCCCGTTATTTGCACAGAACGAACCGGTGGAAGAATCAATACAGCAGGAATTTTCTGAACCAGCGGAGCAGGATTCCTTTGATGATATTGACACATCGGTTATTTCCGCTGTACCTGTTTCAACGCCCACTGAAATACCTGAAAATATATCCATAATGATTTCACAGGCACAGCAACAGTCAGAACGGTATGAACAGGAAGCAGAAGAAAATGATAATTCAGGATTTTTAGGCGGTGAATTAGGCGACATGATAAAACAATATCATATACAACCACAGTATGAAGAAATTAATGTTCAAAGTTGCTATTAACATCAAATGACTTGAAAAATTTTCTTTAATTTTCTAAAGTAAATGCTGTTACCGTGGACTATCTTATTGTTTGCATTGACTTTGACTATTGCTTGTGGTATAATTTAATAATAAAATCAATCTTTTATAATAGTAGAGGAGTTTCTATATGAATATTATTGAAAAAGAAATACAGGCAACCGATTACCTTACTAAATCAAATCTTCCATCAAGCGATTACGTTATCAATCCCTATGTAGGTTGTCCTCACGGTTGTATGTACTGTTATGCGCGATTTATGAAAAGATTTACGAATCACAGCGAGAAATGGGGCGATTTTATCGACATTAAAAAGTGTTCAAAGAACATAAATATAAAAAAACTTACCGGTAAAACCGTTTTTTTATCCTCCGTAACAGACTGCTACAACCGCTATGAGGAAAAATACTGTCTGACCAGAAAAATTTTGGAGCAGTTGCAGTATGCCGATTGTACGATCAATATATCGACCAAGTCGGATCTTATACTGCGTGATATTGATTTTCTAAAGAAAATGAAAGATCTTAAAGTAGCTATGTCAGTGAATACTTTAGACGAGAATGTTAAAAATGATATGGACAAAGCAAGCAGTATTGCTGACCGTTTATATGCTCTTAAGGAGCTTCACAGAAATAATATCTATACCGTTTTATTTATGTCGCCTATCATACCTGGATTGACCGATTTCAGACAGATTATCGAGGAATCTGCTCATTTTATAGATGAGTACTGGATGGAGAACCTCAATTTGCGCGGTGAATACAAAGCAAGCATTCTCAATTATATCAATGAAAAATTTCCTCAGTATTCGGAGCTGTATAAGAGCATTTACGTTAAAAAAGATAACGGTTACTGGGAGTCACTTTCAATGGAGATTGAGGAATATTGTAAATCTAGAAATATTAACTATATTAATTTCTTCTATCATGATAAGCTAGTTCAGAAAAAATCAAATAAATAAAATTATTTTATTTTGACTTGTGCATCAGTTGTTCGGGAACGTGCTGAGCGAGAAAAAATGGTTCTTATGGAGATTGATGATTTCTTTCAGTTGGGGTAATGATCTTAAATTTTGAAGTAATAACCTTTCTTCATTCAATTTTTAATCTTTTTCGCAGAGAGTGTGTATTGAGTAATATAGCGAGTTTCTCGTGGTTCTGAACAAGAAAGTTAACAATTTATGATATAATATCAAAAGAAAACGTGAAATGCAAAAGAAAACGCACCTCAAATTGTATCAAAATAAGCGTTCTTTGGCAGAAATCCTCGTAAACACGTTGTTTGCGAGAATTAGTTTTTATTTACATAACGGAAATTAATACTTCGTACCCTTACCATACCCTTACCGAGTTTTGAGTTTATGGGTATGGGGCTATTTTTTATGTGTTTTATGTTAATTTGTGTTAACGATAATATTCAGTATCAGCATTCCCACTGACATAGTTTAAGGTCAACGTTTCCATTGCTTTTGAAAATTATTCCCTCGTCTTTGAGAAGTTCTGTCTGTTCCTTCCAGTGGGGAGCAGGTCGTCCTGTATGGTTTACCACACGGTGACAGGGATAGCTACCATAGTATTCGGACATACTTAGGACTTTACCAACAAGTCTTGAATTTCTTTCCCTGCCGATAAGCCTTGCAATTTGTCCATATGTGGCGACTTTGCCTTTTGGTATTTCCTCAACAACTGCAAGTATTTCGTAAATCAAATTTTCATTCATAATATCGTATCTTATAAAAATTGTTATATATAGTATATCATAAAATCTATAATAATGCAAGAATATTTATATGATTTTTAATAATTAAAATTTATAAATCACTTGCAATAATTTGAAAAATATGGTATAATTAAAATACCATATAATAATTATATGGTAAAAAACATACTATCAAGGAATGTGCTTTAAATGAGTGTCAAAGTTTTAAAGTGTGATAAGTACAGAAATCTATATGAAAGTATGTTTACATCGTATCTTTCAACATTAAAAGATGAATATCCTTTAGAAGCTTGCAGAAAGTTCATACCTGAAAAAGTCGGAAACAGCAGACAGTATATTTCTGATTTTGTGTGAGATGATTATGAAAACTGGCATACAGGATATTCATATTTTATAGCATCGTTGTCTGCGTCTTCCAAAATAGCAATGATTTTTCATCTGTCAGCTGGTCAGAAACATGATGCACCACAAGGCAGAAATCCAATAGAATCGATATATTCCTATGATAATCATTATCTTCTTATGGACAGAGCATATGAAGATGACAGGACACGGACTCTCGCTGTACAGCAAGGGTTTATTCCTGTTGTACCTTCAGAAAAGTTTTTACCCGTTATGATAAATTTGATGTTATTTATTCTTCTGTTGTTTCTCTTGCTATGATTTTTGATGATATTTTAATGTGAACTCACTCTAAAATACATATCAATATAAAAAAATTTGCAGTAATGATTTTATCTGACGTTATTGCCGGAGACCTTGTTATATTGGTGATGATTCTGTTTATTGCAATTAAGAATATATAGTTACTTATTAAATTCCGGTTTATTATCTGATACGATTCAGAAATAAACCGGAAATTTTTATATAAATTCAATTGTCTACAGGTAAATAGTTTTTTTCGTACCATTCGTATATCTCGTTTAAGTCTTCGCAATCAGAATAAAGTCCTTCTGTACATTCATTTTTTTGTATAACCTGTAATCTGACTTCTTCGTTTGCGTCATAATACACACCATACCAACTGTAAGAATCCGTCACAACATCCGGCAACGTGTCAGGATATACTATATTACAATCGTTCTGACTTATCGCATTACACAACTTTTTATAGTTGCTTTGTACTTCTTCCGGATTGTATGATTTAATTCTTTTAACTCTGCCGTCAAGATTTCCCGACTTGTATTCTTCAATAAGTTCTTTAATACTTAAATTGCAAACTTCCTTGTCGTCAGACGTATAACAATTGCCGTTACTGTCAGTAAATTCAATCTGTATATATCCGTCATAATTGTAATTGCTGTATGCACGTTCCAAAAAAACTATATCGGGTATCTTCATTGATACAGAAACCTTTGAATCGGCTATATAACTATCAGTATACCATTTATATATATCGTTTATTTCGTCGCAATCTGAATAAAGTCCTGTGTCACATTCACTTTTATGGATAACCTGTAATTTGACTTCTTGATTTTCGTCGTAATACAGACCGTACCAGCTGTAAGAATCAGACTCAACGTCAGGCAACATTTCAGGATTTACTATCTTGCAATCGTTCTGACTTACTGCATTACATAACTTTTCATAGTTGCTTTGTACTTCTTCCGGATTGCGTGAATTATACTTCATAATCTTATCTTGCAAACTTCCGGACGTGTATTTATCAATAAGTTTTTCAACACCTAAATTACATACTTCCTTGTCGTCAGACGTATAACAATTACCGTTACTGTCAGTAAATGTAATCTGTATAAAGCCGTCATTGTTATTGTATACACGTTCCATAAAAACTATATCAGGCATATTCAACGGAACTTCTTCAGAATCATTTTTAATATCTTTTCCGCAACCTGTAAGCGTAATCAAAGTCAACAATACTATAAAAAACTTCCTCATATTAAAAATCAACTCTGTCGCATTCGGTAATAGTCGCAATATCAGCCGATATGAACTTATCACCCGACAATGCGTAAACATAGTCACCTATATATACTGCTCTGCTGAAACCTTCAATCCACGCATTGTTTTCCGTACTGCTTATTTCGCCTTTGAAAGTAAATTCGCTGTCGTCGAATGAGAAGAACATATATTTAGCAGTATTATCCCATTCTGTTTTAGAAACATCATAAGCATATTTTTCAAGTGTAACAGGAATACCAATCAGATTTTTTTCAGGAGCTATTAACAACGCTTTGCGTTCCCATACAGCTTCAGAATATAACCATTCGTCATCAGACCTGTCAAGCGTATATGTTGCAACAGCATTGAGATTATAAGGGTCGGAGTTATCAAACATTGTGAGTTTTATACCTGTTTCAATACCGTCTTCGTCAGCGTTTACGCCGAATCCCAGTAACAAACCGTCATCCCATTCCTGCATATACGTACTATAACCCAGTATCTTAAATTCGTCAAGAATAGTTGGATTAGTCGGGTCGCTGAGGTCTATCGCAAACAACGGGTCTGTCTGTTCGTAAGTTACAACGTATGCAATGTCACCGCTGAATTTTACAGACTTTATTGTCTCGTCAACTCCGAAATCTGAAACACTTCCCACAACATTCAAGTCCATATCAAGAACGTATAACCTGTTATCTCTTTTAACAAGTTGCTGTGAATAGTAACCGTCTTCTTCTATGCCTGCTGACATAAGTTTGTCTTTTATTTTTTCCCACGATGACTGATTATCTTCATTGTAGTAGCTGTGGTAGACTTCTTCATATTCGTCATTTGTGACCGCAATCCTGAAATAACCGTTATACTCACTCATTGAAAACTGGTCATTTATACGTCCCTCAACTGTTCCTGACGCTTCCGGAGTAATCACACCGCCGTTTATTGAAATACGTGTAATATCAGTATCTTCCCAGCCGTAAGTTGTATACATATTATTACCTGAACAGTATATTTTGCCTGTATATCCCGCAAGTGCCTTTGTATCGACTGCTGAAAAAGTTCCCGACTGTGTAAGGTCAATACTTCCGATAACCGTATAACTCAGATTATACATATCTTCAAACTTTTCCTCAGGAAGTAATATGTCCCCTGCCGGAATACATTCTATATTTTCCGACAATCCACAAGCAGGAATATATCTTTCAATATCCTCTGGAGTATCTATTCTGTAGAAATTCCATGACGAATAACCGGTTATGAGATACATATAGCCCTCCGGACTTATACGGACATCATTATAATCGCCCTCCTGATAGTACGTATCAATAAGTTGTGGAGTTTCCTCGTTGGTGTAGAATGTCACAAAACAAGAATTTTTCCAATTGTAATCATCATCGGCAGTATTATAACCGTTTACAGTACCGAGTACTATCAACATATCGTTATATAAATACATATCCTGTACATATACATCTGTTTCGTAGTCTTCACCTAAAAATCCGGAAACAGTATTGTCAAGATTTATTTTTCCCGAATTTGTAAACATTCCGTTATCGACAGTCGCATAATTGACAGACCCTGTATCGTCTTTGTAGTTGTTATAGACATAGTATATATTTTTTCCGTCAGTCTTTACAATGTCAGCCTCAAGTACATTTTCTTCCTGATTGTAAGTTTCGGAAAAATCCGTACCTGCTCCTGTTTCTGAATCTGTTGGTACAGCTCCACCGTCTGCTTCCATTTCCGGCGGAGCTGTTACCGGTTCTGTAATGAGTTCTGATTTTTCGGATTCAGCAATTGCACCCTGAAATATTTCACCATTAACTTCTGCCGGAGCTTCGTCAAATGCTTCTTCATATTCAACGTCGTCATATGCAAAATCTGAAAATGTGTCTGCCGGTACTGCACCGTCTGCTGTTTCAGCAATATCCATATTATCTGCATATATACCAAAGGTTCTTAATGTATCCCCTTTGCTTTTTCGATTATCTGCTACTTCCTTGAAAAGCGTGTAAATCTGTTCATAATTTTCAGCACCTGTCATATAACTGCCTGTATTCGCCAACTGCTGAATATCCTCATCCTGAATATCCTCATCTTGAATATCTTCGTCTATAACACTTTTGCTTGTTGTTTTAGGTATTATTGACATATCAGCAGGACAGTTTACTTCTTTAGTATTTATGTTCGTGTATGCAAGAGTACCGCCTGCAATTACAGCAAGTGAAGCAACTAATGCCCCCACACGTCCTGCAACGCTTATATTACCACGTTTTTTTGACGGTGCTTTTTCGTCAAGCATTTTCTTTATATTCTGTGGTTCAAGCTCTTTCGGAACTTCTTCGTTTTCAAGAGCCTTTTTTATTTTATCGTCGTTCTTACTCATAAAAAATACTCCTCTCTATATTTCGGGGGTAAGTTCAAGACGTAGTTTTTCCTTTATCCTCGACAGTTTCGACCGCACTGTACCGGACTTTACATCACATATTTCTGAAATTTCGTCGCTTGTATATCCGCCGAGTACCGACATTGAAAGCATCAGTCTTGATTCACTGTCAAGTTTATTGAGAGCCTCTTTCAACTCCACAGAATCATAATCAAAGTTGTTTATTTCGGGAAAATCTTCATTCAGTTCTTCCGTTGTATTGAAATATTCTTTTTGTTTGCGTTTTATCTTTGCGGAAAGTATCTTCATAATCCAACTCCTGAATTTTTCTGGTTGTCTCAGCTTGTCTATTGAACAGTATGCGTCCAGTACGGTATCGCTTACAACGTCGCTTGCATCATGGGGATTCCTCAGACTATAAAGTGCTATATGGTACAAATCCTTGTAAACGGTTTCGTAAAGTCTTGAAAAAGCCTCGGTACTTCCTTTTTTAGCGAGTTTCACATCTGCGGAAAAATCTTTCATCTGTATCACCTCTTTTTGAAACGTTTCATTTATCAAGTGTCGGAAAAGGTTGAAATCGTTGCACGGAAACAAAAAAATCGGCTATATGCACAAATTTCCATAGTGAAAACTGTACATACAGCCGAAAAATATTATTCAGTTATCAAGCGTTTGCACGTCCGAGGAATGCAGCACCGATAATTCCTGCATCATTTCCGAGTTTTGCAATAACGATTTCCGTATTCTTTTCAGAATCACGTGTGAATACTTCCTGCTTAACGAGTTCTTTAACAGGGAGAAGAAGAGGGTCGCCCTCATTGCACACGCCACCGCCGATACAGAGTATATCAGGCTGGAAAATGTTGATAGTATTTGTGATACCTGCTGCGAGGTACTTTATATACTTGTCAACTACAACTTTTGCCGGATTATCGCCTGCTCTCATAGCGTCGAAAGATGTACGTGCTGTAACTTTGCCTTTTTCTTCAGCCATTTTGTTCATAATGCTGTCGGGACATTCAGCCATAGCTTCTTTAGTCATTCTGATGAGACCTGTTGCGGAAGAATACGCTTCAAAACAGCCCTTTCTGCCACATGAACACTGTGCACCATCAACCTGTACAACTGTATGACCGATTTCAGCACCTGCAAAATTTGAACCAGAATAAATTTTTCCGTCAATGATGATTCCACTGCCTACACCTGTTCCGAGAGTGATACAAACAGCATTCTTTGCACCCTTTGCTGCACCTGCAACGTATTCACCGTAAGCCGCTGCGTTAGCATCATTTTCAATGAAAACAGGTTTGTCAATAGATTCCTGAATGTACTTCACCATTGGTGTGTTTTTGAAACCGAGATTGCTTGCACGTTCAATAATACCTGTTGCACTGTTTGCGATACCGGGAGTGCCTACGCCTATCCATTCAATCTGGTCAATTGTAAGATTAGCGTTTTTTGTTGCCTCAAGTGCCATTCTTGCCATATCGTCAGCAATTTCCTTTTCGGGACGTGGACAGTTTGTTTTTGTACTTGCCTTTGCGATAATGTTGTAGTTTTCGTCAACAACGCCTGCTACAATGTTAGTACCGCCAAGGTCAATTCCTATATAGTATTTCATTATAAAAATACCCTCCTTTGATTTATTTTCAGTCCGTTATAAACGGACAAAATATACTTTTATTTACGTTTCAAAACCGGAATACGTTTTATAATACATTCATAGAGGACTACAGAAAAAGCACCGCCCATAATTCCTTGTACCGCAAATTCCGGAAGTGCTGTTATTGCAGAATATACCGATTTATACATAAATCCTGTGAAAATATCATAACCGGTTATCATTATAGTTTCTGAAATGATTACAGAAATTATTCTTGCAAAAGAAGAACTGAATTTCTTTGAACACAAATTATATACTCCATAAGCACAAAAAGCCATAAGAAATTTTATAACAAGTGTTGCAGGTGCATATATGTAACAACCCGATATTATATCCGCAAAAAGTGAACCGATTCCGCCAGCTACACCGCCATAAACTCCGCCGATAAGCCAGCCGGAAATATTAACAGCAGTATCGCCGAGATTTATATAACCTTTTGTTGCAGTAGGTATACGTATTGCAATAGTTGCAACTGTTGTCAGTGCCGTCAACATTCCTGTGAGTGTAAGTAAACTTATTCTTTCTTTATCTGATTTCATAGATAATCTCCCTTGTATGTTAAATTTCAATAAGAAAATAAAATAATGAACGATTAGTTTTTATCTGTCAATTCTCTTATACGCTGAATATCTCCGTCTACATAACCTGTAGAAAAACCGAAATTAAGGTGACCGGTCTTGGTCATTCTGCCGATAAAAGCCATATCACCCATACTTTTTTCAACGGTAAACATCTCACTGGACTTTAATTCATTTTTTTCAATACGACAGGCAAAAATATATGCGGTACAATATATATCTGAACCCTCATGTTCTTCCGGTAAAGATATATGTATTATCTTTAAATTATTACCGAAATCCTTTTCAGTGAAAACAAACTGATTCTCAGTAAAATGTTTCGGGTTATCCTTAAAGAATGTTGAATTTCCGAAATCATCATAAAATAAATTAAAGACATTACAAAGTATACTGCCACGGCTTTCACAAAGCATATTTATAAACTCAGTTCCCTTGCTTTCAAACATTGAAGGTATAACCCTGAAATCAAGTTTATAACGCACATTATTTTTTTCCATAAACAAATCCTCCTTTAAATAATCATATTTCACGGAAATTCTGCTAAAAACTGTTCGATAGTACCGTTGTAGACATTAAGGTCAATATATTTTTCCTCACCGTCGTAGCCATATAATTCGCCCTTGTCACAATACTGCCAGAATTTCCAGTCTATCAAATCGGGTTCAAAGTTAACGTTTCTAATCCACAGCGGATAGTCACTGAAATTCTCTTTCACATATCTGAGATAAACCGGAAAAGTAGTATAGATTATAGGTTTCACACCATAGTATTCTTCAAGAATTTCAAGAAGAGGACGGAGAATCTTTTCGGCATCTTTCTTGTCGGGTTTGTTGGATTTCTTATCAGCATAATACTCAATATCAACAACAGGTGGCATATCAATTTCATCTGCTCCGACTACAGAAATATAGTTCTCTGCCTGAGTTTCACCGGCACTGTCGAAACTGAAAAAGTGATAAGCTGATTTTTTAATATTGGTTTCGGAGGCTCTTTCAAGGTTACGGCGAGCGGATTCGTCAATATGACCGCTACCCTCAGTAGCCTTGATAAACGCAAATGATATATTCTGTTCGTCAAGTTTTTCCCAGTCAATAAGTCCCTGATAATTTGAAACGTCAACTCCAAGAACAGAATATTTTGAGCGGTTGAGTTCCGCCGACGAAAAATAACAGCTTGCAACCACTGATATTCCCGTCATAAATGCCCCCATAAGAGCTATGATTATTTTTCTTGCTTCAGGCATTGCTATAAAATGTTCCTCTCGTTCCGGAGTGTTTCCGTTTATTGAATTTAACATACACTTATATAATACCCTATTTCCGAAAAATAGTCAATAGTTTTTTTGTAAAATAACAATTATTTATTTGTCTGAAAAAATCTTCCTGCTGTACGTGCTGAACGGACATCATTCTGTATCGGACAAGTTTTTATTCCGGATAAGTCAATTATAACATATCAAATTATGTTTTCAAGTACCAGATTACATTTATTTATTAATACCAGTGATTGACCTTTTGTACGGAAATATGTTATAATAAAAAAAATAAACAGAGGTGATTTTTATGAAGATAGAAAAGCCGTCAGGAACAGAAATTACTATTGTAGTTTTTTTAATAGCTTTTACAGTAGCACTCATTTTACCGAATTTCTTCTATCACAGAATGTCAGGTGCGGAGGGTCTCCGAAATATAATACTTGCCACTTCTATACAGTATGTTTGCAGAATTATCGGTGTAATACCTATATTCATTGCAGATAGAAATATATTAAAAACACCTGACATCAGAAAGTCAAAATTCTTATTTTTCGGAACAATATTTTTAACTTTTATTGTACCTATTGTATGTTTTTGGAGTATCACACGTCCACGACTGAATGAACAGCAATACATAAAAAATAAGTCAAGCGACTTAGGCATATCATTTCAATGTATATCAGACCTTATCAACGACGACTATGAAACATTCACTATAAATAATTGTTATATCAGGTCTCAGCAATATATTTCAGCGTCAGGACGTGGAAGGTCACGCTATCACAACGAATATACAGTTTCTTTCTACAACGGCAACAACAAAGTTACAGAAATGCAGATAGGTTCTGAAGAAAAGGAATATTTAAAGAATTTACCATACGGATTTGATACAGAAATCACGGTATACAAGAAATCCGGTTTTCTCAGAAGCGTTAAACCGTCCGTTGACTTCGGCAAAGACGAAAGTTATCAGCACTTCTTTACCATATCAACAGACGGTAACAAGATTGTTTATGAAAAAAATGTTGATTTGAAAATAAAAAATCTCACATGGTCGGGATTCAAAAAAAAGCGGAATTATGATATGAAAAACGCACTTTTCGGAATATCTGCTGACGGTGAAAAGCAATCACTTGATACTGATATGTACAATCTATGTGAAGAAATCTGTCTGTACGGTGTGGTGGACGGAAAATATCGCCGTATCAGCAACGTTCTTTCAAAAGATGACTGTTAATATTTTTTTACAGGTTATATTACAGAATATCCGGAAATCTGCTTTTTTTCGTTGACTTTTCTGTAAACATATGGTATAATCATAATGTAAAAATAATCTGAAAGGAATTTGAAAATGGAAGTTTTAAATCTCGAAAATCAAAGCAGAAGTATAACAAAAACTCTCGGCAACTTCAGTGTACTTGAATACAAACGTGATTTAAGTGTTTCTGCTTACAACGCTGTAACAGAATACTTTATGGCTGAAATGGGTGTACATCGCAGACAGGTCGTTATAAATATGACCGGACAGAATACAGCAGTACTTCAGGCAGGTGCTATGCAATGGATGGCAGGTAATGTCAGGATTGCTACTGATGTAAAAGGCGTTGGCGACTTTGTAGGTAAGATGTTCAAAAGTTCAGTAACAAAGGAAACAGCAATCAAACCTAAATACAGTGGTACAGGTATACTTGTTCTCGAACCTACTTACAAATATATCATTCTCAAAGAGGTAAGCGAATGGGATTCCGGACTTGTAATTGAAGACGGTATGTTTCTTGCTTGCGACGGTACTGTAAAACAGGGAATTTCCGCAAGAAAAAATATTTCCTCTGCTGTTCTTGGCGGAGAAGGTATGTTCAATCTTTCACTCAGCGGTAATGGCGTTGTAGCACTGGAAAGCAATGTTCCGGAAGATGAACTTGTTGAAATACACCTGAACAATGACGAACTCAGAATAGACGGCAATATGGCTGTCTGCTGGTCTGATTCTCTTGAATTTACTGTAGAAAAGGCTACAAAATCCCTGATAGGTTCTGCTGTAAGCGGTGAGGGATTTGTGAATGTCTACAGAGGTACTGGTACAGTCTTAATGGCTCCCATTACATCATCTGCATCACTTTCAAGTGCTACAAATTCAATTTCTGCCAAACCCTGAACTTGTCAGTTACATATAAAAAAATTTCCGGTATACTACATAAATACAGTATACCGGATTTTATTGTTTTAAACCGTTTAACTCTGTGTACTATTATATTAAAAAGCAAAAATATTTATTATATACGGTGCAAATCTCCCCATTCACACATTGAATCCAAAATGGGAATAAGAGATTTTCCACGTTCTGTCAGGCTGTACTCAACTTTTGGTGGTATCTGCGGATATTCCTCACGGTGTACAAGTTTGTCTGCCTCAAGTTCCTTAAGATTTGCACTTAACGTTTTATACGAAATAGATCCGATATATTTCTGCATTTCATTGAAACGTACAACCCCAAACTCCATAAGAGTATAAAGAATAGTCATTTTATATTTTCCGTTTATTAAAGATAATGTGTAACTGAAACCTGTATTTTCTAAATTTTCGTCTGCAATACATCTTTTTTCCATTTTCATAAACCTCCTGTACTTTCCCTAAAGTAAGTATATTACATAAATGTGCGTACTTGACTTTTTATTATTATCTGTTATAATTATACCAGAAATCTTAAACAAAGTCAAATATATCCGGTAATGATTTTACCGGAAATAACTCATCAGGAGGTAAATCAATGAGTAAAAAAATTGTAATTCTGAATGGAAGTCCCCGAATCAAAGGAAATACTTCCGCACTGACTGCTGAATTTGCCAGAGGTGCTGAAAGTGCCGGACATACAGTTACAGAATTTTTCCTCGGTTCTATGAATATCAACGGTTGTAAAGGCTGTTTCGGTGGTGGTAAAAATCCAGAAAGTCCGTGTGTACAGAAAGATGATATGGAAAAAATATATCCTGTATACAAAGAAGCCGATATTGTGGTACTTGCTTCTCCACTCTATTACTGGACAATAAGCGGTCAGCTTAAATGTGCTTTTGACAGGCTCTTTGCCGTTGCAGAATGCGACCCCGATTACCGCAATCCTAAAAAGGAAAGTATATTCATCATGGTGGCTGAGGGATACGGCTTTGAGGAAAGTTTATACTGGTATGACAGACTTGAAAAACATCTCGGCTGGAAAAGCATTGGTAAAGTTTTGTGTGGCGGTGTTATGGGAATCGGTGACATTACAGGGAAAAAAGAACTTAATGACGCTTTTGAACTCGGAAAATCAATCATATAAATCTGAAATGAATTTTATTAATTATCTGAAAAAAAGTTGCTGTTATCGGCAACTTTTTTTATTAACTGTTAAATATTCAATCATACTGCTTCTGAAATATTCTGTAACCGGTCTGTCATCTATCTTTCTGTTTTTTCCAATTGACTTAAACCATATATTGTGCTATAATTTTTCTATAAAGAAAAAAGGAGCGATTTATCTGGGAAACCGAATAAAAAATTTTTTTGGTTCTGTATCAGCTTTTTTAAGGGCATTTCCGCACTTTGTGATTTTTGAACTTATTGCCAAACTGTTTCTTGGTTCAATAGGCGTGCCGATACTGGCGTATATGCTCAAATACACAATGAAAGTTTCGGGTGTGACATATCTCTCTGATGAGAATCTGCTGATATATTTAAAAAATCCTACAACAATATTTGCGTTTATACTGCTTATATTTTGCGTGGCATTCTTTACATTCGTGGAACTCTCCGCACTTGTGACGTGCTTTGCGTGCCACAGCAAACATCAGAAAATAACCGTCGGAGGAATGTTTATTTCAGGACTTAAAGCGTTTAAAAAGGCTTTCCGGTGGGGAGGTATTCCACGCTTTCTGACATTTATGCTTTTTATGCCGATTGTGCAGTTTACCTTTGCTTCCGGACAGTTTCTTGCACCGCTTATGCCTATAGTCCGTACAATCTTCAAATCTGTCAGCAACACTTCAGCGATTATCGTTTATATCCTGATACAAGTGCTATTTGTGATTCTTATAGTTGACAAAAGTTATAGTCTGCACTACCTTGTCTTAACGGAAAAAACGTTCAAAGAATGTATAAAGAAAAGCAAGCAGATTATACAGGGAAACAAGTGCAGAATGACAGTCTCGTTGTTTTTATGGAGTATATGTATGCTTGCAACAAGTGCCGTGATAACTTTCGGATTTGCTTTCCTGATAGTGTATATAATAAAGGGCTTTTCAGAACCTGTACACGCTTTCCGTACTGCACTGAAAGTCCTGAAATATGCCGGACGTATTTTTGTAATACTTTCGTCATTTCTTTCCGTACCTGTTATAATCTGCTTGATTACTCAACGTTTTTTTGAGGATACGGACGAATCTGACCAAATTATTATACCTGATTTCAGTCAGAACAAAATGAAAAATTCCACACGGATAATCGTTATTTCTGCACTGGTGGTTGCTGAACTTCTTCTTAATACAACTTACATAAAAGCACTTTACAAAGGTAACATAAATCTGAATATGGGTATCCTCAAAAATACGCAGATTACAGCACACAGAGGTTATTCGGCAGTTGCTCCGGAAAATACCCTGTATGCGTTTAAAGAAGCCGTCGGAATAGGTGCGGACTACATAGAACTTGATGTACAGCTAACAGCAGACGAACAGCTTGTAGTATTCCACGACAAGACGATTGACCGCACAACAGACGGAAAAGGTGAACTGAGTAACTACACTTATGAGGAGTTGCAGGAATTTTCCGCTGGAAAATGGTTCGGTAAAGACGGAGAGTTTGAAGATGCAAAAATCGTATTACTCTCGGACGTTCTTGAAACCGTCGGTAATGAAATACTTCTCAATATAGAAATCAAGAATCACGGAAATGTTACAAAGACTGCTGAAAAAACAGTTGAAGTAATTGAGAAGTACGCTATAGAACGCTCCTGTTATATAACGTCGTTTTCTTACACCGCACTCAAAACCGTCAAGAAAATCAACCCGAAAATAAAAACGGGTCTTATAGCAAACGTAGCAAGTTCAACGTCATTTTCGCAGTTGAAGTATATCGACGCTGTAAGTCTCAACTATATATTCATAAATCAGAGTATCGTAAATATGGCTCATCAGAATGGTAAACGTGTTTTTGTATGGACGGTTGACAACCGACAGGATATTCAGCATATGATTGCAATGGGTGTTGACAACATTATAACAAACCGTCCCGACAGAGTTTCGGAAATAGTAACCTCGAAGAGTATAGGCGATACATTCCTCACAATTCTTGAAAAAATATTCGGTTCGTGATGAATATTTCCTGAATTTTTGTAGTATAATATATACGAAAAGTGATTCTCATTGCTTCTCTGACATTTTTTTAAAGCAGATTTCCGCCCGTGGAAGTCTGCTTCTTTTTGTCTGTACGCTTTACAAAAGTTAATATTTATGATATAATCTGTATAAGAGGTGATTATATGAAATATGAATGGAAAATATTAAAAGCGAAAGATTTCTGTTATTATATTACTGACGGAACTCATGATTCTCCAAAAACAAAAAATGAAGGACATTATTTAATTACTTCAAAACATCTTTCTAAATATGATATTGATTTTACTACTGCTAAAAAAATAAGTGAAGAAGATTATCAAAATGTTATAAAAAGAAGTAATGTTGAACAATGGGATATTTTGTTTAGTATGATTGGAACAGTAGGTATTACTTATCTTGAAAGGAATAAAGATATAAATTATGCTTGTAAAAATATGGGAATATTCAAATTTAACGGAGATAAAAGAAAAGCATATTGGCTTTATTACTATTTGCAAAGTCCTAAAGCCACAGAATACATATCGTCACATTTGAGAGGAACAACACAACAATATCTTCCATTAAGTTCTTTAAGGGATTTTCCAATAATAATTCCACCTGTTAAAACACAAGAACAGATTGTATCGATTTTATCAGCTATTGATTCAAAAATAGAATTAAACAACAAAATAAACAAAAACCTTGAGGAGCAGGCAGAGGCTATCTTTAAAAGCTGGTTTGTGGATTTTGAGCCATTCGGGGGCGTTATGCCTGATAATATAATAAATATTCCACTTAGTAATTTATGTTCTGTTATAACAAAAGGAACTACACCAACAACTCTTGGTAAAAAATTTACAGAAACTGGAATCCATTTTATAAAAGCTGAATCAATTCTTGATAATCATTCTTTTGATATTGGAAAGTTTGCACATATTGACGAACAGACTAATAATATACTTAAACGTTCAATTATACAAACAGGAGATATATTATTTACTATCGCTGGAACGCTTGGAAGATTTGCAATAGTTGACGAACATATTATACCTGCAAATACAAATCAGGCTGTAGCTATTATTCGTGTTAACAATGAAGTAATATCACCTGAGTGTTTATATAGTTTTTTTATTGGCAACTGGCACAATAATTATTACCGAAAGAGAGTACAACAGGCTGTACAGGCAAATTTAAGCCTTACTACTATTAAATCATTGCCAATTACCATTTTAAATAGGGAAGATATGAAGAGGTATACTCAAATAATAACTCCATTGTTTAAAAGAATGAAAACGAATGAAGTTGAAAATCAGCGTCTTTCCGCCCTCCGTGATGCCCTGCTCCCTAAGCTCATGAACGGCGAAATAAATTTATCTAAAATAAAAGACTGATAAATAAAATATCAGTCTTTCTTGGAATTATGCATTTTTCTGAGATTCGTAAGCCTCACGGACTGCAAGACAAAGCTGGTCAGCACACGAAGTATTTTTACCGTTGCAGTCATTGCCCTTTACTTTGCTTTCAATCTGTTCAACCGTCCAGCCGTCAACGAGTTTTGAAATAGCCTTGAGATTACCGTTACAGCCTCCGACAAACGATATATTTGTAATTACGTCGCCGTCGATGTCAAAGTGTATTTCCTTTGAACAGACCATTTTAGTTTTGTAAGTATAACGCATAATACAAACTTCCTTTCTTTTTGATATAATAATTTTAATTAAATTTAACAATTTCCGTCTTCATGCAAATCGTCAGGGGTTATCCATTCAATCTCTTTTGAAGCTGTACCGGTTTCCAGAAATTCTTTTATGCCTTTCTATGCCAGTTCAGGTGGTAAAAATAACCCCATAGGAAAATCGCATACATCTTTAGTCCAGATAATTTCATTTAATCTGTTTTTGTCAAAAACTGATAATTTTTCTTCATTACGATAATAATTCAAATAAATTCCGTAATCAAGATGTGCATTAATAAATAATGATGCAACCTGTTCATTATCTTCATAATACTGAACTTCTATACAAGCAACACTTACAGACGACCAGTAATTTTTAAAATTTTTAATAATATCGTTATATACAACATCAGGGTCAATATTAATTATCATTTTATCGTCCGGACGGTCATATTTTGTATATTTCATAATCTGACTCCTGTATTTTTCATAGCATGGTTAAATTATACACTTTTTTTATGTATTTGTCAACAGAATTTTTGAAATTTTTCCATTTGACAATTCAACCGAAATATGCTATAATTATGAAAATCAAAAACGCAAACGACACACGTTTTACCTTGTGGGTATGTAAATCTGATTACGGGACGTTTTCCTGCTCAGAGTGTACCTATACGGAGAACGTGTTATTTTTTTGCGTAAAAACAGGAGGATATTTTATGCCACAAAACAAATTTCAGCGAATGATGTTCGCACTTATCACCGTTGTAATTACGGTACACGCCTATGTTTTCTATAGTCTGTACGTAATAAACGGCAGTATGTTCATGGAAATAACAGGAGAATCGGGAGTTATAAAAGCTATAAACGCTATGGGCGGAGTTGCAGTTTTCGGGAAAAACGTTCCTATATGGGCGGTAGTACTTATTGAATTTGTGTGTGCTTATGTTCTTGAAATATTTGTCGGAAGTCCTTTATCGTTCAAGTTGGCGTGCAAAGTTTTCAATCTTGCTGAAACTCACCCTGTAATATTTGAAACCGCTATTATATGTGCAACAGTAGGTATTATGTGTCCTGTAATGAGTTTCATAGCATCGATACTCTACTATCCTTACGGAATGTCAGATTTCAACGTTTTCACGCTCCTTGCAAACTGGTTAAAACTTGTATGTTATAATTTCCCATTTGCGTACTTTTCGCAGTTGTTTTTCATTCAACCGCTTGTCAGAACAATTTTCAAGAAAATTTTCGTCAGAAAAAATGCTGTTGCAGAAGTACACGCATAATAAAAAGGACGGCTATATGCTGTCCTTTTTTATATTATATTCAGACTTTTCAACAACCCAGCTATTCCAACAACTATAAATAATATACTGCATAAAATCATATACCTGCGGTTTTTGGAACTGTTGTTATCAGTATATTTTTTACTACGCATTTTCCTCTGAAAAAGAACATTAAACACTTGCTGAGGATTTCCGGCATACGTTATAACACGTACTTTTAAACAAACTTCGGGTATAGTATCGACTTCAGAAACATGGTGACTTGCGGAATAAAATATCTCACCTGCCTTGTAAGTTACTGTTATATCTCTTGTTTCGGGATTGACGGAAGTTACTTCGCCGTCATAGAAATCGTAACCTCCCATTTTCTGACGTGTCGTGACTATACCAAAAGCAAACATACCAATGCCGAATAATATAAACATTATCCCCTGAAAAATATCTGCAAACATATTAATTTCCTTTCTTACAACTTGTATTGCATAAAATTATCATTTTTTACAAAGCCGAAATTACTATATAAAAGTACACCTGTATCTGATGCAGTAATCTGAATAGTTCCGCATTTTTGTTCTTTTGCTTCATTTACAATCCGTGAAAGTAAAGCTGTTGCAATTCCTTTTCTTCTGTAGGATTTGTCAGTAAACATACTTGAAAGTAAGGCTATTCTGCCTGTAGGACAACTGAAATAGGGCGGTTTTTCTACTATAGAAATTCCGCTTGTTCCAACGATTTTCCCATTATCCGTATCAAAAGCCAACCACGAAATAAAAGTACCATCTGCCATATGACGCTTATAATAATTTTTTAATTCGTGTGTAAGGTCAATATTTTCTGTTGCACCTTCTTCACGCAGTTGGATTATTCTCATTTTGATAAATATATCAAGTTCTTTGTCAGTAAGTTTTTTGTATGTTATGTTCACAAATAATCACCCTTGTTATTTTATTACTGAAAATGCTTGTTTGAGAGTTGAGACAGGAATAATATTTATATTATATTTTTTAGGATTTATTGAACCTGCTGACTGTTTCGGAATAATGCAAGTTGTGAAACCCATTCTTTCGGCTTCTTTGATACGCTGTTCAATGTGCGATACCGAACGTATTTCACCGCCGAGACCTATTTCACCAAAAGCTATGAGATGTTCGTCAATCTGCTTGTCCATAATACCTGAGTACAGAGCCATTGCAACCGGCAAATCTCCTGCGGGTTCGTCAAGCTTGAAACCGCCTACTATATTCAGATAAACGTCAAGCGACCCCATATATATACCGAGTCTTTTTTCGAGTACCGCAATAATAATATTCAGTCTGTTGAAATCGAATCCTGTAACCATACGTCGAGGTGCTGAATAGCTTGTCTTTGAGGCAAGTGCCTGCACTTCCGCAAGAATCGGACGTGTTCCTTCCATTACACACGCAACGCAAGTGCCGGAAACATTCAGCGGTCTGCCGTCAAGCAACATCTGAGACGGATTTTCTACTTCACGCAGACCTTTATCAATCATTTCAAAAACGCCTATTTCATTTGTAGAGCCGAAACGGTTTTTAACTGCCCTCAGAAGTCTGTAACTTTGGTGACGTTCACCCTCAAAGTACAGCACGGCGTCAACGATATGCTCCATAACTTTAGGTCCTGCAATAACGCCGTCCTTATTTACATGACCTACTATTATAACCGGTATTTCAAGTTTTTTTGCGGTGTGCATAAAAAGATTAGTACACTCACGAACCTGAGTTACACTTCCGGGACTGGATGAAATACGATTTATGCTGACGGTCTGAATAGAATCGATAATAACTATATCCGGCGTACACGACGAAATTGTCTCCGAAACAGCTTCCGCATCAGTAGAAGTGAGAATATACAGATTTTCCGTATCAACTCCCAGTCGGTTGGCACGGAGTTTTATTTGTCTTGCTGATTCTTCGCCGGAAACGTACAATACAGAATGTTCCTGTCCGAGAAACTGGCATATCTGTAACAGAATGGTACTTTTACCTATACCAGGTTCACCGCTGAGAAGTACCAGTGAACCTTTTACCAGTCCACCGCCGAGTACTCTGTTAAGTTCTCCTATGCCGGTATCGTAACGGACATCACTATCAATTCCAATCTGTTCAAGCTCTAAAATCTGTTCCGACAAATCAGGTGCGGACTGTGCTGAAGAACGTCCCGAACTTGCGGACGTCTGGGAAATATTTTCCTCAAAACTGTTCCACGCTCCGCATGAGGGACATTTGCCGTTCCACTTTGAACTTTCATAACCGCACTGATTACAGATATAAATATATTTTGACTTAGCCATAATAATCAGTTTACTGAAGCCTCAATAGCTTCTTCTGTAAGCAGATATTTTCTGCCACATTCCATATTACTTCTTGAAACATTGAAACTTGAAATATCGGTGTTTGTAAGGGACCAGCAGGCATTACCCGAGCCATCACCTTTTGTATAGAATACAAGCTGTTCATTATCAAAATTCAGCCTGCCTTTGAAACCATAAGTTCCATCAAGTTCAAGAAGTACATTATTTGAAACATAATATATTCTGCATGAATCGCCGTCGGAAAGTCCCTCTGAAACAATAAGTTCCGGTACGTCGTCGCCGTTAAGGTCACAAAATTCGAAAGCTGAATCCTTACCGGTTTCAAGTTCAGTTGCAAGGCTGTTGGACAGCTGTTCTTTGAAAATCTCTTTTTCAACCGGAGTAAGAACAGCTCCCCAGCTTTCTGAACAGTGCAATGCATAGTCGATTGTTGACGCACCGAAAGTATATTTTCTGCCTATTGAAATCCTGCGTGCTTTTCTGTACATTTCCATAGCCCCATCGTATTCCGGCAGTGAAAGATTTTCGCCGTTTATTTCGTGTTTTATTGCAGTACCTTTTGAAGCTGAACCGCTGTTATCGCTATATGAAAAATATTCTTTGAGGGATTTTCCGTCAAAGTTGATAAACTTTCCGACAACAAAACCGTCGCCCGAATATTCGTCATTCATGAGCCTGAGTTCCGGATAGTAAGTAAATGCACCATATTCACCAAGTGTACCCACACTGATTACCTGACCTTCGGAAACAGTGAATATTTCACATTGTGTTTTATGTTGATTGTTTGCGGAAATAAAAAGCTCAGGTACACCGTCATTGTTAATGTCATAAAGGTCAAAACGAGACTCCTCAACATTATTCTGTGCTATTTCCGAAAATTTTTCCGTGCCTGCAAATTCATTGAGTTTCTGTTCATAAAGGGACTGCCATTCAAATACAATACTTCTTGGTGATACATTTATAATGCCGTTTCCGTCAGAATCGGAGTTTGCTTTTCTGTCCGAACAACCTACAGAAACAGCAGTAAGGGCAAGGGCAAGAAATACATTAGTCAGTTTTTTTGAATTCACTTGAAAAATCCTCCCAAAAAAATTTTTGATTTATCTATAGTATATTTTATCATATTTGTCACAATATGTCAATCAGGATAATATTACGAAAATACTACAGAATTTTTCAGAAAATATCATCGGCAATCTCCCTGTAGGTTTTTATATCAATAACATCATAGAGGTCATCTTCAAAGTCGTCAAGTATTTCCTCATCAAACATAAGTTTCCAGCCCTCGCCGTCCAGTTTCACGGAATACACTGATAATTTCATAGTTTTTTCTTCTTCTTTGCCTTTGAAATTAAGCTCGGCTTTAAGTTTATAGGCTTTTTTTATCTCACATTCCATATCCTGTGAATCACAGAATTTTTCAATGTTTTTTATCTCACGTTTCTTTGCATCTTTTTTGCTGAGTATTTCCGCAGAGACTTTAAAGTGCTTGCCGAAATCGTCCTCAATATATTCCTTAAGTTCTTCCATTCCGTCTTCTGTATCTTCGCAGAAGTCTTTCCAGTCCATATCGTCGTCAAGGGCATTTTCCTTGAAATCTTCCAGTTTATCTTTTGTCATTATCTGTTGGAGAATAAGTTCTATATTGTTTTTGTTTATACCCCTGACGATATTTTTCAAGGGTCTTTTGTAAGCGTTGAGGGAATATGATACTCCGGCAAAAATGAAAATCACAACAAGAAGTATTAAAGGAATAAGAATCCGGTTTTTTCCCGATAATTTCTTTGTATTTCTTACGGGAGTTTCCGTTTCGGTTTCAGGAGTTATGCTGTTGAAATCCACGTCCGGAGTATAGGTGTTTGTCTGAGTACGACAGTTACATATTTCGTTTTCGGAAAGTTGTCTTCCGCAGTATTTGCAGAACGCCATAAATAAGCCTCCTATTATTTTTTTGAAGTCCTTTTCTGAAATAATTTTTCAGATAATTTCTTATTAATTATAATGCTTATTCCCCTGAATGTCAATATAATCCTTTTGATTTCACTTTATTTTCACATAGAATTATTTGGAATTTATAAAATTATTTATTCCCGCAAAAATCGTGAAAGCTACTTTGTGCTGATATTCTTCATTTACAAGAAGCTCCGCCTCTTCAGGATTTGAAAGGAATCCACATTCAACCATTACTGTAGGATTTTTGCTGTAGTAGCAAAGAAACAACTCTTTTCCGCACTGTTTAATTTCACGAGTGTTGTCAGGTTGCAGAAACTCTACAAATCTGTTCTGTATTGAACGTGCTAAACTTTCGTTACGGCGATTGCTTTCTGAATAGAACATCTGCGCACCGCTGTAACGTGAGTCGGTAAACTGATTCTGATGAATGGAAATACATATAGCGTTATCATACTTGTTGAAAAGTTTCAGTCTGTTGTCCATATCCGAACTTTTCTGATTGGCAATACCCTCAACGCCCTCGTCATGTATGGAAGTATCAGTATCACGTGTTACTTCAACCTGATACCCCGAAACCGTCAGCAAGTCCCTGAGAGTAAGTAGGATATTAAGGTTTATACCCTTTTCGCAAGTGCCGTTTACAGCCACACAGCCCCCGTCAAAACCACCATGTCCGGCATCAAGAATAATAATCGGTTTTTCATCTTCATAGGACATAAGCGAAACAGGGACGGAATTTTTATCGGATTTACTGCTGATATGGTTGAGTGCAGTAAGTCCGAATACCGCACAACCGAATACTAATACTCCGCTTATAATTTTTCGTGTAATTTTTTTCATAGAAAAAACCTCCTGTCTTTTTAAGGATATGCAGAATTGTCAAAGGCTATTCCACGACAGGAATATCAGATGTCCGATATGCTCTTGAATTTTCTTTTTTTCTTGCTGACCGAATAATGAAAATAATTTCCACAATCTTAACATCACACAAAATCATAAAAAACGGAGTGCTGTTTTAAAACGCACTCCATTCAATAAAGTTATTTCCACCTTTTTATTTCAGTAATAAAAGAGTTAAATTTCTCCATAATATCAGTTTCCCAGCTTATTAGAATTGCACTTTCTATTGTATCTCTATATCCAATCCCATAGCTATCAGTACGTGACTTGGCTTGTAGCTGTGTGAATTACAGGCAGAACCATTTGAAATAGCACAATATTATTTAATTGCAAATATTAATAAATATTAATTAAAATTATAAAAAGATATATTTAACATATTAAGTATACAATATTTACTGTTTCCATTAATATGATACCTGATAATTCAATCATTGCTAAAATTTCATTTTTGATTTTGCAATTTTTTTATTCTAAGTAAGTTGGCAACACTTTGCCTTGACGATTCAATAAAACCTAACGGGCATAATTTTCAAAATCATGAGTTCTGCTATCAGCATTGCACAGCTATCTGGAACTGTATTTCTTAGTAGAAAAAGCTATTATTCTATATTCATTATCAATGTGTTCCGAATCCGTTGAAATAAACAATAAAAGCATTATGATAGTCGATTATAACTGTTCGTCGGACGGCGATGCGATGACTGCCGAAATAATTCCGTAAGCTGATTTTGTGGTTCAGAAAACAGCAGATTTTGAAGCAATACTGGCATTTTATGCAGTCGGTACGTCGTATATTTCAGCGAATTTCAAGCCTGTATCATCTTTGGAAAACGGCAGTTATTATCTTCGTCTGAACGTCAACACAACCAATCCTGTATTTTCAATCAGAAAAATTCTTGTAGTTTCGAGGTGATTCTGTGTTAGAGTGTGTTCACATAAACACTTGACAAAAAAATAGAAATAAGATATAATAGAGATATGGAACTAACAAAGAAACAATTTGCAAAAATAGAGCATTTAATGTCGAAACCAAGGAAAAAACCAACGATTTCAAACTATGATTTTTGATGCTATTTTAATATGAACATACTATAGTATATCCTGAAATGTTGCCTGACGTTGAGACAGATTCTTGTAGCTGGTACGGTGTGTATTATGACGAAAACGAAAAAGTAAGATTACAGGTTATCCAAAAAATTGAATGTGAAACAGGACTTTATTACGACTGCGAAGACTTAAACGAGATATACAAATAGTACGAAAAAAACTATGTACCTGTATACAATTGAATTAATATAAAAAAGAACCGAAATTTATTTCGGTTCTTGTTGCTTTAAAATATATTTTGTACTTCATGAATATGACAACAGAAATTTCTTACTTCCATTTTTCCGAAATGATTATCAATATCAATACGAAAATCAACCCGATATTTTTTGCCGTCTGTTTCATAAAATTCAACATATGGAGTTTTTACACCAGTTGTAGTTGCATAAAATTCCGATTGGTCACGATTGTCAATAATCATATTTTCAAGTTTACGATACATTCTGAATTTGTTTTTAGGGTCTGTATCTGAAAATTCTTCTTCTGAAATAATTTCCTGTAAGTCGTCGGAAAGCATATCATAAGAAATATATTTTTTCCAACCCTGACCGTGTATACTGAAAGCTAAATGTTGTGCTTCAACTGTATGTTTAACATGATAATAAAATCCAGTAAAAGCCAGTATTATTACAACTACTATACTTACAATTACTTTTATTAATATGTTTATTTTTTTAGAAACAAATATTTTTTTCATATATACACTCCTTTTAATTCAGGTTTATATTAAGATTTTAGCATATCATCGTGAAAAAGTCAAATAAAAATTTCCGGTTTATTTCTGAATCGTATCAGATAATAAACCGGAATTTATTTATTATTCGTTGAAAGTACCTGCTTTGAAATCGTTATAGTATTCAGATTCTTTTCAATTAGTTTTTAAGACTTTGCATAGGAGCAGGTATTCTACCGCCTCTGTTTATGAACTTTGCAGAAGATTTTTCTTTTATAGGCATAACAGGACCATGTCCGAGAAGTCCGCCAAATTCAAGCATTTCGCCTTCTTTTTTGCCAATGGCTGGAATGAGACGTACAGCTGTAGTTTTCGAGTTTACCATACCTATTGACGCTTCGTCAGCGATAATTGCGGAAATCGTTTCAGGTGAGATGTCCCCAGGGACTACAATCATATCAAGTCCTACCGAACATACAGCGGTCATTGCCTCAAGTTTTTCAAGGCTCAGCACGCCTGCAACCGCTGAATCAATCATTCCTGCATCTTCCGATACCGGAATAAATGCTCCGGAAAGTCCGCCGACCGTTGAAGATGCCATTACACCACCTTTTTTAACTGCATCATTGAGCATTGCAAGACAAGCTGTTGTGCCGTGAGTACCGCACATTTCAAGACCCATTTCTTCAAGAATATGTGCTACACTGTCACCGATTGCGGGAGTAGGTGCAAGTGACAAGTCAACGATTCCGAAAGGTACGCCGAGTTCCTTGGAAGCCCTTGAACCTACAAGCTGTCCCATACGTGTTATCTTGAAAGCTGTTTTCTTTATGATGTCTGCAAGCTCATTTATAGAAGCATCGGGGTATTTTGCGAGTGCTGAACGCACAACCCCCGGACCTGATACTCCTACATGAATTTCGCAGTCAGGCTCTCCGACCCCGTGAAACGCTCCTGCCATAAACGGATTATCTTCAACGGCGTTGCAGAAAACAACAAGTTTTGCAGGACCTATGCAATCACGGTCAGCTGTTCTTTCTGCCGACTGCTTGACAATCTGTCCCATAAGTTTTACAGCATCCATATTGATACCGGATTTTGTAGAGCCTATATTTACAGATGAACAGATATTCTGTGTGACGTCAAGTGCTTCCGGAATTGACTGAATGAGTGCCATATCTCCGGCACTGAAACCTTTATGAACAAGTGCAGAATATCCGCCTATGAAGTTTACACCGCAAGTATCTGCTGCACGTTGTAAAGCCTTTGCAAACTTTACAGGATTCTGATTCGGACAAGCACCACACAACATAGCTATCGGAGTAACAGAAATTCTCTTGTTGATAATCGGTATTCCGTATTCCTTTTCAATCTGCTGTCCTACCGGTACAAGATTTTTTGCACGGTTTACAATTTTGTTATAGACTTTTTCGCAAGCCTTATCTATATCAGTATCGATACAGTCAAGAAGCGAAATTCCCATTGTTATTGTCCTTATATCAAGACATTCGTCCTGTATCATTCTGATAGTTTCGAGTATATCGTATACATTAAGCATTGAACGTACCTCCGGTTAAATGCTGTGCATTGAGTTGAAAATATCCTCATGCATTGTATGGATTGATAATCCGAGTTCTTTTCCGAGTGAATCCATTCTGTCAACAAGTGCGGAGAAGTCACCGGACATTCCTGTGATGTCTGCAAGCATAATCATTGCAAACATATCCTGAAGTACACTTTGCGTTACCTCAAGGACGTTTGCGTTAAACTCAGCACATATGCCTGAGACTTTGTGGAGTATGCCGACATTGTCTTTACCAATTACAGTTATAACTGCTCTCATATCAAAAAAACCTCCTGATAAAATTTAATAATAACATTATATCACAGATTGCAAAAAATAGCAATACTAAAAAAATAACTTGCATAACTTTGTGGATTGTGGTATAATATCTAAAGAGTAAAAAAAGGAGGAATTTTCAGAATATGATTGATTGTCACACACATACGCAGTTTTCTATGGATTCGGAAGCCGATATAACCGCTTGTATTGAAAAAGCTATTGATATGGGACTTTCCGCATATGCGGTAACAGACCATTGTGAATGTAGTGCATGGTATCCGGAAAGTCACTACTCAGATACGGAAAATTTTGATTACTTCAACTATGAACAGGATTTTTATAAATCCGTCAGTGCAGTCACCTCACTTAAGGAAAAGTATAAGAATTTCAACCTTATATGTGGCGTGGAAATGGGTCAGGCAACTCAGGATATAGAAGTGGCGAAAAAGATTGTTTCCGACGAAAGACTTGATTTCATTATAGGGTCAATGCACCAGTTGAAAGGCGAAAAGGACTTCTATTACATAGATTATTCAAATATGTCAATGGACGAAATATATAATCTTCTTGAAAGATATTTCATGGAAGTCTATCAGCTTTGCAAATTGAACTATTTCGACGTTCTCGGACATCTTACGTACTGTATGAGATATATGAAATGCAGAAACAACATAAATCCCGATATAAGCCGTTTCGATGAAATTATAGCCGAAAGTTTCCGACTGCTTGCATACAACGGAAAAGGTATTGAAATAAATACTTCCGGTATAAGACAAGGTTTCGGAGACGTTTTTCCGTCCCTTAAATATGTTAAACTTTTCAGGGATATGGGCGGTGAAATTCTTTCATTAGGTTCTGATGCACACACGGTTGAGGATATAGGAAAAAATATCTCCGATGCTTTGGAGACCGCTAAGGCGGTGGGTTTCACCCACCTGTGCTATTTTAAAAAACGTAAACCATACTTTATAAATATAAACTGAAAGGAAAAATTATTATGAGTGATATTGTAAAAATTTTACAGCAGAATGCACGCATTTCAAATACTGAACTCGGTGAGATTCTCGGCGTAACTCCTGCTGAAGCTGAGGCAGAAATAGAACGTCTCGAAAATGAGGGTGTTATCAGAGGGTACAGCGTTATCGTAGATGACGAACTTTACGACAAATCAACCGTTTACGCTACTATCGAACTTAAAGTGGCTCCGCAACGTGACTGCGGATTTGACGACATCGCTAAAACAATTATGATGTATGACGAAGTTGAAAGCGTTAACCTTATGTCAGGAGCTTACGACCTTGCTGTCGAAGTGAAAGGTAATAACCTCAAAGATGTTGCTTTGTTCGTTTCTGAACGTCTCTCTACTATCGACGGCGTTCTCTCAACAGCTACACACTTTATTCTCAAAAAGTATAAGGAAAAAGGTATCTTCATTGACCGTGAGGAAACTGATGAAAGGGGACTCTGTTAAAAGTGATAGATTATGACAAAGTCCTTTCGGACAAGATAAAGAAAATGAAACCTTCCGGAATAAGAAAGTTTTTCGATATTGCAGGAACTATGGAAGGTGTTATAAGTCTCGGAGTAGGTGAACCCGATTTCTCAACACCGTGGATTATAAGAAAAACTGCTATACAGGTACTTGAACGCAAACATATTATATACGGTGCTAACAAAGGTATTGACCCACTCCGTAAATCAGTCTGCAAACGCATTATGAAGAAACACGGTGTTGAATACGATTCAGAAAATGAAGTAATCATTACTGTAGGCGGTTCGGAAGCTATCGACCTTGCTATCCGTGGTATTGTTGACCCTGGTGACGAAGTACTTGTGGTAGAACCATGTTTCGTTTGTTATGCTCCTCTCGTTGAACTCGTCGGCGGTGTAGCTGTTCCGATTCCTACAAAGATTGAAAACAACTTCAAACTCACACTTGACGACTTCAAAGATAAAGTTACAGACCGTACAAAAATGATTATCATGCCGTTCCCGAACAATCCGACAGGTGCTATTATGACAAGGGAAGATTTAGAGCCTATTGCTGAGTTTCTGCGTGGCACAAATATAATGGTTCTTTCCGACGAAATCTACTCCGAACTTACATACGGAAGAAAACACTTCTCAATAATCGAACTCGACGGAATGAGAGAACGTACTATTTATGTAAACGGTTTCTCAAAGGCTTACGCAATGACAGGGTGGAGACTGGGTTATGTAACTGCTCCCGAACCTATCATATCACAGATTGCAAAAATCCACCAGTACGGAATAATGTGCAGTCCTTACATAAGTCAGAACGCCGCTATTGAAGCCCTTGAATCATGCGATGCCGAAATTGTGAAAATGAGGGACGAATATGATACACGCCGTCGTTATCTTGTGAACGAGTTTAATAGAATCGGTCTTACGTGTTTCAATCCTGAGGGTGCGTTTTATGTATTTCCATGTATAGAAAGTACAGGGCTTACAAGTGAGGAATTTTGTGAAAGACTTCTCTATGAGGAAAAAGTCGCAGTTGTTCCGGGAAGTGCTTTCGGTGACAGCGGTGAGGGTTATATTCGTATTTCATATGCTTACTCTCTCAAACACCTTATGGAAGCTATGCGACGTATTGAAAATTTTGTCGAAAAACTCAAAGGTGAAAAAAATGAAAATTAAATCTTGTGCAAAAATAAACCTTGCACTTGACGTTACAGGCAGACTTGATAACGGTTATCATTCTATTGAAAGCGTTTTCCAGACAGTAGGAATTTACGACGAAATAACCGTTGAATTAACAGATTCCGGAATTGCCCTCACGTGTGAAGTCCCTGAAGAATTTCAGTCTTCTGACCCCATACCTTGCGACGAAAGAAATATAGCATACAAATCAGCAAGAAAATTTTTCGACGACAATAATCTTGATATAGGTTGCAGAATACACATAAAAAAAGGTATTCCCTCGCAAGCCGGTATGGGTGGCGGAAGTTCTGATTCCGCCGGTGTACTGTACTGTCTTTCCAAACTGACAGGCAAGAAAATTATTTCCCCTGAAAAATTAGGTGCTGACGTTCCTTTTTTCCTGACCGGCGGTACTGCTTACGTTTCGGGGATAGGCGAAAAAATAACTCCGATTTCTGACTATTCGGGATATTTTGTAATCGCAAAAGGTAAAGAGGGTGTTTCGACTGCTGAGGCTTACAGAAAAATAGATTCCCTTGTAAACCCTGTACATCCACCGGTAAATAAACTTGTTGAGGCTATTGAAAATTCCCCCGAAAACGCTTATAAATATTTCGGGAATCTTTTTGAAGATGCAATACAGCTTGACGAGGTAAACACTATAAAGTCAGTTATGCTTGAATGTAAGGCACGTTCAGCGGTTATGACGGGGAGCGGTTCAGCAGTTTTCGGATTGTTTTCAAGTTTGCTTTGGGCTGAATTTTGTACCGATGATTTATTACGTTCCGGATTTTATGCGGAAATATGCAAATCTGTAGATAAATCATTTATTGAAATATAAAAATGGAGAATAAAATGAAAAAATCAATCAAAACTGTAATAGCTACTATTGCACTTGTATCAGTGTTTGGCTTATCTGCTTGCGGAAATAGCAAAAGTAATCCGGAAACAAAGTCATTATATACACAGGGTCTGGAAGTCGTTCAGCTTATGACAGAAATCATAAAAACCGAAGAATACATCAATACCATTGCAACAGATTCTTTAAAACCCATTATTCAGGAGATTGCCGACGGAGACTATTCCACCCCTAAAGCTGTTTACTCTATTTCGGCTTCTGACAAAGAACTTGTAAAACTGACTGAATTTAACGGATTTGATAACATTCCCGACAATCTGAAACCTTTCATTTCGTCGAAATTGCACAACTCTTTGATAAATATGATTAATAACAGGGGCGGTATTGAAGACGTTGCCGTTGCCGGTATATGCAGTGCCGGAAAAACTTTCGTCAACGAAAACATCTCCGGAAATATACTCTATCTGTACACATATGATGACGCTGTTCCGATAGCGGTTGCTTTCACAACAGGTGACGATAATTCAGTTTCCGCAAACGGCGTTTTTGTAATGAATGATGAATTTTCCTGCAATTCTGCCGAAGAAATAAAAGACTGTTTCAGCTATATTACAGTTGAAGTAAAAGAAGTTGAAAGATAAAAATTTACCGCACAACCTGAGTTGTGCGGATTTTTTTAATGTCTGAAATTCAATTTTTATTCTGAAATAGAAAATGTGACTGTAACGTCATTTTTTCCGAATATTTCCTTGAGTTCTTCCTGAGAGATATTTTCTATTTTGCCGAGCCTTGTATACGACCACGTGTTTGAACCATAAAAAATTGTTATCTGATTTCCCTGATATAACATAATGTCACCTGATTCTGTTGTAATACGTTCATCATCTTTCGGCAGGCTTTGAGGTAATGCACCGACTTTTTCAAAATTTCCGTATTCATTCAGTTTTAAAACCATAGGTTCATCTTTCATAAGTTCGGCGAGTGCTTTTGCAGAAGCGTTATTTTCAAGTATTGCTGTTAATGTGTGTCCGTTTACTTCAATTTTCAATTTAGATTTCTCCTGTTGATTCATAATTTCACGTCTCATCAGACAAAGGTCAAATACATTCCATACGCCGTTATTGTCTAAATCATAAGGTTTTCCGGCGATATTTTCTTCTGTAGGTCTTGAAAGCAGAAAATCGCACAGGTTCCATAAATCCCGAACAGTATAAGAATATTCCGGATTTTTATTTTCGGCTGATACAGGAACAGAAGCAACTGTACTGATTCCCAGTAAAGCAGATGTCAAAAATGATATAATTTTTTTCATATATTACTCCTTTGGTAAAAATTTTATTGTTTACTTTGATTTTATTGTATCATATTTTCATTAAAAAGTAAAATACTTATATTCTATAGAGGTATATGCTTATTTGGAATGTTAATCTATAACAAATAAGTATTTGCAATTTTACCGAAAATGTGATATACTTAAATTATCATAAAGCAAGGAGTTGACACAATGACAAATAATGAATTTATAGAAGTTATGAACAGCGGATTTCAGATTAAATGCGGTAGTGCTGTACATCTTAAAATGCACGAACTCAGTCAGGAGGCTATTCGTATAACTGCCGAAATTAACAATGGTTATCATACACCGCAGGAAATCCGTAGTCTTATGGAAGAACTGACAGGACAGGAAATTGATGAAAAATTCGGACTGTTTCCACCTTTTTATACCGATTGCGGAAAGAATATTCATATCGGCAAGAGCGTATTTATTAACGCAGGTTGTAAGTTTCAGGACCAAGGCGGTATATATATTGGTGATAACTGTCTGATTGGTCACAATACGATTATTGCAACTCTCAATCATTGTATGTTACCGGAAGAAAGAGGGGATATGCTTCCGAAACCTGTGCATATCGGCAATAATGTATGGATTGGTTCAGGGTCTGTCATTCTTTCGGGTGTTACTATCGGCGATAATGCAGTAATAGGAGCAGGCTCGGTAGTAACAAAGGATATTCCTGCTGATATGATTGCTGTCGGAAGTCCAGCAAAGGTTATTCGCAGTATATATGACAAATAATAATTATTATAAGGAGAATATATTATGTTAGGAAATTTCAGCTATCACAATCCCACAAAACTTTATTTCGGTAAGGATTCACTGAGTTATCTGAAAGACGAACTGAAAAACTATGGCGAAAATGTACTTTTAATTTACGGTGGCGGTTCTGTCAAAAAAAGCGGTCTGTACGACAAAATTACTGCTGTTCTGAAAGAAAGCGGTAAGAATGTTGCAGAGGTTTCCGGAGTTATGCCGAATCCTACTCTTGAAAAACTCTATGAGGGTATTAATATTGCAAGGGAAAACAATTCGGAATTTATTCTTGCAGTCGGAGGCGGTTCAGTGTGCGACTATGCAAAGGCGGTTTCCGTTTCCGTTCATTGCGACGACGACCCTTGGCAGAAATATTATATACGTTTTGAAGAACCTGACTGTAAAATTGTTCCTGTCGGTTGTGTTCTCACAATGGCGGGTACAGGTTCAGAAATGAACGGCGGAGCTGTTATAACAAATCAGGAAACAAAACTGAAAATCGGTCACGTTTTCGGTGACGAGGTAATGCCGAAATTCTCAATATTAAATCCTGAATATACTATGACATTACCGGAATATCAGATGATTGCAGGTATATATGATATTATGAATCATATATGCGAACAGTATTTTTCCGGCGAGGACGATAATACAAGCGACTATATCAGCGAGGCACTTATGAAATCTCTCATTCATTCAAGCCGTATCGCTGTTGAAAATCCTCAGGACTATGAAGCACGTTCAAATATAATGTGGACTGCAACTTGGGCATTGAATACACTTGTTGCAATGGGAAAGTCTACAGACTGGATGGTGCATATGCTTGGTCAGTCGGTGGGAGCTTACACCAATGCTACACACGGTATGACGCTTTCTGCCGTATCACTTCCTTATTACAGATTTATTATGCCTTACGGACTTAAAAAGTTTGTACGTTTTGCAGAAGAGGTATGGAATGTGAATCCCGACGGAAAGACAGATGAACAGATTGCAGAAGCAGGTCTCTCGGCTATGGAAAACTGGATGAAAGAAATTGGTCTTGTTATGAAAATCTCTGAACTGGGCGTTACAGAAGAAATGATTGAGAGTATCGCTGACGGCACATTTATTATGGACGGCGGTTATAAGATACTCAATCATAATGAGATTGTACAGATTCTGAAAGAAAGTATGTAATAAAATAAAATCGGGCTTGTTTATAAACGCAAGCCTGATTTTTTAATACTGTTCTATTTCTGAACGGAAATATTCAAGAAATTTTTCTGCTGATTTTGTCATAACCTGATACTTGTTCCATATGAAGTACATCTCTGCATATACAGGAGGACTTAACGGACGGAAACAAAGTTCGCTGTCGCCACTGACGTTGATAAGTTTATCCAGTGCAAGTGCGTATCCTATATTTTCTTTTACCATAACAGAAGCATTATATACAAGGTTATAGGTTGAAACAATATTCAGTTTGTCAGAATTTTTTCCTAACCATTTCATAATCGTCAGTTTGTCAGATTTTTGCCGTGATACAATCAAAGGCGATTTGATAATATCTGACAGTTGAATACATTCCTTTTCTGCAAGAGGCGAATCTTTCCTCATAAGAATACCCCATTCATCTTTAAGAGGTATTTTTACAGAGTTATATTTTATGTTATCAACCGGAGTAAAAATAATTCCGAAATCGCTGAGACCCTTGTTAAGACGTTCCAGAACATCTTCACCGTCACCGCTGTAAATATGGAAATGTACAAGCGGATAGTCCTGTATCATTCTGCTTGCGGTTCTCGCCACAAGTTTTACAGCATCAGTTTCGCCAGCACTGATATAAATATCACCTGCAAAAGTTTCATCATTTACGGAAATATCATTTTCAGTACGTCTTACAAGTTCCAATATCTGTTCAGCACGTTTTCTCAG
Source organism: Ruminococcus sp. (assembly GCA_029060305.1). Classification (GTDB taxonomy): domain Bacteria; phylum Bacillota; class Clostridia; order Oscillospirales; family Ruminococcaceae; genus Ruminococcus. The sequence continues at coordinate 52,524 of JAIDUG010000036.1, forward strand.
CAACATACCTTCTTCTGTCAGTTCAATTTTGTGCTTTCCACGGATAAACAGTTTTTTTCCCAGTTCATCTTCCAAATCCCTGAGTTGTCGGGATAATGTGGGTTGTGTAAGATGAAGCGATTCCGCAGCGGCAGAAACCGTCTGTTCTCTTACAACAGCAAGAAAATAATGTAATACTCTCAGTTCCATATACATCACTCCTTTTCCATATTCTATCATAAATCATTATGCCTGTCAAGAATACAACAAAATAATAAACAAGTATTTGTATTTTGAAACAGAATATGATATAATAGTATAAGAGGTTAAAGGGGAGATTTTTATTAACGGTTAAGTCAGAAAAAATCCGTAAGAAAAAACAGAAAAACAATCTCACTATACTATGAAAAAGGAGGAATTATAATGAAAGAAATACATCAGCAATTCCTGACAGGTGAACGTGCCTTATTTCAGGAAACTGATATGAAAATCTATGATACCATTTTTGACGACGGTGAATCGCCTCTCAAACATAGCAGAAATATTGAACTTTATGGAAGTATGTTCAAATGGAAGTATCCGCTTTGGTACAGCGAAAATATTACTATGAAAAACTGCTCTGTTTTTGAAATGGGACGTGCAGGAATATGGTATACAAATAACATAACCGTGAAAGATACTATTATTGAAGCACCTAAAAATTTCCGCAGATGTAGTGGCGTAACGCTTGAAAGAGTGAATTTTTCCAATGCTTCGGAAACGTTATGGAACTGTAATAATATAACACTTCGTGACGTAACGGCAAAAGGTGATTATTTAGCTATGAATTGCAGTGACATTGAAATTGACGGCTTGAAACTTGTCGGAAACTACAGTTTTGACGGCGGAAAAAATATTGTCGTACGTAATTCCACACTGTTAAGTAAAGATGCTTTCTGGAATTGTGAAAATGTCACTGTATATGATTCATTTATTTCCGGTGAGTACCTCGCTTGGAACTCCAAAAATATAACGTTTATCAACTGCACAATTGAAAGTCTTCAGGGACTGTGTTACATAGATAATCTTGTTATGAAAAATTGCAGGCTGATAAATACAACCCTTGCTTTTGAATATTCTACAGTGAATGCCGAAATAGTCAGTCATATTGACAGCGTAAAAAATTCATACAGCGGAGTTATAAAAGCAAAGTCAGTCGGTGAGATTATCATGGAAGACGATAAAGTTGATACTTCAAAAACAAAAATAATCTGTGAGGAAAAGTTATGAAATATGATTTTGACACGGTCGTTGACAGAAGAAACTCCGGCTCTTATAAGTGGGACGTTGCGGAAAATGAGCTTCCTATGTGGGTAGCGGATATGGATTTCCGAACTGCTCCGGAGATTATAAAGGCACTGAAAGAACGTACAGAACATGGTATTTTCGGGTATACGACTATTTCTGACGAATGGTATCAGGCTTATATTGACTGGTGGAAAAATCGTCACGGGACAGAGTACAAAAAGGAACAGTTTATTTTCAGTACAGGCGTAATACCGACCATTTCAAGCTGTGTACGTAAACTGACTACTCCGGCAGAAAACGTTGTTATTCTTACTCCTGTATACAATATTTTCTATAACTGCATACAGAATAATGGAAGAAACGTTCTTGAATGTCCGCTTTTATACGAAAACGGCGAATACAGTATAGACTGGACTTCTCTTAAAGAAAAACTGGCAAATCCTCAGACAACTATGATGTTATTATGTAATCCACATAATCCGGTCGGAAAAATATGGGACAGTGAAACACTGGCAAGAATAGGTGAAATTGCTTACAATAATGGTGTTGTGGTACTTTCGGACGAAATCCACTGTGATATTACAGACCCTGATTGTAGTTATGTACCGTTTGCTTCTGTTTCAGAAAAATGCAGACAGAACAGTATTATATGTGTTGCCCCTACAAAAGCGTTCAATCTTGCCGGACTTCAGACATCAGCAGTAATTGTAATTAATCCTCAGCTCAGGCATAAGGTGTGGCGTGGACTGAATACTGATGAATGCGGTGAGCCTAATGCCTTTGCAGTTCAGGCAACTGTAACGGCGTTCAATTATGGCGGTGAATGGCTTGACGAAATGCGAAAGTATATTTATAACAACAAACAGTTTGTAAAAAATTTTCTGTCCGAAAATATTCCGCAAATCAGACTTGTGCCGTCCGAGGCGACTTATCTTCTCTGGCTGGACTGTTCTGCTCTGCATATGGATTCAAAGAAACTTTCTGCACATATCCGCAAAAGTACAGGACTTTATCTTTCTGACGGCATACAGTTCGGAAACGGTGAGCAGTTTCTTCGTATGAATGTAGCTTGTCCGAAAACAGTACTCATAGACGGACTGAACAGACTGAAAAGGTCTGTGGAAATGCTATGATGTTTTTTCTGAAAGGTATACTGATTGGACTGATTTTCGGAGTTCCGGCAGGTGCAATCGGAGCATTATGTGTGCAGAGAAGTTTTCTGTATGGTACAAAAGGTGGTATGATAACCGGTTTCGGTTCGTCAATAGCCGACACCTTTTATGCAACGGTCGGAGCTTTCGGGGTCAGGGTTATTTCGGATTTCCTTACAGAATATCAGACAGTTATACATCTGCTTGGTGGTTTACTGATTCTTGCTATGGGCATTTCTATTTTGCGGAAAAAGAAAATATCCGATGCAGAAAATAAAGACAATATGAGTTATCTGACAATGTTTATGTCAGCACTGGGAGTAGGTATCACCAACCCTGTTGCATTGATTGCGTTTCTGTTTGCTTTTTCTTATTTCGGAATTAATGATAAACAAGGAGTTATTTATAGTATAATACTTGTTACAGGAGTTTTTATAGGTACATTCATATGGTGGATAATCCTGACATCAGTTACAAAAATAATAAAGAAAAAATATAACCTGAAAGTCTTTGACAGGATTAACAAAATATTCGGGATTATTATGATTAGTTTCGGTGTAATACTGTTTATAAAAATAATTTTTAAAAGGTGATTATTATGGGTAAAAAAGTTTTGATTATTTCAACAAGTCCGAGAAAAAACGGCAACTCTGCAAAACTTGCGGAAGAGTTCGGAAAAGGTGCAGTTGAATCCGGAAACGAAGTAGAATTTATTTCACTTCACGATAAGACAATAGGTTTCTGTAAAGGCTGTATGGTGTGTGGCGAAACACAGAGGTGCGTTATACATGACGATGCTGATATTATCAGAGAAAAGATGTTACATTCTGACGTTATTGTTTTTGCCACCCCGATTTATTATTATGAAATGAGTGGTCAGATGAAAACAATGCTTGACAGAGCCAATCCGTTGTATTCCGCAGACTATTCTTTCCGTGATATATATATGTTGTCTACAGCAGGGGAAGATGAGGATTTTGTTCCGCAACGTGCTTTAAGCGGTCTCGAGGGCTGGATAGAATGTTTTGAAAAGGCACATCTTGCAGGTTCACTTTTCTGTGGTGGCGTAACTGATACCGGTGATATTGCAGAAAATCCCAAACTGAAAGAATCTTATAATATGGGCAAATCGGTTTGATATTATATCGCTGACAGATTAGCTTACAATACCTTATGAACTTAATAAAAATCCTTATGTTACTGTTATGTAATCATAAGGATTTTTTATTTCAGCAAAAAAAGTCAATTATTTTATTCGGGCATCCGGATTTATACTGTAGCGGTCTGATACCATTTCAATAATATCGAGCATTTGTTCTGTCAGCTTGTTTTCGGCATCACTATAGAGTTGTATTTCAGATTCGTTAAGTGTTTCATAGTCCTGATAATTCAAAAGTTCGGGAAATGATAGGGGCATTGCTGTAAAAATTTTTCTTCTGATATTCATCGGAATATTTTCATTCGGTTCACAGTGAATGTAATACCATTCACTCAGCGGAGAGAGATTTGCAAAAAAGAAATCACATAATTTTATATCCACATCATCATCGTCAGCATAACTTCTTTGAAGGTGGTCATATAATTCCAGTTCAGACTGATACAGATTGAAATTTTTTCCGTTGTTTTTATAAATATTGTAATTCTGATACTGAAACATTATTTTGAGATTTGGCAAGAAATGTTTTCTTTTCCTCATCACACCCTGTTTTCTGGTAAGTACGGAATAAATTATGTAGGGTTTTAAAACTTTCAGTTTTTCGTCACTGTTAATTTGTATCAGCAGGGCGTTGAGATTTTCTTTATAAATAGCATTTCTGGTATTTTTATATAAAAAAGTATGTTGTATGGTAAGATGATACAAAAAATCTGTTTCTTCCTTACAATCAATATTTTTTACACATCTCGGCTTTTTAAGGTACTCCCTTATTTCAGCTATTTTTTTATGATATTCAATCTGATATTCAAGAAATTCTGATAACTCCTGAATAAGTTTCTTCTGCTGGAAATATATTCTTATTTCCTGTTCTTTTGTATGGTCAGAAGAATTTATTTCATTAATTAGACCGACATCTGTCATAATACAGAAATAAAGATAATGCAACTCAGGGTTGTTATACTGCTCACTGATACGCTCAATCAGGTCATAACACATAACAACAAGATTTTCCTTTCCTATAGAATACTTTGAAAGCAGATTATTGAATTTTTCTTTGAATTGTTTTACACAATTCCAAGCCTTATCCAAATTAGTATTATGATTTTTCAGAAAATCTTTGAAAGGCACATAATTATCCGCCTCTTTATCAATGTATTTTAAAATTTCATAGTCATAATTGTATGGCATATTCATTTTTTATCCTAATCCTTTCAGGAAATTTTTTATTGTAAATATATTATACATCTTTGATACAATAATTGCAAGTTTAAAAAAAGCACCGTATATGAATAAAATGTTTACAAATTTATTAAAGTTGACAAAATAAAATATCTTTTATATAATGATATTCAGATAATAAGTATTTTACATAAATAACTATAATATGGAATGTCATGAAACAAAAATCTGAAAGTAAGAAGATTTTTTTATAACTGCCTGTATAGTAATTTTTTGATATTCTGAATAACAAAGGTGTTGTAAGCAAGAAAAATACCTAAATTTCCGTTAAAAATGGCAAACGGTGCAAATGTACGCAATATTGAGAAATTGTGTAAAAATGCTGATATAGAAAGTATGGTTAATTATTTTTTGAACGGAACAATTTTAAAATGGTGTAAATCATATGGATATAATGATTTAGTCGGGGAGCTTCTTGAATTAAACGATACTTTAATATCGAAACTGTATGAGATTTTTGGTATCGAAATAAATCCGGAAGAACTGGAAGATTTTCTTCGTAAGTACGACGAGTTATTTAATAATTATTCAAACCTTGTAGAATATAAGATGTTATAAAATAACCTTGTCGTCAGTTGAAGAAGATAATGAGACTATAAAATATTTTGAATTAGAGGTTTGTAATCAGTTTACTGATGTTTATTTGAAATATATTGTTAAATATCAGGATATTGAAGATTTGAATAATACAGCTAAAAATAATTTATTTTTTGATAAAGTATACGAAATAATTAAAAGTATTGATGATGTATCATCTTGTTGCGGAGAGATTGATTTCTTCAGTAGTGGCGGTTATGGCTATGAATTGGAGTTGATTTAATGAATGATACTATACTTTCGATTGGGTCAGAATCTTTATTTTTCGGTGAAAAATATACAATAGAGGATTTTGAAATTTTAATGGTGGTTTTGTCGGCACTTACATGGCAGAAATATAATGGCAATATAAAACTTGTAGCCGACGAAAAGGTACTTGAATATTTTCAAAGTAAAAATTTGCTTTTATTATGGAATGGCGGAAGTGAATTACTTGAAGTTAAAGAATCTTTCAGTGCTAAGACTTTTTGGGCAGTCGGAAAACTGTATGCTTTTAAACAACAGAATTTACCCATAGCTGTTATAGATACTGATTTTATTGTGTGGAAAAATATATATAAATTGATTTCCGGTGAGGTGGTAACTGCACACGAAGAAGAAATCAGTGATGTTTATCCCTCAGAAGAATATTTCAGAATGGACGATACTTATAATTTTAAAAATCTGTCGTGGAATGTCAACCTTTATAATACAGCTTTTTTGTATATCAAAGATATGATTTTTAAAGAGTATTATATTTTCCAGTCGATTAATTTTATTCGTAACTGTCTTGAAAGTAGAAATAATGTAATCAGTATGGTATTCGCAAAGCAGAGACTTCTGGCAATGTATGCGAATCAATGGGATATAAATATACATTACGTAACGATACAATAAAACGTAAGAAATTCTGTTCAAGATGTGCTAAAAGGATTAAAACAGATTTTCCCGAAATGGTTTCCATATTATCGGAAATATCTCAGACAGCCAAATATTTTTTATAATGAGAGAATGATTTAAAAAAATCCCCTACCTTTAAAGGCAGGGGATTTTATTATTTTGGCTTATGAAAAATACCAGTAATCAAGGTCAACATCTCAGTCTGATATAAATGAATTTTTATGTAATTGTTTTTTTATATTCTTCCTCAAATGCATATACTATAGACATGAGATGTATCTGTTCCCTGACAGGCAGGTTTTCAAAAACTCTTATAAGTTCCTTAGTATTTTCGCTGAGTTCATTTTCGTTTTTTATTTCTATATGTTCAAAACTGAGACGGTTTGTATAAAAAGAAGCGTTTAACATATGTTCATTTTTAATACCATTTACTTCAAAGTTCTGACTGTCGATTATTGTGGGATTCTGATTGTTTGTACCTATTATTGATTTGGAAATATTGTCTTCCATGCCTTTCAGCAGAAAGTCCGTTGACACTCCCAGAAAATCCGATATGCGAATAATTACCTCACCGTTGGGAATAGTGCCGTTTTTCCAGTTTGTCACATTGCTTTTGCTTATTGCAAGATTCGTGGTCAGCCCTGTAACAGTAATATTACGCATTTTACAGGCTTTTACTAATTGGTCAAAAAACATAATAAACCTCCTGAAAAATTTATGTACAAATCACAAAGTTCTGCAAAATGTACTTTTTATAGTTGACGTGTTCTGTAATTTGTACTATAATGTATTTTAAGGTGATATATGGAAAAATAACTATTTCTATAATATTTTACCATAATAAGCACGAAAAGTAAAGAGAAAGGAGAGATTTTTTATACCAATTGTTTGTTTAAATATTTGAATTATATTAACGGAAAGGAAGTGAAGCTATATGAACGAACTGGACAGGCTTTCGGATTACATACTCAGAAATTGTGTTATGATTGCATCATATACGGCGATTGATTCCTACACAAGACCCATACACGCTTTTGAGGTTGATTTTGACAACAATATCTTGCTTGTTATTCTTGACAGCAATAATCACTGTACAGGCATTATCCGCAAATAAGAAGATTCCCCGTACTTTAAAATACGGGGATAATCTGTCATCTTCTGTAATGGATTTTAGTACGTTCAGGGAATACTCCTTTAATTTTTCCTCTGAGATGTGCAGGCACTGAGGCAGTTTTAAGTTCGCTACAACCATAAAAAGCATTATTTCTGATACTTGTAACACTATTTGGAATGGTAATACTTTTAAGTCTGTAACAATAAGAAAAAGCCAAATCTCCGATACTTGTTATACTCTTAGGAATAGTAATACTTGTAAGTCCGCTACAACCCGAAAAAGTCAAATTTCTGATAATTTTTATACTCTTAGGAATAGTAATACTTGTAAGTCCGCTACAACCATAAAAAGCAATGTTTCCAATATATGTAACACTATCCGGAATATTAATACTTTTAAGTCCGCTACAATTCCAAAAAGCCGCATATTCGATACGTGTTACACTGTTTGGAATATTAATACTTGTAATATTTTTGCAATAATCAAAAGCTCTATTTCCTATAGTATGAACATTTTCAGGTATAAATACGTCTGTAACCCCTACTTTTTCTTTATACTTTGTAAGTACACCATTCTTGATTATAAATTGTGTATTATTAGAGGTATTAGTTGGTTTTGTATTATTATGGGTGTTAACTGTTTTATTATTATTATTATTATTAGTTTTAATTATTTTTGTTTCAGTGTTAATTGGTTTTGGTTTATAGTAATCGCACAAATGAACAGAACTTGAATCGCATCCCTCGCCAGAGTAAAAACCTTTATTGATAAGGCATTTTTTATCTTTATAATGTATACAACTATTTGGTGTACGAGTTGTGCATAATATGTATCCTGTTGCGTATTGACTGTAACTTGACATAGCATTATTCCTCCATTAGTAATTATTTTTTCGTTATTTTTGGCTCATAGCATTCGCAATAAGAAGCAGAAGTACTACTACATTTCTGTCCATAGTAATAGCTTTTCTTTGCAAAACACATTTTACCGGCATAATGTATGCAACTACTTGGACTGCAATATATTTCGTCATATTTAAATGATTCAAAATGTGAGAATGTACCAAAACTGTTTCCTTTACTGGATTTTATTGACATAACATTCCTCCTTTATGATTATTTACTTCAACAAAACAAAAATATTATGTATATATTATACTATTTTTTTACAGCATTGTCAATACTTTTTTACTTTTTTTTTTTTTTTTTTTTAAAAAAATATTTAAAAAGTGAAGTTTTTTTAAAAATTGGTTTGTTGGGGAATATTTCAATATTTTTATTTTATTTATAAAAAAAAAAATTTTTTTTTTATATTATAATATTTTTTTTATTTTTTTTTATTTTTTTTTTTTTTTTTTTTTTTTTTTTTTTAACTAAATATTTATAGAATGAAGTGTTTTTTAAATCTGCTTTGTTGTAGCTTATGTCTATATTATACTTTGATTTCCGCCAACAATCAAATATTTGACTTTTCTGATAGAATATGCTATTCAGTGAGTTCTTTTCTGCGGTGTACTTCTTGTGTGAGGTCGTCGAAATAAGCCTGAGAATTGATTTTTCCGTACTCCTCAACGTATTCATTCCACATACTGTTGAAATCTTCCGTCATTACTATGCGTGGTAGATACTGGTGTTTCAGTTGGTCAATCTGTTTCATAGCTTTTCCCGATTCGGAATTTTCGTCAGGTGTGTAACTCCACATAGGATACCACGGAGAATTTTCTTCTGCTTTGTTCAGCATTTCTACGAATGTCTTTACTCCGTAAGCGTCGAAACATCTTTTCACATCATCGGAAAGGTTTTTATAAAATTCGCTCGGCTGACTGCTCGGACAATAAGCGTTTATACCGTCGGGATTCATTCCGAAATAGTACGGAAAATAGTTATACAGACAGATATGTTTTTTTGCGTAATCAGGGTCACGCCATTTTTTCGCCTGTTTTTTTGTCTGATAAAAAATGCCGTTTTCGTCAACTTTGTAGTCAATGTCCTTTACTCCCCAGAAACGCAATGTAAGAATTTCCGGAGAGAGCAGGTCATTCAGAAACTGCAATGCACCTTCTATATCGTTGCAACTTGTGGTGATTCCGAGACCTGTGGAGTCGTTGAATGACGAAACGGAATGATATTGTCCCTGAATATTTTTGTCTGCTGTTATGCTGAGCGGAATATATGTACATTCCGGCGGAAGTTCAGCAACGGAGCTGTTGAAATTCCAGTTTTGGTCTACCATTCCGAGAACATTTCCGGTAGCAAGTTTGGAATAATACTGGTCGCTTGTAAGTACGAAACATTCAGGGTCTATAATACCTTTGCTGTATTCTTCATTCAGTTTTCTGAACCATTTTTCAGCAGTAGGGGAAAGGTTATAGTCGGTAGCTTCGAGTATTTCAGGGTCAACTATACATGAACCGTCATTCGGGTAACCGTCAAGAAACATCGGCGGATTGTCAAGGCTGAAGAAAAATGAATCATTTGCGAGTATTTCATAACCGATATATGATGTACCGTCCGAAGAAGTCGGATTTGCTTTCAGATAGTTTTCGATGAGGTCGAAATATTCGTCCACAGTCTTTATTTCGGGGTAACCTGCCCATTCAAGTACACGTACCTGTATCCAGAAAGCCTCGTCATTGTGATTTGTAGCCGTATCATGTCCGTAACAGCTTGAAAACAGTGGTATGTAATATATATGTCCGTCCCGATTGCGAATTCTGTTCCATTCACTTTCCGAATAGAATTTTTTTATATTCGGATAATTGTCCCAGTAGTTATCAATTGGAATGAATATCCCAGAATTTATGAGTTTACGACAGTTTTCGCTGTCGGGTACAAGAAAATCAGGATATTTGTTGGAGACCATCATATCACTGAAAACTGCTGATAAATCTTCCTGTTCTTTCAGCCACGTTTCCTTGCACATAGCACCGGTTTTTTCTGCGATAATCTGCTGAATGTCATTGTCTTTGCTTATGTCAGTTCCTCTTGCTCCGAAAAAACTTGTATAGACACGGATTTCCTTTTGAGTTTCTGTTTTTCCGCAGTTGGTTGTAGAAAACATCATAATTCCGGATAATGCCAATGCAGATATTTTTTTCAGTTTCATATTAAATCACTCTTTTCTGAATTTATTGTTATATAAAGTCTGAAATTAATCTTGTTGTCTATTTTTATGGAAATCATATCTCCGAAATAATATACAAGTCGCATATAGGCATTATAGGAATTATCAGGAATGAAAGAATATCTGTCCGTTATTTCACTGTCTTCAAATATTGCGTAAAGTTTCAGTATCTTTGCAGGGTCGTGTATTGCGTTTCTGCTGAACGTTATAATTACATTGTTTTTGTTCTGAACAATATCAGCTGACAGGCTTTTGTCAGAAAGGTCTTCCGCAATCATCATCAGTGAATATGCAGGGATTTTTATATCGGTTTTTCCTGAAAACGTTATATTGTGAGTTACGTGACGTATATTGAGGGCTTCTTCTTCAAATGTTATGTATTCTGAATGTTTCCGTAAGATTTTCGGATATTTTTCAGATATTGCAAGTTCAGCATCAAGTCTCATTGCAGTTGAAAAAAGTTCGTTATAGCGAGAACTTGTCTCCTGAAATTCCTCGTGTGTACGTCTGTAATCGCTGTTTCTGACGGCGAGTTTTTCGGCAACCTTTATACATATATCAATGAATGTTCCTATTTCGTCAGCACCGTTTCCGGAATTATTCAGACGTTTTTTTTCGCTTGTCAGTTCATTTGCGGAACGGTAGAGACGTTTTTTTATGTCTGCAACGAAAATATATCCGGAAATAATCATAATTACAAGTAAGACAATAAATATGACAATAAATAAAAGGTTTTCACGTAAAAAGGTTGTAAAAGGCATTCTGTATTCGTAAGCGTAGTACTCAATGTCTGATGTGTAATAATTTTTTATGTAACATTCAAAATCCGGATTGATTCCTGTATTTTCAATCGTCATATCCGGAACGTTACTGTATATAAGTGAACCACCGTTTATAATGTAGAGTTCTCCGTTGAAATCGAGGTTGTCGCAGTATTCTGAAAGAAGTTTCATATTGAGGTCGAGTTTCAGACAGCTTTCGCCGGTATTGAGATTCTGAAAGTCAAGACGGCGTATTATGGAAACGGTATCAGTTTCTGAATCAACATAAAGTATCATTGGTTTGTCCAGTTTTCTGTATTCGTGATACCATTCTGTATTGAGTACAGGAGTAAACGCACTTATATTTCCGCCGGTAAGGATAGTCGGATTTTCCGTGTATACAATACATTTGTTTATAATATTGGTGTCAGCCATTGACATTGGATTTTTATTTTTCAGGCTATAGAATGCGTCATAATATTCACTGTTTGAATTATATTCTGTATTGAGGAAACTGTATATATTATCGTTTATGTAAATACTCTTTGCAATATTCACACCGCTCTCGACAGTCATTTCCATAAGCTGTTCGGAAGCGGTGATGATAGTAGTCTGCATTTCATTATGTTTTTTTCCTGAGATGTGTAAATTCCCCTCACCATAGCAATAATTACTATAAGTGACGATATTACAACCAGTGATGATATAACCGACATTTTTGTATTCAGTTTCATATCTGAAATTACTGAATTTCTTAGTTTTATTTTTTTCAATATATATTACCTCCGTCAGCGTTCCGGCATATTCAGAAGATTTTTCAGTTCTGCTTTTTTCGTGTACATATTTTCCTCAGCCTCTGTGAGAAGTTCATTGTAGGAGTATTCACCCTTTGCGTATGAATAACCAAACGACAAGGCACATTTTACAGGGTCTGATTTGTTGTTGAGAATAAAAGGTGCGTCGGATTCAAGTTTTTCTATAACCTCATCTATTCTGCGGAATGAACAGTCAGTCATTACCATTAAAAATTCGTCACCGCCCATTCGGAAACAATAATCATTCTGTCCTATCAATTCCTTTATATATTCAGAAGCACGTTTTATAACCATATCGCCTTTTTCGTGACCGGAAGTATCATTCATAAGTTTCAGATTATTTACGTCAAAATATATTATACAAATTGATTCACATTTTCTGAAAACCGGTATCATATTCTGATAACATCGTTTGTTGAGGGTTTGTGTCATACCGTCGTGGTTTGCATCGTATACGGCTTTTGAAAGGTTTTCGACGTTGCTGTTTATGCTGAGGAACATTTTTTTAAGTTCTTTTCCGAGCTGACCTATTTCGTCGTCACGGTCTTCTGCAAAAGAGTATTTATTGTTTTTTAACTCCTTATGGTTTCCACCCGTAAGTTTTTTCGCTGTTTCGACAAATTCCCTTATAGGTATGAAAAGTTTCTTTCTTGTATACAGGCTGAAACCCATTACAAAAACTATTGTTATAATAAACAGTAATATAAAAGTTATTCCTGTGTATAATATATATTTCTTGCTGAAAGGTTCGTTTATCTCAACTATTATATATCCTGCACTTTTGTCCTCAACTGTCCGGAGTGGCTGAAATGAATACAAAATATTTTTTCTGTAGATAGTCCACGATTTACGGCAGTTTATCAGGTCTGTTTTTACCGAATTTATATAGCTGTCGTATTCGAGACGGTCGCCGAGAGTTTTTCCGTATGTATCATATATATAGTTTCCTGCGGAGTTGCTGAAATTCACCAGCGAGATTCTCTTTACCGATTTTTCATTTTTCTTCTGAAATTTCAGTAGTTTTTCCTGTACAGTAGCATAACGGCTGTTTGTTGTACGTGTTGTAAGAAATTCCTTGGCGTTATCAGGATTGATTACAGCTTCTGCAAATCCTGTAACCATATCTGCCGTACTGTGCTGATATTTTGTGCTGATACGGTTTATGCAGAAAACAGACAGTATAAAGCCAGAGATTACAAACAATATCGTAATTGCAAGGACTGATATTGTGATGTTTTTCTGAATGGATTTAGACATTTTTAGGTACTCCGTTCTGATATGTGTTTTTATACCATTCATTTTAACGCAAAATCTCTGTTTTGTCAATAAAGCCTACATTATACATTGTTTTTAAGATGTAAATTTTTATTGCACATCTTTAAACATTATGCACAAAAACATATTTTGTCCATTACTGTAGTATCTTGACACAGTTTATACATTATGTTAAAATGAAAAATAAACAATTCGGATTCAGTGATATAATAGGGGAGAATATATTATGCATAAATTTTATGAAATAGTTGCGTCAGTTGTAAGATACATTTTAGGATTTCTTCTTGTGGGAGTGTTGTTTGTAATGTCAGCTTGCGGTGCAATAGGAAAATTATTCGGCAAAGAAGATACTGAATACAAATCACCAAATCATCTTGCAATAGAACATCAGTCAAAAATAATGGATTGCTTTATTAACAAAGACCCTGAAACAATAAAAAGTCTTTTAAGCAAATATATAATTAAAAAATATCCGGATATTGATGAACAGATAGACAAAGCGTTTAATTTTCTTGATGGTGAAATTGTTTCATATGATGAGCCTTTTCCAAGTGCTTGTGGTGCAAGTGAACAAAAATCTTATGGTTCTCGAACAAGGCATATTATAACTGATAAAGGTACAGAATACAAAATTGCTTTTAAAGGTTGGTATTCATATGACAAGGAACCTGAAAGAGTAGGCATAACCTCAATAGGTGTAGAAAATATAACAATGTGGAATAAATTAAAAAGTGATAATCAATTAAGTGATAACAATGAAGATAAATGGTTATTATACATAGGATATGATTATAAAGATTAATATTTTAAAATATTATTGCTGTCAGCCACTTCCTGTTAAAAATCGGCGTTGACAATTTTTTTCTTATGTGTTAAAATTAGTTTGTAACGTAAAAAAATAACTATATAAAAAATAATCGGAATTATAACAGGTGATAGAATGAAGTGGATTTATGTATTGAGTTCATACGGAGCGGTACTGTTGATACTGGTCTGTTTTTTCTATAGTATAGCAAGAACAAAAAAGAATGTTCTTGAAAAAAATATAAGAATACTTATGATTTGTGTGATGTCGGCTGTTGCTGTAAATGCCACTGCTGTACTTATGCCCACAAAAACTTCAGCACTTGTATTTTATGGTGTGTATCATTGCTGTACCGATATTATGTGTATATCATTGCTGTATTACGTCCGGCGGTACACCGGAATCACTTCCCGAAATCCTCACGAAACAGCTACAATAGGAATAGCTTCACTTGTGGACTGTCTTTTACTTTTGAGTAATCCTTTTACACGGATTATTTACGATTGTACTTTTACAAGCGATTACGGCGGTTTCTGGCTGGTGACTGACAGAAAATTTCTTTTTGTTTATCATCTCGTGTTGTTGTATACTTCAATTATAGTATCACTGGTTACGCTTGTAAGGAAAACCGCAGTTATTCCGGCTGTATATAAAATGAAGTACGGAGGAATTGCCGTCATATTCGGAGCAATTATCTTTTTCCATATATCATTCCTGAAACTCAGTTTCCGGTTTGACTATTCGCTGTTTTTTTATGCCCTTATGGTATTTGTTGTATATTACTTCTCCATACTGTATATTCCGAATGGTCTTATGGAAAAACTTCTTTTCTTTACGGTTTCCAATATGAATGACGGTATAATATGCCTTGACATTGACGGAAAGTATGTGCATTCCAACAAAAACGCAAATAATTACTGCGACTCTTTCGACAATCCGCAGGCTATTGAAAAAAAGGCAAAAGAAATGTTTGAGGAAAATGTCCCGAAAGGAAACAGCGAGTTTACATGGGAGACGGTAAGGCGTTTTGAGGGTACAATGCACCATTACACTATTGAATACAGAAGTATTTTCGACAATACAGGGCATTATTTAGGGTGTTTCTTTATCATACACGACCATACGGAACAGACAAACAAGTTTACTGCTGAAAAGTACCGTGCTACTCACGATATGCTCACGGGAGTATATAATAAAGAGTATTTCTATGAAAAAGTTCACTATATGCTCATGGAGAATCCGGACAGGAAATATTTCATAATATGCAGTGACGTTAAAAATTTCAAACTGATAAACGATATTTTCGGGGTTGAGACAGGAGACTGTCTGCTGATGAAAATAGCCGGACTTATAGAAAATATCACTCCGGAAGAATGTGTATACGGAAGACTTTATGCTGACAGATTTGCTTTGTGCATTGACGAAGAGCTTTTCGACGAAAAAACTCTGCTGAAACAGTTAGGGCAGGCAAGTTCAATTCCGGAAAACAAGGCTTTCAAAATACACATACACGTCGGAGTTTACGAGATTTCAGACCCGACGTTGAGAGTTTCAATAATGTGTGACCGTGCAAATCTTGCAATAAAGACTATCAAGGACAGTTATCAGAATGTCATCGCATACTATGACAATCATCTCCGTGAAAACTTCCTCAATGAACAGAAAGTTATAAGCGAATTTGAAAACGCTATTGAAACAAAACAGTTTAAGGCATATGTACAGCCACAGATTATTGCGGAAGACAGACAAATTAACGGCGGTGAAGTGCTTGTACGCTGGATTCACCCTACTGAGGGAATGATACCTCCGGTAAAGTTTATAGAGATATTCGAGCAGACCGGACTGATAAGCAGACTGGACAGATATATGTGGGAACTTGCCTGTAAACAGCTTGCAAAGTGGAAAGAAAACGGAATAACAGACTGTTATCTGTCTGTCAACATCTCACAGAAAGACTTTTATCTGCTTGACGTTTATGAAGTGATAACCTCACTTGTTGAAAAATATGAAATCAGTCCGTCTTGTCTGCACCTTGAAATCACCGAAACCGCTGTAATGAATAATCCTGAAATACAACTGAAGCTGATTCAGCAACTCAGGGAATACGGTTTTATCATAGAAATAGACGATTTCGGAAGCGGTTATTCTTCACTGAATACTCTTAAAGACCTTACTGCTGACGTTCTTAAAATAGATATGGGATTCCTCAGACATACTGAAAACCGTGAAGAACGTAGCAAGACTATTTTGGGAATGATAGTTTCGCTTGCAAAGTCTCTTGATATGGAAGTTATCACAGAGGGCGTTGAAAACAGGGAGCAGGTTGATTTTCTGACGGAGTTCGGTTGTGACGTATTTCAGGGGTATTATTTCGCTAAACCAATGCCTGTTGAGGAGTTTGAAGAAAAGTACCTGAGTACATTTGTTGAAGTTTAAAAAAAGAAAAGAGGAGAATATTTTGGCTAATCAAAAAATAAGAAATTTCTGTATCATTGCACACATAGACCACGGCAAGTCAACTCTTGCTGACCGTATTCTTGAAAAGACTGAAACCGTCGCTATAAGAGATATGGAAGACCAGTTGCTTGACAATATGGATATTGAACGTGAAAGAGGTATCACAATAAAAGCCCGTGCTGTACGTCTGAAGTACACTGCACAGGACGGTGAGGATTATATCTTCAATCTGATAGATACCCCTGGTCACGTTGACTTTAACTATGAAGTATCACGTTCACTTGTAGCGTGCGAAGGTGCAATACTTGTTGTTGATGCTTCACAGGGAATAGAGGCACAGACACTTGCGAATACCTACCTTGCCATAGAAAACAATTTGGAAGTTGTTCCTGTAGTGAATAAAATTGATTTGCCGTCGGCAGACCCCGAAAGAGTTTGTGCGGAAGTTGAAAACGTTATAGGTATTCCTGCAATGGACGCCCCGAAGATTTCCGCAAAAATGGGAATAAACATTGAGGAGGTACTTGAAAGAATTGTAACTGACATTCCAGCACCTCAGGGAGATACCGAACAACCTCTCAAAGCACTGATATTTGACAGTTATTATGATTCGTACAAGGGTGTAATTATTTACGTCCGTATAAAAGAGGGACGTGTTAAAGTCGGTGATAATATACGTCTTATGGCGACAGGTGCTGTATTTACTGTAGTAGAAGCCGGATTTATGGACGCTGACAAACTCGTCAACAACGGCAGTCTCGAAGCCGGAGAAGTAGGCTATATATCAGCTTCAATAAAAAGTATCGGAGATACACAGGTAGGCGATACAGTCACGAATAATGACAATCCTTGCGACGAACCTTTAGAGGGTTACAGGAAAGTCAATCCTATGGTGTTTTCGGGAATATATCCGGCAGACGGTGCAAAGTACGGTGATTTGCGTGAAGCCCTCGAAAAGTTACAACTTAATGATGCCTCACTGTCTTTTGAACCGGAAACTTCCATAGCGTTGGGATTCGGATTCAGATGCGGATTCCTCGGACTTCTGCACATGGAAATAATTCAGGAACGTCTTGAACGTGAATATAACCTCGACCTTATAACAACAGCACCGTCAGTTATATATAAGGTAACACTTACAAACGGAGAAGTGCAATACATTGACAATCCGAGCAATTATCCCGACCCTGCACTGATTCAGACCGCTGAAGAACCTATGGTGAAAGCTGATATACTTTCACCGTCGGAGTTTGTCGGAAATATTATGGAACTCTGTCAGGACAGGAGAGGAATTTTCAAAGATATGCAGTATCTTGACGATACAAGAGTTAATCTGCACTATGAGTTGCCATTAAATGAGATTGTATATGACTTCTTTGACGTTCTGAAATCACGTACAAGAGGATACGCTTCTTTTGATTATGAGATGTCGGGATATGTACCGTCAAAACTCGTGAAACTTGACATACTTCTGAACGGCGATATAGTTGACGCACTTTCATTTATTATTCATTCCGACAAGGCTTATGGCAGAGCAAGAAAGATTGCTGAAAAACTCAAAGAAAATATTCCCCGACAGCTTTTTGAAGTTCCGATACAGGCAGCGATAGGCGGAAAAATCATTGCACGTGAAACTGTAAAGGCTATGCGTAAGGACGTTTTAGCGAAATGTTACGGCGGTGATATAACACGTAAGAAAAAACTTCTCGAAAAGCAGAAAGAGGGCAAAAAACGTATGCGACAGTTAGGCACGGTTGAAGTTCCTCAGGAAGCCTTTATGAGTGTGCTGAAACTTGATTCTTAAGGTGTTTTTATGACTGGTATGTTTATACTTCTGATTTCTGCGTTGCTTCTGCTTGTGGACGTTATAGCCTTTATTACTGCAAATAAACTCTATGCAGGAAGATTCATAAGAAAAATAAGGTACTTTGTATACAGCTTGACACCCGCAAGACGTATATTTGTTATTGTTGTTTTCGGAGCAGTCTGTGTAATAACAGATTTCAGTTTTCAGAACACATTACTTGTTGAAATATTACTTTTATCGGGAATGTGGCTGACATATTCAGGAAAACTTTTCACGCTCCGTCAGAAAAAGAAAAGACGTTTACCGGCAAAGAAAGTCAAGCAAATCAGACAAAAGAAAGGATAAAAAAATATGAGTATCTACACTTGTCCTCATTGTGGGGAAAAATCATTCAATCCGCTGACAAAGGCGATAGCAGGACAGATGAATTCAAAAGGTCGTGCCTGTCCTAAATGCGGAGTACGTTGTGTAAACGGCAAAGGTGCTACTATATTCAATGCAATATATTGCCTGATAGCCATTGTATTAGTAGTATATACCTATCTGCACCCTGAAAATTTTGCAGTCGGCGATGTGAATTATGAAATATTTGTTGTTGCAGGAATAATCCTGTCAATGCTTGTTGTACCTCGACTTGTCAACGCTTTCTGTTTCAGAATGGCAGAGGCAATCAGACTTAATTATTAATGGGTACTCTTGGAATATATATTCATGTGCCTTTCTGTGGAAAAAAATGTGCTTACTGTGACTTTTATTCTGAGAGTTACAGAAAAGATACTGTTTCGGAATATGTAGGAGCAGTTGTCCGTAACCTGAAAGCGTATTCCGACAAATCAAGGTTTACAGATACAGTGTACTTCGGAGGCGGTACGCCGTCACTTCTTAGTGCAGAACAGATTCAGATAATACTTGACGAAATAAGAAACAGTTTCAGACTTGCGGAAAATTCCGAAATAACGATTGAGGCAAACCCTAACACGATTGATTCCGGAAAACTGAAAAAATTCCGGACTGCCGGTATAAACCGTTTGTCAATCGGTGTGCAGTCAATGGTTGACAGTGAACTGAAATTTTTAGGGCGTACACATTCGGCAGAGAGGGCAGAAAAAGCTGTTATGAACGCTTACGGAGCAGGCTTTGAAAATATTTCCTGTGATGTGATGATTGCGATTCCTGAACAGTCTGCGGAAAGTCTGCGTTATACGATTGAAAGAATAACCGCACTTCCTGTACAACATATTTCGGGATATATCCTCAAAACAGAATCCGGCACGCCTTTTGACTGCGACGAAATAAAAAGTCTTCTTCCCGACGACGACAAAACAGCAGAGTTATATATTGAAATGGTTGAGTTATTAGGGGACAGGGGATTTATACAGTATGAGGTTTCCAACTTTGCAAGGAAAGGTTTTGAAAGCCGTCATAACTGCCGTTACTGGAAATGCCTTGATTATATAGGTATCGGAGCTTCCGCACATTCCTGTAATAACGGAAAACGTTTTGCGGTGAACAGAAATCTGCATAACTTCATAGAAAGTCCTGTGCAGAAAATCACGATAACGGACGAAAATCCCTGTACTTTTGAGGAATACGCCATGCTGAGACTGCGACTTGCTGAGGGTCTCAATGTTGACGATTTCCCTGAACACAAGGACGATATATTAAAAAAAATTCCCGCACTTATAAAGTCGGGACACATAAATTATAATGAAAACCGTATCTCACTTACTCCGACAGGTTTTCTTGTATCAAATTCAGTTATAGAATATCTGATTTTCTGACTATTCCAGAAGTTCCTCACGCATCTGTGTGAGGAGCTTTTTTTCACGTCTTGAAACCTGCACCTGTGTCATATTAAGTGCCTGTGCGGTTTTTGTCTGCGTGAAGTTCCTGAAATACCGCAATTCAAGTAATATGCGATCTTTAGGGTCAAGTTTCGCCATAATCTGACGGAGTGCCAGCAAGTCTACTATATTTTCGTCGGGTGCTTCTGACGGAATATCTATCTGTCCTTCGTCGTCATCGGAAGCAGTAAGCGACAATAATGGCTGACTTACACAAAGTGCCTCTGAAACGTTTTCTTCAGGTTCTCCGGAAATTTTCGCCAATTCACTGATAGTCGGTTCACGTCCCTCACGGTGACGAAATTCCTCACATATTTTCTGTAAACGCATTGACAATTCCTTGAGACTTCTGCTTACTTTTATCGTTCCTCCGTCACGGAAAAGTCTTTTTATTTCGCCGAGAATAACCGGTACTGCATAAGTGGAAAATTTAACTCCTCTTTCCGTATCGAAAGCCTTTACAGCTTTCAGAAGTCCTATACAACCGGCTGAATAAAGTTCCTCGTAATCAATTCCACGTCCACGGAATTTGTTTGCACATAGATGCACAAGTCCTAAATTTTCTTCCGCAAGCGGTTTTTTAACAGTTTCCATGTACAGCAAGCCTCTTACGCATTATAACAGTTGTCCCGTGATTTACTTCGCTTTTTACTGTGAGCTTGTCCATAAAAGACTCCATAACGGAAAATCCCAGTCCGGAACGTTCTTCTTCGGGGGCTGTCGTGAAAAGCGGTTGCATAGCTTTTTTAACGTCGGGAATACCGCAACCTTTGTCACGGATTTTTATGTAAATTTCCCTTTTCGGCAACAGACGGACAGTTATTTCAATGTTACCTTTTGAATGTCTGTAACCATGTACAATAGCGTTTGTTACTGCCTCTGAAACCGCCGTGCGTATGTCTGAGAGTTCCTCAACAGTAGGGTCTGTCTGCGTAAGAAATGATGACACAACCGCCCTTGACGTACTTTCGTTCACGGAAAGCGACGGTACAGTGAATTTTATTTCGTTCAGTATTTCCATAGATTTTCTACTCCTATCAGGTTATTTTTACAATTCTTTCTATGCCTGCAAGTTTCAGTACACGGCGGATATATGGCTGAGGATTGCGGACTTCTAAATTTCCGCCACATTCTCTTATCAGACGGCTTCTTCCCATTATGAGACCTATTCCGGAGCTGTCCATAAAAGTTATATTTCCGAAATCCATAGTAAGTTCCGAAGGCTGTGCGGTTATGATGTACTTGTCAAGCTGTGTGCGGATTTCCTGAGCGTTGTGGTGGTCTATTTCGCCGTTCAGAACCGCAACAGCATGACCGTCAGATGATTTTATGTCAATAGTCATGGTTTTTTCCTCCCTCGTAATATTTATACTTATTATACTATATATAACGGTCGTATTTTGTCAGAAAAGGCAGTCGGTGAATAAAATTTTTCCATAATGAAAATCTGACGAAAAATCTTGAAAAAAAAGTTTTACAGTGGTATAATTGTACCTGTATGGAGGTGATAAAATGAGTAAACAATTCTGGAAAGGCAGTGCATTGCTTGCACCAACTCCTGCTGTACTGGTCACGTGCGGTACTATGGAAAATCCAAACGTTCTCACAATCGGCTGGACAGGAATATGTTGTACACGTCCCCCGATGACGTATATTTCAGTGAGACCGGAACGCTTTTCACATGACATAATTGAAAAATCAGGGGAGTTCGTCATAAATCTCACTACTTCCGCTATGGTGAAACAGACTGATTTCTGCGGAGTAAAAAGCGGTAGGGACTTGAATAAGTTTGAGGCGTGCAATTTTCATATTGTGCCGTCTCAGAAACTCAGCGTACCGTTGATTGAAGAATGTCCGGTATCGCTTGAATGTCGTGTTACAGAAGTAAAACCGCTTGGCAGTCACACAATGTTTCTTGCGGAGATAGTAGGAGTGGACGTTGACGAGAAGTACATTGACAGCAAGGGAAAACTGAATCTTCAGCAGTGCGGGCTGACAGCATACGCTCACGGAGAATATTTCGCACTCGGTCGCAAACTCGGTGATTTCGGTTATTCCGTCCGCAAGAAGAAAAAACAGAAAAAGTCTTAACCGAACATATCTTCAATGAATTTCCGGAGTTCGTCGTCAGATTCCATAATCATTCCCCCTGAAAGCTGTTCCCTGTCATATTCCGACAGAAGACCTACATCATAATCAATGACTTTGTAAGGCTTGTCACCAGTACCACGGAATACTCCGATTTTTCCGTTGTATTCACGCACAATACATTCAGGCTGTACGACTTCCGGAACGTTTGAGGCGAATTTTGTCTGTATCTTTGTATTGCGGACGCTTTGTGCAAGAGTACATATTATTATGAATCCAGATATTGCTATTGCGGTAATTATCAAAAAAAATACTTTACGGTTGACGGTTTTTTTCATGAAATTTACCTCCTTTAATGAATTTAATGTCAATATTATTGACGTTTTTTGCTAAATTATACAAAATGAGGTTTTTTTTCGGAAAACCCTTAACATCTGTAAAAAAATGTGGTATAATATAAAATATATAAATATCAGAAAGGAGTTGTTACCGTTTAATGTGCGGTAAAAAAACAAAATGAGTAACACAAACAATACTGTTCAGCAAACCGGTAAACGCAAGAAAAAGAAGAAAAAACAAAGTCTTATTGTCAGGATTATTAAAAAATTCTTTGCAGTTGTCTCAACGACTTTGTTGTCACTTTTTCTTGTTATGGTTATTACCGGTACTATCGTGGCAACGGCACTGACTATCTATGTCCTTGACTTTATGGACAATTCTACCAATGTCACGTTGCAGGAGCTGGAGTCCGGAAGTGATACCTATTTCTATGGTATTCAGAAAGATGAGGACGGCGACGATGAAATTGTCATACTTAACCGTGTTAAAACTGACGTTCAGCGTATTCCGGTTTCTATCGACAGAATCCCTCAGCACGTAAGAGACGCATTTGTCTACACGGAAGACGAGCGTTTCTATGTTCACGAAGGTGTGGACTATAAACGTACTTTATCAGCGTTTGTAAATATGTTCCTGCACTTCTATGACACTAATCAGGGTGGTTCTACGATTACCCAACAGCTTATCAAAAACCTCACCGGTGACGACGAACAGTCACCACAGCGTAAAATCCGTGAAATTTTCAGTGCCATGCAACTTGAAAGAACGTACACAAAAGACGAGATTCTTGAAGAATACCTCAACTATATCGGTTTCGGCGGTCCTATAAACGGTATACAGCTGGCATCTATCCGTTATTTCGGAAAGAACGTTGAAGAACTTACTGTTCCGGAAGCCGCCGTACTCGCTGCCATTCCGAAATCTCCTCAGTTTTACGGACCTTTCGTTGAAACCTACAACGAAAACAACAGAATGACAGTTGACGGAAAGGCAAACAACAAAGAACGTCAGCGTTATGTACTTTATCAGATGTACAAGAACGGTGCTATAACTTTTGACGAATATCAAAAGTATATAAGTACAAAACTTGTATACACCGATTCAGAAGAATATCTCCGTCTGCACCCTGAGGATATGGCTCAGGAAATGGAACAGGAACAGACAGCGTATTCGTGGGTTGTAGATGCAATGTATTATGAAGTTGCAGACTTCTTCATGCAAGAATACAACATTGACCAAGCGGAAGCATTTAAACGTATCAACAAAGGCGGTTATAAGATTTATTCGACGGTTGACGATACTATGCAGAAATATGTTGAAGAAAAATTCCTCGAACTCGGTAACCTCGTAAACGTTGACAGTGTAAGACGTTGGGCGGACATTGACGGCGACGGTCAGGCGGAAGAATATCTGCCACACGTTGCATTTGTCGCACTCAATTATGACGGTTCAGTAAAAGCCCTTGCAGGTGACTGGGGTGAAAAAACCACATCACTTTCAACAAGCTATGCTGTTCAGGAACGTCGTCAGGTAGGTTCAACAATGAAGCCTATTTCAACATACGCACTCGCACTTGAAACAGACACTATTCATTGGGGAACGCCTTTCCGTGACGAACCTATAACAAAGTTGCCGAACGGTGACCCATGGCCTACCAACTATGGTAAAACTCTTTCTTATGGTACACATAGTGTTTACTATTTCCTGCAACAGTCATTCAATACTGTTCCCGCACAGCTTTGTCAGTCGCTTACTCCGGAAGCCGTATTTGAGTTCTGTACAAAGAATCTCGGACTTCAGCTTGACGAACTCGACGAAGATATTGCACCTCTTGCACTCGGAGCGTTGACATACGGTATAACTCTTGAAAACCTTGTAAATGCTTATCTTCCTTACGGTAACAACGGCGTTTATAATGATGCGCATATCGTTACGAAGATAGAGGACAGCAATCAGGAAATTATTTACGAAAATGACGGTAACGCAAGGTATGCGGTAAGCGACGAAACAGCATGGGTTATGAACAGACTTCTGAAGAACGTTGTTGAAAACGGTACAGGTACAGCAGCACGTCTCAGTAACAAGGTTGTTGTCGGAAAGACTGGTACAACTGATAACTGGTACGACGAGGCATTTGTAGGTATGACAAGAGACTTCCTTGCAGGAATTACAGTAGGTTATAAATATAATCACAGAGACCTTTGTCTGCCTCAGAATTTCAAGTCTGCACAGGTATGGCAGAACATTATCGGCGAATATGCTAATACAATGTTTACAGATACTCCTGCTGACTTTGACCCTGTTGAATCAGTTATTTCTGCTCCTATGTGTTCTTACAGCGGAGACATTGCAGGAACTTACTGTTCAAAAGGCATAACAGGTTACTGGAAGTCAACAAACGCTCCTGTCTGCACAGGTGCACATACAGGTTACCTCTCAAACGGCGGTTATCAGAGCAGTTCCAGCAATAACAGCAACTATGTTTCAAGCAATACAAGTAATAATACAAGCAGTAGCAACTCTAACAGCAGTTATAATAACAATTACAGCTACAACAGTTACAGCAGTAATAATACATGGAGCAGTGGTAACACTTGGGATTCCGGAACAAGTAGCAATACTTGGGACTCCGGAAGTACATGGGATTC
>JAIDUG010000036.1:77987-98921 GCA_029060305.1 Ruminococcus sp.
ACTTGGGATTCCGGCAGTACATGGGATTCAGGAACAAGTGGCAACACTTGGGATTCCGGTACAGGCGGTGATTATTCCAGTGGCGGTACTTGGGACACCGGTGCTGACGGTGCTTGGTAATTAATAAATAGCGATTTATAAAAAATTATACCGGTTAAACTCAGTTTAGCCGGTATATTTGTGAGGAGGAATTTTTATGGATAATTCAATAAAATTATGCTGTCCGTGTCACTTCGGACTGGAAAGCGTTTTGAAATACGAGGTAGTTAAAATAGGTGGTGAGAATATCAGCGTTAATGACGGCAGGGTAACTTTTACCGGAGACGAGAATATTATTGCAAGAGCAAATATTTGTCTCTCAACTGCTGAGCGTGTGTTGATTGAACTTGCGGAGTTTAAAGCTACTACTTTTGAGGAACTTTTTCAGGGTGTAAAGTCCATTGAGTTTGAACGCTGGATTAACTTAAAAGATGCTTTTCCTGTAAAAGGTTATTCTCTTAACTCTGTATTGCATAGCGTGCCGACCTGTCAGTCAATGGTAAAAAAAGCGGTTGTTGAACGTCTTAAAGAGAAGTACGGAATAAGCTGGTTTGAGGAAACAGGTGCAACAATACAGATAAAATTCAGCATACTGAAAGATGTAGTAACGATTTATCTTGATACAAGCGGAACAGGACTTCACAAAAGAGGCTACAGAAGAAATTCAAACTCTGCTCCCATTAAAGAAACACTCGCCGCCGGAATAATAGACCTTGCAAGAGTACGTCCGGATTCCATAGTATGCGACCCTTTTTGTGGTAGCGGTACACTTCTTATTGAAGCAGGACTGAAAGCTCTCAGGATTGCACCGTGCATAAACAGACGTTTTTCTGCTGAAAAGTGGGAAAGTGTTCCGTCAGAGGTATGGCGTGAGGAAAGAAACAGGGCTATTGACAATGTAGACCGTTCTGCAAAATTTGAGGGAATAGGTTTTGATATAGACGATTCAGCGGTTGCACTTACTCTTGACAATGCACACAAGGCAGGTATAAAATCACGAATGAGAATTGAGCAGGCGGATATTACAAAGTTCAGACAGCCGGAAAATTCCATAGTCATATGCAATCCACCCTATGGCGAAAGACTTCTTGAAATCCGTGAAGCAGAAAATATCTACAGGCAAATGGGAAAGGTTTTCGGTAAGGGAAGCGGTCAGTCAAGCTATATAATCTCTCCTCATGAAGAATTTGAAAACTTTTTCGGAAAGAATGCAAAAAAACGTCGTAAACTCTACAACGGCATGATTAAATGTCAGTTGTATATGTATTTCTGATATGGACTATTTCCTGAAAAGAAAAATCCTGAATTTATTTTTTCCGAACCGCTGTCCTGTATGTAGTGAACTTATTAAGGAAAATGACCGTTTCTGTCCGGAGTGTACGGAAAGGCTTACACTGTATACAGGCAGTTTCCGGATAACAGGAGCATCTGAATGTTTTTCGGCACTTGTTTACGACAAGTCAGTAAAACAGGCGGTTTTTCTGTTGAAGAAAGGCAATTGCGGTAATGCTGACTATGCTTTCGGAGCGTATCTTGCTGACGTTCTGAAAAGTAATAATGTTCCAGAAAGAGTTGATTTTATCGTCCCCGTGCCGATGTCGAAACAGTCCAGACGTAAGAGAGGTTATAATCAGTCGGAGCTGATTGCAAAAGCCGTCAGTGCGGAAACAGGTATACCAGTAAAGTGTATCGTGCAGAAAGTCCGCAATACAAAAGAACAGAAAACTCTCGGAAGAGCAGGCAGAATAATGAATCTTAAAGACGCTTTTGAAGTGGACGGAGATGTTACCGGTAAAAAGATACTTCTGCTTGACGATATATGTACTACCGGAAGCACTTTTTCGGAAATTGCCGTTCTTCTCCGCAAAAAAGGAGCGGAAGATGTTTTATGTGCTTCTGCAATGAAAGTTATAAAAAAATCAGGTACATAGAATTATGTACCTGTTATTTTTGACAAGATTATTTCCACTGCTTTGTTGTACTGTTCGTCGGAATCTCCGTTTTCGTTTTCTATAATGTAGTCGGGAGTAATTCCGATACCGTCATAACATTCTGAAACAGTTGTTTTGTATTCTGCAATCGTCAGCACTACTGCACCGCCGTCTGAAAGTTCTGCTGTAGTCTGCATAACTCCTTTACCATAAGTCGTTGTACCTACAATCTCAGCTTTTCCGAAATCTTTCAGTGATGCTGTAAAAAGTTCGCCTGCACTTGCCGTATGACCGTTTACGATAACAACCATAGGTATATTTAATTCTTCTTTGTCGGATTGCACAATAGTATCGGAATGTCCGTCACTGTATTCAGCGGTTGCGATAATTCCCTCCGGCAACAATGGGTCAAGGCATTTTTCGAGTGCGTCGAGAAGTCCTCCACCATTGTCACGCAGGTCAAATATAATACCTTTTGCTCCATAAGACTTGAGTTTTTCAAGTTCGTTCAGAAACTGTTGAGAAGTATTCTGCTTGAATCCTGAAATCTTTATATAACCTATATAATCATCAGTCATTTCACCGGTAACCGTTATCATTTCAATCGGACGGCGTTTCAATGTATAACTTTTATCTGTTCCGTCACGACGTACTGTTAAAGTTACTTCTTCATTTGCGGAGATAAGTTCCATTGATTTTTCAAAACCTGTTTCAAGTACGTCAATGCCGTTTACAGAAACTATCATATCACCTTTTTGTATATCCGTTTCGCTTACCGGAGAATCCGGCATTGTTCCGGCAATCTTCATATAACCGCTTTCGTCTCTTTCAATTGTAAGTCCTAAACCTGTCATTTTTCCTGCATTATCGCTTTTTTCGCCTTTGTATTCTTCAGCAGTAAGGTATCGGGAATATCTGTCGTCAAGTCCTGAAATATATCCTTTCAGAATACCGTCGCTTACATTGGTTTCGTTAATATCTCCGTAAAAGTTTTCCTGTACGAATTTTTCAAGTGATTGCAGATTACTGTATTTTTTGTATTTTTCGTTGAAATTCATAAACGTGAAAAATGATGTCAGTATAAAAGTTACAACAGAAGCTATTGCAATAAGGCTTATCGCAAATCCAAGACTTATTTTTTTGTTCATTATATCATCGCTTTCTGAAAGGAAAAGGGCAGTCATTGAATACTGCCCGTTTATTTTTTATCTGCTTACGTAATCAAGTGGGTTTTGCTGTTTAGCGTCTACAAGTACTTCAAAGTGAAGATGTGCGCCGGTTGACCAGCCTGTTGAACCTACTGTACCTATTACATCACCCTGCTGAACGTAGTCTCCTACGGAAACAGATGCAGATGTCATATGTCCGTAAAGTGTTGAGTATGTACCGTCGTGCTGAATAATGACGTAGTTTCCGTAACCACCGCCACAGCCACAGCTTGAAGTCTTTGCATAGTTGTGATTACATGAGTTGCTTACATATGTAACTGTACCAGCTTTTGCGGCACATACTGAAGCCCCCATTATACCAGCATCACCAATATCAATACCCTTGTGCTGAGTACCCCAACGCTCAGCAAATGGACTTGAAATATAATAGAATCCAGGTGTAGGCCATATGAAACCTGATGGTGACGGTTTTGCAACTGTAGTTGTTGTAGTAGTGGTTGTTGTGGTTGTAGTAGTGGTAGTAGTTACTGTTGTGACAGCGGAAGTTGTAGTCATTACGACTTCTTCATAATTGTTATCATATGTAGTAGTAGCTGTTGTCACTGTAGTATAAACAGGAAGTTCAGTTGTAGTAGCGGTAGTAGTCTGCATGGCTATTATTTCAGCTTGTCTTGAAGCTTCCTGTCTCTCAGCTTCTCTTGAAGCTTCCTGTCTTTCGGCTTCTCTCGAAGCTTCCTGTCTTTCAGCCTCTCTTGAAGCTTCCTGTCTTTCGGCTTCTCTTGAAGCTTCCTGTCTCTCGGCTTCTCTTGAAGCTTCTTCCAGTCTTTCGACTTCTCTTGAAGCCTCCTGTCTTTCAATTTCTCTTGAAGTTTCCTGTCTTTCGATTTCTCTTGAAGCTTCTTGTCTTTCAATTTCTCTTGAAGTTTCCTGTCTTTCGATTTCTCTTGAAGCTTCTTGTCTTTCGATTTCTCTTGAAGCTTCCTGTCTTTCGACTTCTCTTGAGGCTTCTTCCAGTCTTTCAATTTCTCTTGAAGTTTCCTGTCTCTCGATTTCTCTTGAAGCCTCTTCTCTTGATTCCTGCTCCCTCGAAGCCTGTTCACGTGAAGCTTGTTCTCTTGAAGCCTGCTCTCTCGAAGCCTGTTCGATAGCAAGACGTTTTTCATTTTCTATGCGTTCAGCTTCCAGACGTTCAGCTTCTTTCTGTTCAGCAATACGTCTCTGTTCTTCCTCGTAACGTCTCTGTGCTTCTTCTGCGTGACGCTGTATTTCAGCTTCAATCATTGCCTCTTCGTTTTCAAGGGCAGTGAGATAATTCTGAGTTTCTTTTTTAGACATATCAAGGCGTATCTGTTCTAACTGTATTCTGTCGATAATTTCCTGTGTCTGTTCCATTTTGGCATTAAGCTGTATAATTTCGTCAGCTTTTTCGTTGACCTTTTTTTCCTGTTCCTCGTGTTTCAACTGAAGTGAGCGTTTTTCGGTTTCAAGGTCTTTTTTGGATTTTTCAAGTTCGTCTATTTCGTCAAGAAGTTTGTTTATGAGTTCTTCGTCGTATGAAGCGATTCTGTTTACCATTTCCATACGTGACATTATGTCATAGAAACTTGCTGAACCTAAGACAACTTCTGCAAGCTGGTCATTGCCTGAAACATACATAGTGCGAAGTCGCTGTTTGAAAAGTTCGATATTGCTGTTTATGAGTTCCTGCTGAATACCTATGTCAGAATCAAGTTTGTTGATATTGGCTTCTGTATTTGTAATATCTTCATTGAGTTTGTCGAGTTCGTTGTTAAGGAGAAGTATATTCTGCTGAATGAGATAAATCTGCTCGGCAAGGGTTTCCTGATAAGCTTTCTGATTTTCCTTGTTGTTTTCAAGTGAGTTCATCTGTGCTTCATATTCAGCAATTCGGGCTTCATTTGCTTTTCTTTCTTCCTGAATTTCAGCGATTGTCTTTGCTGAAACGTCGGTCTGATTATCTGTCGCTGAGGGATAGCCTGCAACTATTCCGGCAGATATTGCGGAACAGGTTACAAAAGCAAGAATTTTTTTAACTATCATTAATTTTTTCATTATAAGTGGCAGTCACCGTTGACTGCTGTCTCCTTTCATAAAAAACTTTTTACGGACTGATGTAGTCAAGGGGGTTAGTTGTAACGCCGTTTACACGTAATTCAAGGTGCAGGTGCGGACCCGTTGACCAGCCTGTTGAACCGACTGCACCGATTGTCTGTCCCTGATGAACATAGTCACCGACTGAAACAGTAGCGTATGCCATATGACCATATAACGTTGAGTATGTGCCGTCGTGTGAAATCATTACATAGTTTCCGAAATCTCCACCACAACCACAACTTCCCTCCGGTTTGCCGTAATTGTGTGGACAGGAATTATTTACCGATATAACTAATCCGTCTCTTACAGCACATATCGTTGCACCGGCAATACCGCCGTCGCTTATATCAATGCCATTATGATTTAAACCGTCACGTTCACCGTAACCGCTTATTACATAGTAGAAATCCGGAACAGGCCATACATAAGGTTGTTGAGACGGTTCGGGAATTGGTATAGATTCATTTTCCGGCGGTACTTGCTGTTCAAGCCATTGCTGATAAAGTCTGTCCTGTTCTTCTTTCTGCCGTCTTTCTTCTTCCTGTTGTTGTCTGAGTTGCTCTTCCTGCTGTTGACGGAGTTCTTCTTCCTGTTTTTTTCTGAGTTCTTCTTCCTGTTGTTTCTGAATTAATTCTTCATATTTGCGTCGGAGTTCTTCTTCTTGTTTGCGTTGCTGTTCTCTTTCATAACGCTTCTGAGCTTCTTCAGCTTGGCGACGGATTTCGTCCTGAATTTCCTGCTCCTGCCTGTCAAAGTCGGAACGGAGCTGTTCAGCGTTTTCCTTTGAATTCTGAATTTTAACCTGCTGAGCGTTCATCTGTTCGACGATAGCCTGAGACTTTGCCATTTTTTCATTGAGTGACTGTATTTCAGCAGTTTTTTCAGCCTTTTTTGCTTTCTGTTCAGCCTGTTTAGCTTCAAGACTGAGTTTTTCGGTTTCAAGGTCTTTTCTGTCTTTTTCCAAACCGTTTATATCGGTCAGAATATCGTTTATGAGTTGCTGGTCGTATTCCGCCATATTATTGACAACTTTCACTCTTGTCATCATATCGTAGAAACTTGAAGAGCCAAGAAGTACGGAAACCATATTGTCGTTGTTTCCTGATATATACATAGCACAAAGACGTTTCTTAAAAAGTTCTATGCTTTCTTCAATCTGTTTCTGACGTGCTGTAATGCTGTAGTCAAGAAATTCAATGTTGTCATTTGCACGGGTTATATCACTGTTGAGTTTTTCGAGTTCCTGCCCGAGCAGTGATATATTTTCCTGAATCAGTGAAATCTGTTCGGCGAGGGTCTGCTGAAAAGTCTGCTGGTCGGACATATTTTCACCCAGTTCAGAAATCTGTCTTTCATACTGTGCAATTCTTTCTTCGTTCTGTTTTCTTTCCTCCTGAATTTCGGGAATTGTCTTTGCGGAGTTTTCCTGTGACGGAAAATTAACAACTACTCCGGCAGACATCGCCGAACATATCAGAAAAGTAAAGATTTTCATTAATATTTTTTTCATAGCCTGCCTGCAATATTCCTTTCATTCAGACGTTAATGTGTTTGCGTGTACTGATAACACTTCCGACAGCTCCTACAACAGCACCTATCAGTAAGTATCCTATAAGTACGGTTATTCTTATCTGTGAAAACGGAATTATATTTCCTATGTTGAAAGCCTGAGTAAGTGCCGGCTGTGCGATAAACATTCTGTACACTGAACGGTATATAGCCCATGTGATAAAGAATGCACCAGTACCGGAAAAGAATCCTGTGACCATTCCCTCAACAAAGAACGGCATACGGATAAAGATATTTGTAGCACCTACATATTTCATAATCTGTATTTCTTCACGGCGTGCGTAAACGCTTGCTTTAGTCGTATTGGAAATCATAATCATTGATACAATTGAAAGTGCAATTATTACCGCACCTGCTATGAGTGTAGCCATACGTCGTAATTCTATAAGAAATTCTGCAACCTGTGTTGAGGAGTTGACTTCCTGAACGTCCTGTATCATTGCGATAGCTTCGGTAGTATCGGACATCTGTGAAATATCCTTTATAGTTACGCTGAAACCGTCCGGCATAAAGTCGTAACCCTCGATATAGTTGAATATTGCACGACCTCTGCTGTCAATTCTTCCCTGCATACGTTCAAGAGCCTGTTGTTTTGAGATGTATTCGACGTTGTTTATATTGTCAAGTGTAGTGAGTTCAGCCTGTACTTGTGCCACTCTTTCGTCGGGAGTTCCTATGTTCAGATAAACCGCTATTTCGTTCTGGTCGTTAAGACCTGTAATCATTGAGTTGATATTTATATAAAACAATGCTGAAACTCCGACAAGCAGTAAAGATATTAACAGTACGCAGAAAGTAGCAAAAGCCATCATTTTGTTTTTCCAGATATTTTCAACGCCCTGGTCTGCAAGGTATTTGAAACCGCTTAATTTCATAATGCACCTCCCTGAGACTATTCAATAATAGACGAAATTATTTCGTCAGTATCTGACGGCGAGACCGGCTTTTTCAAAGGCGGAGCAGGTGAGGAAACCCTATTTTTCTTTATTGTTTCTTCATCATTGAAGTCCATATCCGGAAACTCTGAAACACCTAACAGGTCGTCAATGTCTGCACCATCGTCGTGCTTGAAGCTCTCCGGCACGGGAAGTATAGTCGGTTCAAAGTCCGTCATATCGTCGGATATACCGGCGACTATTTCGTCAAATACTATCTGTCCGTCATTTATATTGATAATACGTCCTCCGAAATGCCTTACAAGGTCATGCTCATGTGTTACCATAAGAATTGTAGTTCCTTGATCATTGATACCTTTCAGAAGTTCCACTATTTCGTATGAAAGTTCGGGGTCGATGTTACCTGTCGGCTCGTCGGCAATTATCAGTTGAGGGTCGTTTACTAAAGCCCTTGCTATTGCAACACGTTGCATCTCACCGCCGGAAAGTTCATCGGGATAGGAATTTGCTTTTTCCTGCAATCCGACAAGTCCTATAACATAAGGTACACGTTTTCTGATATGTTTTGCTGGAGCGTCTATAACTCTCATTACAAACGCTATATTTTCATAGACCGTCATTGACGGTATCAGTCGGAAGTCCTGAAATACAAATCCAAGTGTACGCCGGAATTCCGGAATTTTATTTTTTTTGAGTTTTCCAAGATTATAGCCGTTCACGATAACGTCACCGCTTGTTGCGTCTATTTCTTTAAGAAGCAACTTAATCATTGTACTTTTTCCCGCACCTGACGAACCTACTACAAAGGCAAAGTCACCGTCATTTATTTTCAGATTTACGTTGTTGAGAGCGTCAACACCGCTTGAATAGGTTACAGATACGTTTTTGAGTTCTACCAATAATTTACACCTACCTTAAAATGTGTATGGCGGACGGAAACCGTCCGCCGAATTTATGGGCGGTTCAGAATTTCACAGGGTTTGCGGAAAGGTATTTTCTTACCATAAGTGCTATCTTGAATATTATAGCGTGGTCAAATTCACGCAGGTCAAGTCCTGTAAGTTTCTTGATTTTTTCAAGTCTGTATACAAGGGTATTTCTGTGAACGAACAGCTTTCTTGAAGTTTCGGAAACGTTGAGATTGTTTTCAAAGAATTTCTGTATCGTGAAAAGTGTTTCGTGGTCGAGTGATTCAATACTTCCTACCTTGAATACTTCGTGGAGGAAAGTTTCGCAGAGTACAGTAGGAAGATGATAGATAAGTCTTGCAATGCCGAGATTGTCATAGCTTACAATAACCTTGTCGGTATCGAAAACTTTTCCTACTTCGAGAGCCATCTGTGCTTCCTTGAAAGAACGTGCAAGTTCTTTTACCCCTATAACAGGTGTACCGATGCCAACATTTACTCTTGTATAAAATTCACTGCTGAGGGTGTCGGCAATTGAACGTGCGAGTTTTTCAAGGTCTTTTGAATCAACTGTGCTTTTAAGTTCCTTTACAAGTACTATGTCACTTTCTGTGATGTTGAAAACAAAGTCCTTGTTTTTGTCGGGGAAAAGGTTCTGTATAACGTCATATGCGGAAATATCGTTGGCAGAAATAATTCTGATAAGGAATACTGCACGGCTGATTTCTGCATTGAAATGGAGTTCTCTTGCCTTTATGACAATATCTCCGGGGAGTACGTTGTCAAGAATAACGTTTTTGATAAAGTTGTTTCTGTCGTATTTTTCGTCATAGTACTGTTTGATGTTTGAAAGTGTGATTGACAGTATGCTTGCATATTTTGCGGCGGAATCGTCCACGCCCTCAACGAATACTGCATAGTCAGGCTTTACCCTTGACCCAAACGGCTTGTATGTAAAACCGTCTCTTATGAAAATATCGTGTGAATCGCTGAGGTCAAGAGATACAAATTCGTTGGTAGTGCCTACTTTTGTAAGGTCACTGCAAGCAATAATTGTTGCTGTCTCATCTACAACGCCTATTGTTGCATCAATAGTATCACGCATCTGATGTACTAAACCCTGAAATAATCTGTTGGACATAGATTTAAAATCCTTTCTTTTTATAAAATAGTCTGGGTTTTCAATGAGCTGTTAATAGTTTCCGATATATTACAGATTGTAACATATTTTCACAGCCTATTTGTTAACAAACTGTTAATTTTTTGTTTTTTTAATGTATGGAATTTACAAATTAAAGTGTTAGTTTTGTGATAAAAAATACAAAATCTGATATTTTTTGTAACCGAAACGTAATTTTATATGATACAGAATGTAAATTTTTCGGAAATCACATTTTTTCCGGTCTGTCGACATTGAGTATTGAAAGAACGTTGCGGATTACCTGTCTTACCGCTATACAAAGCAGAATCCTTGCGTTAAGGAGTTCGGGAGTTTCTGCATTCTTTACACTGCATGAATCATAGAAACGGTGAAACAGTGTTGCAAGGTCGATTGCATACTTTGTAATCTTTGCAGGGTCGTAAGTTTTTGCGGAAAGATTGATTTCTTTCGGAAGTGTTGCAAGGTGGCGAATGAGTTCAATTTCACGTGGATTGTCAAGAACGTCAAGATTAGCAGTTTCCGGAATTTCAATTCCCTCTGTTTTAAGATTTGCAATAAGACTGCATATTCTTGCGTGTGCATACTGAACGTAATATACGGGATTCTGCGAGGACTTTTCAACAGCGAGGTCTAAATCAAATTCAAACTGCGAATTAGCTTCACGGAGATTGAAATAAAATCTTGCCGCATCTATCGGGATTTCGTCAAGGAGCGTTACAAGAGTTATCGCCTTACCGCTACGCTTTGAAAGTTTTACTACTTCTCCGTTACGTACAAGCCTTACCATTTGCATGAGTACAACGTCAAGTTTGTCTGCGTCAACTCCCAGAGCGGTCAGTGCTGATTTGAGACGTGGCACATAACCGTGGTGGTCTGCACCTAATACGTTTACAGCCTTGTCGAAATTTCTTGTAACGAGTTTGTCGTAATGGTACGCAATATCAGGCACTACATAAGTAGGAATACCGTTTGCACGTACAAGCACGAAATCCTTGTCCACACCGAAATCAGTAGCCTTGAACCATATAGCACCGTCCTGTTCATAAGTATGACCGGTTTCACGGAGCTTATCCACAATACGCATTGTTTCGCCGGATTCATGCAGTCTGCTCTCTCTGAACCAGTTATCATATACAATGCGGTATTTTCTGAGGTCACGTTCAAGACCCTCTATATTCAGCGGTAAAGCGTATTCAACAAGTGCCTTGCGACGTTCTTCTTCTGAAACGTTTTCGAGTTCAAAGAGGTGCTGTTTGTAGTAATTTGCTACGTGTTCGATAATATCAGTACCTAAATAAACATCTTCAGGCATTTCAAATTCCATACCCTTTTCGCTTTTTGAATAGATGTCCGCACAGAGTTTTTCCGTATCGCTATGGCAGTCGTAAATAGCCTGCTGACCTTTTTCTGAACACAACTGCATATACCTGAGTGAGAGGGATTTTCCGAATTTTTCAATCTGATTTCCTGCATCGTTTACGTAAAACTCACGTTCAGCGTGAAAACCTGCCCACTGTAAAACGCTTGCGAGACAGTCACCGATAGCACCGCCACGGGCGTTGCCGATATGCATTGGACCTGTAGGATTTGCGGAAACAAATTCAACAAGGATTCTTTTTCCCTTGCCGAAATCAGTTTTTCCGTAGTCGTCTTTTTCGTCAAGAACGTTCTGTACAACGTCGGAGAACCATTTTCTTGAGAGGAAAAAATTCATGAAACCTGCTCCTGCCACTTCACAGCGTTCAAAGAGTGTTTCCGAGAGGTCTATTTTTTCGCAGAGAGTTTCCGCAATTTTACGTGGTGCGTTACGGAAAGCCTTTGCACATACCATAGCGATGTTTGAAGCAAAGTCTCCGTGTGACTTGTCAGCCGGAATTTCTATGTTGAAATCCGGTACAGCTACAGCCGGAAACGCACCGTCTGCTACAGCTTTTCCGAGAGCTTCAGTAATAATCTGACGAAGCTGAAGAGATGCCTTGTTAATGTAGTCTGACATGATAAATTATCCTTTCTGATTGGTATTCTGAATGGTTATCGTAATTTCATTGTCTGAAAGTTTCGAGGCGTTGAGGTCGAGGGTATATTTAAGATAAAGTCTGCCGTTTTCATTCAGAGTATTTTCTATTGCGTGTGTATATACTCCTATCTGAAACATTCCGAAAGGTGTACCGTACTGACAATAACTTTTCTTTCCTTTTTCGAGTAACAAAAGAGAGTTTGAAGTACCGGTGCGTATAACGGACGCTTCCTTGTTGCCGTTTACTTTAACCGTTGTTACAGACCCTTCAAAACCTGTTGCTTCTGTATCTTCATAAGTAATTGTACTGTAATTTTTTGTACAGGATATTTCCGCATTCGTAAAGAGTTCGGATTCTGTTTTTTCATCGTCCTGTACCTGAGTACTTAAAAGTGAAATAAGTTGTGTTTTTTTCAAATCAATACTCCTTAATTTTTAATCAGTAACTGCGTTCAGCGTTTTCGATAGCGTTTTCAAGCATTTTGTCGAGCAGGTAAGGATATGGAAATCCTAAATGGTTCATAAGTTTCGGGAAAACGCTGTTGTGTCTTAATCCGGGAGAAACACCTATTTTATTTAAGAGCAATTCTCCGTCATCTGTTATAAAAAGGTCAACTCTTGCGAAACCTTTGCAGTTAAGAGCCTTGAAAGCATTTAAAGCGGTATCACGTACTTTTAACTGAATGTCATTCGGGAGGTCTGCCGGTACAGTCAGGTCATCACCGGAAACAGCCTTGAAATTTCTTGGGTTGTAATGGTATTTGTTGTCAGTTATTTCACCGACATATGAAGAATACGGTGAATCATATCCGAAAACGCCTACTTCAAATTTACGTCCGCTTATAAACTTTTCAATAACAACTTTGTTGTCATTTGAAAAAGCAACTTTTACGGCGGAAACGAGTGTTGTGGGATTGTCTGCGAATCTTGTTCCGACATCACTTCCGCTGTTGGCAGGTTTTACGATAAGCGGAAAGCCCATTTCAGTGGAAATTTTTTTGCAACATTCTTCAATGTCGCTTAATTCCCTCTGAGTGATTAAACGCCATTCTGCTGTTTTTATTCCGAAGTCGTCCATAACCATATGAGTATGAGATTTGTCCATACATGAAGCACTTGCGAGAAGTCCGCTACCCACATAAGGAATACCCGAAAGGTCAAGCAGTCCCTGAATAGTACCGTCTGCACCGGATTTCCCGTGAAGTATCGGGAATATAACGTCTATCTTGCGGACAGAAACCTCACCGTTTTCAAGAATAATTATTCCTCTGTGGAGAGGGTCGGGGGATATGACGGCAGAAGTACAGTCCGGATTTGTCTCCCACTTTCCTGAAACTATATCCGCAACGTCCCCGGGGTAGTAAAGCCAGCGACCTTTGCGTGTTATTCCGATACAGATTACCTCATATTTGTCTTTTGGAATATTTCCTATAACATCAGAGGCGGAAGCAAGTGATAACTCGTGTTCACGGGAAATGCCTCCGAAAATAACAGCCACTTTTATTTTAGCCATAAAATTCTCCTTTTTGAATATTGTATAATATAATATTTTATCACATTTCACAGAAAACTGCAAGTCTTTTTCACAGAAATCTGAAATACTGCTGATTATTCAAAAGGAATGCTTTTTTGATTTTTATTGACATTTTGTAAAATTTATTATAAAATTATATAAGATTAAATCATAATAATGTATTCAGAAAAATTTGAAATAAAAAACGGTGTACTTAAAAGGCAACAATATTGAAGTAATAATTCCTGAAAGTGTGAAAATCATAGGCGATTATCAGGAATAAAAGTTATATATTCTGATACAGAAAATGCCATAAATAAAAGACAAAGTGCCGTAAAATTCAGCCGAAAATAAAAAATACATTGACTTTTAGAGAAAAAACGCATATAATATAGTTAACATAGTGGAGACGTAACAAAATAATCAGAAATCTTAGCTGACAATAATTTATCTGTTAAACTTATTCATTTCATATGTTTTTATGAATAAGAATTACTGGATTTAAGAAAGGAAGAATATTATGAAAGATACAATAAGAAGACGCTATTTAAAGAAAACCGTTGCTTTTATATCAGCATTATCAATAATAGGAAGTTTTACACAGGAACTCGGCGCATTTACTGCTCTTTCATACAATAGCATTTTAGCTGCCGCAATAGATATTGAAGAAAATGAAGAAACTACAACAGATACAGAAGCAAATGAAGAAACTATAACTTCAACTGATACAGAAGATGAAGAAGAAACTACAACAGATAAAGAAGCAGATGAAGAAACTGCAACTTCAACTGATACAGAAGAAGAAACCACTACTACAACAGATACAGGAAGTGAGGATGAAACAACAAGTGTAACTACAACAGCTACTACTACTAAAAATAGTAATAAAGAAGTGCCTGTAAATCCGGAAGCTGACGGAAAGTACAGCAGAATTGATATTAGCATTTCAAATCAGTATGATTTTCTGGGTGACGTTGATGTTACAGTAAAAGTATTTAAAATTAATTCAGATAGCTCAAGAACTGAAATATTAAATTCACCATTGAAAATCAAAGGTGAAAAAAATTCAATATTAGAAGTAACTACAGACTATATTGAAAACGGTGCATATATGCTTGAAGTTACTTCTCCTGGTTTCAAAAGATTTGAACAGATAATAAAAGACTTTGACAATATGATATGTACAGTTACAGTTGCACTTGGTTTCTGCAACGGCTATACTTATACCAACATTGCAAAAAAAGATGAAAACGATGAGGAAGTATATAATCCCGACGGTGATAATGTAATAGAAAAAGGCAAAGACGAAAATCACCCCGGTGCTATGATTGTAGGAGATATAAACGGAGACAATGAGATAAATAAGCATGACGAGATAGACCTCCTTAGAGCGATTGATTACTTTGTAAGAAATAATGAAGAATATGTAGATGAGAATGGTAAAAAAATCTACGGCGATTTGAACCGTGACGGTAAAACGGATTTGGCTGACCTTACATTCTTTACAAAAGGTTATTTTGATACAAGAAACTGGGATACAACAGCAGGTTATACCACAGAAATATCTGATAAGTACAAAAGAGCTTCTGTAAAAGAAGAAAAAATTATGGAAGGCACAGTAAGTAACGGTCTTAAAATAACAGATTTGTTTAAAACACCAACCAAATCAGAAAGTGAGGAAAATACAACTGACGAACAATCCCCGACAGACGACAAATCTACAGAATCGGAGAAAGAACAACCGAAAGTAGAATTACAACCATCACCTGTAAAGGTAAAGAAAGAGGACGGCTCTGTAGTTGAGGAAGTTCCTGACATTTCATTAAGTAATCCTGTAGGTGTTTCAGTTGAACTGGACAACGCTGATTTGAAAGAAATATATTTCGGAACAAATGCCCTTGAGGGAGAGCTTGTAGTTGAACTTGCTGAAGCTGAAATTGAAACCAGTACTGCCGGAACAGTCAACACATTAGGTCTTGCTTTCAAAGATGGTGAAGCACATTTAAATGAAAGCAATATAGGAATTTCAATTGAAGATGGTAATATTGCACTTAATCTTGGAAATCAGGTTGCTGTCAAGAAAATCACACTTAAAATTACAAATGCTAAAAATCCAAAACTTGCTGAAATCGGAACAGTTGAGTTTCTCAACGGAATGGAAGAACGTGTCGGAGCGCCTGCTATTGACTATCCTGAGAATTTGAAAATTGTTCAGGATAACAAAGCGGAAGATAAATATGCAAAAATCATAGCTACATGGAATCCTTGCGTAAATATAGAGGGTTATGAGTTTGAAATATCCACCAGTTCAGCTACAAAGGCAGACGGAAGTTTTGCTGCACCTCTTTCAGGATATACAATGAACGTTCTTACTTCTCCTACAACTTTTCTTCAGTCTGAACACGGAAACTTCAAACTTATAAAAACAAATACAACATACTATGCTCATGTTCGTTCTGTAGCAGACGGCGGAGAATATAAGAGTTCATGGTCTGAATATACAAAAATTACTACAGTATCAAACAACAAACCTGATAAGCCGGACTATGTTAGTGCTATCGGTGATTATAAGAGTATTAAAGTTTCATGGGGTTCTGATAATACAAACAGTACTGAAAGTTATTCTCTTTACTATAAGCAGATAGACAAAGATACGGAGTATACAAAGATTGATGTAGGCAAGACAACAAGCTATCTGCTTACTGACCTTGATGACGGTGTAAACGAATATGAAATTTATGTAGTAGGTCATAACAGAAACGGCGACAGCCCTGAATCAGTTCATGCTTCGACTGTTACAACTTCAGTTGACCCTATAAAAATGATAAATTATCATGTTATCAACCGTGACGAAAATGGCGTTCCTGGCAGTTCGCATATTACATCTGTTACAAGAACAGGCGGAGATATGTCAGGTAACTATAAGGACGTTGACAGCAAACAGAAACGTCAGCAAGCAAGCGAAATTCAAAATGCATCAGAAAGAAATGCTGCACTGAACGCAAATCCGCTGACGGCGTGGGGTGTTGTTGACGGCGATGATGCTTCATATTATGCTAAGAAAAGTTGGGACGACGGTGGATTTAACGGTCTCGGAAGCAACGGTCTTACATTTGAATTTGACGATGAATATGAAATCGGTTCTTTTGCAGTTGCAAGACCTTATGGTGACACTAACTTCACTTACATAAAAGTAAGATACTGGGATGCAAACGGAAAAGAATATAACGTAAATAATGGTGGTTATTTCTGCAATACCGTAGGAAAAACTGATGTAAACGGAAAAGGTTATCACATGATAACTTTACCACAGAAAATAAAAGCAAAGAAGATTCAGATTGGTTTTGGAAATGCCTGGGTATTACCTGCTCTTATTGCAATTTCTGAGATTTATTTCTATGAGTATGACCCCACAATGGACGAAATTATGAATCTTTATATTGATG
Source organism: Ruminococcus sp. (assembly GCA_029060305.1). Taxonomy (GTDB): domain Bacteria; phylum Bacillota; class Clostridia; order Oscillospirales; family Ruminococcaceae; genus Ruminococcus. The sequence goes on from JAIDUG010000036.1 coordinate 94,753, forward strand.
ACCTTCACACTGTTCTTAAAGACGGTGTTACTCAGGAAATGATTGATGAACTCCGTGCTAAAATCAATGCACCTGATGAAGTAACAAATGAATTGAATCCAAATAAGGCTGCTCTTGAGCGTGAACTCGAAACAGCAGAAAAAATACTCAATGCTAAACAGATAAGCAAGGCTATAACTGTTCATAACAGCATTACAACATATGACCCTGTTGAAAAGAATACATCTCGTAAATATTCGGGACTGAATGCATGGCAACCTCTTGGCGTTTCAATAGGTGTAAATACAGAAGTAACAATTTATGTAGGAAGTCCGTCAAAGAAAACAGGTGACAACACAGAATTACGTCTCATCTGCACACAGTATAATTCTGAATCAAACGGTGTTACAATCAACGGTGCTAACCTTAAAGTCGGAGCAAATACATTCCAGCTTACTGCTGGTAACAGCATAGCAGGTGCCGAAGCAGGCGGTGCACTTTATATCCAGCACCAAGGCGGAGCAGATTCAAAGGTATATTATTCAGTACGTGTTACTGGCGGTTCGGAAATTCCTATCCTTGACCTTTATCAGATAACTGACCATGAAGAACGTCTCAGAAGAGCAACTGAATATGTTGAAACTCTCGACAGTTATGTTGCAAATATGGAAGAGGAACACAACAGAGTACACAAGGGTGCAACATATCTTGGTAAGAAAAATACAAAACTTGATATTGATTATAATCAGCAGACTTGTATTTTGGGAGCAAGCGATATTCTTTGTGATAAGATGATGTATTCACTTCCTGCACCTCAGATACTTGCAGGCTTAGGAAAAGGTACAGCAGAACAGCGTGCTGAAACACTTCTCAGGTCAATGGAATCAATGGAAGAAATGTTGACACTTTTCTATCAGCATAAAGGTATGAGTGCAGACGCTACAAATGTAGTAGACCGTATTCCTAATCAGCACCTCAATATCCGTTATCAGAGAATGTTCCAAGGTGCAGCAATGTACGCAGCAGGAAATCATATTGGTATCCAGTGGGGTACAGCTCCCAGTATGGTGTGTGCTGATGGCGTAACATCTGACGAAAACGGCAAATATGTAAGCGGTAATTACTTTGGTTGGGGCATTGCTCATGAAATCGGTCACAACCTTAACGATTCAAGCTATACAGTAGCTGAAATCACAAACAACTATTTCTCACTTCTTGCACAGGCACAGGATAAAAATGAAGGTTCGAGACTTAATTACAATAACGTTTTCAAGAAAGTATCTTCCGGCACAAAGGGAACTGCTGACCAGGGAACACAGCTCGGTATGTACTGGCAGTTGCACCTTGCTTACGATAAGGATTACAACTATAAAACTTATAATACAAACACTGAAATTCTTAATAATCTTTTCTATGCAAGAATGGACACATATTCAAGAAATCCCTCAAAAGCTCCTGCACCTTACGGTATATCCCTCACACTCAGTGGCGGAACAGACCAGCAACTCATGCGTCTTGCTTGTGCTGCTTCAGAGAAAAACGTTCTTGAGTTCTTTGAACGTTGGGGTAAAACTCCCGATTCTGATACACTTTCATATGCTTCACAGTTCCCGAAAGAACAGAGGGCTATCATCTATGCAAATGAAGACTCACGTGTTTATTCAATGACAGGTGAAAGCTCAATGACAATGAATGTAGTTGAAGAAATAGACATATACGGAAATAAAAGCAGTCGTGTTGTTGGAGAGACAAAGGTGATAGACGACGTTAAAGTAAACGTTGGTAAAGGTACAGAAGCAAACAAGGTTACACTTACAATCGACGTTTCCGACAAAATCAAGTCCGAAGATATTCTCGGTTATGATATTGTACGTTGCACTATGTCAAACGGCGATGTAAAAGAAACTCCTATAGGATTTACAAGAAACCCGCAATTCACAGATACAGTTACAACTCTCAACAACCGTACCGTATCTTATAAGGTTACACTTATTGACCATTATCTCCACCGTTCAGAAGTATTCTCTACAGAGATGGTTAAGATACAGCACGACGGAACTCTTGACAAGACACACTGGACAGTAAGCACAAGCGGTCTTTCAGCACCTGTTATTAATGAAGTTGCAGAAGAACTTCCTTGTTCATATGTAGTTATAGACCCTGCAACAGCAGTTATCGATGACAACTTTGAAACTGCTTACACTCCTAAGGTTACTAACAACAACGCAGAGATAATTATGAACTTCAATCAGTCGCTTGTAGTAACAGGAATGAAGTGTACAATAGGAAATTCGGCAAATTCTGTAGGCGAATATAAAGTCTATGTAAAGGATGATACAACAGGTGAATGGATTGAAGTATCATCAGGCGAATTGAAAGGTAATACACCTATCTACTTCTCCAACTCAGATGAAAAGTACATCAGTACTTATGACACAACAGCAGTAAAACTTCAGATTCTCAATCAGAACAACAAGACCATTTCAATTGCAGAACTTGACGTTCTCGGCGTAACAGGTGATAATGTTGATTTCCGCAAAGACGGTGAAACAGCAACAACAGTATTCGGTCTTCTTTCAGAAGATTATAAGTATGGTACAAGAGAACAGGATTACATTCCTAAGGATTCACTTGTATTCACAGGTTCTTATAAAGGTAATCCGGCTTACAATGCGGTTATTCTTTATGACGAAAAAGGATATATCGTTGGTAGCACAGGTGTTGACGACAGCGGTAAATCACAGCAGATTATTCTTGCAGACGTTCCCGACGGTGCAATGATTACAGACGTTTCAAACGGAACATGGGTATACTGGATTGAACCTGAAGATATTGACAAAATGAAGTGGCCTGAAAAGGTAAAAGTTGAACTCTACAGAGTAAACAATGCAATCACCAATGACGGACAGCGTATGGTAAGTGACTCACTGTATGAAACACTTCCGGCTGATAAGAGTGGACTTTCTTCTATTACAATCAGTGGAGACAGAAAATACGTTATAAACGATACTGACATTCCTGACGAGAATACTACAGAAGTTAATACAGATTCAGAAGAAATCACCACAAGCGGTGATACAGAATGACAGAAGCGGTAGGAATTATATTATATAATGGTGTAATGCTTTACCGTAAAAGATAACAGATAACGAAAAATCCCACCTGTTTAAATACCGGTGGGATTTTCATGTATATCTGTTTTTTTACGGAAAATGTCTTTTTTTAAGAGTACAAAAATTCCGGAAATAATGATAAAATATAATTATAGTAAAGAAATTGAAAAGTTTCTGGAAAATATGAAAATCGTGTTATAAAAGAATTCATAGGAGGGAATAAGTTATGTTGAAAAAATTTTTAGCAAGTACAATAGCAGCTTTAATGCTTACATCAATAAATCCTGTAATGACAATAATTGAAAGTAAAGGAGTTAATAATGTTCCTTCTGACCTTCAGACCGATGTTATAATAGATGCTTATACCGGAGAAATAAAATTGAAATCTACCGGAGCAGGTAATGCAGGAATTACAAGTATAATGTTAAATCTTATTTCTGACAAAAAGATTGAATTTAATCTTTCTGAAAGCATAAAAACTGATATTTATAATGTCACCAATAGTCAAAAAGATGGAAAAACCGATATGAACATTACTATACACAAACATACCGATAAAACACCACTTTTTGTTACAGATACAATAATTATAGGAAAGGTAAACTTTCCTTATGATGTAACCATAAATAAAATAATGTATACTTATGGAAACGAAACTGTTACATTAGATACTGAAGAAATAATATGTTCATCAAGTTCTGATAGTAAAAATACCATTGGTCCAAAATATTCAGTAGGAGATAAAGTAAAAAACGTAAACAATATATTATACACAACAACAACCACTACTACTACATCAACTACGTCGACTACATCAACCACTACAACCACTACCACTATCACTACTGCTACTACTAATGATAATATAACAGATGATACAGAATTAACAGAAAAAACAGATGAAAAAACTACAACTAAAAGAATTAAAAAACCTGTAACCACTCAGACAACTACATCTATTACAGGAACTACAACAGCAACAAGCACTACAGAAGACACTACTACAACAGCAACTACAGAAGATACAACTACAACAGCAACTACAAAAGATACAACTACAACAGCAACTACAGAAGA
>JAIDUG010000037.1 GCA_029060305.1 Ruminococcus sp.
ATATGATTTGTTATATAAATTATACTTTCTGAAATATTTCCGGAAAGTAATTCAAGTTCAAGCAGATTATTATTGTCAGGATTTTCAAGAAAAAGTGCATCAAGTTTTTCCTGATATAATTTTTCTGATTTTACATTCAGGTCTGCAAAAAGACTATAGACAATTAATTCTTCCATAAAAAATCACCTCTTAATATTTTACAATATATTTACATATTTGTCAATCAGTTTTATTTTTTCAGGAAAACTATGGATTTTTCCGCAACGATATGTTATAATTATTTATATTTAATTAACGAAAAAACGGAGGTTTAAAAGATTATGCTTTTAGCTGTTGATATTGGAAATACAAATATAGTTTTTGGTTGCGTGAACAATGACAATGAAATTGTTTTGTTTGAGAGAATTTCAACAAATCATCAGGCAACCGCTACCGAATACGCTGTACTTATAAAAAATATCCTTGAAATGAACGGTTTCAGTCTGAAAGATGTGAAAGATTCTGTAATGTCGTCCGTTGTACCGTCGGTGACAGGAGCAGTTACAAACGCTATTAAAAAACTTTTCAGAATTGATGTAATGACAGTTGGTCCGGGAGTGAAAACAGGTCTCAACATACTTATTGACAATCCTGCACAGTTGGGAAGCGACCAGGTTGTTGACGCTGTTGCAGGTATCAACCAGTATTCAGTACCTCAGATTATTATTGATATGGGAACGGCTACTACTGTTTCAGTGGTTGACGGAAACAGAAACTATCTCGGAGGTCTGATTATTGCGGGAATGGGTACTGCTACAAATGCCCTTACGTCAAGGACTGCACAGTTGCCGAGGATAAATTTTGAAATTCCTGCAAAAGTAATCGGTACAAATACGATTGACTGTATGAAAAGCGGTATGATGTATTCAAGTGCGTGTGCTTTGGACGGCATTATTGAACGCATTGAAGAAGAACTCGGCGAAAAATGTACAGTTGTTGCAACAGGCGGTCTTGCTGAACTCGTTGTACCATTGTGCAGACGTGATATTATTCTTGACAAAAGTCTGTTGATAAAAGGTTTGACTATCATCTACAGAAAAAACAAATCCCGAAAGGCATTCTGATTATGAGGAAAATATTAAAAGTTATTGCAAAAACTATAAAAATCACTTTATTGACTTTGGGTATAATTGTTGCAGTTTTGATTTTGTTGTATTTTATTCCGGTAAAATTTGTTGTACAGCCGGAAGATATTGATTACGACAAAGAATTTTATATAGTTTGCTTCATAACGCCATACAGTACTGACAGTGGTTGTTATATCTGGAACAGTCAGGAAGATTCACTTGAATGTCGTGTAGATTTGACAGGTGCAGACCCTAGAAAAGATATTTCATCAGGCATATACAATAGAATATTTAATAAATTTGTTATTTACGGCACATTGGACGGAAAACAACTTCATGTAGATAAATGGGATATTCTCGAAAAAATAGACGGCGGAACTCATGAGAAATACCTCACTTTATATGATTATATTGATTTAGAATTTGTTCTCATAGACGTTTATGACAACTTACGGGAATGATATTTCATATTTTGCCAAGTGCATTAATAAAATCTTTATACATATACAGAGAACCCAGTGCAATAAGTGGCAGATTTTTTTCTTTTGCGTAATCGTATGCTGATTGTACACATTCTTTCATGTTATGGAATGCACACGCTAGTATTCCTTTAGCGGAAAAACTTCCGGCAAGCGTCTGACAGTCAAGTGAACGTGGATTATTCGGCGTTACCGTGAAAACTATTTCAGTATGTTCACGGAGTATGTCCGCATAACAGTTATAATCCTTGTCCGCCATTACTCCTATTAATAATACAACACGATTTTTACGGAAGTACATTTCGAGACTTTCGGCAGTACGTGAAATACCGTCAGGATTGTGCGAACCGTCGAATATAACAAGCGGATTTTTCCGGAGAATCTCAAAACGTCCGTGCCATTTCACGTTTTCAAGACCGTTCTTTATTGCCTTGTACGGAATATTTATTCCCTGATTTTTCAGAATTTCAATACAGTTCAGAACGTTTACAGCGTTTGTCAGTTGGTAAGTTCCGAGCAGGGAAAGGTTTATTTTCATACCTTTATATGTGAAATGAGTTCCCGAAAGGGTATAAACTGATTCGGGATAATTAAACAATATATCTGACCAGTCTGCCGTGAAAAGTTCGGAATTATTTTTCATTGCGGTTTGTACAATGACTTCAGGGACTTCCTCACCACCGAAAAATACCGGTCTGTTTGGTTTGATTATTCCTGCTTTGTGACAAGCTATTTCGTCAATTGTGTTTCCTAAAAAAGAACAGTGGTCTTTCTGGACGTTAGTTATAACGGACAAAAGGGGAGAAGTAATAACATTTGTGGAATCGGTATCGCCACCCATTCCGCACTCAACTATCGCAATATCACATTTCTTACGAAAAAAAATTTCAAACGCAAAAGCGGTAAGTATTTCAAATTCTGTTGGTTTGTCTTCCATACTTTCGCAGACAGGATATATAATGTTCATAATTTCCGCAAAGTCATTTTCAGAGATTTCCTCGCAGTCTATACGGAAACTGTCTGTTACTTTCGTTATTGCAGGAGACGAAAAACTTCCCACACGATAGCCTGAATTTTTCAGGACAGCCGAAAGCATCGCACTAATTGAACCTTTTCCGTTAGTGCCGGTGATATGAATTATTTTTGTTTTATTCTGAGGATTGCCGAGTTTTTCCATAAGTACGGAAATTCTCTCCAGTCCGAGATGACTGCCACGTCCGGAAACTTTTTTCAGATATTCCACAGCTTCAATATATTTCATTTTCTGCACATTCTTTCTGATATAAATAATGAAAAAATTATATCACTCATTGTGGAAATTGTCAATATTGCCTGTTGATTTTGTGCTTTTCTGACAAATACTGCTGTATTAATTTCGGATTTTGTGATGATTATAACGTTTGGAAATTTTTTTGGAAAAAACACTTGACAAGCTGTACTAAAAGTGGTATACTATTAAAGTATCATTAATACGATACATGTTATCCTTACCCGCAGTAAGTTGTAGGGTGAAATCCAAAAGGAGGTGTATTCTTAATGGCAAAGGTATCCGCTAAGTACGAAGTAATGGTTGTTTTCAGCCTCAAGAACGGTGAAGAAGCTATGAAGGCTCTTGTTGAAAAGTTCAAGGCGAGAATCGAAAGACACGCCGAAGCTGTTGAAGTCAATGAAGATTGGGGCAAGCGTAAGCTCGCATATCCTATCGAGGACGAAACAGAGGGTTACTATGTAATCTATACTTTTGAGTCTAAGCCCGATTATCCGGCTGAACTTTCAAGACGTCTTAATATTACTGACGGCGTTCTCCGTTCACTCGTTACAGTTATTTCTGAATAATGTTATTATCTATTTTTGATTTTTAGGGAGGCGGTCATATGAATAAGGTTATTTTAATGGGCAGGCTTACTGCTGACCCTGTACTCAGACAAACACCAAGTGGTACTGTATCATGTAATTTCAGTATTGCAGTAAACCGTAAGTTTGCTAACAAGCAGACAGGTGAAAGAGATGCTGATTTTATCAGATGTACAGCATGGAGAACAACGGCAGAATTCATAAACCGTTACTTTAAAAAAGGTAGTATGATTTGTGTTGAAGGTGAACTTAGACAATCCAATTATCAGGATAAAAATCATCCCGATGTTATGCATTATTCATACGATGTGCAAGTTGATAGTGTTGAGTTTACCGGCTCTAAGGCAGAAACAGGAACTACAGGCGGTTACGGAAATAATAATAACTATAATAATTATAACAATAATAATGGTTATTCCGCTCCGCAGGGAAATTACAACGCTCTTCCTCAGGATAATCACAATAATGCTTCCTCTGCTCCTGCACAGTCATATAATGTACAGAACAATAATAACAGTGTATCTTATGGAAATATGAATGATTACGAGGAAATTCTCAGCGACGGTGACGTGCCGTTCTGAGTGAACGAAACTACTATTTACGAAAGGAGTGTGTCACGTCATTTAACGACGTGCGGATTTGATTATGGAAAAGGAAAGAAATTCCCGTCCCTCAAAGAAGCCCCGCAAGAAGGTTTGTATGTTCTGTGCGGACAGAATTGAGAAGATTGACTATAAGGACCTTGCCAAGCTCAGAAAGTGCATGACTGAGAGAGCTAAAATTCTCCCCAGACGTGTTACAGGTACTTGTGCATATCATCAGCGTGAACTTACAGTAGCCGTAAAGAGAGCAAGACAGATTGCACTTCTCCCTTACATCAGCGACTGATTATAAAAAACAGGGGAGGTATTTTCACCTCTCCTTTTTGTTATGTAAACCAAACGCTCCTACGGCATCATGAGGAGCGTTTCAGTCGGGATTGACTATCGATTGTTGTTGTAGGCGAGTGCTTCGTCCCTGCGGAAAAGCAGAGATATACACCATACCGCCGAGATTGCTACGAGAATGTAGACTGTCCGGCTTAAAAGACTTCCTGCACCGCCGAAAAGCCATGCAACGAGGTCAAATTCAAAGATACCGACTAATCCCCAGTTTATTCCCCCGATTATCAGGAGAATAAGTGCCAGTTTTTCCCACATATTGAGAACACCTCTTTATTCGGGATTTTTAGCGACGTTTTTCATTGACGGTCTTTATAAACACCGTCCGCAGAAATAAGCGTCTGTCTATATTATGGCACGGAAATTTTTTTATATACATTCTTTTTTATGGAAAAAAGAAACTCCGTCGGGTGACAGAGTTTCCGTAATGTGTATGTATGCTATAGAAGAATTTACTTTACGATGAATTTGTCGATTTCCTTTAAGAAGTCCTCAGCATCGTCAGTGTGAGCATCGAGTTCAATCGGCTTTGAGAGGTCGAGACTGAAAATACCCATGATTGACTTTGCATCAACGGCATATCTGCCGGAAACGAGGTCGATGTCGAAGTCGTAACGCATTACGATTGTAACGAAGTCCTTGACATCATTGATTGCCTGAAGAAAGATTTTTGTTTTTGTCATAAAATGTGCCTCCTGTTAAGGATAAAAGTTTTTTATTGTTTATTGCTTTTTCAACGGCTTTTCCCTACCGCAACTATATAATATCACGTATTTTCCCGAATGTCAAGCCAATTAAAGCAATTTCGTCAATTTGGTATAATAAATTATGCAATGCAAACTTCTTTTTATTCAGAACGAATAATTATTTATAGTGCATAAAAATGACTGGGAGTTTTTGTGCAGTATTAACATGACGATTTAAAGAATAATTTGTGGTAATAAGGTGAAATATGTATAAAGTATTTTTTATTACTTTTGGCTGTAAAGTCAACCAGTATGAAACCGAATCACTGAAAACGACTTTTCAGAAAAACGGCTATGAAATTTCTGACAGTCAGGACAGTGCAGATGTTATTGTTATAAATTCCTGTACCGTTACGGAATACGGTGACAGTGGTGTTTTGTCAACGCTCCGTAAAGCAAGGAAGAAACTTCCCTCAGCGGTGATAGTACTTACGGGCTGTTATCCTCAGGCAAACAAGGATTTTGCTGAAAAACTTTCAGAAGCGGATATAATCACAGGTACAAAAAACCGTCAGGAAACAGTTAGGCTTGTTTCTGAATTTATTGAAAACCGTTTCAGGAAGATTGAAATTTCCGAATATACAAGAAATGACCCTTTTGAAAATCTTGATTTTCCGGAATTTGAAAACAATACACGCACTTTTATGAAGATTCAGGACGGTTGCAATCAGTTCTGTACTTACTGTATAATTCCTTATGCAAGAGGTCGTTGCAGGTCAAGGAATATCGAATCAGTCAGGGCAGAAGCTGAAAAATCCGCACTTATAGGAAAAAAGGAAATTGTCCTCACCGGAATAAATCTTGCTTTTTACGGAACAGAGTACGGAATGAATCTTGCTGATGCTGTTGAAATATGTGCAGAAGTTGACGGTATTGAACGTATCCGATTGGGGTCTCTTGAACCTGAAAAAATGTCCGACGATTTACTGAAAAGACTTTCGGCAGTTGAAAAACTATGTCCGCAGTTTCATTTGTCGTTACAAAGCGGTTGCAACAGAACTCTGAAAGCAATGAACCGTCATTACACAGCGGAAGAATATTCTGAACTTACTCAGAAAATAAGAAGTTTCTTTCCTGAATGTTCATTCACTACTGATATTATGGTGGGATTTCCTGACGAGACAGAAGAGGATTTCAGAGAATCCGTTGAGTTTGTCAAGAGGATTGGTTTCAGCAGAGTACACGTTTTCAGGTATTCACGCAGAAAAGGTACTCCTGCTGACAGAATGTCCGGACAGATTCCAGAGCGCATAAAATCGTTACGTGCCGAAAAAATGGCAGAGGCTGTTAAAGAATCTGAGGAAAAATATTTGCGTTCTCTTGTCGGGAAAACCGTGAAAGTCCTTTTTGAACGTGAAAACTGCACAGAATTTCACAGAGGATATGCCGAAGATTATACATTAATAAAAATTCCTTGTGAAAATTCTGAAAAAAGTTTGCGTAATCAGCTGATTTGTGTTACAATAGAAGAAAGCCGTTCCGGTTTCTGCACAGGCAGAATTGCGGACGGATTTTCCCCCGACCTGAAAACAGGTCAATAATAATTTTAGAAATGGAGATTTTAATATGTCCGTATTCAGAATTTACGCCGAAAAAAAACCGGAATTTGCCGTTGAAGCACAGTCGGTACTCAACGACGTGAGAACTGCTCTCAGACTGAATATCAACGGTCTGCGTATTCTCAACAGATACGACGCTGACAAACTCAGCGAAGAGGATTTCAATGCTTCCGTAAACACCGTCTTTTCAGAACCGGCTGTTGACGTTGTTTATGAAGAACTTCCTGACCTCACAGCAGACGACAGAATTTTTGCCGTTGAATATCTGCCGGGACAGTTTGACCAGCGTGCTGACAGTTGTGAACAGTGTATACAGATTCTCAGACAGGGTGAGCGTTGCCGTGTAAGAAATGCACGTGTATATATTGTTTCAGGAAATATCACAGATGAAGATTTCCAACGTCTCAAGTCCTACATCATAAACCCTGTTGAAAGCCGTGAGGCATCTCTTGAAAAGCCGAAAACTCTTGATACAAACTATGAGATTCCCGAAACTGTAAAAACTCTTGACGGATTCACACTTCTTGATTCGGAAGGACTTTATAATTTCATAAAGCAGTACGGTCTTGCTATGGATTATGATGATATTAAATTCTGTCAGGAGTATTTCCGTGACGATGAACAGCGTGACCCTACTATTACAGAAATTAAGATGATTGACACATACTGGTCAGACCACTGCCGTCACACAACATTCCTTACAAACATTGAGGACGTTAAAATAGAAACTCCGTATATCAGAGACACTTATATAAAGTACCTTGACGTGCGTGACGAACTCGGACGTTCAAGAAAGCCTGTAACGCTTATGGACTTGGCTACAATTGCAGTCAGAAAACTCAAAGCTGACGGACTTCTTGACGACCTCGACGAAAGTGAAGAAATAAATGCTTGTTCAGTAAAAATAAAGGTTGACGTTGACGGTAAGCCGGAAGACTGGATTCTGATGTTTAAGAACGAAACGCACAATCACCCTACTGAAATTGAACCTTTCGGCGGTGCTGCCACTTGTCTCGGCGGAGCTATCCGTGACCCTCTTTCCGGACGTTCATATGTTTATCAGGCTATGCGTGTGACCGGTGCTGCTAATCCGCTTGTTCCTGTTGAGGACACTATTACAGGAAAACTTCCTCAGAGAAAAATAACCGTCGGTGCTGCAAACGGTTACAGTTCATACGGAAATCAGATTGGACTTGCTACAGGACACGTTGCTGAAGTGTATCACCCTGGATACGTTGCAAAGAGAATGGAAATCGGTGCTGTAGTCGGTGCTTCCCCTGCTGAAAATATCCGTCGTGAAAGACCCGTCGCAGGTGATATAGTTGTACTTCTCGGTGGAAAAACCGGTCGTGACGGTTGCGGAGGTGCTACAGGTTCTTCAAAGTCCCACACTCTTGAATCTCTCGAAAACTGCGGTGCAGAAGTACAGAAAGGAAATCCGCCGGAAGAAAGAAAATTACAGAGACTTTTCAGAAATCCGGAAGTCACAAAGATGATTAAACGCTGTAACGATTTCGGAGCAGGCGGTGTATCTGTTGCTATCGGTGAACTGACTGACGGTCTTATAATAAACCTCAACGCTGTACCGAAAAAATATGACGGTCTTGACGGTACTGAAATTGCTATAAGCGAATCTCAGGAAAGAATGGCTGTAGTTATCGCTCCGGAAGATGTTGAGAAGTTTATGGCGGAAGCTAAAAAGGAAAACCTTGAAGCAACCGTTGTTGCAGATGTAGTTGAAGAACCTCGTCTCAAAATGAACTGGAACGGAAAAACTATTGTAAATCTTTCAAGAGATTTCCTCAATTCAAACGGTGCTGTAAAATATACTGATATTATTGTTGAAGAACCGCTTTTCACAGATGACGAAGTTTTCACTGACGATGCTGAAACGTGGACGGAGCTTATGACTAATCTCAACGTATGTTCACAGAAAGGTCTTATTGAAAAATTCGATTCAACAATCGGTGCCGGTACTGTATTAATGCCTTTCGGTGGAGTTTATCAGCTTACACCGTCGCAAGCTATGGTTGCAAAAATACCGGTACTCAAAGGCGAAACTAATACCTGTTCGATTATGGGCTGGGGCTATAATCCGGATATATCGTCAAGAAGTCCGTATCATGGTGCAATGCTTGCAGTAGTTGAATCAATCGCTAAAATCGTAGGAGCAGGCGGTTCATATAAGAATTGCTGGCTTACTTTTCAGGAATATTTTGAGCGTACTCAGAATGACCCGAAACGTTGGGGCAAACCTCTTTCGGCACTTCTCGGAGCTTTCAAGGCACAGCTTGAAATGGGTTGTGGTTCGATAGGCGGTAAAGATTCAATGTCAGGTACTTTCGAGGATATAGATGTACCGCCTACTCTTGTATCGTTTGCAGTTTCAACCGCTCAGGCGAATAAAGTTGTTTCCACTGAGTTTAAGGAAGCAGGAAACGACGTTATTATGATTGTGCCTGAATACGACAGAAACGGTCTTCCGGTATTTACAAGTCTTAAAAACTGTTTTGATAAGGTTGAAAAACTTGTTTCCGAAGGTCGTGCAAATGCAATATGGACAAGCGGTTATGGCGGTATTGCTGAAGGTATCGCAAAGATGTGTTTCGGTAACAGACTGGGATTTGAATTTTCCGCACGTCTCACTCCTGCTGAACTCTATAAACCTTGTTACGGTGCGTTTATCGTGGAAGTTATGGGTAACGCTCAGGACGATGAATTTATAATAGGTAAAACTATTAATGATTACAAGATTTACACTCAGAAGTATACTATAAACCTTGACAGTTTACAGAGGGCGTGGGAGGGCAAACTTGAACCTGTTTTCCCGTGCAGAATAAGAACAACTGACGTTACACCGCAGACGTACTCTTATGAAAACACTGAAAAGAAGTCAGCATCAATAAAGGTTGCAAAACCGAAAGTTCTTATTCCTGTATTCCCTGGTACTAACTGCGAATACGATACAGCAAGAGCTTTTGAAAAAGCCGGTGCTGAAGCTGAAACGGTAGTTATAAAGAATCTTTCCGCAACAGACCTTGAGGACAGTATAAACTATTTTGAAAAAGCTGTAAAGCAGTCTCAGATAATTATGATTCCTGGAGGATTCAGTGGCGGTGACGAACCTGAGGGAAGTGGTAAGTTTATTACAGCATTTTTCCGCAACCCGAAAATCAAGGATGCTGTTCACGAACTCCTCAAAAAACGTGACGGTCTTATGCTCGGTATCTGTAACGGTTTTCAGGCATTGATAAAACTTGGTCTTGTACCTTTCGGGGAAATAGTTGAAATGACCGACGAATCACCTACACTTACATTCAATACTATTGCACGTCATCAGTCAATGATGGTAAATACAAGAATCGCATCAAATAAGTCTCCGTGGCTTTACGGCTGTGAGGTGGGCGATGTTCATACTGTTCCGATTTCACACGGTGAGGGTCGTTTCGTAGCTCCTCAGAGCCTTATTCAGAGACTTGCAAACAACGGACAGATTGCTACACAGTATGTTGACCTTGAGGGAAATCCTACTATGGATATACGTTATAACCCAAACACTTCTATTGAAGCTATTGAGGGTATCACATCACCTGACGGTCGTGTACTGGGTAAAATGGGTCACTCTGAACGTAAGGGAAGTTATATCTGCAAGAACGTTTCAGGTGACAAAGACCAGAGAATTTTTGAAAGCGGTGTAAACTACTTCAAGTAATATTATACAGGGGACGGTCTGAAAACCGTCCTCTTTTTTATGAATAAGTTTTTTTGTAATAATTTTGTATAGTTTTTACTATTTTATGGTATTGACTTCTTGTAAATTTTGGTGTATAATATAAATATAGTGAACTGCCGAAACGCAGTAATTTATAAAGCAAGGAGTTAATGGCAATGAACAATATTTTATTTGCTTCCTCTGAATGTGTCCCGTTTGTAAAGACCGGCGGTCTTGCGGACGTTGTGGGCGCACTCCCGAAGTATCTTAACAAAAGCGAATTTGACGTAAGAGTAATTCTGCCTTACTATACCTGTATTCCTGCAAAGTACAGAGACAATTTTAAACATATTACGTATTTCTATATGGATTACGGTATGAGAAAAGAAAAAGTCCACGTAGGAATTATGGAGTATGAATATGAGGGTATAAAGTTTTATTTCGTGGATAACGACTATTATTTCAAGTGTGATTCTCCTTATTCTTCAGATTTGAAGTGGGATATAGAAAGATTCACATTCTTCTGTAAGGCTGTACTTGCAATACTTCCTGTAATAGAATTTCGTCCGGACATCATTCATTGTCACGACTGGCAGGCATCAATGATTCCGGTGTTCATGCACTCAACCTTTGCAACACATCCTTTCTACAGTTCAACAAAAACTATTATGACTATTCATAACCTTAAATTTCAGGGTGTATGGAATATTGATACTTTCAAGTATAATACGGCACTTCCCGACTATATGTTTACTCCGGATAAACTTGAATTCAAAAAAGATGCCAATATGCTGAAAGGCGGACTTGTTTACGCTGATTATATCACTACTGTCAGTGAAACTTATGCTGAAGAAATAAAATATCCGTTTTATGGTGAACAGCTTGACGGACTTCTGAGAGCAAGGTCTGCCTCTCTGCGTGGTATCGTAAACGGCATTGACTACAAAGTTTTTGACCCCAGCAATGACAAGCAGATTTACAATGAGTACAATCAAGAGGATTTCAGAGAGAAAAAGGCTCAGAATAAAATGGCATTGCAGAAAGAACTCGGATTACCTGTTGACAAAAACAAATATATGATAGGAATAATTTCACGCCTCACTGACCAGAAAGGTCTTGACCTTGTAAGTTATGCTATGGAAAGAATCTGCGACCCGAATACACAGTTTGTAGTAATCGGTACAGGCGACCACAAGTATGAAGATATGTTCAGGCACTATCAGTGGAAATACCCTGAAAGAGTTTCCGCAAATATTTGTTACTCTGACCAGCTTGCTCATAAACTTTATGCTTCTGCTGACGCTATGCTGATGCCGTCACTCTTTGAACCGTGCGGACTTACACAGCTTATTTCGCTCAGATATGGTACAGTTCCGATTGTACGTGAAACAGGCGGTCTGAAAGATACTGTTACACCTTATAATGAATTTGACAATACAGGTACTGGTTTCTCATTTGCCAACTACAACGCTGACGAAATGCTCAAAATAGTTGATTTCTCAAAACACATATACTTTGACCACCGTGACCAGTGGGATAGTATTGTAAAGAGAGGTATGACTACTGATTATTCATGGAACAGCTCCGCAAGACAGTATGAGGGTATGTATCACTGGATTATTAACTGGTAATCTTATAAAATTCTATGGGCGGACTGCTGTCCGCCTTGTTTTTTAAGGAGGAATTTTATGGAAATAAAAGGTGCGATATTTGACATGGACGGTCTCATGCTTGATACTGAAAAACTTCTTGTGCGTTTCTGGAGAGAATCTGCTGAGGAATACGGTTACAATATGACTGACGAGAATGTTTTTGCAATACGTAGTCTTTCGAGGAAGTATTCTGTTCCTTTTCTTAAAGGAATTTTCGGTGAGGAGTTTCCGTTCAATGAAGTCCGGAGCAGACGTATTTCCCTTATGAACGAATATATAGACAATTACGGCTTTGAAGTGAAGAAAGGTCTGTTTGAACTTCTTGAATATCTTAAGAATAATAATTACAGAATAGCCGTTGCAACCGCTACCGACCGTGAACGTGCTGAAATTTACCTGAAAAAAATTGATGCTTACAGATATTTTGATTCTGTAATATGTGGCGATATGGTTAAAAACGGCAAGCCTGAACCTGATATATATCTGACGGCTTCCGGTGAACTGGGATTTCCGGCAGAAGAGTGTGTGGCTTTTGAGGATTCCCCTAACGGTATTAAATCAGCATATTCTGCCGGTTGTAAAGTCGTTATGATTCCCGACCTTACACAACCCGACGACGATATAATACCTTTGCTGAGCGGAGTTTATGAAAGTCTCGACAAGGCAATTGAATTTTTCGGAAAGGAGTGATTTTATGGCAGGAAAAACAAGTGCTTCTGAAATATTTGAAATACCAAAGTTTTACTATTTTGAAAGCGGAAACGATTACTCCGGAAGTATGGGTGATTTTACGTATAAGATAGTAAACAGCAATTGTCTTAAATGTCTCACATGGCACGGCAAACTTTGTTCTATGAAAGCAACGATTGAAAACGAAAAGGAGTTTGAAAAAACTCAGAAAGGTTTTGAGGAACTCATAGAATGGCTTGAATCAAAGTACAGGGAATAATAAAAAAGACTTCTGATTTAATCAGAAGTCTTTTAGTTTATTCAGATAACACCTGGGTCGTCACCACTTCCTAAATCAATTGGAGGGTCAGTAACCGGTGGGTCGGTAGCTAGTGGAGAAGTAACCGGTGGGTCAGTAGCTGGTGGAGAAGTAACCGGCGGTTCAGTAGCCGGTGGAGAAGTTACTGGTGGGTCGGTAGCCGGTGGAGAAGTAACCGGTGGGTCGGTAGCCGGTGGAGAAGTAACCGGCGGTTCAGTAGTCGGTGGAGAAGTAACCAGTGGCTCAGTAGTCGGCGGATATGTTGTAAACACTTCTGCTACTGTGGTATAACGTGTTGTGGCAGGTTCTACATACTGATATGTTGTAGTTTTCTGAGTGATTGTTTCAGTGTATACTTCTTGTGTTGCCTGATAAGATTCTGAATCGCTGGATATAAACAAATCATCATTGCTTGTGGTTACGTTTTCCGAATAGTAGTATACTATAAGTTTCTTACCGTCCTTGTTGCTGAAAGTATCGTCAGGTTTTACTTCTTTTCCCTCTACCTGTAAACCGGTTACAACGTCTGCTTCAAAACCTGTAACTTTTGTTGCAAGTATTGAGTAGTTAGCAATTCCTGCTTCTTTGAGTTTTTCTTCATATTCCTTGATTTTCAATCCCTCAAATTCCGGAATTTTAACAGTTTCCTTACCTTTGCTTACTTTGACCTTTATTGTTGCACGACCACCTACAAGTTGTTCACCGGGGTCTATGTTCTGCCAGAAAATCATATCTGTTTCATACTCGTCATTGTAATCGTATGTCGCTTCAAGGGTGAAAAAGTCCTCATATTTTTCTGCTGTAAACTCATAGAATTTTCCCACAAGGTCGGGCATAATTGTATCAAGATTTTCAGTTTCCGATTCTTCCTGTTCTTGTTCGGGGTCATCTCCGGAAACAACATTGTCGGAGGTTGACGTTGAACTGTTAAGACGGTTGGCAGAATTATTCTGACGGGTATTCTGAGTATCTGTAATCATATTTATTATGAAAACGGCTATTATCATAAGTATTGCAATGAGAAGTATTCCTATAATTACAGGAACTTTCAGTCGGTCAACTGTTTCATAGCGATAATCTTCCTGATTGTTTGTGTGTTCATAATTGGTATTTCTGTAATTTTCCTGAGGGTCAGGCTGTCTTTCCGTGTAATAATCTTGTTGATTGTACTGACGGTTTTCGGGAACAGGTTTTCTTATTGTAGTGGTATTCTGAATAGTCTTTGGTGTCTGCTGTTCAAAAAGTTTTGTGACAAGTTCTGTAATAGTCTGTATTCGGTCACAACCGGAGAGATTCATTCCTTCCATAACGACTTTTGATACGTGACGTGGAATTTTTGCACTCAGCATACGAGGTTCGCAGAGTTCGTCATCTTTCAGACGTCTCATTGAGTCAACCGGCATACAGCCTGTCAACGCACGGTACATCAATGCACACACTCCGTACACGTCCGTCCACGACCCCTGACGGCTGTTACTGCTTGCGGAATACTGTTCCGGTGCTGCGTAACCTTTGAAAAGTTCGTACTCAAGACCTGCATCGGCAGTTCTTACTGCGGAAATACAGAATCCTGTCAGTTTAAGCTCGCCTTTGTTTGTGATGTAAACAGTGTCCGGACATATTGCACGGTGAATAATTCTTGCGTTATGGAGTATTCCGAGTGTGGTAAACAGTGGCGGAAATAATTTTGAAATCTGTTCCCAACTGAGTTCGCCTGCGTTGTCCTTGAGATAGTCAAGCATTTTCACACCGTCTATATGTTCAAAAACAGCATAGGTTGTATTGTTTTCTGAAAACATATCAAGCACAGGATTGATATTTGAGTTATTGCGGAGACGGGCAAGCGATTTGTTGAGTTCGGTAAACTCTGCCATGAAAGCCTTATATTTTGCGAGACAGTCATAAGCCACTTCAATAACGGATGTTCCCTCAGTACGTATACAGAGGTTTACAGGCATATATTCCCTTATCATTACGGTACATTCCGTTGAAGTATCGTGAGCGATATATGAAGCACCTTCGCCGTTGTATTCAAGAAGTACACCGACAAGGTATCTGTCATGGAGTAAAGTTCCCGGAGATATGTACATGGGATTTGACGGAGTATTTTCAGCATATCCGCATGACGGACAGATTGACATTCCGTTGTCGTATATTTTCATGCACTTGTAACATATTTTACGTTCTCCCAAAGTTTCTCCTCCTTTTCATATAGTAATGGTTTCAATATTTATTTTAACAGTATTTCAGTAAAATGTCAACCGTTGAACAGGTAATATTACAGAATCGTTTGAATTTGTATTTGAATTGTAATCAAATTATTACCTGTTTGTAGTAAATAGAAAAATTATTCCTGAATTGAAACAAGACCTCTGTCAATCATTTCCTGAACGGCAAGCATAACACCGAGTTTACCGCTTGTGTAAGTAATACCGCCCTGCATCCATACGGCAAAAGGTTCACGGACAGGAGCGTCTGCGGAAAGTTCAATGGAAGCACCGTTTGTGAAAGCACCGGCAGCCATTATAACTTTGTCGGAATATCCAGGCATATCCCACGCTTCAGGAGTTACAAAGGAATCAATCGGCGCACCTTTCTGTATACCGCAACAGAACGCTGTGAGAAGTTTTTCGTTACCGAGTTTTACTGCTGTAATAATATCGCCTCTTTTGTCGTCCTTATGCGGAGAACATGCAAAACCAAGCATTGTAAAGAGTTCGCTTGCAAATGCGGAAGTCTTTATAGCGTTTGAAACAACGTCCGGAGCAAAGAAAAGTCCGAGTAATATTTCACGGTTCATACCGAGAGTACAGCCGACTTCTTTTCCCATACCTACGCAAGTCAGGCGATATGAACACAATTCAACAAGGTCTGAACGTCCTGCAATATATCCGCCTGTACGTGCAATGCCTCCGCCAGCGTTCTTGATAAGAGAACCTATTATTATATCCGCACCAACCTGTGACGGTTCTTTTTCCTCGACAAATTCCCCATAACAATTGTCAACCATTATTATAACGTCGGGATTGCCTTTTTTAGCGGAAACAACCATTTTTTCTATATCGTCAACAGTGAAAGCCGGTCTGAGCGAGTAACCTCTTGAACGCTGTATATAAGCGATTTTCGCACCGCGTACAGCTTTTTCTATTCCGGAATAGTCTGGTGTACCGTCGGGGAGCAAATCAACCTGACCGTATTCAACGCCGTAATCCATAAGTGAGCCGTTACCTTTCTGACCTGCAATTCCGATTACTTCTTCCAAAGTATCGTAAGGTTTTCCGGTAACGGAAACTATTTTGTCGCCTGTTCTGAGAACTCCGAAAAGTGCAGTTGAAAGTGCGTGTGTACCGGAGACAAAATTGAATCTTACAAGAGCGTCCTCAGTACCGAGAGCCTGTGCGAAAACTTTGTCAATAACGTCACGACCCACATCTCCGTAACCGTATCCTGTAGACCCATAGAAACAAGGTTCACTTACTTTGTTGTCAGAAAATGCTTTCAAAACTTTTGCACCGTTGTATTCAGCGGTTTCTTCAATACGGCGAAACGATTCTGTACAGTTTTTTTCAGCCTGTTCAGCAAGCGACAGTAATCTTTTGTCAAAATTATAAATCTCACTTAATTTATTGTTCATTTGTCAGTTTTCCTTTCATTAAACTTTCTTTTTCAACGTCAATGCGTTCAAGTACGGTTTCGTGTTCTACCTCACGGAATCCTATTTCACGGTAAAAACTTACTCTTATATCGAGAGCCATAAGATAGGATTTTTTTCCGAGACCGTTGAAAAATCCTGCAAGCCATTTAAGAAATTCCCTTGCATAACCTCTGCCCCTTGCCGATTCAGTAGTAGCAACCTGTCCGATAAGTACAACATTTTCTATGTTGAATATTGCGGAAGCCGTTGTTGAATTTCTGTAGGTGAAAGTTCTGCTGATACCGTGACGACATCTGTGTGAAGTATCTGTATACCATAGTGAGAAGTCAGCGATATTCGGGAAACCCTCACTCAGAATTTTATAAACGTCAGGAAGATTCGGATTGAAATCCACAAATTCCTCTATAGATTCAAGGGGATTGTCGTCGGGAATGAGTTCAAATATTGTACGGTTGAGTTGCTGATAGTGTTCGGGGATTTTTATATTTCTGAGAATATGCTGAGACCCCTCTATTCTGAACGGAAGATTCATACTTACAAAAAGGTTTATTTCTTTGGTATCCTGTAAATTTTCGTCGGCACATATAATAAGGGTTGAGTTTATCATAAACATAAACCCTTTACCGTTTTCGTCGGAAATTCTGTAGAAACGGCAGAAGTCGTAACCTGTACCGTATGCTTTCAGATACGCAAGCATTTTACGTCCAGAAAGAGATTTCAGAAGTAATTCCCTGTCAAATTCGTTTTCCTGTTCAACAAGTTTTATCATAATTCGTGAATCCTTTCGGAGAGCTTTTTAACGAGAGTATACGAGTTTTCAAAGTCGTCAGGATTAATCACGCATGAAGCAGAATGTAAATATCTGCACGGTACGGAAACTGCAATAGTACGTATACCTTTTCCGGTAATGTGAATCGCTCCTGCATCGTTACCGCCTGCAATCATTGTTTTCGTCTGACATGGCAGACCGTTTTCACGTGCAATGTCAAAAGCTAATCTGTACAGTTCCTTGTCATAAACCGTGCTTCTGTCCATAAAAGATATAACAGCACCTTTACCGAGGGAGCAGACTTTTTTGTTGCCAGAAACTCCGTCAATGTCGGAAGCGGTAGTAGCCTCAAGAACAATCGCGAAATCCGGTTGTAAGGAAAACGCTGATACTCGTGAACCTCTCAGACCGATTTCTTCCTGAACATTGAAAACAAAATATGTATCATATTCGGGTTGCTCCTGAATGAGACGTATCATCATTGCACAACCTGCACGGTCGTCAATAGCTTTCGACTTTATGTGACTTCCTGATTCTGTAAACTCCGAATCAAAGTATACGCAGTCTCCGAGTGAAATATACTTTTCAGTATCTTCCTTGTTTTCTGCACCTATGTCAATATAGAGACTTTTCATTGACGGCATTTTTTCACGCTGTTCTTTTGAAAGATTGTGTACAGCAGTTGAACCTATAACGCCGTGAAGATGATTTTTTCCGACAGTCACCTGTCTGCCGATAGTTACGGAAGTATCAACACCTCCCACCATATCAAAAGCGAGTGTACCATCCGGACGTATTCCTGTAACTATAAAACCTACTTCGTCCATATGACCGCAAATCATAACTTTTTTGTCAGAAGTTTTTCTGCCTTTTCTGAAGCAGATGAGATTTCCGAGAGGGTCAACCTTGTATTCGCAGAAGTTTTTAATTTTTTCGATAATCATTTCACGCACTGCCGATTCGTCACCGGAAATACTGTCCGTGAGACAAAGTTCTTTAAGTAAATTTATCATATAATCAGTCCCCCTTTATAAATTCAGCAATAAGTTTTCCGGTAAATTCTATATCATTAAGGTCTATTACTTCTACCGGAGTGTGCATATTTCTGAGTGGAATAGATATAGTGCAGGCTTTTGTACCGTCACGGCTTACTGAATACTGGTCTGCATTTGTGGAAGTGAGACCGTTCATCACTTCAATCTGATAGGGAATACTATTTGCTTTTGCGGTATTTATGAGACTTTCGGAAATTTCCCTTGAAAGTGAGGGAGATATTCCAATCATTGCACCTTTTCCGAGAGAACCACATTTCATTTCGTCCTCACCCTGAGCATACGCAAAACTTACATCTATTGCCAAAGCTATATCGGGATTTATTTCAAAAGCACCTATTTTTGCACCACGTTCACCGAGTTCTTCCTGAGCAGAGAATATGACAGTAACATTGTACTTTGTTTTGTGGTTACTGAGAAGTTCGAGGGCATAAAGGATAGCTGTTATACCACTTCTGTCATCGAAAGCTCCGCCGGTAACACGTTTGTTAAGGAGTTCACGGCATTTTACGTCAAAAGTCACCGTATCGCCGAGTGAAACCATATTTTCGAGTTCTGATTTTGAAAAACCTGTATCAATGGCTATGTCGTCAAATGACGGAACATCTTTTCCACCGTCGGAGAGGTGCGGAGGTACTGAGCATATTACTCCTTTTATATCATTTTTTCCGTGAATCACAACCGGCTGAGCAGGCAGTAATCTGCGGTCAATACCGCCGAGATTTCCCACCTTTATAAATCCGTCGTCTGTTATGTAAGTTACAATCATTCCTATCTGGTCAATATGTGCGTCAAGTATGAGTGACGGCAGATTTTCACGAAATTCCCCGAAACGTCCTGTAACATTACCGTTTATTATTTCAGCATCGGGACAGTATTTTTTCAGCATATTGAGAGCAGTTGCGGAAACAGGATTTTCATTTCCGGAAGCTCCTGAAGTTTCCGACAACTCAAAGAGGGTATTTTTAATATCCATATAAACAAATTCCTTTCATTGTTACGATATTTTTGTCACATACTTTTATTATATCACGGAATTATATTTTTGTCCACTTTTTTTAAAGAAATGTGGTTGTTGACAAATACTTCCGTATGTGCTATACTTAAAAGGTAAATTTGAGAAAAGGACTGATTTTTTTATGGAAATGGATAAATTTAAAACAATGGTTGATAAGTGCCTGATTTCCGGATATAGTCGACAATATATTCTCGCAAAACTTCTTTTTCCTGATGTAGTGTGTGCTGTTGATGATGATAAAAAATTTTATTTAAAGGAACTTTTTCCGGACAGAAAACTTTCTGACAATGCATGTGTTACACGTATAGGACCAAGTCCCACTGGTTTCGTACACCTCGGAAATCTTTATAACGCAATTATTGCTGAACGTCTTGCACACCAGTCTGACGGCACTTTCTATCTGCGTATTGAGGATACAGACAACAAAAGAGAAGTTGAAGGTGCTGTTGAAACCCTTATAAATGCTATGAACTATTTCGGAGTTGAGTTTGACGAGGGTGCAACGGCTGACGGTGACAAGGGTAATTACGGTCCTTATCGTCAGAGACAGCGTAAAGAAATATATCATACTGTTGCAAAATACCTTGTTGCTATAGGAAAAGCATATCCTTGTTTCCTCACAGAAGAAGAACTCGCTGAGATACGTGAACAGCAGACTGCTAACAAGGAAAATATCGGAATTTACGGAAAGTATGCTGAAAAAAACAGAAACCTTACATTAATGGAAGTAAATGAAAATATTGAGGCAGGTAAACCGTGGGTATTGCGTTACAAAGCTGAAAAAAGTTTCAGCGATGATAATGAAATTGCAAAAATAGTACAGTCTTTAATTGACGAAAATTCAGACGAATATTTTTTAAATGATAATGTCTATATAAATAAAAACGGCGAAGAATATATAAAAGTTGAAGATGCAATAAGGGGTATTCTCAGAATGCCCCGTAACAGTATGGATTTTGTAATTCTCAAAAGTGACGGAATCCCGACCTATCATTTCGCACACGTTGTTGACGACCACCTGATGCGTTCAACTCACGTTATCAGAGGTGAGGAATGGCTTTCTTCATTGCCGATTCACATTGAACTCTTTAACACTCTCAACTGGCAACCACCTGTTTACTGTCATACTGCAACCCTTATGAAAATGGACGGCGAAAGCAAACGCAAACTTTCCAAAAGAAAAGACCCTGAGCTTGCACTTTCTTACTATCAGCAGGAGGGATATTCTCCGGATGCGGTATGGGAATTTCTGCTGACACTTCTCAACTCAAACTTTGAGGAATGGAGAATCGCAAATCCTGATAAAGATTACAGGGAGTTTCCGTATACACTTGAAAATATGTCAATATCGGGAGCATTGGTTGACCTCGACAAACTCTGTGACATCTCAAAGAATGTTATCTGCCGTATGACTGCTGAACAGGTTTATAGCAAGTGGCTTGAATGGTGTGAAAACTACAACGGCGATTTTGCATTTCTTATAAAGAAATACCCTGAAAGAACGGTTTCCGCACTCAACGTCGGAAAGGGTGGCAATAAACCTCGTAAAGACCTTGAAACGTGGAAACAGGCTTGTGACTTTATGAGTTTCTGGTATGACGAGACTTTTAAATTTGAGGACGATATGTCAGCAGAAGCAGACGAAGAAACAAGAAAATTATTCTTTGCAAAGTACCTTGAAACTTACAATCATGCGGATAATTCGTCAGAGTGGTTTGCAAAGGTAAAGGCAATTACTCAGGAATTGGGATTTGCGGTAAAGCCGAAAGACTTCAAAAAGAATCCCGACCAGTACAAAGGAAGTATCGTAAATATAACCAATATGCTCAGAATAGCCCTCACAGGACGTGCAAACGCTCCTGATATATGGGAAGTTTCACAGGTACTTGGTGAGGAAATTGTTAGAAAAAGACTGGAAAAATGGATATAAAGAGGTAATTTATTTATGTCAGAAAAGAAAAAGGATTTTGTGATACCACGTCCGGTATTTCCGAAACGTGCAATTATTACAGGCGGTATGCCTTACGGAAATAAGGAACTTCATTTCGGTCACGTCGGCGGAATGTTTGTTTTTGCCGATACCTACGCAAGATTTTTACGTGACCGCATAGGCAAGGAAAATGTTATTTTTGTAGGTGGTACGGATTGTTATGGCTCTCCGATTGCGGAGGGCTGGAGAGTTAAATTAAACAAAGGCGAGTTTGACGGTACTTTGGAAGATTTCGTACAGCGTAACCACGATAAACAAAAGGAAACTCTTGACGCTTACGGAATATCTCCGAACTTATTCGGAGCTTCAGGTCTTGGACGTTCAAAGGAAATACACGCTGAAGTTACAGACTGGTTTATAAGTTCACTTTATAAGAAAGGTCAGCTTGACAAAATTACTACAATGCAGTTTTTTGACGAAAAAGCAGGGGTTTTTCTGAACGGCAGACAGGTTATCGGAAAATGTCCTGTTGAGGGCTGTACTTCCGAAAAAGGTTACGCTGACGAATGTGATTTGGGACATCAGTATATGCCGGAAAATCTTATTAATCCCGTAAGTACGTTGACAGGCGAAAAGCCCTCTATGAAACCGGTGACAAACTGGTATTTCAGGTTAAGAGACTATGAAAAACTTTTGCAGGAATGGGTTGAGGATATGAAAAAAGACAAGTCAATCCGTCCTGTTGTGTGGAAGACTATTTCCGAGTTTCTGAAACCGCCGGTCATTTATGTAAAGCGTGAGTTTGAGGAAAAGTATAACGAACTCAAGTCCACAATGCCGGAACACAACTACATTGAGGAAAAGAAAAAACCGTCATTTACGATAGAATTTCAGAAACTTTCCGATTGTGATGAGGCGTGTAAAATTCTTACAGAAAACGGAATCCGTTACCGTACCGGAAAAACTCTTGTACCTTTCCGACTTACCGGTAATATCGAATGGGGAGTACCTGCTCCTGTAATGGACGGTGCTGAGGGACTTACTGTATGGGTATGGCCTGAATCATTGTGGGCTCCCATATCGTTCACACAGACTTACCTTGAAAAGTCCGGCAGAAACCGTGAAGAATGGAAAGATTACTGGTGCAGTAAGGAATCAAAAGTCTATCAGTTTATCGGACAGGATAATATTTACTTCTATGGTATAGCAGAGCCTGCAATGTGGATGGCACAACAGGAAAATGCCGAAAAAACTTCCGATATTCCCGACGGAGAATTGCAGATGCCTGTTATTGTAGCAAATCACCATATACTTTTCCTTGACAAGAAAGCCTCAAGTTCAGGAGACGTGAAACCGCCTATGGCTGACGATTTGCTGAATCACTATACACCCGAACAGCTCCGTATGCACTGGCTCGGTCTCGGACTCGGACAGCGTTCAGTCAGCTTTATGCCAAAGCCTTATAATCCGCTTGCAAAACCTGAGGACAGTGACCCTGTTGTAAAAGACGGTCTGTTGCTTTCAAACGTTTTCAACAGAATGATTCGCACAGCTTTTTATACTACTCAGAAAGAATTTGACGGAATAATGCCGTCCGTTGCACCTGAAGAAAAGTTTGTGCAGGAAGCCGAAAAGGCTGTACTTGAATTTGAAAGACATATGTCAAAATTCTCATTCCACCAGTGTACGTATGTTCTTGACAGCTATATCAGAAACGGAAGTAAGTATATGTCAAAGAACATTACGGCAGATGCAGAGGACAAGGAAAAACTTGCACAGGCACTTGCAAACCTTTTCTATATTATCAGAGTTGCAGGCGTGTTGCTTCACCCGTTAGCACCTTTCGGAACAGAAAAACTCCGTGAATATTTGCAGGTGGGCGAAAATATATGGTCATGGGATACCATTCTTGAACCGCTGACTTACTTCACAGGGGAAAACCACAAGCTGAAATTCTTACCGCCACGTACTGACTTCTTTACACGTCACGAAAGTCAGTTTGAGAATAAGGAAGACTAATCTAATATAAACGTCGGGGGAGCGTGCAGACACGCTGAGAGGGAATTGTGCATTCCGACCCTTTGAACCTGATACGGATAATACCGGTGCAGGAAGACCTTGATTTTTTTACAGGGAAACTGCATATATTTGCGGTTTCCTTTTTTATGGAGGAAAAACAATGATAACAGTAAACGGTGAAAAAATGGATTTTTCGGGAACGGTTGCAGAACTGCTTGACGTTATGGAATATAATGGAAAACGTGTTGCGGTTGAACTCAACGAAAATATAGTTCCGAAAGCAGAGTATGAAAATACTGCTGTTTCTGACGGCGACAAACTTGAAATAGTACGTTTTGTAGGTGGAGGCTGATAATTATGATACCGTCAAGAGATGAAATGTATAATGCACTTGTTGAACGTCACGGAGAGGATTTTCAGAAGAAAGTATCAGCTTCACACGTTGCAGTATGCGGAATCGGCGGACTGGGTTCAAATATTGCGATAGCTTTGGCACGTGCAGGAGTCGGGCATATTCATATTATAGATTTTGACAGGGTTGACATATCAAACCTTAACCGTCAGCAGTATTTTCCGGAACAGCTCGGAATGTACAAAACAGAAGCTATGAAAGAAACACTTTCACGTATTGCACCATATTGCGAAATTACTTCCGATTGTGTGAGACTTGACGAAACGAATATTTCCGAAATTCTGAAAAATGATGATATTGTATGCGAGGCTTTCGACGTTGCAGAATCAAAAGCTGTACTTGTAAACAATGTACTGGAAAAATTGCCGGAAAAATATCTTGTATCGGGTTCTGGAATGGCTGGACTTGGTTCAGCTAATACTATAACCACACGTCGTGTAGTGGGAAACTTTTACCTTTGCGGAGACGGTGAAAGTGACGTTTCTGACGGAATAGGTCTGTATTCGTCAAGGGTTATGGTATGTGCAGGACATCAGGCTAATATGATATTGAGGATAATTTCAGGGGAACTTAATGCTTGAAAAGGAGAATTATTATTTATGGATAACAACGATAAACTTATACTCGGCGGACATGAATTTAATTCAAGATTTATACTCGGGTCGGGAAAGTATTCACTTAACCTTATTGAATCGGCTGTAAAGTATGCAGGAGCAGAAATAATAACTCTTGCCGTACGCCGTGCAAACTCAAAGGAACATGAAAATATTCTTGACCATATTCCAGAGGATGTAACTCTTCTTCCGAACACTTCCGGAGCAAGAAATGCTGACGAGGCTGTAAGAATTGCAAGACTTGCGAGAGAGTTAGGTTGCGGAAATTTTGTTAAAATCGAGATAATGCGTGACAGTAAATATCTTCTTCCTGACAATGCGGAAACAGTAAAGGCTACGGAAATTCTTGCGAAAGAGGGATTTATTGTAATGCCGTATATGTACCCTGATTTGTACACTGCACGAGACCTTGTAAACGTCGGAGCATCTGCCGTAATGCCTTTGGCATCTCCGATAGGTTCTAATAAAGGGCTTGCTACAAAGGATTTCATACAGATTCTGATTGACGAAATAGACTTGCCGATTATAGTAGATGCAGGAATAGGCAGACCGTCTCAGGCGTGTGAGGCTATGGAAATGGGTGCTTCTGCTGTAATGTGCAATACTGCTCTTGCAACAGCAGGGGATTTGCCGTTAATGGCTGAGGCTTTCAGACAGGCAGTTGAATCAGGTCGCAAGGCTTATATTTCAGGACTTGGACGTGTACTTACAAGAGGTGCGTCAGCAAGCGATACGCTTACAGGATTTCTGAGGTGATATAATGGATAATAATTATTTTGTTGATTCAGATAAACTTTCAGAAAGTGCATTGAAAAGAAAGCACGAACTTGAAAACAATCCGGCAGTCCGTACAAATCATATGGAGTATATGAACGATATGGAGCAGATTAATTCAGATATACGTGAAAAAATTCTGTCAGCTATGGA
Source organism: Ruminococcus sp. (assembly GCA_029060305.1). GTDB lineage: Bacteria > Bacillota > Clostridia > Oscillospirales > Ruminococcaceae > Ruminococcus. The sequence continues at coordinate 25,434 of JAIDUG010000037.1, forward strand.
AAGTTATGACTACAATTCATATACCGCTGATGATGTCAGGTCAGCACTTCAACATGAACGCTGTACAACAGAAGACTTCAAAGCACTGTTGTCACCGTCTGCTGAGCCTTTTCTTGAGGAAATGGCAGAAAAAGCACGTCTCGAAACAAGAAATCATTTCGGAAATAACGTGTATTTGTTTACTCCGTTATACATTGCAAACTACTGTGAAAATTACTGTGTGTATTGCGGTTTCAACTGTTACAACGATATAAAACGTATGAAACTGAACACTGAACAGATTGAAAAGGAAATGCAGATTATTGCGGAAAGCGGTATGGAAGAGATTCTGATTCTGACCGGTGAAAGCCGTTCAAAAAGCAGTATTGAATATATCGGAGAGGCTTGTAAACTTGCAAGAAAATATTTCCGCATGGTAGGTCTTGAAATATACCCCGTCAACACTGACGAATATAAATATCTTCATGAATGTGGTGCAGATTATGTTACAGTTTTTCAGGAAACGTACGACAGCAAGCGTTATGAGGAATTGCATTTACTCGGACACAAAAGAGTATTTCCATACAGAGTGGAGGCTCAGGAGCGTGCGTTAATGGGCGGTATGCGTGGAATAGCTTGCTCCGCACTGCTGGGACTTTCTGATTTCAGGAAAGATGCTCTTGCAAGTGCGTTACACGTCTACTATCTGCAAAGAAAATACCCTCACGCTGAAATATCGTTGTCGTGTCCGAGACTTCGCCCTATCGTCAATAACTCAAAAATAAATCCGCTTGACGTTCACGAAAAACAGCTTTGTCAGGTACTTTGTGCATACAGGATTTTTCTTCCGTTCTGTGGGATTACTGTATCTTCAAGGGAAAGCGAGAGTTTCCGCAACGGTATCGTCAAGATATGTGCTACAAAAGTTTCCGCCGGAGTTTCGACCGGCATAGGTGACCACGAAAGCAAGTATACCGGTAAGAAAAACGATTCGGCAGAGGGCGACGAACAGTTTGAAATAAATGACGGAAGGAGCTTTCAGCAGATGTATAAGGATATGACCGCTGAGGGTCTGCAACCTGTGCTGAATGACTACCTTTATGTTTAAGATTATATGTGTTACTGACAGAAAACTTTGTAATGAAGATTTTCTGATAAGGATTGAAAAAATAGCATCTGCAAAACCTGACAGAATAATGTTTCGTAATAAAGACTTCAAAGACGACAACTATGTTAAAACAGCTTTTGATATACTGAAAATAAGCAACAAATATGATGTGCCTTGCAGTATGTACAGGCAATTTGACAAATTCAGCAATATTCATATGACAATGCCGATGTTACAGCATATCCGTCTGAAAGATATGCATTTTATCAATCTTGCAGGAGTTTCTGTTCACTCTGTTGAAGAAGCTGTAGAAGCTGAAAAAATGGGTGTTGACTATGTTATAGCAGGTCATATTTTTGAAACAGACTGCAAAAAAGGTCTTGCACCTCGTGGACTTGACTTTTTGAATCATGTATGCAATGCAGTAAAAATCCCTGTTTATGCAATCGGTGGAATAAATGCGGATAATATAGGTCTTGTCACAAAAGCAGGAGCGGACGGTGCTTGTATAATGAGCGGATTTATGACTTGCGGAAATCCTGCCGAATATATCAAGCTGTTAAGAAAGGAAGTGACAGAAATTGAATTTTAATAAAGATGTGTTTAAACTTTATGCAGTTACTGACAGAACACATTTAAACGGAAAAAGTCTGGCAGAAGCAGTTGAAAAGGCTATACAAGGCGGTGTAACTTGTGTACAATTGCGTGAAAAGAATATAAGTTATAACGAATATATTTCAATAGCTAAGGAAATACGTGAGGTTTGCCATAATTACGGAGTACCGCTTATAATAAATGACAATTACAGAGTAGCTCTGGCAAGCGGTGCGGACGGCGTACACGTCGGAATTGAAGATACAGCAGTTTCTGAGATAAGGGAAAACGTAGGTGAAAATTTTATAATCGGAGCGACTGCAAAGACTGTTGAGCAGGCAGTCAACGCACAGGCGGACGGTGCAGATTATTTAGGAGTGGGAGCAGTTTTTTCGTCACCTACAAAAACAAACGCCATACGCATTACACCTGAAAAACTGAAAGAAATATGTAACAGTGTGAATATTCCTGTAGTTGCGATAGGCGGAATAAGTCTCAAAAATCTCCATAAAATAAAAGACTGCGGACAGTCGGGAATTGCAGTAGTGTCAGCGTTGTTTGCACAGGAAGATATAAAACGTTCTGCTGAACGTTTGAGGGAGGAATTATGAAAAAGAAACTTAAAATAATTATTCCAGTGATTGTTGCGATAATTCTGCTTGTACCGATTCCCACAGGTTACAAGGACGGCGGAACAATCGAATATAATGCGGTATTGTGGAGCGTTACTAAACATCATTCAATAGCAGATAATTTGGAAGGAAGACGTGGCTACTATACCGGAACAACTGTAAGAATACTTTGTTTCGAGGTTTACAGCGATTATCCACAGTTTGTACCTAGACAGAAAGGAGCATCATAATTGAAAAAAGTACTTACAATAGCAGGAAGTGACAGTTCAGGCGGAGCAGGTATTCAGGCGGATATTAAAACAATGACTGTACAGGGAGTTTATGCGATGAGTGCAATAACAGCCCTTACTGCTCAGAATACTATTGCAATACGTTCAATATATCCGGTAAGTCCGGATTTTCTGAAACAGCAGATAAATGCGGTATTTGACGATATACGTCCCGACGCTGTAAAAATCGGTATGGTACCTTCTCCGGAACTTGCCGAAGTAATCGTTGAGAGACTTTCTTTTTACAGGGCAGAAAATATTGTCACTGACCCTGTAGCCGTTTCAACAAACGGTCTAAACCTGAGTACTTCCAAAGCGTATGAGTTTATAAAAGAGAAGTTATTTCCGATGTCAACGGTTGTTACGCCGAATATTCCCGAAACTGAATTGATTTCAGGAATAAAGATAAATACTATCGGAGATATGGTAAAGGCTACAAGACATATTTCTGAAAAATATAAGTGTGCTGTTTTGTGCAAGGGCGGTCACAATATTAGTACAGCAGACGATTTTCTGTATATGAACGGCTCAAAGAAATGGTTTTACGGAGAACGTATAAAAAATTCAAATACTCACGGGACAGGTTGTACTTTGTCAAGTGCGATAGCTTGTAATCTTGCAAAGGGTTACGACCTCAGAACAAGTATATATCTTGCAAAGAAATATATAACTTCCTGTCTTACCGCAATGCTTGATATAGGTCACGGAAACGGACCTTTAAACCATATGAAAGGAATTAAGAAATGAAGAATTACAGTACACAAATGGAAGCCGGTAAAAAAGGCATAATTACTCCTGAAATGAGAACGGTTGCAGAAAAGGAGTACATCTCTCCGGAGGAACTCTGTAGACTTGTTGCAAAAGGTGAAGTATGCATACCGTGCAATATAAACCACAAGTCAATTTCACCGGCTGGAATAGGTTCACGTATGAGAACAAAAATAAACGTCAACTTAGGAATTTCCGGCGACTGCAACAACTACGAAAACGAAATGAAAAAAGTTGATATAGCTATAAAGTACGGTGCAGATGCGATAATGGATTTGAGTAACTATGGCAAGACGAATACTTTCCGCAGACAGCTTATTGAAAAGTCTCCTGCAATGATTGGCACTGTTCCTATGTACGACGCTATCGGTTATCTTGAAAAGGACTTGCTTGAAATAACTGCTGAAGATTTTCTGAAAGTGGTTAAAGCACACGCTGAAGAGGGTGTTGACTTTATGACGATTCACGCAGGAATTAATCGCCGTGCTGTTGAAGCGTTCAGACGTGACAAGCGTAAAATGAATATAGTTTCGAGAGGCGGTTCATTGTTGTTTGCTTGGATGATGATGACCGGCAATGAAAATCCGTTCTATGAATATTATGACGAGGTTCTTGACATTCTCCGTGAATATGACTGTACAATAAGTTTAGGTGATGCACTCCGACCTGGTTGTATTGACGATTCAACAGACGCCGGACAGATTTCTGAACTTATTGAACTCGGAGCGTTGACTGAACGTGCGTGGGGTAAGGACGTACAGGTAATGGTTGAGGGTCCCGGACACATGGCTATGAACGAAATTCCGGCGAATATGAAAATTCAGAAAAGAATCTGTCATAATGCACCTTTTTATGTGTTAGGACCTTTGGTTACTGATATTGCCCCCGGATATGACCACATAACTTCTGCAATAGGCGGTGCAATCGCTGCTTCAAACGGTGCTGACTTCCTCTGCTATGTAACTCCTGCCGAACATCTCAGACTTCCAGATATAAACGACGTAAAAGAGGGTATTATTGCAAGTCGTATCGCTGCACATTCCGCAGACATTGCGAAAGGTATTCCGCACGCTACCGACCCCGATAACGCTATGGCAGAAGCACGTCACGCTGTTGACTGGGAAAAAATGTTTGATATTGCGATTGACGGCGAAAAGGCAAGGGAATATTTTGAGAGTACGCCACCGGCAGACCGTCACACCTGTTCAATGTGCGGTAAGATGTGTGCAGTCCGTACAACAAACAAAATCCTCAATGGCGAAAAAGTTGAGTTTTGTTCGGAGAAGTAATATTATTATGGCGAAAGTAATTATGATATGCGGTAAAATTTGCAGTGGAAAAAGTACGTATTCTAAAAAGTTACGCAAAAAGGAAAATGCAGTTTTGCTTTCAGTAGACGAAATTATGTTGACTGTTTTCGGACAAAATGTAGGTGAAAATCATAATGAATATGTAGTAAAAATAAAAAAATATTTTCTGAAAAAAATACCAGATTTCATTGATATTGGAATAAGTGTAATATTAGACTGGGGTTTCTGGACAAGACAGGAAAGAGATTTTATAAGAGAATTTTGTGAAATCCGTGACATTGATTGTGAATTACATTATATTGATATAAACGATGAATTGTGGAAACAGCGTATAAATAACCGGAATAATATGGTATCTGTCGGAAAGTCTGATGATTATTTTGTTGACAGTGGACTTTTAGAAACCGTACCAATAGCTTGCAATAAGTGAAAAAATGTGATATAATAGAAAATACTATGATAATTGAAAATA
>JAIDUG010000038.1 GCA_029060305.1 Ruminococcus sp.
GGGTGGCAAGATTCCACATTCCCACGATATATAGCTATCATAATATCTTGCGACACTTCCGAAAATGTGCGGAATGTCTGTCTTGACGTTGTACTCGGACAGCCAGCTGAAAATCCACAAGTCCCCGAAATCCCTCAAAGTGAAACCCATACCAGTTTACTGCTTTATGCGGTGCGTATGAACCCTAATGCCTCGTGCATCACAAGAGACGACTGGTGGGATTACCGTGCTGATGAGAATGTTTGCGGTTACTGTAAGTGTATTTTAGGAAAGTGCAGAGTTACGGAATTAATGCAGGAAGTAGCCGAATTAAAGGGTAAAATAGACGAATTACGCACACAACTTGACGACAAGAATAATATTGTTATAGAATCAGGAAGAGTCGGTGATAATGTATATTATTCGCTCCGGAAAGACGGCAAAGCTATTTTAACCGGAACAGGCGATATATGGGAGTACGGTGAGAACACCACACGGGGAAATTCGCCGTTTTACTGTAATAAATTGCTGAAAGATATGACTATTGAAGATAGTGTTACTTCACTTACAGATAAATTTTTCTTTGGTGCTATTTTCCCTGGTACTCTGACCGTTCCAGAAAGCGTTGTAACAGTTGGTGTTTCTGTATGCGAAGAAACAAACGTTGCATTAGTTTACTACGGTGGAGAAGTCATAGGTGAAAGAATGTTCGCAAATGACGACGCTTTAGTTATGATAAATATGACTAAAAATGTTAAAAAGATTTCCGATAATGCTTTTTTAGGTTGTGTGACTCTGCTTTCTGCTACTTACGAGGGTACTATTGACGAATGGAATTTAATTGAAAAAGGTACAACATGGGCTGGAGAAACCGGAAAACGTTCAAGCCTTGAAAAAATTCAGTGTACAGACGGTTATCTGTCTTATGAATGGAACAAACATATATGGAACGAGGTGAGGGGATAATGTGGAAATTCCTTGTAAAACAGCAGAAAATTGAAATTCTTGAACGTGAAATTCTTGCAGACCAACAGATTTCTTTTGTCAACCTGAAATTCGTATTTGACGGCGACTGGAAAAAATTCCACAAAGTAGTACAGTTCACGCAATGCGACGAAACATATAACCGTGTACTTGGTACTGACGGTTTATCCTGCCTGCTCCCCTCTGAACTTCATTCAGGTGCGGTCAGAATGTCAGTTTTCGGTTATGATAAGGGAGATACAGGAAAACAGGGAGTTAAAGGCGATAAGGGCGACAAAGGTGACACCGGTGAACGAGGTATTCAAGGCGAAAAAGGTAATACAGGTGCAAAAGGTTCTAAAGGCGATACCGGAGCTGACGGAAAGTCAGCCTATGACGTATGGCTTGCACAAGGAAATTCAGGAACTGAAACAGATTTCCTTAATTCGCTGAAAGGTGAAAAAGGTGACAAGGGAGATAACGGCAGTGCATCGGTTGACACTGAAAAAATAGAAGAACAGCTTGCAGAACTTACCAATCGTGATACATGGTGGGGAAATTTCAATCCTGTAGGACGTTCTGAATATCCGGATGCATGTGATACTTACTATGTACCGCAAGGTCCGAAAAGAACATTTGCGGTTATTCCACGTATTGCCGATTTGGAAAATAATGCACTGAGTAATTCACCAATCGGACTTTTTGTACCTGACTTGTCTGAGAGGATAAATAATCTTGAAAATTCTTCTCATACTCACGACAATAAAGAGTTTCTTGACGACATTGAAAAAACTTTGATTTCCCGAATCAATGTACTTAGTGCAAGCCTGTCCGCTGTTAACCGTGAACAATGGAATCACATTTATGCTCTTGAAGAAACTTCACACACACACGAAAATATGGACTATCTGGACAATCTAATTCCAAAAATGAGTTCAATGAGTTCTAAAGTTTTATCTATTGAACAGGAACACGGCAAGCGAATCGCAAAACTTGAAACAAGTCTTGAAGATTTACAGACCGTGCTTGACGATATTGTGGAGGTGACTGAATAATGCCGTCCATATCAGAATACCTTACAGAACTCAACAGGCAACGTATACAGCTTGCAAAAAATCTGACTTCTATGGGCGTACCGGCAAACGTTACTGAAAAGCTGAATACACTTGTTCCGAAAATTCTTCAGATAAAGCAGTCCGGAAACAGTACGGTTAAAGAAGATGTTTTACTGGACACAAATTCCTTTACTTCAAAACAGGAGACTGTTTCAGCTTATGGAGAATCAGTTTATATTTACGAATCCACTTCGGCAGAAACACTTCAGAAACTTTCGGACGTGATTGAAAAATGGGGAGGAGTTTCCAATTCAAACAACTTTGTAGGAGACGTTTCCGCAAAGTACGGAATAGCCGTCAGCAACTGGTCTGAAACTTCCTCCGATACCGGAATTTTGTTTGCCTCTCCGCTGAAACTGAATACCGGAAAACTTCTCATCACAATTAACGCCTCTCTGAGTAGCTGGATGAATCAGCAACTTCACCTTAATCTGATAAAGTCTGACGGTACTGTTTCAGACCTCAGTACCAAAGTTGCAGACGGCGATTTTGCTTATACTTTTGATTTGGTTTTCGCCGGAAGCACTTCTCTGAAAGACCAGATTATAAACTGTGGCAATATTACCGCCGGTACGTACTATCTGTACATCTCAGGTACGGAAAAAGCCGACAACAGCAATTTCAGCTATAATAAGGTTGAATATCTGAATTATTGAGGTGAAAATTATGCAGGACATTATAACAATTATAATTTCGGTACTGTCCGCTACAGGAATTTTAGGAATAGGCACAAAGGCTATTCTCCGTCGTCTGAAACGTCAGGAAACACGTCAGAAAGCTGTTGAACTCGGTGTACAGGCACTGTTACGTGACCGTATGTTACACAACTACAACAAGTATATGGAACAGGGATACGCTCCGATTTTTGCAAAGGAAAACTTTGAGAATATGTATCAGCAGTATCACGGATTAGGCGGTAACGGCGTGATGACGCAACTTCATACTGCCTTTATGGAACTGCCTACGGAAAAGGAGACAAATAAATGAGAGACTGGAAAAACTGGCTGAAAGTTGCCGGTATACGTGCCGTGAAAACAGTAGCTCAGACAGCGGTCGCAACTATCGGAACTTCTGCCGTAATAGGTGATGTAAACTGGTTGTCTGTCGGAAGTACCTCAATGCTTGCTGGTGTGCTTTCACTGCTCACCAGTGTGGCTGGACTTCCCGAAGAATAAAACACGAAAGGAATGAAAACAATGTATAAAACAATTAAAATTGCTATGAAAAACAGCAAACAGGTTGTATGAGAAAAAGACGAATGGGACGATTATCTCTATGACGGAAAGTTTTTCATAGTCAAGAAAAACAATGCATGGATAGGATTCTATAATCTCGACAAAGTTGTTTCTATAATCGTCCAGTAAAGGAAGAAATTAAGATGACAAAAAACTATAAGTACAATTATAACTCAATGCTTACAGAACACTTCAATATATCGGAGTTCCGCTGTAAGTGTGGTGGCAACCACGACACAATCCTGAATCCTGAACTTCCTGAAAAACTTGAAAAGTTATTCAAAGCCCTGAACTGTTCCGCAATAGTCATAAACTCAGGTTA
>JAIDUG010000039.1 GCA_029060305.1 Ruminococcus sp.
GATACCATACATAGTTTTTAGGACTGATATTACTTCATCTGCACGGTCTTCTGAAATATTTGCCATTGACGGCAACGATATTATGAGTTTTTCAAAACATCTTCTTATATATTCAAGTGACGAACTGTCCGGAAAATCGTAAAGCTGTTGCAGGCTGTTCAGCATTTCAAAACAGCAGAGACCTTTTCCGACAGAAAAGAAATCACCATCAGAAGCAAGAACATTGTCAATAATATCAGTCTCCGACTTGTTAAGAGGTATACCCATCAGGAAACAGTCAACAGCTATTTGTGCGGAAGTTTCACAACGCATTTCCTCATGGAGTTTCTTTATGGCAATCGTTGTACAGGCTTCCTCAATCGTGAAACCGTCTGTTGTATGGTCAATCAGTGAAGAATCCACCTCCGGTGAACGTATATAACTCCACTCCTCACGGACACGGCTTCTTCCTTTGTTTGCGTGCAGGTCAGGACCTTTACGCATTTTTGCAAAACCTGTATTCAGAAAATCCATACGGTGCATAAAACGGCTTAATTCCATACCTCGCTGAGTAGTAAACAAAGACACCTCAACGATATTCTTGTTAGTATCGTTTATTTTGAGACGGAATTTCCTGCTCTGTTCCTCGAAATCCGTTATAAGCGGTGGTACGTGGTTTTTGTCGCCTATGAATCCTACATCATTTCCGGTTGCAAGTTTCTGAAGAATGTCAAGCGGTAACGCTGAAGATATAGTTTTTTCACCCTTTATGAACGTACTCGTTATAGCGTCGGAAAGTTCGTAAATTCCGGACTGTCGGGAATTTCTGAGTGCGGAAAGTCCGTCTATAAGGGTTTTGGCTGAAGTAACATCCGCTATTGTAACCGGTATATCCTTTTTGTTTGTCAATTTTGCGGTTTTCACAAGCAGGTCGAATACAACGTCATTATATACTTTATCAGGCAACTTGCAATCAAGAAGTTTCTTTACTACAGTATCATAAAAATATGGGAAACTCATTCCTGAAGCATATCCGTGCAATGCGTCCGCCGATTCGTAAGAGTATGCCATAGGATAACAACCGTGCAGTTTTGCGGACATCTTGCGGAGTTTCGGAGACTTTATCTTGCCTGATTCAAGAAGTTCATAAATTCCCATACTATGAAATCCACCGGTAACAACGAGCACCTTGTTGTATTTTTCCATAGCTTCTGAGACCCTTTTCGCCATATGTGCCTCACGTGCCAATGTGCCGTCTGTCTGCATTTCTTCCTTTGAAGTTTCCGCACGGTTAATAATACAGTATGTATGAAGCTGTCTGACGAATTTTTCAGGAGTAAGATAAAGTCCGCCTATTTCAAAGTATTTTTCCCAAAATTCGTCAAAACTTCTGACGTTTGTTTCCTCACATATTTTTTTATAAAATCTGCTTTGTATAAAATGTCCGTCGTCTGCATAACTATGTTTGTCGGCATTTTTTCGTAAGCCTTTCTGTTCGGTAGTATTTATTAGAATGTCACAATAAGGCAGGTCGATAAACTCCGCAGGAATACCCATATATCCGGCTTGTTTCAGAGCGTTGTATTCCGGCGACGAGTAAAGAAATGGATAGTAACATTTATAATCTTCCGCACTTTCACTGACAAGTTTTTTCGTATCCTTGTAATAATAGTATATCGCAACAGGCAATTTCGTTCTATCGTCGGTAAGTACCGGAATGAGACTGTTTGCATTTTCAGGACCTTCAATCAGAATTATCTCCGGTTTATACTCCCTGATAGTCCTCACAAGCTGATATGTACACACCGGACTATGATGACGTACCGGAAACAACAATACTTTTCCGTTGAGGTCGTATGGAATTATTTCAGTAATTTTGCCGTTTCCGAATACTTTTTCCATAATCCACCAACTTTACTTTTTTCTTTCTCAACAGTACGGAAATACGCTTTCAGTTTTTCTAAATCGTCCTTATTTTCCTTGCATACAGCACCCAAAAGATTTTCCGTCATAACGCCTAAATCAATTTTTCCGTCATTGTAATACCAAGCATGACTGATAGTCTGATAGTACACGGAAACAGCTTCCGCAGTACTCATAACGGCAACAGGTTTGTCAATGTGAGTTCCTTTTTCAGTTATTCCCTCACGGAGTTCATGATAAGTAACTGCAAGAAGTTCTGCCGTATCGGTATCAACAGGCATATCAATATGGTTTGATTTGGCAAGGTTCTGAGCCTCACGGACTATTATCTCTTTTTCAAGTCTTACGTCCTTTACAGGTTCTACCGTCTCAAAGTTGAAACGTCTTTTCAAAGCTCCCGACATTTCGTTGACACCTTTATCACGAGTATTTGCAGTACCTATGATATTGAATCCTGATTTTGCAAGCACAAGTCCGTCGTCGCCAAGTTCGGGAATATTCAGTATCTGGTCACTCATAACTGAAATCAGACTGTCCTGAATTTCTGCCGGAGTACGTGTTATCTCCTCAAAACGTGCAAAAATACCCTTTTCCATTCCGACAAGCAACGGCGACGGTACAAGAGCCTCACGGCAAGGACCTTTTGAAAGCAACAACGCATAATTCCAGCTATACTTAATCATATCTTCTGTAGTACCTGCCGTACCCTGTACTGTATTCGTACTTATTCCGCAACAGCCTGCCGAAAGAAGTTCAGAAAGCATAGTCTTTGCTGTACCTGGTTCACCGACAAGCATAAGTCCACGGTTTCCGGCAAGGGTTATAATACATCTTTCAACAAGTGCATCGTTACCGTAGAATTTTCTTGAAATAACAACGTTTCCGTTATCTGTTTTAACCTTTCCGCCGAGAATAAAAGTTCTTACGGCTTTCGGAGAGAGTTTCCAGTTTTCCGGACGTTTTCCGGTGTCGTACTTTGCAAGTAATGCGAGTTCCTCCGCATAACGCACCTCAACAGGCGGTTTGATTGAAATTTTTTCCATAATTAAACTCCTTTATCTTCTGCGTTGCCGAATGACGACAACTGCATTATTATTTCGCTGAAATAGCGTAAATTTACGTTTTTGATTTTAAGGTTGTTTGTATAATAACCCGAATTATAGTTTTTGAAAATAAGTTTTCCGAGATGAACGTCTTCCGCTTCCATGTAGTCAATACACATTCCGTCAAAAGCTATTTCCGTGTGATAGCCGTCATAAACTGTAGTACCGTCAGAATTTTTCGTACATTTTATAATGTCATTACGTACAAACTCCAAAAAATAACCTGCGTCCATAGGTTCACCGGTTTCCCAACCCTGTTTTGTAAGTTTTCCCCTGAGAGTATAACTGCTTATACTTATTCCCTCAAAACGTGTTATTTCGTCGGAATTGAGTTCCTTTTCAGTAGGCTTATAACAACGTCTTGTAAGCTGATTGAACGGCTGAGTTATTTCATAGTCGGAAAGCTGTTCAATCCATGTGTTTTTCTGTTCGTCAGTGAGTTCTATCGGGTGTACAAGTCCTATTGAAGCATTTTCGGGAATTTCAAACTCATCTTCCTCTATATTCGTGAAACTTCCGTCGTCCATATAGCGAAAACTTTCAATCAGTTCAGAACCGTTATATATTCCCCATATGAGACCGATTGCGAAACAGTGCATAACAGGATTTTTTACAAACAACTTTTTCCAGTCATCGCAATTCCACTTTCTGTCACACATCAGAACGTATTCAAGACGTTGTTTCTGATTTTCTATAACCGTCTTAATCTGCTTTTTCATAACCTTGAAATCGTTATAGGATTTCTCAGCGATTGCCTTGTCGTCATTTGCCCCAACCTTTGGCATATTCTTGACTTTTTTGTCACCGTTGTAAATCTCTATTTCAAGAGTTGGAGTAAGGTAAACATTAAACTGTCTCTTGCCGTAATCGAAAACCCTGCACATCTGTTCATTGAATCCCATATCGGGTACAATTCTGTCAGAAAGTTCTTCCTTTGTTATTCCGAGGAGTTCGGAGGCTTTTATAAGTGCGTCATTTGCGGAATTGCGTACCTGTCTGTGTTTGAATTTGCGTGCCATACTGTCAACGTTTAAGAGTGCTTCGGAGCTTCCGTTTACTGCCATAGCGTAGACAGCTTCAGAAGCTATCGCCCCTCTTGAATTTTCAGACCATTCTTTTATATACTTCATAAGGGTCTCAATCATATCGTGACCGCCGTGTACTCCGCAAAACCACATAACCCATTTAGTTTTAGCGGTTGCACCTTTGCAAACCCAACGTCTGAACACTTCAACAGCAAAACTGTTAAGGTCGTCGGGATTTATCTTTTCTGCAATCTCAACGGCTGTATTATTTATTGCGATTGACGGCATATCAGAATAAAGTATTATCAGAGTTTTCAGGTAATTTTCCGGTACTTCTGTACCGTCCTTGAAATTCAAAGTCTTGTAAGGCTGTTCAAAAAGCCACGCAACTTTTTTCGCCTTTGCACCTTTGACGAGACTTGCGACAATATCAACGCTTATGTCATTTCCGGAAACTGAATTTTCAGGAGTACTTACACCAATAAGTCCGGCGATACGTACCTTTAATTTATCCGACTTCTCTTTTGCAAAAGCCTTTTCAAGTTCTTCCTTGTATGTACCGTCGTTGTTTTTTTCGATTACAGATACAGCAAGTTCACGGAAAGTGGATTTTTTAGATTGCAGTAATTCTATAATATCTTCACGCCATTCAACAGAGACAGTCGCCGTCAACGTCTCTTTAACTCTCTTGCTTGTATCGCCTGCAACTGAAAGAATCTGTTTTTTATACTTGTTACTGTCAGCGGTTGCAAGCGACATAAGGTATAAACAACGTGTAGTTACAGACATCTTTTTAACGTCAACGTCAGCGAACACTTCAATATGTTTTGCAACAGCCTTTGAACAATCAAGTAAAATCTTCTCGCTCATATATGAATCAGCAAATTCACCAAGTTTTTCAAGAATAATTTCGCTGTCCGCTACCTGCTCGATAAGTATTTCTGTATACTGTTCTATATTTTTTTCTATGACAAAATCAACATATGACCTTATGAAATAAAATACACCCCACGACTTCATAAACGTCATAACAGTAATTACACGTTTAATAAATTCGTCCATACCGTAAGAAGATATATAACCGTTGAAATACTGTGCTTGAATACTGTCCAGTTTTACATTTATATAATCCTTTATATCTGAAAAATCAAGATTTCCCTTAATATAATCGTGTACTTCCTTTTTATGAACACCGAAAACCGCACTGAAATCCTTTGCAAGACGTTTCTGTGTTTTTTCTTTGAAGTTATTTTTCATATGTTTGTACTCAGGGTTTGAATCAGTAAGAATATTTTCCATTTGTGACGCTTTTTTAATATCAGAAACTTCGTTCATAGCCTTGACGTATTCTTCCGTATGCTTAACCGCCAACATTCCGAAATATTCCTTTAAATAACCTTTTTCAATATCATATTTTTCCGCAATAGATGACATATACGAAGAGGTCATACATTCGGGTACTTCCGCAATAAGATTAAGTATTCTGCTTGGGTCATGTACTTTGTCAATAGCACTTTCAGCCACTGAAACACGATAAGCAGTTATATATTTTACGAAATACTTTTTAAGTTCGTCAGAAAAATAAGCTCCCTCACCTACTGCAAGCAGAAGTCTTACGCCGAATGGCATTGTAGGCGATATAAGTCCTTTTACACATTCAATCAGCTTGTTTACTATAACTTCATTTTCTGTATGTGATTTTATGATTTTGCTGAAAATTACCTTTTCCATAACAGACTTCTTTTTAGGAACGGGAATCTGATTAAGAGCCTTTGCACAAAGAAGTGCGATAACAACAGGGTCTTTTACAAACTCCATAGCGTCAAGACATATCTGCGGAGATTTGTTAAGCTGTATTATCTTACTGTCTTTACAATATGATAAATATATCGCCAAATAACAAGCCTCAGCTTTGTCGCCGTATCTTGACGACAGTGCTTTTATAATGGTTTCTTCATAGTCGTTCTTTGAAGTATTTGAATATATAATTCTTATAAAATCATATGAATCATTACCGTATAAAGCCTGAGACAACAATATATAACGTTCAACAAGTTCCTGACTTCTGACGGATAAGATTTCACTTTTTACTGCTTTTTCAAGATTATAGTATTTGCCCCAATCCTTGAGATAAGAATGAACAGGTATTTTGTCAAGAAGTGTGTTGTCTCTGTTCTTTGAGATGTCGAGATACTCCATAGCGATGTCTATAACACCACTTTCAATTTTGTAGCTTTCCAGTGCCTTTGAAAGATTCTGGAATTTCTGTGTACGATGTGCATAAAGCATAATTCAATTACTTCCTTTCATATTTGATAGCGATGTGATAACCGCAAGTTTTTTTCTGCTATGACGTATGTAGTCAGATATTGTACGCATTTTCAATAATACTTCTGTACTGTCTCCGTCCGTGCGGTGACGGTATGATGATGCACTTTCCATAAATTCACCTATAATACGGCTCAGACCTTTCAGTCCATAGTTGAAAGCCATATTTTCAAGTTTATGGTCATTTTTTATGTCAGCTTGCAAACCGCTACGTACAATAACTGTAATCTTATCAGTTACTTCCGTGAAAAAGTCAAGAATTTCTTCCGCATATACCGCCGAAACTTCTATATTTTCGTACTGTTCGGGAAGTTCATAAGGTTCACGGTACTGTTTCTTTATGAAGTCATATACTTCTATCGGGAAAAGTGTGAGTTCACCGTCATATATGTAAGCGGTCGCAAGAAATACATAATTCTTTTGCGGATTTTCAAGCATTTTTTTGCCTATACTTTCCAAAAGGTCTATAAAATCCTTGTTTTCCGCTGAGTATTTCGCACGGACGGAAATCCTGTTTTTATTTACATCCTCAAGAGTTATAACGTGCTGTTGAGAATACTTATCGAAAAAATTTTCTATACACTTTTCGGGCTGTACAAAACACATCTTGTCAAGTTCTGTTTTCGGATTCTTTTCAGAAATTTCAACCGCAAGCTGTCGGAAATCAGTATAAATCATATCTCTTACTTCATCGCAGTCTATTTGTGCATCGTATGCAGTTAAAACAGTGGTTTCCTGAGAAGTCGAAAGTTTTCCGTTACTTACCTTTGCGTTGATTAAAACCATCTCAGAATGCATCATATTTTTTATAGGAGTATTCAGTCCCCATATGAAACTGTTTGCCTGAAAATATTTCTGTCTGTTGTCGTAAAAAACAGGTCTGACATCTGATATAGAAAAGAAACGCTGTTCAGCATAGGGGTCTATATTCAGAAAATAATATATTTCCCCTGCATAGTCTCCGTTTACGCTTCTCTGTCCGACCGGAAGTATAGTCAGTTTTTTTCCGTAATTCTCATACGTCTGCCGGAATGTTCCTAACTGTTCGGGTTTCAGACTTTCGGCAGTAAGTTCGGTAAGAAGTCCGGTACAGTAACATATTTCATTTATAAAACTGTCCATACTGAATGAGGCACGCCTTTCGATACAGTCAGATAATTTACTGCCTATTGTGCGGAGATTACTTTCAGCGTCTGCCATTCTGAGAGCGTGACAGCGTACCGCCACGGCTTCCAACATATCCGGCAAACTCTCAGGAATACGTACAAGACCGTATTTTATTATGTTTCCGAGAGTGTCAAGGCACTGTTGCACACATTCGTGAATTTTTGTAACATCACGTTCAGACAAAAATTCCTCCTGCGGTTCTTCCGGAACGCTTTCTGGCGGTGATGACTGCACATCTTCCGAAGTTTCCGGAATATCAGCATTTACTACCGAATCAATTTCTTCCTGTAATTCTTCCGACTGAGACGGCATTTCCACATTATTACGGAGTATAATTATTGCTCCGATTATATGACGGCATATTCCTCTTGAAATACAAGTACATTTGCTTTCTGCAAGCGGTACTGTAATTGTACAGGTTTCGCCACCTGTCCGGACTGTTGCGGAGTTATCCGACAAATCAAAATCAGGTATTACACCGTCAACGTCTTTGCAGGCACGCTTATAAGTACCTTTGTTTGAAAGACCGACTAAAAAATTCTCGTCAGCAAACCAAAGGGCTTTCTTTAAATCTTCCAAAAAATCCACCTCCTATGAAAACATTCTGCCGATATAGTCGCCGAGCTGGTCGGGTGTCAACGCTCCGACAAATGCTCCCATATTTGCAAGTATCTGACCTAAATTCCTGTCATAAGCGGGACAGGCTTCCTCGTCAAGTGCAGTAAGGAAATTGAGTTTAGCACCGCTTTCAATAATATTCTTGCTTATGTTCAGCAAACGGCTTTGTACAGCACCTTCATAGAGGTCAGTCACAACGATAACACTTGTATGTGACGGCGTAGTTATAAGGCTTTCGCAGTAACCTAAAGCACTTCCTATATCAGTACCACCGCCAAGCTGTACACTCATAAGCACTTGTGCAGGGTCGTCAGCATCGTCCGAAAGGTCTACAATCTGAGTATCAAAAATAATCAGCTTTACTTCCGCAAACGGCAGATTTGAAATAATCTGAGCCATTACCGCACTGTATATAATAGACCCTGTCATTGAACCGCTTTCGTCGATTGCGATAATTACACGCTTGTTATTATAACGCTTTACACGGTTACTGAAATATATATTTTTCAAAATAATCTGCTGACTTTCGCTGTCGTAATTTTTCAGATTGCGACGGATTGTTTTCTGTATATCAAGATTTCTTACAGAATGTAAAGGGCTTGAGGAATTTCTGTCTATACGTCCCAGTACAGAACGTCTTATATCATTTTCAAGTTTATGTCTTATTTCGTCTGCAACCTGTCGTGCAATACGTCTTGCAGTTTCAAGAACTTCACCTTTCATAAGGTGTTTCAACTGCAATACAATTTTCAGCAGATTCATGTCGGGTTTCATCTGTTCAAGGATTTCATTATCAGTAAGAAGCTCCGTCATCTCAAATTCTTCAAGAGCGTGTTTTTCAAGAACTTCCGCAGTTTTATTCGGGAAAAGGTTGCGGACTTTTGTAATCCATTCAGCAGTAGTAATAACGGTATCAGCAAGACCGCCTTTTCGACTTTCACTTCTTACGTCGTCTCCTTGTGAACGGCTGTAGAGATAATCAAGTAACTGCTCCATATCCATAAAACTTTGTATATTGCTTTCAGTACTGTTGAATGGCAGTTGTTGGTCTGAGAGGTTTCCCAGTATCAAACGCCAGCGATTCACAGCGGTCTGGTCGTAATTTTCGGGAGTATTCATTGCTTTTTTTAATCCCCTTTCGGTATATTTGTTTTTTTGCAAAACTGAACATTTATTCTCTTTTAATTATACCATATTATGAATTACTTTTCAATAGAAAAAAAAATATTCCCCGAAAAAATTTTTTCAGGGAAATCTTTAATATCAGTTGTTTTTTTGGGTGGGAATAATTCCACAGATTTTCGGCACACATACTTCCAGTACCGCACAATATTTGTCTATCAGTGTAATGACGTAAGTTTCACGGTATTTCGGAAGTTTCACTGTCATCGGAAACATATGCTTTTCTATAATGTCACGTTCAAGAGGAGTTATATGCGTAACGTGTTCGGCGTTTCTTACCGCAATAAGTGAGTGCATAAGACTATGTGACATCTGACCTTTTTCACGGAGCGAATTATATTCCTTGCGGTCATAATAGAAAAGGTCGTGCAGAAGTCCTGCCCTCGCCGCTGAACGTGCATTCAGCCCTAATTTTCTGCACAATATATAACTGTAGTAAGAGACGTTGAGACAGTGCTGAAAACGTGTTGTAGAGATATGGTGCGTTATGTCTTTGAGAGGTTCGAGGTCTGAAGAGTTTATAATGTCACGTATGCAATCATAGTAAGCACACAACGAAAGGTCTTTTTTTGAACATATAGCTTTCAGCATAAAAACGCCTCCGGTTTGAAAATTTTATTTTTGCGTATACTAAAAAAATCATTCTTGCTATGATTATAATATATTATAATCAAAATGTCAATAGTAAAATTACCGGAAATCAGATATTTCAGAAATTATTTCGGGACTGAAAATTATCTCCATACCTGTCAGCATATCATTTTCTACACAAAATGACAAATAATAATCGTCGGAAACAAAATAATTATATCTGTCGTAATGTTCAAAAAAAGTATCAACAGAACTTTCTTTTCCGAACATCTCACGCACTTTTCTGAAACTGTCACCGAATCTTAACGGAAAATCTATTTTTTCAAGAATACAGTTACAGAAATCAAATTCTTCCGGTTTTATTTCAATAAAGTCTACAGCGTCCAGCAAAGCGTATTTGTTTTTTCTGAAAAAAACTATTCTACAACCTACAATTTCCGCATATCCATGGACTTCCGCATAACTGAAATCATATTCTTCAGTTACTGAAATTCCAAGAGACGACAAATAAAAATTCCTGTCCATAAAAAGCACCTCACTCTAAAAAACAGAACCCGATTATATAAAAACCGGATTCTGCAACAAAAAATATTACTTTTTCTTCTGTACTGACTTGACAATCTTGTTGAATTCAAGAGCCTTTTCGATACTTCCCTCAACCTTGAGTCTGCCGGTAGTGAAAGCTAAAACAGCATCGAGTTTACCCTCACACATCTTTATGAAATTCTTTCCGGAAACTATAAAGATACAGTCACGGTCATAATATTCATAGGGTTCAACATAAACCTTACCGTCTTTGAGTTCTATATAGAAAGCACCCTCACCCTCGCCGATAATATTAATCTGTACGGCAATATGCCCCTCTAAACCGTCAACATCATTTGCAAGGATAAGCTCCTTTGATTTGGTAAAAATTTCCTCATAAGTCATAACAAAAACACACCTTTCGTAAACAGAGTATAAATATTATACCATACTATTAACAATCTGTCAATATCAAATCGGGTATATTCATATATAACTGACTTACTTTATAATCCAGCCGTGTGTTGACTGCTGACGGATTATCTTCTTTGAAGTAGTTCTGTCAAAACCGTTGTCTCTTATTCTGAGACGGCGTATAGCCTTTGCTGACGGAACAGTCTTGTTGATATTGTCAACTGTTTCACGGAACATCTTTTCAATAACACTGTCGTCTGGATAAAGTTCTCTGTTCGGGAAAATCTCAGCACATATTACGCTGTCGTCACTGTAAACCATAATTTCGCTTATATAGTCAAGTCCTGCAAACTTATTTTCAAGTTCTTCCGGTGAAACGTTTTCACCGTTTGAAAGAATGATAAGATTCTTTTTACGACCAGTAAGGAACAGTCTGTTTCTGTCGTCAACGTAACCAAGGTCACCGGTATGCAACCAGCCGTCCGGAGTAAGTGCTTCAGCGGTAGCCTGCTCGTCCTTATAGTAACCTGCCATAACTGACGGACTTTTTACCATTATTTCGCCGTCAACAGTCTTTACCTGACAGCCGTTGACAATTATTCCTACATCTCCTGCACATTCTGTATCAGAGGGGTCAGCGGTTGATATTCTCGGTGAACATTCTGTCATTCCGTAACCTTGTGCCATTTGTATACCCATATCAATGTACGCTTTCTGGAGTTCCGGACGGAGATACGCACCCCCACTATAAATAGTTTTTAATCTTCCGCCGAAAACATTTTCAGCAATAGTCTTTAAAGAAAGCTCAGGTTTTGCGACTGATACCGCTTTTATCTGCTTGTACATTGTTTCAGCAATCATCGGAACAAGAAGTATAACAGTAGGTCTGAATAACTTGAGGTTTTGCGGAATCCTCATCATAGAATCGTTAAAACACAATTGATTTCCGTAACGCATTGAAAGAAGTATATCGCAAGTAAAACAGTATATATGATGTATCGGAAGTACCGACATTACAACGTCTTCCGGAGTGCTTTCGTTGTCCTGACACATAGCGTTATCTATCAGATTGCTGTTCAGTAACATAACGCCTTTACTTTTTCCTGTAGTACCGGAAGTGTACGAAATAGTAGCGAGTGCGGACGGTTCAATGGGCTTGAAATCTTCCGGCTGATACTTTTCAAGAATATCCAGCAGGTCGTTTTCAAGTGAAACAAAAGCCTTTACTTCCGGACACTTTTCTTTGAGACCGTCAATCATCTTTTCAAATCTCTTGTCATAAAAGAATATTACGGAATCAGAACGGTTTAAAAGGTCTGCAATATCGTCCTCGCCTAATTGTGCGTCAAGCGGTACAGAAGCGTTTCCGCCACATACAGTACCGAAATAGCTTACAATCCACGCATAGCTTGAAGCTCCGACAACTGCACAATGAATAGGTTCACCATTGCTGAAAGTGTTCACATAAGCCATAGCTTTTTTAACGTCCTCACGGAATTCAACGAAAGTTTTTTCAATAACGTCCTTACCGTTCTTTTCCTTAATGAAAACTCTGTTTCTGTATTCGTCAGCGGAAGTGTTTACAAGTTCCTGAAGTGTTTTAATGTTATTCTTATACATAATTTCCCCCGATTACTGAATTGACTCAAAGTAAGCGATAGCTTCGCCGACTGTACGGAGATTGACAATTTCAGCCTCGTCAACTGATATACTTAATGCGTCCTCAATATCGCCAAGCATACACATAAAATCGTATGAGTTGAGACCGATGTCCTCAATGAAACGTGATTCTGTTGTGATGTCGTCGGGGTTTACCTCAACGTAATTTACAATAATTTCCTTTAATTTTTCTAACATAATAATAGTCTCCTTTTATATCATTTCAAGAATTTCGCCGATAGTTCTGTTTTCGTCCTCAATGCCCCTGAAAAGTACACGGCAGAGGTAATAATAGAAATATTCCATTTCGTGTTCTGTAACAACGTCTTTTCTGTACTCGAAACTGAAATTCAGTCCGTTGTCTTCGGGACGGTGCATTACAGTCAGGTATAAAGGTTGTCCTGCAACGCCGTTTGTGTACCACATACTCTTGTATGGATTATCGGGCATTTCATATTTATTCTTCTGAAGTGTAAGCGGTTGATAAGTAAGACTGATACTTTCGTAACTTGCTCCCGCCTGACTTGGAAAAATCTCACGTCTTTTCGCCATAAACTCAATCGGGTCGTAGTTTGCGTGACGGAAAATCTTGTTCTGTTCAGTCTGTATCATACGGATACCGTCAAGGAAAGTCATTTCAGGTTGCATAACAGTACGCAAAGGGAAGAAATGTACTCTTGTACCGCCTGCATTTTTTGCAAGCAGAGTGCCACGGCGTGAAATACATATCTTGACAGAAACGTCCTTTTCGTCATCATTGAACTTTGAAAGAACCGTCCTCATTCCCATAAGAAGAAGATTAGCCATTGAAACTCCGTGCTTTTCGCAGAATTTCATTAAACGGACAGAGGCTTCTCTTTCAAGAGAGTAAACAGAAATAGAGGCTTCCGGACTGTTTGAGATTACCATTGCCCAACGCTGATTAGGATTGTTGTTTTCACGACGTTGTGTAAGAAGTCTGCCCTGTCCTGAAAAATCTGTATACATAGGCTCGTCACGTTTGATTTCATTCAGCCAAAATTCCTCGTCACGCTGTCTTGCTTTTGAACCTGTCTCGTATTCAAGGTCTTTTTCAAGCTGTTTTATATATGAAGAACTTGCATTATCAGGCATATCAGTGCCGTATCTCATTGAACAGTATATTTCAAGTACTATTTTCATGAAACCTATTATTGAACTGGAATCCATTGTCATGTGGTCAACTTTCATATAGATTCCGTTGTAACCGTCGGGGAGCTTTATCATAATAACCTGATTCATAGGGCTGTTGTATCTTGCAAAGGGAAGTGCAGTCCATTTACGCATTTCGTTGTGAGCATCTTCTTCTTTTCTGTCTGAAAAATCACACAGCGGAATGTCACGTTCTTCAAAAGGCACGATATATTGTAAAACTTCGCCGTTTTCGTCCTCAATGAAACGCAAACGCATTGTTTCAAACATCTCATAAGCCTTGTATATAGCCCTTTTGAGAATGCCGAAATCAACGTCTTCCTTGATATAGAGACCTGTTCCTATGCAGAGAACCTGAGCAGGACAAAAACGTATTGTATAGTTGTGAAGTTTCTGAGCGGCACAGAGGGGGTAGCATTTCATAACTGCACCGTTGATGTTTAATTCTTTCATTTTTCCTCCCTGTATCATGCAAGATACTTTTCTATAAACGATATTACTTTTTCTTCGTAAGCCGGAACATCTTCATAGTAAGAAGCACCGTGACCGGCATTCTGTACAATCATTATATCTTTTTCGGAATTGCAGGCTTCATAATTCTGTCTGCTCATATATACAGGCACGAAATTATCTTCCGCACCGTGAATGAAAAGACACGGAATTGTAGTATTCTGTATGGCTTCAATAGTGGAGTAGTCGCTGAAACCATACCCTGCTTTTTTACGGCACATAGATTCATTTATGTCCATAATCGGAAACGGCGGTAAGTGATAGTCTTTTTTCAGGACGTGCTTGAAAACCTCATAAGGCGATGTAAAAGCACAATCAGCAATAACTGCCTTTACACTTTCTGCGACTTCAGGA
This sequence comes from Ruminococcus sp., assembly GCA_029060305.1. Classification (GTDB taxonomy): domain Bacteria; phylum Bacillota; class Clostridia; order Oscillospirales; family Ruminococcaceae; genus Ruminococcus. Next base: position 14,549 of record JAIDUG010000039.1, read on the forward strand.
AAACCTGTTGTCATCAGTACAGTAGTTGCCCCCATTGAAACGCCGTAAAGTATAATCTGCTTTTTGTTATCGAAACGTTTATTGACATATTTAATCCAACTCAGACAGTCGAAACGGTCGAGTATTCCGAAACCGATATAATCACCACCGCTTTTTCCGTGACCTCTGTGGTCAACTATGAGACAGTCATAACCGATTCTATGGAAAAATACGGAAATTGAAGCACAGTCACGCATTCCGCAACCTGTATAACCGTGATTGCATATTACAATCTTATCAGTAGGATTTTCAGCAGGAAAATATTCAGCGTGAAGTGAAACGCCGTCACGTGCGGTTATTGTAACGTGTTCAAGTTCCTGATTTTCAAGCCATTCACGGTTAGGAACCATAAATTTCTTGTATTCTTCCCACTTTGCCATATCAGCCATTTCATTGAGGTCTACTCTCAAAGTATCCTGTCTGGGAATAGTCCTGTCAAAAAGCGTCTTTGCACCGACAGCACCGGCAAAAGCACTTCCGCCTGCCAGCAGAGCCATTCCCAATAAGAATTTAGACATAAATGCACCCCTTTTACATTTTTTCGACCGACGGTCGAATTTTTAACAAGTTCATTATAACACTTTTTCGACTGTCAGTCAAGTGTGATTTGTGACAATCATTACTGAATTTTCAAAACAAATTTGTACTATAATCAACAATTTCTCATAAACCTTGAAATTCAACCTTTTTTGTGATATAATATCAATCGACAAATTCGGATTTAAAGAAAGGAATTTCTGCTATGAAAGAAAACAAGATCGAAATAATACTCAATTCTGCTGAAGAGCTTATGTGTGCAATGGAATTTCCAAATCGTGATATAACAGTGGATATGATTGCTAAGAATGCAGGTATAGGAAAAGGAAGTATATATTATTACTTTGAAAGCAAGGAAGATATTATAGATGCTGTTATAGAAAGAAGTTATTCGTCGGCTATCAGGGAATATTTTACCTCAACGAATAATTGCATAAACACTTACGAAAAACTCAAGAAACTTTTTACTTCAATGATAAGAAAAGAATTTCAGAATAACAGCCGTAACGTAATTATCTCACTGCACGTACAGGACGACATAATCCTTCATTACAAGATGATGATGACCGCTATTAAAACAGTTTCGCCGATAGTCACGCAGATTCTGAAAGACGGCGTTGCAGACGGCTCAGTACACACGGAAACGCCGGAAGAAAGTGCTGAAATGATTGTCGCAATGCTTACTTTCCTGCTCAACAGTTCGTTTTTTCCGTCCGATAACGAAAGTATGTACCGCAAACTCAAACTTTACGCAAATGTACTTGAAACCTGTCTGAACACTGAAAAAGGAAGTTTCAGTTTTCTTTTCACAAAGCCTGAATAATCAAGGGGGATTATATGAATTTTAAAACCATAAAATTAGGCGATATTGTTTTATTCAACCCGAAAGAATCTATTAAAAAAGGTATTTTGACAAAAAAAGTATCAATGGATATGTTAAAGCCGTTCTGCCGTGACATTCAGAATTTTGAAATTGTGGAATTTACCGGTGGTACTAAGTTCAGGAACGGCGACACTTTAATGGCAAGAATAACGCCCTGTCTTGAAAACGGAAAAACAGTAAAAGTAAACATCTTGCAGGATAATGAAGTAGGTTTTGGGTCTACTGAATATATCGTTTTCAGGGCAATTGAGGGCGTAACTGATGCTGATTTTTTATATTATCTTGTATGCAGTCCGATTATTCATAATACTGCTATAAAGTCTATGGTTGGTTCTTCCGGACGACAGCGTGTGCAGACAGATGTATTGAAAAACCTTGAAATAAGTATTCCTGATTTGGAAACTCAACGCAAAATAGGGTCACTTCTCAAATCACTTGACGACAAAATAGAACTCAACAACCGCATAAACAAAAACCTTGAGGAGCAGGCACAAGCTATCTTTAAGTCTTGGTTTGTGGACTTTGAGCCGTTCGGGTGTGTTATGCCTGATAACTGGATAATTGGCACTTTTTCTGATATAATTATTTCGACTTTGGGTGGTGACTGGGGAAAAGAAACACGGACAGGTAATTACACAGAACAGGTTTATTGTATTCGTGGTGCTGATATTACAGAAGTGAGAGCAGGTAATAAAGGGAAAATGCCTACACGTTATATATTACCTAAAAATTTTCAATCAAAACAACTTACTGCTAATGACATAGTTATTGAAATATCAGGTGGAAGTCCTACACAGTCAACGGGGCGTGTATGTCTTATATCTCAGGCTTTACTTAACAGATATAATAATAGTATGATATGTACAAACTTTTGCAGAGCTATTAAACCACTAAAAAATTATAGTACATTTATATATTATTATATACAGTATTTATACAATAAAAAAATATTTTTCTTATATGAAAATGGTACAACAGGAATTAAAAATCTGAATTTATCGGATTTTATTGAAACTGAAAAAATAGTTATACCTTCAGAAGAAGATTTAATAAAGTTTAATAAATTATGTCATTCTTTTTTTGGAAAAATATTTAAAAACAGCTTGGAAAATGAAAATCTTTCCGCCCTCCGTGATGCCCTGCTCCCTAAGCTCATGAACGGACAAATAGACGTATCAGAAATATAAAAGAAAATCCCTGTACTTCCTAAGAAATACAGGGATTTTTAAAAAATCGAGGTGACAGGATTCGAACACTCTTCACCAACCGTGTGTTTTTGTCTATATTCCTATAAACTTTCACTGTATCACTCTCTGTGTCACACTTGGTGTCACAATATAAAATAGTCTTTCCTATTTTATATTATAGCATAATATTTAATATTTTGCAAGTACTTTTTTCAATTTATTGGCTTACATTATTATTAATCTGCTCATTGATTTTCTCAAAGCATAATACAGCCTGCCTGTTTGCAATATTTCTTTCACTCTCAAATGTTTTTTCATACACGGACTTTAAAACATTATCTGTAGACCACCCACCAAGATAAAGAATATACTTATCTGGCATACCGCTTGCGTGTAAAGCACTTGCACTCATCTTACGTATCAAATGGAATTTAGTAGGTAAGCCATTACGTTTCATTATCCTTGCATAACGTGAATACAATGCCTTTCTTGTCAATGGTACAATAAACTCATCTTCACTACTGTGTGGGAGTTTTTTTATCTGCTCACACAATTCGGCACTGAGTTCAATTTTTCTTATGCTCTTAGGTGTTTTGCAATAATCCCTATATGCTATGCCATTATCAGTAACTATCTGTGTGCGGTGAATATGTAAAGTATGGGTTTCATAATCCAAGTCGGAAAATTTCAGACCAAGCACTTCACCTATTCTCATACAGCCATTAAAAGCCAATGCACAATAAACCTCAATTGATGTACCTTTCAACAATGCAAAGACTTCTGTAAGTTCAGGTAATGCCTCCTCTGACTTTGGTATGTCCTTTGGATATTGCAGTTTCTTAAAATTCAGGTTTATATCAAAAAACTCCAAAGATGCTTTCAACAGACTAACACCATTTTTTACTGTTCTACGGGATAAACCCATAGATGCTTCTTTATTTATTGCTCTTTGAATGTCAATAATCCTCAACTGTTTGATTTTGACATTTTTGATAGTTGCAAGCCTGTTACGTATTATCTCATTATAATTTCTCAATGTAGTTGCCTCAATCAAATTTGAACGACACTCAACATACTCTATCATAGCTTGTTCCACTGTAAGCTCCTGACTTGCAATGTCAATCTTATTGGTCACAAGTTCATCAGCAATCTTCTGTACTTCCCACTTTGTATTTGCCGTAATACGCTTCTGGACTCTCTTACCATTTTCGTCAAATCCCATTGAAATAACAGCTGAGAACATACCATTTTTTAATTGTTTAATTTTCATAAATCTTCAACCTCTAAATAAACTTTTTACTAATTATAACGCTGTATTTCTTATTTTGCAAGGATTTTTTTCATTGAATCAAATATTGAAATTGTACACCTGTATACTTCATAAATCCTTCAATTTTTTTCAATGTAAGTCTTTCTGGTTCTTTGTCATAATTATAAAGTGTCCTTGTCGATACCTCCAATATATATGCCAATTTTTCATCACTTATATGCCCAATATTCTGTATTTTGCGAATGTTCGCCCATATCATAACGCTTACACTTATACTTATACTTTTCTTCATAAAATTACGCTCCTTATAAATTTTAATAATAATTATATTCTCCTCATTTGAGGTACAGTGTGAGTGGTGGAGATTTGTTGTATATACACATAATGTCTTATATGTGGTAGTATTACTCTATTTTTGGTGTAGCCTGTTTCTTACGGACTGCTATTTTCAGTGGTGGTAGTAGTTCAATAAACCTGTAATCAATCGAATATGATGTTGACTTTATCATGAGGCTTTCATAGCCTTTATTTTTAAGCTCATCTGATAACTCCCTGTCAAAGTCAACAAATTCAGACATTTCACCTGTATATTCATCTATGTACCTTTTCATTATACCAATGCTTTTTTCTGTCTTATAAGTTATCCATACTTTTTGACTCTGCATAATCTTTTCACAAAGTTCATCTGCTGTCTGTTCGTCCGCTTTGTCAAGGTCAATTACTATGTCCGTCATAGCATTTCTTGAACGCTTATAGCCACTTCTCCCTTTCAGTTCATCTCTTATGCTATCTAAATTTTTAATAAGATAGTTCATACCATTTTTGAAGTATTTTTCATCATCAATAATTTTCTTTTTTATCATGCCCATGCTCCATATCTTCTGTATCTCCTGTTCAGAAATAGTATCATCAATATTGCAAATCATATGATAATGCCAATTGCCGTTACATTGTCTTGAGAATGTCGCAATGTAGATAAAATCATCAAAATGATGATTCATACGCTTGATAAACTTATCAAACTCTTTATGTGTTGAGTCTAAATCAGTTGTATTAATTTCATCAATATTCGGGTCAAACGTCAATGTTATAGATGACATTTTCCCAATCTGAAAGTTGTTGTAACAAATCTGCCTGATTTCACTTCTTCTTGTACGCATACGCTTGTTATAATTTGATGTCTCATACTTACTTTTGCCACTGCCAGACTTACACTTTTTCTTATTAGGATTCCTGTAAACAACAGGCACTGTGCTATCCTTAATGCCTGTGTGATTACGCCCTATTGTCAATTTCATTAAATCCTTTAACTCTGCTTTCAGCATTTCAATACATCTCCTTTATGATTCTCAAATTTTTTGAATGCATATAGCTGTTGCTTTGCATACCTGATACAAGCACTTCAATAAACTCATCAAGCACATCAAATGAGTTTATTGTATTTTTGTGAACATTTCCATTATTCCATAAGTTCAAATCATTTTCGCTAATGTCAGGATTGCAAAGCATATTGCATTTAAAACTGCCTGCTCCCAACTTTGTAATTGTTGCAATGTACATAAAGTCACTATAATGCACTCTTACCTTTCTAATGAATTTTGCAATCTCATAATGCATAGCCTCAATGCTTGGAATAAGTACCATGCAATTAACGTTCAACTCAATATGTATTGAACCTATACCAAAGTTGTTGTTACAGATTTCTATAAACCTCCTTTTCTTAAATTCCATGTTACTGTTATACATAATTCCTGCTCCTTTAAAATTTTTTCTAAGCCATTTATTAAATGCTCATGCTTGTATATTAGCAAGTGCATATACACGTAGGTGACTATTTTTTTTCAAAAATCCCCCACAAAAACAGAAGTAGGTAAGATTATAACGAAAGTAGGTAACATACTAACTAAAGTAGTGATATAAAAACACTGTTTTAAGAATCTTCCAACTGCTTAAAACGAAAAAACTCGTATACATAAACAAATGTATATGCTTTAATACATCATTAGTGCATAATAACTAAAAAGAAAGTCAAAAAAATAAGAGGTATCTTACCTCTTCCTCTTGTGTAGCATATTCTTCTTTTTTCTTGAAATAAATATAGTATGTTTTTGACCATATTTATCAACTATTGTGTTGTCCTTTTTCATTACCTGCACTCCACCTGATTGAGTGCCTGTGCCTGTTCCATTTGTTACATTCTTTGTGTCGTCAGCATAACTACTGCCTTTAGATGAACCATAGTGTATCTGATAATCTACCTGCTGTGTCACATCTACATCAAATAAACTGATATATTCTGATTTTAATTGTATGTCTGTGCTTGTGCCACTGATTGTTGCTGTTGCTTTTCTTATGATGTTGTTGCCGTTTACTGTAGTGTCTGTGTCAATCAGGGGTATGTTCTGCAAGTCCACTCCGTCACCTGTTGCCTTTGTATCAGTGAAATGTAATGGTAAACTAAAATTACTTGTAGTGTCATTTGATTGTCTGTTGCCTACTAATTCATTACTGTAATTGCATATATCTGTGTTCCATGAATCTATTGTCTCAAATGCCTCCGCTCCTTGTATCCATAGGGGTAAACTTGCTCCAGTTGTATCCATTGAATATGTTGAGTCTGCTGATAAACTATTAAGTTGCTCCAATTTCCATTGTGCCAATGTCGGCTTATCATCTTTTCTATATGCTGTATATGAATAATTCGCATTTGTAAATGATAATATGCTTGGTGTTGTTTGCTCTTTCTGCACTGCTAATTCATAACTATTGTCTGTACTTGTTCTTTTATCTATTGTGTCATTGGCTGTATTGTAGGTGATTAACTCCGTTTTACTCCATTTTGATATAAGCCCATTGGTTGTTGCTGTGTTTGTTTGAGATATTGATGCTATGATGTATGGGTCTGTCCATGCTGTTATGCTGTCACCATTTGACTCGGAGAAGCCTGTGACTAACGGTAAACTATATTTAAACTTATGCTTTGCAAATAAATATGATGATGTTTCACCTGTGAGGTTGCCTGTTACTGTTATATTGTTCGTCGCAAAATCATTGTGCCTTGTAATAAACGACTCTGGTATTACAAAATTATCAGCCTTGTATTCTACTTCATCTTCTTTCAGGAATAATATGTATAATACATCATCTGTAGTATCTGTGTTGTCTGGGTCTGCCATATCAAAATAGATTGTACTGTTATAATTGGTTAATGTGTTGCCACTTAATCGCCCTGTGCCGTATGTTCCGGGATATGTTAAGTCTGAAGTGTATGTTGACGATAAACTTCCTACTGGTTGCTCTGTGTCTGTCCATGCATATTTGGAAGAGTAGAGTGCTGAGCCATAGGGTTCACTGAATCCATCTATAAAGCCTTTCATATAAAATACTGTATCATCTTGTTCAGTGTTGGTTAATGTTCCCCATGACTCTGCTGTCATATTGTTCCATACTACATCGTCCTCGTTTCCTCTTGTACTATAAACATATTCTGCAAGCCTATAGCCTGACTCTGGTGTTATGTGTACATTTCTTGTGACATTCTCTATTGTTGCTGTGTCCTTGTCATTTGTTATTTCATAGGTATCAGGGTTTACTATGCCATATGCCTTTACTATCTTTAATTCACCTTGTTCAGGTGTACCGCCACTTCCTGTGCCTGTACCTGAGCCATTGCCTCCACCTGAACTTCCTGTGCCTGTGCCATGCCCTCCACCTGTAAACGTTTCTGTGTTTATCCAGTCATGCTCTCTTATATATAAAAGCACTATTGTGTTATCTGTGCCTAAGTCAATATATTCATCTGTATTATATTGGTCTTTGTCGTCCTTTTCAATTGGCTCTTGTATGTTATCTTCCTTAGTGTATCTTGGTGAATTGTCTTTAGTTGATAAACTGTTTGGTGTGTGATTATCTACATATGTGTAACTCTTACTTCCTGTGTCGGATATGCCTGTGATTGATGTGTAACCGTCTAAGGTAAACTGCTCTTTTCCTATTGATTGGTGTGTGCTGTCGGTGTGGTCTGTTGTTTGTAACATATCTGTGCCATGCAAACTATCTGGATTGTATGTATCGGTATCTGTGGTGTCTGTCTGTGATGTATACCATGCTACTACTTCATAGCCACCGTTCTGGTCACTTTCATCAGTGATTACTACTTGGTTTGAGGTGTTGTGTTCAATGTATGTGCCTTGGTCTATTGCCTTTGTATAATAGCTGTTGTTGTCTGCATCTGTGTATAAGTCTACATAGGTTTTAATGATTGTCTTTTCGCCTGTGCTATCGTATGTTGTTTTGTCTGGATTGTCTGGGTCAGATGGGTCAGGTGTTTTCTTTGGTTCCTCTGGCTTATCTGGATTTGTAGGGTCTTTGTCTATGTCATAAGTGTCTATGGGGTCTTTAGGGTCAGGTATAGTCATGTCCTTTAACCAATAGGCTTGTATGCCATACCCATAAACGTCATAGTTTTTATCCGGAAATTTAAAGTTTGATATACTTGTTGGTAATCCAACTTTAGGTATCTGTAAACCTAATACAGACTGTAGCTTATTTATTTCGTCCTGTGTTGCGTCATTTGCGTCTGCAAATTCAAATCCATTGCCTACTTGTGCTAATCTTGTACGTACTGTAATAGCACTACCAGGGTCACGTCCAACTGATACATTGTAGTTTATATACCCATACCAAGAAGCTATATATCTGCTACCTGTTGTTTTCATATTTCCATCTGGATTACAAAGGCTCAATATAGGCTCTACGATTAAAAATGTGTTTTCCATATCTAAACCTTGTAGTTTTCCACCATAAAGAAATTGCATAAATAAAGAATAAACTGATTGCTCTTTGCCATCTACTATTCCGCCTGCCTGTGTAAACCAGTTACGAAAGCCTGCACCATTAAGATAAAGTCCATGACCATCCTCATAATAAACTTTGCTCGATGAGTTGTTTGGTGCTAACATACTGCTAAAGCTAATATTTGATGTACCATTTAAAGTAGTTGCAACCCAGTTATTGATAGCTACATCAAAACTTGATGTATAGTCATATGTAATGTTTTCTATTCTTGCCTCTTTATCGTACCTACTGGTATAATTAATGTAGTTGTAGTCTGGTGTATACCAAGAGCTATAACCCCATAAGTCATAGTAATAAGTCCCAAAAGTGTTTTGAACTACTTTACGCTCACCATTCTCAAGTGTTACTAATGTAAACCTAAGCCCTAAGTCATCATCATTGATAGAATCATCGTCTACATGAGATGCAGAGCCACCACCAGGTGTTACAAGTCCACCACCTACACTACCTGCAAATACAGTTAAATTCAGTGGTATGCTTGATGTTAACAATGCCATAGCTGTTGCTGAAACAAGTATATTCTTCAATCTTTTATGTCTCATAAATTTTACCTCCTCTGTTACTTAAAAATTTATTCGCTAAGCCCATCTACTACATGGATAGTGTCGTCCCAACCGTGATTACCTGCTACCGAATAGTCTGCATTACCAAAACCAGAACCCGATGATGAGTTATTTCCACTTGATAAGCCACCGCCACTACTATTGCTTGAACCACCATTATCAACTGGTGGAGTATAAACTGGCTCTTGTGGTGTCTGTTCTACTGGTGGTGTGTATACTGGCTCTTGCTGTGCTGGTGTGTTATCAACTGGCGGAGTATAAACTTGTTCCTGCTGTACTGGTGTTTCTACTGGTGGCGTATAAACTGGTTCTTCATAAGTATTTGAATTATTTACACTGCTGTTGCTACTGTTTCCACTGTTGTTGCTGTTTCCTGTTGAACTATTATCATTGTTACTGCTGTTGTTATCTGGAGTATTGTCGTCATTGTCAACGCTACTGCCTGTTTCCTCTGTTGCCTCTGTTGCCTCTGTCTCCTCTGTTGTTTCCTCTGTCTCTTGCTTACCATATTTTTCTGTTATGTACTTTGCAAAATCTTCTTCACTGTAACTGTCACCTTTTTCCTCTCTGTATGCGTTGTATTCCTTTGTAAATGTTTCTTTATCACAAGTAAGTTTATCTCCGCCATAGCACTCCCATAAACTATCAATGTATATCTGCTTATCTTCCTCTGCCTGCTTTTCTGCAAATGCTATTGAGTATCTTCCCTCAATACTCTCCTCAAATTCCTCTGGTGTCATTGAGCCATTGCCTACTGCCGTTACATAATCCTCTATAAACTCCTCCTCTGTACATGACATATCATTCTTATCCTGCTTTTCCCATAATGCCTTTGCATCGGACTCTAAAGAGGCTGTTGTTCCGCCCTCTGCATTGTTGTACGGGTAGCCATTGTCATTGTAATATGACTGCATTGTTGCTATCAGGATTTCTATTGCCTCTGTTTTTGTAATTGCCTCGTCCCAACGTGTTTCTGAGGGGATTATGTCTTTTGTGTTTGCTGTTGCTATTGCTTGATAAAGTTCATCTGGTACGCCCTTGTCTGCGTTCTGGAGGGCATACTGTAAACAAGCTGAATGATATTGATTTGATGTTGGTGTGAGTTTGAGAGTGTCTGCTATCTTGCTGTTGTTGGTACAATCCGATAAACTTACTTTGCTTACATCTGCTGTTGATACTGCCTCTGTGCCATATATCTCATTCATTACAAGATAGATGTACTCTGCTCGTGTCATTGTGCCTGCATAATTGTCTTTGTTAAGACTGCTATCTGCTGTTGAGATATAAGCGTTAGTGTTTTCCTGTGAGGCATAAGGTGTGTAGGGGTCATATGCTGTGCCTGTTACTGCCTGTTCAAATGTGGTGTCGGGTTCAAGTGTTCCTACTGGTGTCACTGCCCTCATGACTAATGCCATTGCCTCTGCTCTTGATAATGATGCTCCGCCATTGAAGTAATTTGGTGTGCTATCGGGTATCAACTCAAAATAGCCGTTAAACATTGCAGATGTATAATCACTTTCCTCAAGGTCTGCATAATCCTTGTTTAAATATTGAGCTATTTCTTTATTTGGTGTGTTGGTGAGTGTTGAGAGGGTGTTTGCTACATATTCATTGCCTAAGACTGTGAACAGGGTGTTGTTGCCCTCTTGGTTGTTGTCTTTGTCTACGTAGAAGGGTCCGTATTTGATGCCTTTGACATTGGTATGGTTGTCGAAATAGTTATCCAAATATTCTCTGCTGTTGCTGTTTGATGTTTTCTCCTGCAATGCTATCCAATCAATTTTGGATAACTCGCCCTTTCTGTCATACACTGTTTTTTCAGCTATAATAACAATTTCCTCACTGTTCATTACATTGTTGTTAAGGTCGCTGTCTGCACAGCCTGTAAACTGGCTTGCTACAATAACAAGTGCCATTAAAGATATTAAAATTTTCTTGATTTTCATAAATTAATTCTCCTTTTAATTTGTAAAATTTTATCATAATGTGTAGTATTATACCACATCAAAAAGTAAATGTCAATAGATTTTTTACTTTTTTCAAAAATAAAATGACTTGTATAAACATCACTACGCTGTTTTCACAAGGTTTAATGTTTTGTCAAATTGCGGTATGCTTATTATATAATACCACACAGGAGGTTCACACTATGAAAGCAGAGTATAAACAACTTTATGAGAATCTTGGACTTAATATTGTCTATTACCGTAAAAAGAACAGGTTGACACAACTTCAGCTTGCCGAACTTGTTGACATAGACAGAAGTCATATAAGTGCCATTGAACTTGGAAATGTAGGCTGTTCACTTGATGTAATTTTCAGACTTTGTGATGTTCTTGACATAACGCCTAAAGTCCTGTTTGATTTCAGGGATTGAATGCACTAAAAAAAGTGTCACCCAACAAAAATCAGGTGACACTATATAAATTTTATGATATGTATAATTTATTACTTTGTTGTCATTTCTTCCAACTTGCTCATATCATTATTCAACAAGTCCTCAGTGTAAATATCGTATATCTCATATATTACGCCCATACTGATTTTACCTGTATTCAGCTTTGTATCAATTTTGCTGATATGTTCCAATTTTTCCAGTGTTTCTTTATCATCATGTCCATAGCAGTTCAGATAAGTCTTATATAACTCAATGTTCTGCTCCACTATAAACTTGTAGAACTTAAATACAATTGTGTCAGTATCATATGTATCTGAATTAACCAAATCATCAAGCAAATCACTTACAAGTGCCTTAAATTCTTTATAACTGTTATCCATTATTTTAACTGCCTTTCTTCCCTGTTTCATTCCTGTACCGTCTGCAACGATACTGCAATGTTGACACAGGGATTTTTGTTTGTATATGAAGTTGATTCCAACTCATTGTAGCCTTTAATTTCATAAGTTCATCGTCCGTATAAACATGACTCTCTGTTGCTTTCAACTTGTCAAGCTTATGTATTTCAATTTTAAGTTCATCAATATTTTTCTCAATATTTTTAAAATTTCTTTCAATGTCAACATTGCTGTTGGAGAAGTAGTTTACCATTGTCTTACACAATTTATAACTTTCTTTGCACAGCTGTAATATCAGGTCAATTTTCTTATTTTCATCACTCATAAATTTCACACTCCTCCCTTATCAAATTCAACATTCTCAAATCTAATAAATCTTAATAAAAACACCCTCTATTTCCACTCAAAATGCCCTTTAAACTCACTCAAACCAATTCAGCCTATACCAACCCTTATTAAAATACCCACCCCTTAAAACTCCATTTCTGCCCCTATTTTAATAATTAAATTATCTTATTTTCGTTAAATTATTCTGGCAATAATTTCTCAATTCAACATTATCATTTTTTAAGAAAATATTTCTTAATATTCTATCATTTGCACTGTATCTATAAACATGACCTGTCCTTTTCTCCATCTCTATTATCATAGAACCATGCACACTGTTTTCTGGTCTTGTACACCACTCTATGTTGTCGGGGTGATAATTTACAGGTATGCCAAGTTTAGAGGCTGTAAGTACTGAACCTGAACCGTCCATAACGTTAGCAACCCAATCCTTATATGATGTTGGCATTTTATCATTTATAATATCATGGCATATAGCAACAAGACGTTCCATAAGTATTGTTTTATCCTCTATTTTCAGCTGTATATGCCCATTTTCAAGCCTCATTTCTGTACTAATGCTACACTGATTTGCAACAGTGCCATTTCTTCTATACTTTGTGTAGCCACCATTGAAGTCCAATTCAATACTTTTGCCTGTATTAAATACAATGTACATACTATTGTTGCCCTGATAAACAACACTGCTAATGGAAGCTACCAGTGCATCTATACCATTGTTACTGTTTGCATTGAGTGCCTTGAAACAATTAAAGCACACAATCGGCTTTGGAGCTTTTGATGTCTTGCTAAATTGTAAAGTATTCATCTTTCTTTACCTGTGCTGATTAAAAAATCAGCTCCCTTTCTTTTTTAAGATGTTGTAAACAGTAGCTCTTGTCACGCCTAAACGCCTTGATGCCTCTGTTACTGTAATAGTCTTGTTGGCAATACCTGTTATAATTGCCCTAAGTTGTTCTTCGTTGTACTTGTTCGGCTTACGCCCTATGTATTTTCCTTGATTTTTCGCTATTTCAATTCCCTCACGCTGTCTTTCCAATAAATTCTGCCTTTCAAATTCGTTGATAGATGCTATCAGGTTCAACATAAGTCGCCCTGTCGGTGTGCTTGTATCAAAATTTTCCTTAATGCTTACAAGTTTGACTTTTTTATGTGCAAGCCCCTCAATAATCCTTAATAAATCAACTGTACTTCTGCTTAATCTGCTCCAGTCCATAACATAAACTGTGTCGCCCTCACGCACAAATTCAAGCATTTCCTTTAATTTAGGGCGGTCAGTGTTCTTGCCTGAGACTTTCTCACTAAACCACTTGTCTATCTTATAAACTTCCAATGCCTTTACCTGTCTTTCAAGGTTCTGTTCAACTGTCGATACTCTTAAATATGCAATTTTCAGTTATATCACTCCTTTTGAATTTTCTAACTTGTCCTATCACAAGCATATCTTTCACCACCTCTTTTCATGCTGTATAACTTGAGTATACCTATTTTTTGCAATGCCATTGTGTAAAATTTAATTTACTTTCTTGACATAATTTACACCTGATTTTACATATCAAATATAAATCACCCTCTTATACTTTTTATGCACTAAAACAGGTATAAACTAAATTTCACCTATGCTCTTGCATAAATTCATTGCTTACATAAAAAAACAACCGCCCTTTGCATCAAACACAGGACGGTTATTGCCTTAATCAAAAATTTTCAGGTTTCTCATAATTATTTCGACAATAATCAGTGTAATCATTTAATGCCTCCGTATACTCATTAACCATATCACGTGGCATTGTCGTTGCTATCAACTTTAGATTGTACGCATTGTGTATTGAACGATACTTTTTCTTCTTACAGGTCACTTCAATGTATGTCTTTTCATTTTTCTGGAAGCTCCTAAAGTAGTATTCTCTCTTATTGTTATGATGTTTCACTTTTACCTTTGTTACTTTTTTCAGTGGCTCTGACGATATACCCATTAAATCAAGTATACTGTACATATCATAATTGATTTTATTAATGTCTGTACACATCATACTATGTACATAGCTGAAGTCACTGGTCTGCTTTACTTCCGCACTGATTATGCCATTGTTAAAACTATCGACTTTATATATTTCATCAACAAAACCACTGTTGACAAAATAAACATCAATGCTGTCATCTTCTGTTCTAAAATGTATCATATTTTTCTCAACGCTTAAATAAGCAATCATTTTTTCAACTCTCCTTACTCAAAGCAGATACAATCCTCAACATAAGCTCTATTTTCACTAAAAACAGGTATTTCTGTATCAAGCATCCACTTCATTCTCTGTGCCTCATTATCTGTACCCTTGTTGATTGTAACAGGCTTTCTGATACAGCATACTCCACGCTGTAAACTCAACGGAAAGCTATGCCAATCAATATTTTTTTCGGTCAAAAGCATTTTCAATGCCATATCACAATTTACTCCGCACAACTGCCTCTGACTGAAATATGCCTGTGCAGTTGCCTCAATAGAATTACGGATTGCATCCTGCTGTCGCCATATCATGTAGTTGTTTACTTCATCTTTTGGAATATTGAATGCCCTGCTATCAAAATTAGCCTTGTCAATGCGTTGCGTATAAACATTATCTACTATTCCTTGGACTGCATTTCTAAAATGCTTATTGAATGCAGATGTTGCAATGCTTGCCGTAACACTACAAATTTTAAGAAGTCCATTCCCAAACCAAGGCTCTGTATCAATTTTCTGATAATCACATAGTACAAGTGAAATCTCATCTGATTGCGTATAACCTATCACACAACCCTCAACATTTTCGCATAGTTCTTTCATTGTATTATGCATAACATTTATCAGAATGTCATCAAAAGGCTTATTAAACCCCTTTGTAAAACTATGAAAGCCTTTGCCGTCAATCCTTATGATTACTGGTGCTCTGCGTGTCAGGTAATATCTTGTGATATGCTCATAGCCTTTCATGCGGTCACCTAAACTTGCATACATAAACATTCCCTTCTTTCTGCTGTACTACACTAATTATAACATAAACTTAATGTTAATTCTATTCGCAAAATAACAGAACTTCATTTTTCATAAAAATATATCATGACGTATCAAAAATCTGCAAAGGCGTGTACCTAAAATTAAAATACGTATACTTAAATTATGCAAGGACGTTGTTTCAACATTTCTATATACAGATTGTTAACTATGCACAAAAACAACCGCCCTTACATAAACTAAGGACGGTTGCTTTTTGTAATTTATGTTAAAAAATTCCATTCTCTTTTTTTACAACTGAATGTACGGTACTCAAAAAGAGAAGTTACAAATGTAGGTCATATCATCATATACGCCTGTTATCTTTTTTTAACCATGCATGACTTTTTACAGAAAGCAATGCCATATTTTATAATATTCTGATAGCCGTCGTTAATGAGTTCTTTTTCATATCGGTTATCTTCAATTTGTCTCAATGCCTCGTCACACCAATATTCAAGCTTGGTAAACTCTTTTGTTGCCTTTATTTCAATAATAACTGCAAGTTTATGTTTTCTACGCTCCAACAGCATTAAATCAGGTCGTCCGTCACCACTCTCACGGTTTGATTTGAGTGTATACCCCTTAAATCCTGACAATAAACCTGTTAAAAAGCCATGGTAATAATTTTCCTGTTCATCATGGAAACTGATTGTTTCATCAAGCCAGTCACATATTGTATCTTCAATTACTTCAATGTCCTCTGCTATAAGAGCATTAAACAATTCTTCCCGTGAGTTTGCGACTGTCTTTTCCTTAAACCACTGCATTATTGTACGCCTATATATACTTTTAACTTCAATGTTAGGTATCACCAAAGTAAGATATATCATGTCGTCACGGAGTTCAGCATTAATCTGTTTAAGATACCCTGTAAACAGTAAAAAGCTCCATATATGGTCACTGTTTACATCAATGTCTGCATAAACAGTATCTTCATATACTGGTACTGTAACACTTCCACCATTCATAAGCTCTTCAACCATTCCACGAGTTTCCTCGCTTGATTCTCTTACGAGCTTATAAATAATACTGTTGGAGCTGGTATTACTCCAGTACGGCTCTTGAATTGCATTTATGCACACTGATATTGACAGAATGTAGTTTAAAACACTCCACGGATTGTAAATTTCAGTTGCTCCAAATAAATATCCGTCGTACCACTCCTTAATTACAGGTAGCTTTTCTTCTACATTGTAATATTTCGCAAGCATAGCAACCTCATTTTTTGTAAAACCAAAGTATTCACCAAACTGCTCACTGCGTATACTATAAACTTTAAGATTGTTAAGTCCTGTAAATATGCTCTCTTTGGATATACGCAAACAACCTGTCATAACTGCCAATTCAAGTGAACTGTTGGTCTTTAACGCACTCTCCAAAGCCGAACGTATCAGGTCTATCATCTTGTTATAAAATCCATTGAAGTAAGCATTTTCCAAAGGCACATCATACTCATCTATCAGGATAATGACATTTTTATTATACACTTTGGAAAGACAATCACTCAATAAACGTATTGCGTTTATGTATACATTGTCGTCATCTGTACCATAAAAAATTTTTTCAAATTTTTCCCTGTCTGTAGGCAATAATTCATTTGAAGTAAGTAAACTGCAATGTCTGTTAAATTCCTTTGTGATGATATTCTTATACTCATAAAATGCCAATTCATAAGTTGGTTGTTTCATGCCTTTAAGTGATATGCTGATAACAGGATACTGCCCCATATGTGCAATGTACTGCTCTCCTGCCTCTGTAATATTCAAACCCTCAAAAAGATATGAGTTGTCATTGTCGGTCTTTTCAAAAAATCTTTGCAACATACTCATATTTAAAGTCTTACCAAATCTTCTCGGACGTGTAAACAGTGTTACCTTTGCACCGCTGTCAAGTATATCCCTAATCATAAGTGTCTTATCAACAAAATAGCAATTTCTGTTGATTATCTCTGCAAAATCCTCTATGCCTATTGGTATTTTCTTACGCTCTGTCACTGTAACCGCCTCCATTCAATAGTAATTCTATTAATTTTATTATATCACAAGTGCCATTGAAAATCAATACATATACCAAAATAATGACTAAAATCAGGCTGTTCACATTTTATCCTGTGTCACACCTTGTCACATTTACTTGAAAATCACTTCAGGTTCTTGCATTTAAACTACATATTTAGCATAAAAAAATCCCTGTATTCCTAACTTTTTAGAAACACAGGGTCATTTATGTGGTCGAGGTGACAGGATTCGAACCTGCGGCCCCTACGTCCCGAACGTAGTACTCTACCAAACTGAGCCACACCTCGTTTAACGATAAATATTATATCACATAAATTCTGGTTTGTCAACAGTTTTTCAGAAAAAATATATATTTTTATCTTTTAATCAAAATATCTGTCAGCATTTCTGTAACTGTCCGATACCTTTCATACAGACTTTCCGTACACGCTTTACCGATTATTGCCGAAAAATCCGGTGAAACACTGTCCGCAAGGTTTTCAAGACTTTTTCCGAAAGAATATATATCACTTCTGCTGTCATATACGGGATTATTGTATACTTCCGGTGCAGTATATCCGAAAGTTCCCGAAATATAACGTCGGTTTCCGGCGTACCCCGAAATATTAAAATCGCCGAGTTTATATTTTCCGTCGGGAGCAACAAAGAAATTATCCGGTTTCACGTCACAATGGACTATTCCGGAAGAATGAATATATTCAAGAGCTTTTCCTATGTCGAGAGCGATTTTCCGAACGATATTTTCCGGAAAATGCGTTCCCTGCTCCGTCAGCGGAGAAAGAATTTCCATACGTATCATTACAAGATACTGCAAACCGGAAACTTTCTGAATTATACAGTCCTGATATTCCGTAATATACTGACATTCTTTCAGCGTGTGCATAATATCCGCTTCCTTTAATGCAACGGTGAGTTTTCTGTCTACTTCTTCCAGACCGCCTGCAAAAACAGGTTTCACTTTCAGTGCGGAAACACTGTCGCCGGAATATATTCTATAAATTTCGCTGTAAGTTCCCTGCCCTATTTTTTTATCTATGTACCAGTTTTCCCAGAGAGGTTGATTTATATATCCGATAAGTCTTTCCACATCATTCAGAACCTTTTTTATTTTTATAATATCAGATTTTCCGGAATATGTCAACAAAAAAGAGAGGATTTTTTTCAAAATCCTCTCCTGATTATTATTACCAGCGACCTCCGCCCCACTGATTTCCACCACCGGAGCCTGAACCTGCTGAAACAGCTGTACCGCCTGAAATTGTACCGTCTGCATATACTTTCATTGAATCGTCAGAAGTTATGAGGTCTGTACCGCCTGAGATTGTACCGCCTGTATAGCATTTAAGACTTGAATTACTGAGAGACGGCGAATCCATAGCCTGCATTGTTGTGAACGAAACAACTACATTTCCCGACTCATCCGCAATCGTGAACTGCGTACCTGATGTAACTGCTCCTGAAGAACGTGAAGAAATTTCGGCAACGATAGCACCTGTAGTATTTTTTGTACCGTCACAGTCAACAGGCTCCTGACCGTTTGCTATTACAATACCACCAGTCATTGCAATACTTCCGTTTGAATCAAAAGCATCATGGTCTCCGCTTGCGGACTGTACAATAGCGATACCGCCTGAAATACTGAGAGTATTATTTCCGGCTGAACCGCCCCAGCCTCCGCCGAAGCCTCCCTGACCCCAGCCCATATTGTTTCCTGAGCCTGAACCGTCCGAGCCTCCTGCCGCGTTGTAACCGTCGTCATCTGCTTTCACTACAACTGTACCGCTGTACTGATAAATATTCTCTCCCTCAACACCCTCATAGCATTTTGTGACGTACACTTCAAAGTCATTGTATGCACCGTTTTCACTGCCGAGTATGAGGTCGTGGTCTGAGTGCATAGCATCGTCAGCACTTGCGAGCTTGAATATACCGCCGTTTATGTTCATCTGTCCGCCACAGTGAAGAGAATCGTCAGAGGAATCAATTACAACAGTACCACCGTTTACAGTAATGTTTCCGCCACTCTGCCACGTTGTACCGGCAGTATCATAGAGACCTACAGATTTTATACCTTTTGCGGAAACGTCGGTCTTGTTGGAATTGCCGTCCTGCATTCCACCTCCCATTCCGCCACCGAAGCCACCGCCCCACTGGTTTCCACCTGTCGAACCTGTCGAACCGCTTCCGGTAAAGCCTGAGCCTTCATAAGTGTAGATATTGATATTACCGCCGTTTATTATAACGTCCTGTTCTCCCTGAATACCGTCAGAATAAGATTCAATGTCAACAGTACCGCCGTTTATTGTAACAACTCCGTATGATTTATTTGTGTCAGTATCAGTTGCTGTCGACTTTATTCCGTCACCCGACTTTGTTTTTACAGTAAGTTTCAGCGTGCTGAAATCAGTATCTTTTGCGTTTCCTATTGTAACACTGTCCTTACCTCTTATTCCGTCGTCGACAGCGTTTACAGTAATATTGCCGTTATAGATTTTCACATCGTTCTTTGAAACAATACCGTCTGCTGTGTTGCCGTTTACTGTGAGACTTCCTGTACCTTTTATTTTTATATCGTCACGTGCGAAAATTGCTGAATCTATCTGATTTGTGTTTCCGTCGCTGTCGGTGTAAGTATCAGTATGGGAAGTACCGTCAGAAATTGTATTCACCGTACCGCTTTTTGCTACAATCTGCACTTCGTCACCTATTGAAGCAACGTAAACAGGTGCAACTTTATCATTTAAAATATTTGCGTTCACGAGGTCAATTTCAACAACGCCGTCAGGGTATGCAGTCTTATCAACGTCAACAACAATTTGTCCGCCCTTATTTTCGCCGGAAACACTCATTACAGCAGGTTTCTTTATGGTGAGAACGTTATTCTCTACAGTTGCAACGTCTGAGGGAGCATTTGTTTCAATAGAGTTTGCGGAAAGAGTTACAGTATAAGAAGAAGTATCAGGAACGGCTGTTCCACTGCCCGCTGTACCTGCCGGATTTACATTATCAAATACTGTCACTGTTCCTGCCGTCCTGAAATCTTCAGAACCGTCATGTGTAACTGTTGCACTTGTTGAATTATTTGTAAGTTTATAGGAACCATCAGCAGTAATTGAAGAATCACTGAGAAGTACATATGCGTATTTTTTCTGCCACTTATAAGCCTTGATATTTCCGACAGTAATGTTGTTAGCTTTTTTCCAGCAACCGTCCGTCTCACCTGATGCAATACAGTTAAGGAGTATTGTACCCTGAGTAGTACCGGACATAAGAGCAGAATCTGTCTGGTTATCGGTAGCAGTAGCAACAACAGTACCACCGGTAATATTTGTACCTGTAATGCTTGTAAGACCTCTGTCACCGCCTGCAATTACTGTACCGCCTGAAATATCAATAGTTGTTTCCGCCTGAACAGCGTCATTTCCGGCTTTTATGTTAAGCAGACCGTCTTGAATTGCTACATTACCCTTTGAAGATTTCAGACCGTCGCCCTCTGCTTCGATATTGAGAGTTCCGTCCTTTACTGTAACGGACTTCTTGCCTTTTATAGCATCTGTCTTGTCTGTTGCATTGAGAGTTGTAACAGTGATTATACCACCATTGATTTTAATATCGTTGTTGCAGACAATACCGTCCTGAGTGTTTGCCGTAAGGTTAAGAATACCTGTTCCCAGTTCTCCGCCTTTTATTGTAATATCGTCTTTGGCTTCGATTACAGCACTTCCGAGGTTATCTCCTGTGTATGCTGTATCACCGTCCGAAATAACGTTTTGTGTACCGTCAACAAGGTTTATTGAAGTATTCTCAGCGTTTGTGACGAGAATTGCAGGAGCGGACTTTCCTGTTATATTAACACCGTTCAGGAAGATTTTTACTGTTTCAGGGTCTGCTGTTTCGTCGGGAATGTTTACATTTATCTGACCGTCATTGAGAGTGCCGTCAATATAGAAACTTCCCGAATGACTTATAGTTACTGTTGTACCGTTTACTTCTGCATAATCGCCGTCAACCTTTATTGAATCACCATTAAGATGTATTTTTGTGCCGTCTGTAACCGGTGTTTCCTGCCAGCTTTCCGGAAGTGCTTTAATGAGTTTGGCTTCAAATTTCTGTATAGAAAGTGCGTCCAATATTGTAAGACTGTCGCCTCTGTTGCATACGTCAGCGTTGTCTGCACCCTGCTTTGAGATTTTGTATTCATGTGGATTTGAAATGGACTGCATTATCAATACAGCATCTGATATATTCACAACTCCGTCTTCATTTGCGTCACCGTAAACAACGTTTGTACTTTCGGCAGAAACAAAAACCGGAAGTGCCTGAGCCATTACACAAAGTGAGGACAAGCCTGCTATAAACTTTTTCATTGAAGATTTTTTCATAATCAATTCATACTCCTTAAATATAATTTAATGTCAAATTTTACAGTTTGTGTTTTTCTGAAATGATTATATTCCATCATTCTTAAAATAATCTTAAAAGTTTGTTCAGAATTTGGAAAAAATAAAAAGTCTGCGGAAAATACATTTCCACAGACTGTTTTATTTTCAGAAAAGTTCAAACCAGTCGCTTTTATCGTCTACTACATAGTAAACCTTAGCAATACCGTCATCTTCATAAGGCTTGATATAGAGGTTTACAGACTTCGGAGACTTCACACCGGAAAGCTCTTTAGCTTTTTCAGCAAGTGCCTCAATAGACCTTTCAGCACCTGCTCCCTGTATATATGCCTTTATTTCAGTAACTGTTCTTCTGGTATACTTTCTTTTCGGTTTAGATTCAGCCAGAGTTTCAATAACGATTTCTTCAGGCTTTACTTCTTCAGCAGTTTCCGAAACAATAGCTTCAGCTTTTACTTCTTCTGTCTGAATTTCTTCAGCAACAGTTTCAGCTTTTACTTCCTCAGCCGGAGTTTCAACAACTGTTTTTTCAATAGCTTCTTCAGCTACAGGAGTAGCCTTTTTGGACTTGGTTGTATTGTTAGACTTCAGAGCGTTTCTTCTTGGTCTTCCCATAACAGAGACCTCCTTAAAAAAATTACTTGTTTACGGCACTCTTAAGAGCAAGACCAGCCTTGAAAGCAGCGGCCTTTGAAGCCGGAGCAGTCATCATTTCCTTTGTCTGAGGATTGATAACCTGCTTTTCTTTACGGTCACGTACTTCAAAAGTACCGAAACCAACGATAGAAACCTTTTCACCCTTAGCGAGTTCCTCTGTGATTGTAGAGAAAATTGTGTTTACAGCAACTTCAGCGTTCTTTTTTGTAGAACCTGTTTTTTCAGCAACTGCACTAATTAATTCAGTTTTAGTCATTGCGATGTCCTCCGTTAATAAAATTTTACAATTTGAATTATATACTGTTTAATCCGATTTGTCAAGCGATTGAGAAAAAAACCGCAAAACGCCCGATATTCAGCTATATATTGGGAATATTTTTATTGAAAACTCCTATAAAAAACAATACTTTTCACTTATCACATTCAAAATGACTTCATTTTCCCTGAAATGCCGTTAATATTATAATATGCTTTATTCAGCGGATAATTCAGAATTTTTTATTCAGCAGAAAGTACACCGTCTTCAAAAGTTACATCAATAGTATCGCCTGAGCTGATATTACCGCCGATTATTTTCTTTGCAACAAGGGTTTCTATATTACTCTGTATGAAACGTCTCAAAGGTCTCGCTCCAAAATTAGGGTCGTAACCGCAGTCAACTATATAATTCTTTGCCTTTTCAGTAACGTTGAGTTTAATATGTCTGTCATCAAGGCGTTTGCGTAAGTCATTCAGCATAAGGTCAACGATATTCATTATATTATCTTTGGAAAGCGGTTTATAGAAAACGATTTCGTCAAGTCTGTTGAGGAACTCCGGACGGAATTTTGTTTTGAGAAGTGCGTCAACGTTTTTACGTGCCTGCTCCGAAATTTCGCCGTTTTCGTCGATACCGTCAAGAATGTAAGGAGAACCTAAATTAGAAGTGAGTATTATTATAGTATTCTTGAAATCAACCGTTCTGCCCTGAGAATCAGTAATTCTTCCGTCGTCAAGCACCTGCAACAGTATATTGAATACGTCAGTATGGGCTTTTTCTATCTCGTCGAAAAGTACAACTGAATAAGGTTTTCTGCGTACGGATTCAGTAAGCTGTCCGCCCTCGTCATAACCTACATATCCGGGAGGTGCTCCGATTAAACGGCTTACACTGAATTTTTCCATATACTCACTCATATCAATACGAATAATATTTCTTTCGTCGTCGAAAAGTATTTCAGAAAGTGCTTTTGCGAGTTCGGTTTTGCCGACACCTGTAGGTCCTAAGAAAAGGAACGAACCTATAGGACGGTCGGGGTCTTGTATTCCTGCACGTGAACGCAATATAGCCTCACTGACTTTTGTGACTGCCTCGTCCTGTCCGATAACACGTTTGTGCAGAAGTTTTTCCATATTGAGAAGTTTTTCCTTTTCACCCTCCATGAGTTTTGAAACCGGAATCCCCGTCCAGCGACATACGATTTTAGCTATTTCGTCTTCCGTAACCTTATCACGCAACAATCTGCCGTTTGCGGTATCGTGTTCGGTTTTCTGTTCAAATTCGGTAAGCTGTTTCTGCAACTGAGGAAGTCTGCCGTATCTGAGTTCAGCAACTTTGTTGAGGTCGTATTCACGTTCAGCCTTGTCAATCTCACCGTTTACCTGTTCAATTTCTTCACGGATTTTCTGTACTGCTGAAATATCATTTTTTTCATTGTCCCATTTAGCTTTCATCTCGCTGAAACTATCTCTCAGTTCTGAAAGTTCCTGCCTGATTTCCTCAAGGTGTTCCTGTGAAATGTTGTCGCTTTCCTTTTTGAGTGCAACTTCTTCTATTTCAAGCTGTACTATCTTTCTTGAAATAACGTCAAGTTCAGTCGGCATTGAGTCCATTTCTGTACGGATAGTGGCACACGCTTCATCAATAAGGTCAATAGCCTTGTCCGGCAAGAACCTGTCCGTTATATATCTGTCGGAGAGTACGGCGGACGAAATCAAAGCGTTGTCGTGGATTTTTACACCATGGAAAACTTCATAACGTTCTTTTATACCTCTGAGGATTGAAATAGTATCTTCAACTGTCGGCTGGTCAACCATTACCGGCTGGAAACGTCTTTCAAGTGCTGGGTCTTTTTCGATATACTGACGGTATTCATTAAGAGTTGTCGCACCGATACAGTGGAGTTCACCTCTTGCAAGCATAGGCTTGAGAAGATTTCCTGCATCCATAGCACCGTCGGACTTTCCTGCTCCTACTATCGTATGCAGTTCATCTATAAACAAAAGTATATTTCCGTTACTGTTTTTGATTTCGTTGAGGACTGCTTTCAGACGTTCTTCAAACTCCCCTCTGTACTTTGCACCTGCAACCAACGCACCCATATCAAGCGAAAAAACTTTCCTGTCTCTGAGACTGTCGGGAACGTCTCCGGCAACTATACGCAAAGCAAGCCCCTCAGCAATAGCAGTTTTGCCCACACCTGGCTCGCCGATAAGTACCGGATTATTTTTTGTTTTTCTTGAAAGAATACGGATAACGTTTCTTATTTCGCTGTCACGACCGATTACAGGGTCAAGTTTATTCTGTCTTGCAAGCCCTACCAGTTCCTGACCATACTTTGTGAGAACATCATAGGTTTCCTCCGGATTTTCGCTTGTAACTCGTGTATTACCTCTTACCGTCATAAGTGCATTGAGGAACGAATCACGGTTTATATTGAAAGTCCTGAAAAGCTGTGAAACGTCCTTGTTTCCGGACTGTATAAGCGAAAGCATAAGATGCTCAACTGAAACATATTCGTCTTTCATATCAGAAGCTATTTTTTCGGCAGATGTTATAATTCTGTCGCACTCAACGGAAATTCCGATATTACTGCTTCTTCCGCTACCGGTAACTTTCGGCAGGGTACTGATTTTCTTGTCAGTTTCATCCTCGAAAATATCCGAATCTATATTCATTTTTCTGAGAAGCTGAGGAATCAGCCCGTTTTCCTGTTTGAGAAGTCCAGCAAGCAGGTGTATAGGTTCAATGACCTGATTTGACTGCATAACTGCTATACTCTGAGCTTTTCTTACAGCGTCCATTGACTTCTGAGTTAATTTTTCTGCATTCATAAAATTTCCTCCTTAATAAATGATTATCGGTTGTATATATACTTTGTTTCTTGCAAGTTGTGAAACAATGTATTATTTTGAAGAAACATAGTAATAATTTACTTTCATGATATACTCCCTTATAATTAACTTCCGGACTTTATTTATACAAAAGTTATTTTTATAATTTATTGAAAAAAAAGCTCCCATATTACAGGGAGCGAAATGAAATCACAAGCGGTTCAGACGGTTGATACACCATCAGCACTGTGAACCGTGCCACAGACTCAGTTAACAAAACATAAAAACATAGAAAACATGAAAAAATTAAAATTGAAAGGGGGTTAGGTTATAAAAATTAACCGAAAAATCCATGGCAAGCAACTGAATTAATATTCAGTATCAAGTACATGAGAGGGAATGCTACTTGATACTGAACACTAATATTTACAATTGCTGTATGTATTATAACGCAAAATCGTCCGGTTGTAAATTCATTTTAGTATACAAAACTATAAAAAAATGTACTTTTTACATTTTTTATGGATTATTTTCAGTTAATTTTATGTGAATAAAATATAATATATTACTAAAATGCTCCATATAAAAAAATATCAGACCTTTTACGGTCTGATACTTTAAAGAGAGGGGCAAAGTTGAAATCAGTTTTCGTAAATCTTGTCATCATATCTGAAAAATACAAGATTTATATTCATATTTCCGTTGAGGGTGCGAAGTTCGTCGATAAATCTTTTCTGGTCAACATTGTCCGGAACATCAACGCTGTATATGAGTTCAAAGAGTGTGCCGAAGTTTGTAGTCTTTACACGACGGAGCTTGTGAAAATTGGTGTACTTGTTGAGAACCACATCAAAAACTCCCTGATAGTCGAGGTTTTCGGGAATGGTTATTTTAAGTGTCATATGAGTGCTTGTGCTTCCTCCGAAATTCTTTTCACTGAGAACAAAGAGTATTGCACCAAGAACGACAAAGAATACAACCGCAAACCCGATATATCCTATTCCGCAAGCTACACCAGTAGCCATTGCGAAAAATATGTAAGCTATATCTTTAGGGTCACCTGCAACACTCCTGAAACGTACAAGTGTGAACGTTCCGGCAAGACTTAACGCACCTGCTGGTGTGTTGATAAGAAGAAGTATAAGCGATACTATTGTGGGAAGCATTATCATTGTGAATACATAACTCTGCGAATAGCCTTCCTTGCGGTGAGTTTTCATATACAAAAGGCTTATCAGAAAGCCGAGCAATACCGACATTCCCACACAAACAAAAAATTCAAATGCTGAGATACCGTCCTGTGATGTGATGACGTTTCCGAAAATTCCACTATTCATTGTTTACACACTCCTGTTTAAAAGTATATTATTTTTAATCTGTATACCGGAAGAAATTTTTATTCGTTCTTCTATACCGGATTTGACAAAGTTCTGATAAGCTCTGCCGTATTTTGAAAAACTTATTTTATATATACCCAGTTCCGAAAGTTTAGCGATAAGCCATTCGGGAACAGCGTTTCCGACCTTGACTTCCATTAAACGCTGGTCTATTCCTATTATCTGATTTCCGTAACTCTCATAACTCAGACTTAAATCGTTACGGCGTTCTGTAATCTGCCTGTCAAAAGTCAGACGAAAATCCTT
The DNA here is from genome assembly GCA_029060305.1 of Ruminococcus sp. Lineage (GTDB taxonomy): Bacteria > Bacillota > Clostridia > Oscillospirales > Ruminococcaceae > Ruminococcus. Next base: position 41,874 of record JAIDUG010000039.1, read on the forward strand.
GTCGTCCTTACCGAAAAAAGCCTCACGCTGATAACTGATATACTGTTTCGGAAAAACGTGGTACATATCAAGAAACACATCAAGCTCCTTAAAAACCTGCTCCGTTATGTATTTGTCAGTTTGTGGTTTCTTACGTGAACGGAAGTATTCGTCTGATTCGGCAAGGGTCATTGAAACACGCCTTTTTGTGACGATACCGCCTATTTTCTTTTTGATTTCAAGAAAAACAAGACTGTCGGGAGATGCAGGAGAATAGTAACTTCTCAGACGGATTTTTTCCTTGTAATAAGGTTTTGAGAGAGATTCCCTTATCAGATAGTCGTCGGGAGTATCATAATAAATATTGTATATACCGTACTCCTTTCCGCCGACACAAAATTTATCGGGATTCATATATAACTGCAATGTCTCCATAAGATTTTCATATTGTTTCATATCAAGCAGAAACTTTATCTCTTTTCTTGCAAACGTATTGATTGCCATTTTATTCAACTCCTTTTCATGACATTCGGTTGATATGTATGTATTATATATTTCCAATCTTAAAATAGTCTTAATTTTCCGGAAAGAAAAAATTTTTCACGAAATTCTCACTTTACATATCTTCCGGAATATGTTATAATTTACTGGTAATTATTTTTTGGAGGTATTTTAATTGATTACTGTAAATGATGTAAGCGTACAGTTCGGAGGTTCTGTCCTCTTTAAAAACGTAAACCTTAAATTCACCAACGGCAACTGCTACGGCGTTATAGGTGCAAACGGTGCAGGTAAATCAACATTTCTTCGTGTTCTCTGCGGAGAACTTGAACCGGCTTCCGGAGATGTCGTTATTCCGAAAGAAGAACGTTTAAGCGTTCTGAAACAGGACCATTTCGCATACGACGAATACACGGTGCTTGATACCGTAATAATGGGCAATGCACGACTTTATGAGATTATGCAGGAAAAAGACGCTCTGTATGCAAAAGAAGATTTCACGGAAGAAGACGGCGTAAAGGCTTCCGAACTTGAGGGAGAATTTGCGGAACTCAACGGCTGGGAAGCTGAAGCCGACGCTTCAAAACTTATTCAGGGACTTGGTCTTTCTGAAGATATTTTATACACACAGATGTCAGTGCTTTCCGGTAACGAAAAAGTAAAGGTTCTTCTTGCACAGGCACTCTTCGGCAATCCCGATATTATTCTTCTTGACGAGCCTACCAACCACCTTGACATAGATGCTGTAAAATGGTTAGAGGGTTTTCTTGCTGAATATTTCGGTACTGTAATAGTAGTATCGCACGACCGTCATTTCCTTAATAACGTCTGCACACACATAGTTGACATAGATTACAATAAAATCAAGTTGTATGTCGGTAACTATGAATTCTGGTATGAGTCAAGTCAGATGATTCAGCGAATGATTAAACAGCAGAACAAGAAAAATGAAGAAAAAATCAAGGAACTGAAAGAATTTATTGCAAGGTTTTCAGCCAACAAATCAAAGTCCAATCAGGCTACTTCACGCCGTAAACTTATCGAAAAACTTACAGTTGAGGAACTTCCTGCTTCAAGCAGACGTTATCCGTTTATAGGATTCGATATGGACAGGGAACTCGGCAAGGATATATTACAGGTTGACGGACTTTCAAAAACCGTTGACGGAGTACAACTCCTTAATAACGTAAGTTTCACACTCGGAAGAAATGATAAAGTTGCTTTTATCGGCGAAAGCGAGCAGGCTATTACTATGCTTTTCAAAATTCTTATGGAAGAAGAAAAAGCCGACAAGGGTAGTTTCAAATGGGGTGTATCGGTTACAACTTCATATATGCCGGTGGACAATTCCGCATACTTCAATGACTGTCAGCTTTCAATTCTTGAATGGATTAGACAGTATTCCGTCAAGGACGAGACAGAAACTTATTTAAGGGGATTCTTAGGCAGAATGTTATTTTCCGGCGACGATGTATATAAGCCTGTAAACGTTCTTTCCGGTGGTGAAAAAGTACGCTGTATGTTTTCAAGAATGATGCTTTTCGGTTCAAATGCACTTATTCTTGACAGACCTACAAATCACCTCGACCTTGAAAGCATAACCGCTGTAAACAACAGTCTCATAAATTTCAAAGGTGTTGTACTTCTTGCTTCTCACGACCACGAAATATTACAGACTACCGCAAACCGTATTATTGAAATAACTCCCGACGGCTGTATTGACCGTCAGGGAACTTATGAAGAATATATAGAATTCAGAAAAAACAACTGATTCCACAACAAACGCTATCAAATAAAACAGAACTGGACTTTTCAAGAAGTCCTGTTCTGTTTTTCTTTCTGTTTTAACTGCCTTTAATTTTCTTCAGATACTTCATATTCTTCTTTTGTATTCTTTATTCTCTTTGTAATAAAATATACATAGAAACCATAACCGTCCGAATTGCCGGCAGATACAGCAACAACAAGCTTGATTTTTCCGTCTTTTCCGTTGAAATCAATGTCTGCCAGTTCATAGTCAGAAACCATTTCCGTACGCATATTCAGTTTTTTATACATCATATATCTTATACTACCGTCAATACAGTGTTTTTTCAGGGATATACTTTCAACGTGTTCAAAACTTCTTTCCATTTTTGCACGTAGTCTTTTTCTGGAAACAAATTTCTTAAGCAATTCATTGAAAAGATTTATCTTACACGACTGACCGGAAAGTCTGTAATATAATCCTTGTAAAGTAACTGCTCGTTATAATTATTCTGGTCAGCATATATAGTCATCCTATTTTAAAACAGAATATTAAGGATAGCAAAGAACATAATGAATAGCATCATCTAAAGAAATATTTATACGCAAAAATGATTTTATTCTGTGCTTTAATACCCATTGACTGAGCAACTTGACCTCTCATATCTTCACCTATGTTAGACCAGCTGTCCGCAATAATTCCTGCACCCTCAGCAACGGCAGTAGTTTTATCACACTGCATGGAAGCCTTTTTGCCGATTTTCTTTTCACATAAATCAATGACAGCCGGTATATAACAGCTTCCTCCGACAAGAACAAGATGAGTAATTTCTGTAATGGAAGATCCTGATTTTTTAAGTGCAAGAATGGATTTATCGAACTTGTCTTCAATCCTCTTGTAAATACTCTTGCACAGACTGTTAAACTTATCTCTTGTAATTTTATATTTTCAGGTGAACAAGTTCATTGTTGTTGTATCCGTCTATAATGAACTTGTCCAAATCGTTACCGCCGAACGACCTGTCGCCCTCCTTACCTATGATTTCAGGATTTAAATTTTCGTCAAGATATACAACAGCAGTATCATACGTTCCGTCACCGATATCAACTACAAAAACCATAGAATGTGCAGAAAGACCCTCTGCTTCGGCAAGTACTGCGGTAACCGGCTCAGGTCTTAAACCGAGACAGGTAAGTTTTGCATTTTCAGCAGTTTTTTTATTATTCTTGCCCTTACCGTTTTTAAAACCTCTGTTGCAACATAATCAGGTGTCATAACTATTGGTTCTCCGTCTCGATAAGTGTCTGCAACTATTTTTATTTCTTTTGTTTCAGGGTCTAAAAGCAAAACGGACGGAATCACATTACCAGACCCCATAAAACTCAAGGTTACAATTTTTTCCTTTTTCTTATATGCAACAAAAGTATTTGTTGTGCCTAAGTCAATGCCAACATATACATTACTACCCATTAAACATTATTCCTTTTATATTCCAATATCGGCAGAAATTTTTTTACATTCACACTCGGAAGAATTTCCGTTGTCTGCCGGAGTTGAATCACTATCGTTGAAATTTTTGTTTTCCTCATTGTCAATATCGTCGACAGGTTCATTTTCTGTATTCTCTTCTGTATCTTCTTTTTCGTCAATGCTATCATTGTCTTTTCTATTACAGGATTAGGTATATGTATCAGCTGACTTTTCATTTAAATAATAATATAAAGCATAATTTTCATTGATATCGTATTCTTCTTCGGGTTGACTTTCTTCTGAAGCAGTAAGACAGTCATTTAAAATATCAATCAAAGACTTAACTTTTTCGATACACTGGATAGCAACAGAGTCATCACATTCAATTTTTGAGAAGATTTTTTCAAGTGTATCGTCAATATTATCTCTCTCATTCAACTGGTTTTCCAAGGAAGCAACTTTATTTTTAAGATAATCTCTTTCGTTTGTTAATTCCTTAATTTCGGAAATTAATTCCTGCTTGTCTTCCTTTAATGCTTTCTTTTTCTTACCAGAATCCTCTAAAAGATTTTCATATTTTGATTTCCATTCAGATTTAGCACTTTCAAGAGTGTTTATATCGGTTTGAAGTTCACATATTATTCTGTTTTTGGTTTTTTAATTCACGAATATGGTCTGCCCTGATTTCTTTTTCTTCTTCTGCCTTGCGACTACGTTCATTGAGTACATCAAGTTCATTTCCGAGAGAGTTATTTTCGTAAAGCAAATCCTGTAACAATCCGCTGATATACTGTCAGCAATTGCTATACCGATTTTTTCGAGCTTCTGTATTTGCTCTTTTGTAATGTCATTCATATTTTACCTCCGATTTAAGAATAATATTATCTTCAATTATATTTCTGATGTCACCGTCACAAGCGGTCGTTGTAACTATTCCCTGTCTCGTAAATTTCAACTGAATAATAATATCATCTTTGTTTTTAGAATATAATTCCTTATTTAACTGAATATATCCTGAATAAAGGATATTTTCATTATTTGTATCTGCGTATTCTCTTATAGATTCCAAAGTCTGATATAATTTAATTTTCCAGTTATTTTTATTTAACCAGTTTCTGCTAATCTGCTTTCTTTTTCCGGCAACATTGTAAATTGAATTACGGTTCAGAGCCTTTTCAAAGCCATTGCCAATCTCAATACCGATAAACATGGGAGAACTGTTTTTTATAGTTATATTATCCTGTTTTGCGAAGTTTAAAGCTCCCGAAGAAACAGAACAATAAATAGTATCATCTGCTTCCAAATCTCCGACTATCTGAGCCTTGTCCAATAACTTTTCAATCTTATCCCTGAAATACTGGATTTTTGAAGTTCCGCCTGTCATCACGACTTTAGATACAATTGATCAAACATATCTGAAATGGCTTTTACTATCTTATTCCATATTCCGACAGAATCAAGAATTTTATCTACCTTTTAAGTACCATTTTTGCACCATAAAACATATCCTGTAATTCTGGATTGTATTACCTCATCTGCTATATAAGAATATTTATCCATAAGATATTCATTTATTAAATCAGTAATATTTTTTCTGCCGAAAGATAATCCGAAAGATTATAAAGTTTAAACAGATATATCATCTTCATCATTGGTTATCCTTATCAGACAAATATTCTTAATGTCAAGAAACAGGCTGACAGTCTTGAATCACAAATTGATGCAATTGATAACTGTGAAGATTTTATTTATCAGCTTGCCCTGCGTGAAAAGAAAGAACGTGCCGGATTTTCATGCATTGAAGAAAATAGAATTTTTCGAGGCAAATTATAATTACGCTGTATGGGCGGTTGAGACACCGAATCAGTGGACTGAAAAATATAATTTATTCAAAATATCCTACTATGAGGAAATGAAAAATTCCTGTGAAACTGACGGAATCTCAGAAGAAATATGGAAAGACTGGTACAGAGAATGGCAGTCTATACGTTTCTGCATAGAATCAAAATTACAGCCGGTTATTGCCGAACTTGTGGTTTACAGAAATACCGTTGATACTTTCTTCCGTGAGTAACGCAAAGATATTTATCAGAATTTCATATCTCAGGAAAACGGATATCGTGATAAAGCCGAATCCGAAAGCAGACTCTATAAACTGACTGTCGATTTTAAGAAAGCTTTGCAGAGTATAGTTTTCAATTGTGCAAAAGCTGAGGACAGAATCTTTATATTAACAAAATGATTGAATTTATTTTCTGTAACAATTCCAACAAAAACACCGAAAATATGACGAGTAAGTTTGCAGAACTTAAGAACTTGTACCAATAGGCTAAAAACGTTTTAACAGGGTGTGCAGATGTGAAATAATAACCATAGTTTCAGCAT
>JAIDUG010000004.1 GCA_029060305.1 Ruminococcus sp.
ACGGATTCGTTCTCCGATAATGCCTGATATGGTTTCACGGTTTTCTTTCATAGTATGCCTCTTTTCTGCCATAAAGGTAGTATTTACTCCATTGTATCGTTTATTCTATGTTTCTTCAAATATATTTAGGGTATAAAAAATATTGTCTAAAGGGTTGACAAACAGAAATTTAAGTGTTATAATATAGAAAAAAGTACTTTAAGTACTTTTATAAAATTTATTTAATTGAAAGGAAGTAATAATTATGGCAAAAACTTGTGGAGATTGCGTATACTGTGGAGCTAAGTGGAGATGGGAAAATGCAGAACATTGTCAGAAAATGAATAGAGATGTTGAGTATGATACTCCTGCTTGTGCATATTTTAAAGATGATTCAAGTGGCTGTTGCTATGACTGCGACTACTTCAAAGACGGTATTTTCGGAGGAAAGTGTACATACAACAACAAAAGTATCAGTGCACCAGGAAGCTATACTTGTTCTCATAATACATATTGATTGAACAGGAGGTGAGTTGAATGGGATTTTTTACTGACCTTATGGGTGGACCTAAAGACAGAGGTGCAAGCAGAAGCAGATATGATGAAAAAAGCTGCGTTGAATGTCTGTATTTTAAATGTCAATATGAAGATAGTTTCGGAAATTTCCATAACTATGGTTACTGTACAAAACGTAATCTCAAGACAGACAGCAGTGATTCAGTCTGTTCACAGTTTGTTGAAGACCACTAATATATGGAGGTAAAACAATGGGATTTTTTAATGATATATTCGGTAGCAACAATCCTATAAGCAGAGCTGAAGACAATTATGAAAAACGTCAGCAGATTGCTGACTGGAATTACAGAGCAAGAGAGTATGTAAGTGACGGTCAGCGTATCTATGAAGAAGCATATGGAGACCTTGTTTATGAATGTTCTAAAGTCGGCGATAAAGTCAGAAATTTTGTAAACTACAAACAACAGGTACTCAGAGAAATCAATGATACTCTCAAAAGCATAAATCAGTCCTCAATTGATGTTAATATATCATCAATAGATTTTGCAAGTCTTGACAGATGTGCAGTTACACAATCTGAACAGCTTACCTGTGTGGACAAGGCTCTTGATACATGGGTAGTACCTGAAATTTCAGACTGGTTCAGAGATGTTTCATATGAGGATTATTACGGTGCAAAGTCCAATATGAACAAGGCAAAGGCATTTAAAGAACAGATGAAGACAAAAAGGGAAATGCTGAGAAACGCAAAATATGCTCTGAGGTCAATTCCTGATTTTCTCAGTGACGAAAAAAATCAGATTGAACAGCTTATGGATAAATTCCGCAAAGCTGCAAAAGGTGTAACTTCTTCTGAAAAAGAACGTGTTGAAAGCCTCTGCACAATTGCAAAACTTATTGCTGACTCTCTTACAACACAGCTTCTTGACAATAATTATCAGATTACTCAGCAGTATCAGGAAATTCACAATCGTATTTCTTACACAAACAGCTCGCTTGCTGACAGTGCGTGGCTTATAGAATGATATGGATTTTTTTGATATAACAAAAAGGACTGTTTCTGACAGCGAAGCAGTCCTGAATAGTATAAATGATATTGTCGCTTGTAAAACATACTGTGCTCAGGCTGAAATATACCGTACATATTTAATACAGAATCGTGAAAAGGCTGAATTATTCAGGCAGAATTTTCGTGAGAATAATGATAAGATTTTTTCAATGTCAATAAAAATTCTTGAAACTGCAATAAATGTAGCTAATACCGAACTTGCTGAAGGTGCATTGAAAACACTCGAAACAATGAGAAAAACATATCCTGATTTTTATAAGGCTTATTACAGACAGCTTTTATGGTGAGAGGAGACTGTGCATATGCAGAAAGAAATTATTGATGTTGACTATGTAGAAGTTGACAATGCTGCTGATGGTAAAAAAGAACCTGTGGACATTACTGTAAATGCAGACCCGTTTTCTGCTTTATTTTCGGGCATAGCAAGTGTTGTGAATAATGTCACAAATTCAGTCAAAGAGTATAATATGTGTCGTCAGCAGGAAGAAACCAAACGTGCTGCAATAAAAGCTCAGCTTAAAGCCGAACTCGCTCAGATAAATGCACAGAAAGAAGTATTTCTGCAAGTACTTGAAAATAAGCACGAAATTGATAAAATGCTTATAAATAATGAACATCAGTATACCATAAAACTCCTTGACAGTGCGGTGTCTGCTGTTGACGGTGCAGTTGAACAGGCTAAGAAAAACAACGATTTTACAGCAGTAATTGATTTATTGAAAGCTTCATGTGAATTAATTGATATGCGTTCAAAAATTAATTTGCAGATTATGGATAAAGTATATTCAAGTAAGCCTGTTGATGCTATTGATTGTAAATCTCCTAAAGGATATTTAGAGTAAATTAAGTTTAAAAAATGAACTTGAAATTTCATAATAAAAAATCAGAAATCCCTGCAATACGGACAGTATTTCAGGGATTTTTTGTTGTTGCTTTTTTCTGTCAGATGTGTTATAATATGCATAAACATTACTAAAACCAGTGATACTAAACTGAAAGGAGATGTTAAGATGCTCAGAATTTTTTTCGGTAGTCACAAAGACGAAATATATAATACTGATGTATACTATCAGAATCAGTATGATAAAGCATGGATAACAAGCGAATTTGCAAAAAAAATAATAGCTGATATTGATGATTCAGAAGTTATAGGGGAAGATGCTATCAGAAACGATGTTTTCGGAAATTTCAGCTCAACGGAACTTTCTACAGGAGTAAAAACTCTTTTATTGATATATAATCAGCCTAAACAGATGTTTAATATATCGAACTGCGGTGACAACTGTGCAAAGTATCTGCTTGAAATTGCCGAAGACAGAGATATAACAGTATGTCTACATCACGCTATGAATTTCGGTGATGATTTTGCTGTCAAGGTTATTAATGACAGAAAAAGAAAGATTATAACAGACCCTAAAGAATTTTTATTGCTTGCACATCACTATTTAAGAGTTGAAGCAAGTGAAAGGTAAAATAAAAATCCATGTGAAGAACAGGCATATAACATTCAGCTTTACACTTGAAAGAAATGTTACTGGTGCAAATATCGAAAGTATAATTAATGCTATGAAAAAATAAGGCAACGTTAATAATAAAACGTTGCCCTGTTTTTTATTTCTTCAAGTATCGTTTCAGCAAAAAAGCACAGAAATACGGGAATGTGTATATATCCTCGCTGTAGCCTATATTTCCACCAGTGAACTTTATTCCGTAATTAATATCGGGATAGCGTTCAGAACTTATAAGCGTTCTGAGTGACTTAGCCCTTCCGTTTGTAGCTTTGACTTCAACAGGTATCAGGTTATTGGCAGTGCGTACAAAGAAATCCTGCTCCAGTACAGAGTCATCTCTTTTATAGTAGTATAAGCCATAACCGCTTTTCGCAAGTGCCTCAGCGACAATATTTTCATACAATGCTCCTTTATATACACCAAGATTTTTATTAGCTCTCAAATCGTCCTGCGATTCGTCATCAAGCATTGACACAAGAAGTCCCGTATCGGCAAAGTACAGCTTATACTTATCTTCAATATAGTTGCCTTTCAACGGAAGTTCAGGGAAATTCATACAGTAGCACACATTTACCATACCTGCATCGATAAGCCATTCAATACAGCCACGATAGTCCTTGAATCTTGCTCCCGATGCAACTTTGGAAATCTGAAACTTCTTATTTTCCTTTGCAAGCTGTGGGGCAATATGATTGAAAACGTTCAAAATACGTGTCTGGTCAAGTCCCTCCGCATACTTGCGAATATCCTCTTTGTAGTCCGCAATAAGCTGTCGCTGCGTTTCGAGTGAACCCTCAAACGTTCCCTTTTCGATATAGTCACGCACAACGGCAGGCATTCCGCCAAGCACACAGTAATCAAGGAACATAGAATGCCCGATATTCAGCTCCAAATCGTTAAATGGTTTCATCTCTTTCATGTGAATTAAAAGATTATCCACAAAAGAATTATCATATCCCTTTGCCCAGATAAATTCCTCAAAATCCATAGAATACATAGTAAAATCAGTCTTATAGCCTACACTGTTGCTCTCGATTTTTTGGTAGTTGATACCAAGCATTGAGCCACTACAAATAACATCGAACCGCCCGTCTTCCTTGAAAAATTTCAGGGAAGTTGCAATATCGGGGAACTTCTGAATCTCATCGAAAAATATCAATGTTTCGCTCTCTATGAATCGCTTTGATGGGTCTATAAGTGATATATTCTTGATAATGTCAGAAGTCTTGTAGCCATCAGAAATAATCATCTCGTATTTTGGTTCTTCGACAAAATTTATCTCAATCACGCTTGTATAGTTTTTCTCTGCAAACTTGCGTATAGATGCAGTTTTACCGACTTGCCGTGAACCTTTGACAATAAGCGGTTTGCGGTCTGCACTCGCTTTCCATTCAGTAAGAAAACCGTCAATCTTACGTTTCAGATACATAAAGCAATCACCTCTTACTCTTATTATACAATAATTGCAACGAAAAATCAATAGCAAATCACATTTTTACTAATGAATTTCTGATATTGATTTACAATTTTTGCTACGAATGAGATAAAGCACAATAAATATTGACAGTTCGTTCGATACCTTGTCCAATTTGTTTGGGCTTATCGGTATAGCTGTATTTATTATTTTTGCCATATCTTACAGGCTTGTCCGCTGTTTTTATTGCATCGACAACAAGTCCAATAAATTCCGATTTACAGCCGTTTTCAGCACTACGGAACATTACCCTAACCGATGTAGGTACGGAAGAACTTGCACACGTCGAAATGATTTCCGCAATAATATATCAGCTTACACGTAACCTTACTATTGACCAGATTAAAGAAAGCGGTTTTGACACGTATTTTGTAGACCATACAACAGGCGTATATCCAATAGCTGCTTCCGGCACACCGTTTACAGCGGCTTATTTCCAGTGCAAAGGTGACGTGATTACAGACCTCCACGAAAATATGGCAGCTGAACAGAAAGCCCGTACAACTTATGACAACATTCTCCGTATGGCTGACGACCCTGATGTGCGTGACCCGATACGTTTTCTGAGACAAAGGGAAGTCGTTCATTACCAGCGTTTCGGAGAGGCACTCCGCATAACTCAGGATAATCTCAATCCTAAAAACTTCTATGCCTGCAACCCCGCATTTGACGCAAACTGCGGAAGAAGAAGATAATAAGGAAATTAAAAATCAATAATATTTCGGGGGATATAATTCGTATCCCCCGATTTATGAATTTATAGTGAAAGTTTGGAGAATATAACCATTTTTTGTTGACATAACACATTTTAAGGGATATAATTTAAATAAAAGAAAAAAGAAAGGAAATACATATGACTGTCAACAAAAAAATAATTATACTTATGCTTTCGTTTATGACATTGGTTTCTTGTTCTGATAGTACAGAAAACAATATACCTGCTTTCAATCCTGTAAACACTGTTACGGAAACAACAACCGTTACGGAAGAAACAACTACTTCTGTAACTGAACCCCCTACCGAAACAACTACAGAAGAAGAAACCGTTCCGACTACTGAACCTCCTCCGCCGGTTGTAAAAGGAAATATTTACGATACTAACGGCAATCTGCTTGTATATTCTGAACCTGTCACCGAAAAAATCAGTAAAAGAATTTACAGTGAAGAATATGCAGTACCTTTTGCAAACATAATAACTGAAATGTCTGCCGGTTACGACCTTTGCTTTGAAGATATACTCAGCGACCCTGTTGATAATTCCGATACCGGAAAATCAATTCAGATTACTATTGACTCCGACGTGCAGAATGCTCTCTACAGTTATATGGCTGACAATAATCTGATAGGGTCTGTAGTCGTAATGCGAACAGACGGCTCTATACTCTCACAGGTTTCATATCCGTCATATGACCCGTCGGCAATAACAGAAACTGAATATGATGAGGAACTTGCCTGGGGATTATGCGGAAACAAGGCTTTTCAGAATGCTGAACCTGGCTCGTGTTTCAAGATTATGTCGGAAGTTATTTCAGACAAACACGGTATATATTCGTTATGGGACGAGGGTGAATGGACTGATTCCGGTGCTACTATTGTGAACTGGGACCACGACAGAAGTTACAATTATCCTGTAGAAAGAAGTCTGTATTCGGCGTTCATAAATTCGAGTAATATATTTTTCGCAAAAGCTTTTGACGAAATAGGTAAAGACGACGTTCTGAAAGACCTTGACGAAATATTCCACTTTGTCACGGATATTCAGTGCGATTTCGGCAATATCGAAAACAATATAGAAATAAACTGCAACGACGACCTAAGAAGAAGTGCTTTCGGACAGTCATATATACTGACCTGCCCTGTGTACCTTGCTACTCTCGGGCGTGAAGCAGTTTTCGGCGATATGGTGAGACCTTTTGTACTTGAAAAAGTCGTTGATACAAACAATCCCGATAAAATACTTGAAAGCGGTTCTGAGCCGAATGAAGTGATAGCAACTATTCCGGAAGAATACAGACAGAATCTTCTTGACGGTATGAAAGGCGTTGCTTCCGGTCTCGGAGTGTACGTTCCGGAAAACTTCTCTTTCTATGCAAAAACAGGTACAGCGGAAACGTGGACAGGAGATTTCCTTTACATAACAGGTTGTCTCAGAAACATGAATGACAACGCTGACGGAAATTACGACTATACAAATTATTCTCAGAATGGTTCATACATAGTAGTAATGCAGATTCAGAATCCGTCAGACCATGGTTTTAATTTTGCAAGTGAATCAGCGTACTTCTATCAGGGCATTATAAATACTATATTCGCAAATCAGAACTGATTAAATTTATCAGGGGGCTTTATGGAACATTTTGAAAAAACTGCTGTAAAGGTTTCAGCAGTAAGCATTGCCGGAAACCTTATACTTTCGGTATTCAAACTTTTTGCAGGAATAACTGCACATTCCGGTGCTATGGTAAGTGACGCCGTACATTCTGCTTCCGACGTATTCAGCAGTATAATAGTAATAATCGGAATAAGGATTTCCGCAAAAGCTGAGGATAAAGAACACCCATACGGTCATGAACGTCTGGAATGTGTATCTGCAATAGTGCTTGCGGTAATACTTCTGATTACAGGGCTTTTCATAGGTGCTGACGCTATCAGGAATATATCGGCAGGAAACGTTGAAAATCTTGAAATCCCTGAAACTCTCGCACTTGTTTCCGCCGGAATATCAATAATTGCAAAAGAAGCTATGTTCTGGTACACACGCCATTACGCAAAATCCCTGAAATCAGATGCACTTATGGCAGATGCGTGGCATCACAGAAGTGACGCACTTTCTTCAGTAGGTGCATTGATTGGTATTGCAGGGGCAAGAATGGGTTTTTCGGTACTCGACCCCGTAGCAAGTCTTGTGATATGCGTTTTTATTGCAAAAGCCTCCATTGAGATTTTCAGTGATGCTATAAACAAAATGGTTGACCGTTCATGCGACGAAAAAACCGAAAACAATATCCGTGAATGTGTTATGAGACAGAACGGCGTTGAAAATATAGACCTGCTCCGGACGAGAGTTTTCGGGAGCAGGATTTATGCCGATATTGAGATTTCCGTCAACGGTAATATTTCACTCAGTGAAGCACATTCAATAGCAGAAAACGTACATTCAGCAGTCGAAAATCTTTTCCCCGATATAAAACATATAATGGTACACGTCAACCCCGAAAACTCCTGACTGATGAAAAATCCCCCTGTTCGCTGAACAAGGGGATATATTTTTCACGCTTTAAGGTTGATTCCTTTTTCTTTGAGGTCTGAAATAATTCTGTCGGTTACTGCTGAAACTTCCTCACGTGTAAGAGTACGGCTCTTGTCGGAGAAGAGTATTCTCACAGTGATTGATTTTCCTGAATTGTCGGTATAAGCTCCGGCGAGACTTACTTTCTTTACAAGCGGAGAATCTACATTTTTGATTGTCTGTCCTATTGTCTCAAACTTATCAGCCATGAATGTGAGGTCTATTTCCATTTCGGGATATTTTGAAGGCTCGTCATATACAATGCTGTCTGAAACTACTTCCGCAAAATCTGCAACGTCAATTTCAGCGTATACTATTGAAGCCTTTTTGTCAATCTTCTTTGAAATTGTCGGATAAACGATACCTATTTCACCGATTTCCTTTTCACCGCAAATGACAGCGTTAAGGTTGCGAGGGTGCTGGTAAGAATGAACGGCTTCCATTTTTCTGAAACTTATTCCGGTATGCTTTATATCGTCGGCAATGACTGCAATAATGTCACGGAGTTGCATATATACTTCCTCAACGCTCCTGCTCTTGCTGAAAAGCGTTATACAAAGTTTCTTGTGTTCGTTGCAGAGGTTTGTTTCAGGATTAACTCCGTCGGCAGTTCTTCCGATTTCAAAAATTCCGAAATCTGTCGCAAAATCAGTGTTATACTTAACCTGACAAAGTTGTGTGGGTACTATTGAACGACGTATTATTTCAATATTCGGATTGGTAGCGTTGACGAGACGAACATTATCCTCAATCTCTATTCCCAGAGCCTTGTACTCGTCATTGTACACCCATACGTAAGAATGTACTTCGTGCAGATTGTACTTCTGTACAAGCAAATCCTTTATTCTGTCCTCAACGCTTTTTTCAACCTCAGTACGTACAGGATATAAAGGTGCCGTGGCTGTATTAATGTCGAAATTGTCATAACCGTAAATACGTGTGATTTCCTCGATAATATCGGCTTTCATTGTGATGTCCTTTGTTGCACGCCATGACGGTATTTTTACCGAAAATACATTGTCTTTTTCAGATATTCCGAAACCGAGTGAATCAAGGGTTTTAATGATAGTATCGTTTGAAATCTCTATTCCCGTGTACCTGTCAACAAAAGCCTTTGTAAAATCGAAAGATATTTCAGGATATTTATAGGCGTACTCGTCAGTGAGTGAAGATATTACTTTGGAATCAGGGTCTGAATCAAGCATGAGTTTCACGAAACGTCCGATAGCTGTAACCGTCATTTCAGGGTCAAGGCACTTTTCATATCTCATTGAAGCGTCTGTACGGTGTGCAAGTCTCACGCTTGACTTTCTGATTGAAACAGCATCAAAAGTTGCTGATTCAAGAGTGAGTGCTGTTGTATCTTCGACTATCTCAGAATCAAGTCCTCCCATAATTCCCGCAATCGCAACAGGATTGTCACCGTTGCAAATCATAAGAGTGTTTTCGTCGATATTTCTTTCAACTTTGTCAAGAGTCTGGAAAACAAAAGGCTTATCAAAACGTCTTATTCTTATACTGCTCACTTTTCTTGAATCGAATGCGTGCATAGGCTGACCCATTTCAAGCATAAGGTAGTTAGTAAGGTCTGCGAGGAAATTTATCGCTCTCATTCCGCAGTAGTAAAGACGTACACGCATATTTACCGGACTTACATTCCTCTTGATATTATCAACCTGCAAGCAAGAATAACGCTGACAGAGAGGGTCTAAAATCTTCATGTCAATCTGCGGTAAACTATCAAACTGACTTAAATCAACGGTTTCAAGAGGTCTGAGAGGTCTGCCTGTAAGTGCGGAAAATTCCCTTGCTATACCATAATGTCCCCATAAGTCAGGACGGTTTGTCAGTGACTTGTTGTCAACCTCAAATACAATATCTTCAATCTGATATGCTTCCTTAAGGTCTGTACCATTCGGAATATCGTCAGTGATTTCCATAATACCGCTGTTGTCGTCACTGAGACCTATTTCAGCTTCTGAACAGCACATACCATATGAAGTATATCCTGCAAGTTTACGTGGTGAAATAGTTATATCGCCGATTTTTGCCCCTACCTGTGCAAACGCTGTTTTCATACCGACCTTTACATTAGGTGCACCGCACACAACGTCAACAAGTTCTTCCCTGCCTGCATCTACTTTCAGAAGATGAAGTTTCTTTGAATCGGGGTGTTCATCTACTGACTTTATTTCAGCAACTATTATTCCGGAAATGTCACTGCCTTTCATAAAAATTTCGTTTTCCACTTCTGCGGTCGACAGTGAAAACTGGTGTATAAGTGCAAGTTTGTCAAGTCCGCTGAAATCAACAAATTCCGAAATCCAGTTCATTGATAAAAACATTTTATTAACTCTCCTTTCTTCATTCTGCCGTGAACTGCGACAGGCTCTTTAAATTACCGCTGTTGAGGTCACGGATATCCTTGATACCATACTTCATCATTGCAAGACGTGTCATTCCGAGACCGAAAGCAAAACCGGTATATTCTTCGGGGTCAATACCGCCTGCTCTGAGTACTTCAGGGTGAATCATTCCGCAAGGACAGAGTTCCAACCAACCGCTTTGCTTACACGACGGACAGCCCTCTCCTCCGCATATCAGACAGCTTATATCAAGCTCGAATCCAGGTTCTACAAACGGGAAAAATCCTGGTCTTAATCTTACTTTTATATCTTTCTGAAAAACTTCTGAAAGCATAGTCTTCATAAAGAAGATGAGGTTAGAAATCGAAATGTTTCTGTCAACCATAACGCCTTCCATCTGGAAAAAGGTATTTTCGTGGCAAGCGTCAGTAGCCTCGTTTCTGAAACAACGTCCGGGGAAAATAGCTTTAATAGGTTTGCCCTCTTCAACAAGTGCCTTACGGTACTTTCTGTATATAGCGTTCTGAGCGGCGGAAGTATGAGATTTCAGGAGCTGACCGTTAGTCAGATAATAGGTATCCTGCATATCTCTTGCTGGGTGATGTTTCGGAATGTTCACAGCCTCAAAACATTCATAATCGGTAACAATTTCGCTGTAGTCTTCAATATTGAATCCCATTGAGCTGAATATTCTTTCGCACTCTCTCTGTACAAGAGTAATCGGGTGATATGAACCTCTTTCAAGTACCGGTGGTGCTGATACGTCAAATTCCGGCATTGAGTTGATTTCGATTTCAAGTTCTTTCTGTTTAATCTGTTCAACTTTCTTTGCGATAGCTTCTGTTATTTCGTTTTTCAGGACGTTCACCTGCTGACCGAAAGATTTCTTTTCTTCATTGGAAAGGTCTTTCATAGTCTTCATAAGTCCTGTGACAGCCCCTTTTTTTCCGAGGTACTCAATACGGATTTCCTCAAGTGCCTGAGCATTCAAAGCGTTCCTGAGTTTTTCGGAAAAAGCCTGTCTGATTTCGTTCATTTTTTCTGACATTTTGTTACTTTCCTTTCGTATTATTTCGGAGACAAAAAAACACCCGTCCCCGATAAAATGGGACGAGTATTATATAAACCCGTGGTACCACCCATATTCAGAAGAAATATAAAATTCCCCTGCACTCTTTGCGTTTGGACGTGAACGCTGACACTTCTGCTTAGTCCTTAAAAGGTTTCCGCAGAAATACTCCTATGCTGAAATTCACCAGTAAAAACGTTGTACGTTCTCACAGCCGACGGAACAGTACTCTCTGAATACGTCTTTTTTACTGACTACTTACACATATTCACTGTATGCAATTTATATTATAGCACCCGATTTTGAAAATGTCAAGAAAAAATTTCAAAAAATTTCTTGTATTTTCTGTGGAAATATGATAAAATTATATTGAAATTATTTTATATCAACAAGGAGGTTTTTTATTATGAAAACATTCAGCAAAATCATTTCTGCTGTAAGCGTTCCGGTAATGATTGCCGGAATGGCAAGCGTTCCTGCAAGTGCGGAAATAACCCTCAAAGACAGCGGAATTTCCTATACGGAAAAAGTCGGCACTATTAACAATCCTGCTATGGGTTACACTACAACCTGCTGGGCTAACTGCAAACCAAACAATACTCCTACCTACAGCCCTACAGGAAGTCTTGTATTATTCTTTATAGATATAGGAGCGTTTTCTTGCGGTGTGAACGGTACTACAAATGACGATGGCACTTATATTGACGGCGTGGACTACGACCTTGACGAGACTTTTTTCAGTGCGTGGCGTACTACACTTGAAAACTGCCGTAAAAACGGTTGTATGGTTGCACTGAGATTCCGTTACGATGCAAACGGCAAGGACAAACCTGAACCGGCAACTTTCGATAAGGTGCTTGACCACATACAGCAGATTAAAGACAGCGGTATTCTTGAGGATTACAAGGATATTATAGCTTACGTGGAAAGCGGTTTTGTAGGCAAGTGGGGCGAACAGCATGGCGGTAAATATACTTCAGTTGAGGACAAGGCAAAAGTCCTTGACGCTATGCTTGAATGTGTACCGTCTCCGATTCCTGTAACCGTGCGTACTCCTGACATCTTTGCAAAATGGGTAGGAATTGAACGTAAAGACCTTGCTGACTATGAATCTTCCGGAGAGGAACTCCGTGTAGGTCTCTATAATGACGGATATATGGGAAGCGATTCAGATTTAGGCACTTTCGCAAACCGTCCCATTGAAATCGAATGGCTTGCAAAACAGACTCTCACTTCATATTACGGCGGTGAATTTTCGGGCAATCTCGACTGGGCGAAAAAATATGACACTTATCTTCCTGAAAACGCCGTCCCCGAAATGTACAAAACACACCTAAGTTATATAAACGGAAATATATTCCAGTTGTACAAAGACTATACTTTCGGCAAACAATATGACGTTGAAAACGTTGACAATTCAGCATATTACGGTCAGAACGTTTTCCAGTTTATAAGAGACCATATAGGTTACAGATTTGTTCTCAGAAAATCGGAAATTTCGGAAACAGTCGAACAGGGCGGAACTCTTGACCTGCACTTCAATATTGAAAATACAGGTTTTGCAAATCCGATTCCCGAACAGAAAGTAGAAATAATTCTCGAACAGAACGGAAATTTTGTCCGTACTCCTGTAAACGTAAACTCAAACGAATGGTATTCATGTACAACGTCGGAAGAATTACTGGAGCTTAATCTTCCTGACAGTCTGCCCACTGGTGACTGGAATGCTTATCTGAAAATCACTTGCGGAAACAATACCGTTGAACAGTTGAATTTAAGGTCGGTGCAGTTTGCAAACGAAGATGTATGGAACGCCTCACTCGGTGCTAACTATATTGGAAGTTTCACGGTTACTGAAAGCGATACTCACAGCTCGGACAACGGATTCTATCAGACGGGAAATCAGCCTGACGAAGATTCCGGCAGAATGTACAGCATAAACGGACACACTACTGCTGACGGTCTTATAACTTCCCCTTACGAATGGACGGAAGATATGTTGATAGCGGAAGACGGTGACAAAAAACTCTATCTTACAGCAGATGATAAGTATATGTATATAATGGCAGATATTCCGAATAACGCTGAAAAACCTGTATGGAATATCCGTGTTGAAAACGAAGATACAGAAACTTCATACTGGTACTACAAACAGTCGGCAGGCTGGATTTATTACAATCAGGGTAATCATGATGGTATAACGCTTACTGTAAACGGCAATATTGCAGAATTCAAAATAGCTTTCGGTGACGTTATGGGAGTAAATGCAGGTACTAAACTGAAATCTGTCCGTGTATTCGTACAGGACGAAGCTCACGAATGGGTAAATTCAGGTGACTTAAAAAGCGGTGAATGTATTGTACCGTCGAACTTCCCTGTATACTCCGCACCATATGAAATAAGACTTTCCAAAGGAGACAGTTATACAGTACGTCCTGAAGTTTCTGTATCAGATGCTAAGTATCAGTGGTATCTTGACGGAAAGGAAATCAAAGGTGCTGACGGTGCTGAATATCAGATTTCCAATGCTGACGAAAATTCAACAGGTAAATATTCAGTAAAGGTTACTGCAAACGGCGTGACTTCTGAAATACCTGTACTTACAGTTTCAGAAATAGTGGGTGCTGACGAAATAAAAGGCGACATTAATTCAGACGGTAAAGTAAACGTTGCAGACCTTGTACTCATGGAAAAATATATACTCGGTTCGCAGACTTTCACAGAAAAACAATTCAGAGTTGCAGACCTCTCCGGAGACAGTGCGGTTGATTCTTTCGATATGGTTATGATTAGAAAAATTCTTGTAAAATAACTTGACATCTTCAGGAAGATATGGTATAATAGATTCGTAAATTTTTCAGAAAGAAGTATTTTTTAAATGTCTGAAATACTGATTAAACAAAACCGTCTGTACAAAGGAATTTTTTGGATAACTGATATTGATAATGTTTATAGTTCTGATTTATACTTCCTGATACCTTGCGACATAAACGGCAATATCAATGATTCTGATTTTGAAATTCTATCCACTATGTCAGCAGAACATTCAGATAACTATAACCATAAAAAAGTATGGAACACTCTTCCTAAAAAAACAACTCACGGTAAATCTTTTGACTATTATCCCAGAGGAAGAACGGAAATAAAAAATGGTATTGCTGTTATATATCATTCGCCATATATTCCTCAGGACGATTTGAAAAACTGGCTTATTGAAAAGTTTAATCTTACTTCTTCCAACGGAATTAAAAAAATCCGACTTGTTGCCGACGGTTCAAATCATTACAAATGCTGGCTTGATTATTAAAATATTCAATAATAAAGGAGATTAAAAAAACAATGTATATTACTTGTCTTGATTTAGAGGGCGTACTTGTTCCTGAAATATGGATTGCATTCGCAGAAGCAAGCGGTATTCCCGAACTCAAAAAAACTACTCGTGACGAACCTGATTACGACAAACTTATGAACTGGCGTTTAGGCGTTCTTAAAGAACACGGTCTCGGTCTCAGGGAAATTCAGGAAACTATCGCAAAAATTGACCCTATGGAAGGGGCTAAGGAATTTCTTGACGAACTCCGTTCACTCTGTCAGGTAATCATTATCAGTGATACATTTAGCGAATTTGCTTCTCCCCTTATGAAAAAACTCGGTATGCCGACTATCTTCTGCAACTCCCTTGAGGTAGCCGAAAACGGCGAAATTACGGGTTTCAAGATGCGTTGCGAAAAGTCAAAACTTACAACTGTAAAAGCACTTCAGTCAATCGGTTACGAAACTATCGCAAGCGGTGACAGTTACAACGATTTGGGAATGATTCTCAACAGCAAGGCAGGTTTCCTTTTCAGAAGTACCGAAAAAATCAAGGCTGACTATCCTCAGCTCCCTGCTTTCGAGACTTACGAAGAACTCCTCGACGCTATCAAAAAAGCTATGAAATAAAAAATTTTCCGACAGATGTAAAAAGTCTGCCGGATTTTTTTGTAGACTAATCCTGAATTATATAAACGATATTGAACAGAATTTTGTCGTTTTCAAGAAGTTCAAAAAACTTGTCAAGCGTTATAACTCCGCATACGTTATTGTGTTCACCTCCTTGCAACCGTGGCAGAAACATTATTCTTTTTTTCGGCGAGGAGGTCTGTAAATGTTTCATTACGCTTTTAAAAGAATGTTCGTATTCGGGACGGATATTCAGTACATACATACCATCTCTGTCATCTTCCCAGAAAGGATAATTTATTTTTGATTTGTCAATAATTTTTATTTTGGCAATATTGTACGCACTGAAACACCTGTTATTTAAGTCTGTTTCAAAAAGACTGCACCACGAACCACGTCTTTCTGTCATATATACGAAAGTGCTTCCATAACGATTTCTACCACCATACTGTGAGTTTACTTCAATTCTTATATTTTCTATTACTGACGTTTTAAGATGTTTTCTTCCCTCAACAAGAATTTCCAAATCAAATGACATATTACGTTCCTCATTCAGATATAAAAGTTTTTACTTTATCAATATATTTGTTTGCAGTATTCCTGCCGATACGGTACACTTCACGGAGTACATCGGGATTATGTTCGATATGACCCACCGGCAACTTTTCAGGCGGTGCAATAACCAACGCTTTTCCTGCCTGCTCCTCACATCGAATATATTTCAATTCAGCGTTGTACATCTTGTGACGGTTATTCATAGCGTTTATGAGATTAGGGTACTTACGTAGCAACGGTCTGAATCGACGTGCCATACTGCTCGGCGGTTTAACAAAACCTCTCGGCTGAGTGAGTATAACAATATTTCTGTCGTAACCTGCTTTTTTCATAAATTTCAGCGGTATTGAATCGGAAATCCCACCGTCAAGAAGTTTCTTTCCGCCTACTTCCACAATCCTTGAAACCACCGGCATTGAAGCAGATGCCCTCATCCATTCAAGTTCATCATAGTCAACTTTCATCATTCTGTGATATACAGGTTTGCCTGTCTCAACGTCCGTACATACCACATAAAATTCCATAGGTGAATTTCTGAAAGTTTCAGTATCAAAAATATCCAGTTTTTCTGGAATTTCGTGGTAACAGAAATTCGCTCCGAAAATATCCCCTGTTTTCAAAAATGACCACATACTACAATAACGTTTATCACGGCAGAACCTCGTATTATAACGTATAACACGTCGTGGCTGGTGTGATTTATAGTTGCAACCGAAAGCCCCTCCTGCCGACACTCCGACAGCTCCGTCCGGTTCTATACCGTTTTCCATAAAAACATCTATCACGCCTGCGGTGAACATTCCACGCATTGCACCGCCCTCCATAACAAGTCCGTACTTCATATTTACCTCCGATTTACAGTTTAGATTTATAAAATTTATTATATTATTTTTCACAGAAAAAGTCAATATGTAAAAAAATCCCCCACCTGAAAAAATGAGGGATTTTTTGTCTACAGAGTAAACAGTTTATTTATTATCTCATACCGAAAAGAAGTTTGTCGTAAGTGGGGAAAGGCCAGTATTCTTCAGCAGTAATCTGTTCAGCATTGTCAACAGGTTTACGGAGTGCGTCCATTTTCGGAAGAACTTCATCTCTCACGAATGAGGAAGCCTCGATAGCACTGTTAATATCTTCAAGGTCTTCAACAGCAGTTTCAAGCTCACCTACAGCCTCGCAGATGTCGTCCATAAGACCCGAAAGTCTTTCAACTATGCACTTTTCATATTTTGATTTTCCGAAACCTTCCTTTGCCTTTGCATTTGCGGAAACATCACCCGTAAACTTCGAGAGTGCCGGAAGTATCTGTTTTCTTGCCATATCAATCATAGTCAGTGCTTCTATATTTACGGTCTTTGTGTAGTTTTCAAGCATGATTTCACATCTTGAATGTAATTCGCTTTCCGTGAAAATACCGTGAGATGTAAGCATTTTTACGTTCTTTTCGTCAAGAAGTTTCGGCATAGCGTCAGCGGTTGTCTTGAGATTTGAAAGACCTCTCTTTTCAGCTTCTGCAACCCAGCTGTCGTCGTAGCCGTTTCCGTTGAAAATAATTCTCTTGTGTGCTTTTATAGTATCTCTTACAAGGTCGTAGAGTGCGGAATTGAAGTCGTCAGCTTTTTCAAGAATGTCTGCAAACTGTTTCAAAACTTCTGCAACACTTGCGTTAAGGTGAATGTTTGCACATGAAATACTGTTGGAAGAGCCGAGCATTCTGAATTCAAATTTATTTCCTGTAAACGCAAAAGGTGAAGTTCTGTTGCGGTCTGTAGTATCCTTGCTGAATTCAGGCAGAACGCTTACGCCAAACTGCATAGTCTGTTTTTGTCCGCCGTCGTAAGGAGTATCGTTTTCGATAGCATCAAGAACGCCGGAAAGTTCGTCGCCAAGGAAGATTGAAATAATTGCCGGAGGTGCTTCATTTGCTCCGAGACGGTGGTCGTTTCCTGCTGTTGCAACGGAAAGACGGAGTAAATCCTGATAGTCGTCAACAGCCTTGATTACTGCTGAAAGGAAAAGCAAAAACTGTGCGTTTTCGTAAGGAGTTTCACCGGGGGTAAGAAGATTCACGCCTGTATCTGTAGAAATAGACCAGTTGTTATGTTTACCTGAACCGTTTACGCCGTCAAAAGGCTTTTCGTGAAGCAGACAAACAAGTCCGTGTTTCTGAGCGACTTTCTGCATTACTTCCATAGTAAGCTGATTGTTGTCGGCAGCGATATTTGTAGTTCTGTAAATAGGAGCAAGTTCGTGCTGTGCCGGTGCAACCTCGTTGTGTTTAGTCTTTGCAAGAATACCCAGTTTCCAGAGTTCTTTGTCAAGGTCTGCCATGTATTCCGCAACTCTCGGCTTTATTGAGCCGAAATAATGGTCTTCCATTTCCTGACCTTTCGGAGGCATTGCACCGAAAAGCGTTCTGCCCGTCATAATGAGGTCTTTTCTTTTTTCGTAAAGTTCCTTAGGAATGAGGAAATATTCCTGCTCCGGACCTACGGAAGTCTTTACGCAACGGACATCATTATTTCCGAAAAGTTTCAGAATCCTGAGAGCCTGAACATTGAGAGCGTCCATTGAACGCAACAATGGCACTTTCTTGTCGAGAGCTTCACCTGTATATGAACAGAAAGCAGTAGGGATATAAAGTGTACCGTCCTTGATAAATGCGTAAGAAGTCGGGTCCCAAGCTGTGTAACCTCTTGCCTCGAAAGTAGCTCTCAGACCACCTGACGGAAATGATGATGCATCGGGCTCACCCTTGACGAGTTCCTTTCCTGAAAACTCCATAATAACACGACCGTCGGGAGCAGGATTTATGAAGCTGTCGTGCTTTTCAGCAGTTACGCCGGTCTCAGGCTGAAACCAATGTGTGTAATGTGTAGCCCCCTTTTCAACTGCCCAGTCTTTCATTGCAGAAGCTACGGCATTAGCTACAGTGATGTCAAGCGGTACTCCTCTGTCTATAGTTCTTTTAAGTGACTTATAGACCTTTTCGGAAAGAACACCTTTCATTACTCTTTCGTCAAAGACCATACTTCCGAAATAATCCTGTACCTTTTCCATAATTAAATACCTCCGTTTATTGATTTATTGACGCTTTTATGAAATCCGCAAATAATTTATGCGGTTTGTTCGGTCGTGACTTAAATTCAGGGTGAAACTGTACTCCTATAAACCAGCGGTTTTCAGGAAATTCCACGATTTCAACAAGTCTTTCGTCTGGTGAAATTCCTGCGATTCTCAGACCTTTTTCAACTGCCTGTCTGCGATATGCGTTGTTAAACTCCCAGCGGTGACGGTGACGTTCATATATAAGCTCTTCGCCGTAAATTTCCCCGCACTTTGAATTTTCCGCAAGTCTGCACGGATAAAGTCCCAGACGCATTGTACCGCCTTTCTGAGAGATGTTTTTCTGATTTTCCATGATGTCTATAACAGGATTTGCAGTATCTGAAAACTCCGAGGAATCAGCATCTGTAATCCCCATAACGTTCCGTGCAAACTCAACCACTGCCATTTGCATACCGAGGCATATTCCGAAAAATGGAACATTATTTTCACGTGCATAACGGATTGATTCAATCATACCGTCAATACCTCTTTTTCCGAATCCCCCCGGAACGATTATTCCGTTGCAGTCCGCAAAGACTTCTGAAACATTTTCGGGAGTGACTTCCTCAGAGTTCACCCACTTTATTTCAACGGTTGCATCGTTTGCAATACCGCCGTGATGTAAAGCTTCTGCAACCGACAAGTAAGCATCGTGCAACATAACGTATTTTCCGACAAGTGCAATCTTTACTTTTTTGTGAGCGTTTTCAGCACGGTGAACCATTTCAGCCCATTCCGTAAGGTCGGGAGTTCTGTCCTCAATTCCGAGATGATAACATACTGATTTTGCAAGTCCTTCTTCTTCCAGCCACAAAGGCACTTCATACAATGACGAAGCTGTAAGATTCTGAATAACGTCCTCTTTCCTTATGTTGCAGAATAAAGCAATTTTGTCACGCATATCATCAGGAATACGTTTTTCACTCCTAAGCACTATTATATCAGGTTGTATGCCGATTGACAAGAGTTCTTTTGTAGAATGTTGTGTGGGTTTTGATTTGAGTTCCTCAGAACCTGCGATATAAGGTACAAGGGTTACGTGAATGTATGCTACATTGTTTCTGCCCTGCTCCGTTCCTACCTGTCTGATAGCCTCAAGAAAAGGCGTTGATTCAATGTCACCGACGGTACCGCCGATTTCCGTGATAACTATATCAGCATCAGCATCTCTGCCTGCACTGTAAACCTTGTCTTTGATTTCATTGGTGATGTGGGGAATCACCTGTACAGTACCGCCCAGATAATCCCCACGGCGTTCTTTATTAATGACATTCCAGTAAATTTTACCAGTAGTCACATTTGAGTTGACGGAAAGATTTTCGTCAACAAATCTTTCGTAATGACCCAAATCCAAATCAGCTTCCGCACCGTCGTCAGTAACGAAAACTTCTCCGTGCTGATATGGTGACATTGTGCCAGGGTCAACATTAATATATGGGTCGAATTTCTGTATTGTTACTTTATAGCCACGCTGTTTGAGAAGTCTTCCGAGTGATGCGGAAGTTATACCTTTTCCAAGTCCTGAAACTACTCCGCCTGTTACAAATATATATTTCATGATTATTATTCCTCTTCATCCCTGAGTGCTTCGAGACCAGTTGCACCTGTACGTACTTTGATAACGTTCTCAATATCGTAAATAAATATTTTACCGTCACCAATATGTCCGGTATAAAGTGCGGAACGTGTTGCATCAATTACCCTGTTTACCGGTACTGCACATACTGCAATTTCAGCTTTTACTTTCGGGAGCAGATTAACTTCTATTTTAGCACCACGATAATATTCCGTCTGACCTTTCTGAGTACCGCAACCGAGAACGTGTGTTACTGTGATACCGGTTACGCCGATTTTTTCCATAGCGGAAATAAATTCCTGTAATTTCTGCTGTTTGAATACTACAACAATTTTTGTCATTTTCGGGTGGTTGCTGTCAATCGAAGGTGCTATATAACTTTCAACCTCAACAGCTTTTTCAACAGATACTCTTGTAACGCTTTTTGCGTCGTCTTCTGTATAACCGAGCATTGCTTCACTCATTGCCGGTGCAAAGTCGGCGTAAGAAGATACGAGACCGTGTTCAGTAATGTCAAGACCGAGGATTTCTTCCTGTTTTGTAGCCCTCAGACCGATTGTATGTTTGATAATCTGAAATACACAGAACATTGTTACAGCTGTCCATGAAGCTACTGCAACGATGCCGAGTAACTGTTTGCCGAGGAGTTCAAAACCGCCTCCGTAGAAAAGTCCGGTATTGCAGATACCGCTTGCACCGCCGTTTTGTGCAATCGCAAAACCAGGGGCTTTGTCTGTTGCGAAAAGACCTACTGCAATCGTACCCCAGAGACCATTCATCATATGTACTGCAACAGCACCTACAGGGTCGTCAACATGGAGAACATAATCCAAGAACCATACGCCGAAACATACAAGCAGTCCCGAAACGATTCCCACACATATTGCTCCGAAAGCGTCAAGCACGTCACAACCTGCTGTTATTCCGACAAGTCCGGCAAGTGAAGCGTTAAGACACATTGAAACGTCAGGTTTTTTGTATTTCACCCAAGTGAATACCATACAGGTAAGTGTTGCGATTGCAGGTGCGATTGTTGTTGTAAGGAAGATTGAACCGAGCATTTCAACAGACTGAGAGGCAGCAGGGTTAAAGCCGTACCAGCCAAACCACAATATAAATACACCTAATGCACCTATTGTAAGGTTGTGTCCGGGGATAGCGTTTACTTTTATTTTGCCGTCCTCTGTTTTAGTAAACTTTCCAATACGTGGACCAAGAATACTTGCTCCGACAAGTGCGGAAATACCGCCTACCATATGGATTGCACAAGAACCGGAAATATCGTGGAAACCTAACTGATAAAGCCAGCCGTCACTGTTCCAAATCCAGTGAGCCTCTATCGGATAAACCAACGCACTTATAATTCCTGAGTATACACAGTAAGAAAGGAATTTAGTTCTTTCTGCCATTGCTCCCGAAACTATTGTTGCAGTCGTTGCACAGAAAACAAGGTTAAATACAAAGTTTGAAAAATCAAAGTTGTCATAAGATGTAAAGATGTCAAATCCGGGTTTACCGATAATACCGCAAACGTCCTCACCCAAAAGAAGTCCGAAACCTATCAGGATAAATACAACAGTACCTATGCAGAAATCCATAAGGTTTTTCATAATAATGTTTCCTGCATTCTTTGCCCTCGTGAAACCCGTTTCCACCATTGCGAATCCCGCCTGCATAAAGAACACAAGCGATACAGCAAGCAGAAACCACACACCAAAAACAGTATCGTTTGTCTGGTTTGTCAGCTGTTCAAGAATTTTTTCGACTGATTCCGTCATTGTTATCAACCTCCGGTAAAAATTACAAAAGGGTGTAAGATACCCCGATATTTCGGAACATCATACACCCCTTTGTGTATGGAATTTAGCAAACAACAGAAAAAGAGGGCTAAAGACCTAACGTCCTCAGCCCCCTTGCTGTTTACAATGACAGTATATACCCAAAAAACATTTTTGTCAATAGGTTTTCCTCACTTTCGGCAGATTAACCACTTTTTCATATATCATTCAGGAAACAAAAAGATGTTTTTAACAAAACTGAAATATTTCAGAAAATCCCTCTTGACTTTTTAATCTTTACGTGCTACTATATTATTCAAGAACAAGGACGTTCATTACAGGTTAACTATGCCTGTATGGACGTTCTTTTTTATTTTTAGGTCGGTTCAATGGCGAACCCTCCGGAAAGGCGTGAAACATTTATGGATAACTTCAGAACAGAAGCTCCGTTCAGACAGCAGGGACTTTACAACCCGAAATTTGAACACGACAACTGCGGTATCGGTGCGGTTGTGAACATAAAGGGTATAAAGTCAAGGAATGTTGTTGAGAACGCTCTTGAAATCGTGGAAAAACTTGAACACCGTGCAGGCAAGGACGCAGAGGGTAAAACCGGCGACGGTGTAGGAATACTTGTGCAGATACCTCATAAATTTTTTAAAAAAGAAACTGAAACACTCGGTTTTGACATAGGTGGAGAGGGAGATTCCGGCGTGGGAATGTTCTTCTTTCCTCAGAACGAACTCAAACGCAATCAGGCTAAAAAAATGTTTGAGATTATCGTGAAAAGAAACGGAATGGATTTTCTGGGCTGGAGAGAAGTCCCGTCTGTGCCGTCTGTTCTCGGACAGAAAGCCGTTGACAGTATGCCATACATAATGCAGGGTTTTGTGAAACGTCCTGACGACTGTGCAAAGGGTCTTGATTTTGACAGGAAACTTTTTATTGCAAGACGTATCTTTGAACAGTCCAATGAAAATACTTACGTTGTATCGCTTTCAAGCCGTACAGTCGTATATAAAGGAATGTTCCTCGTTGACGAACTCCGCAAATTCTACAAAGACTTACAGGACGATAATTTTATTTCCGCTATTGCAATGGTTCACTCACGTTTTTCAACAAACACAAATCCGAGCTGGCAGAAAGCACACCCTAACCGCTTTATCGTACACAACGGCGAAATAAACACAATTACCGGCAATGCTGACAAAATGCTTGCACGTGAGGAAACTATGTCGTGTGAAGCACTCAAGGAAGATATGCACAAAATTCTTCCTGCTATCAATATTGAGGGGTCGGATTCAGCAAGACTTGACAATGCACTTGAATTTATGGTGATGTCCGGTATGCCGTTACCGCTTGCTGTGATGATTACGATTCCTGAGCCGTGGAAAAACAACCGTACTATTTCCAAAGAAAAATACGACTTCTATCAGTACTATGCAACAATGATGGAACCTTGGGACGGTCCTGCATCTATACTGTTTTCAGACGGCGACATCATGGGAGCTGTTCTCGACAGAAACGGTCTCCGTCCGTCAAGATACGTCATCACAAACGACGATTTCCTCATACTCTCATCTGAAACAGGTTGTATAGAAATTCCGCCGGAAAAAATCATAAAAAAAGACCGTCTCCGTCCTGGGAAGATGTTGCTTGCTGATACAAAACAGGGCAGACTGATTGACGACAATGAAATAAAAAGTTATTATGCTTCTCAGAAACCTTACGGCGAATGGCTTGATTCAAATCTTGTGAGACTTTACGATTTGCATATTCCAAACAGAAACGTCCGTAAGTACACCCATGAAGAACTTGTAAAATTACAGAAAGCCTTCGGTTACTCATACGAAAATATCAGGACAAGTATTCTTCCAATGGCTGAAAACGGTTCAGAGCCTATTGCTTCTATGGGTTCGGACGTTCCGCTCCCACCGCTTGACAGCGAAAATATTCCGCTTTTCAACTATTTCAGACAGCTTTTCGCACAAGTTACAAACCCACCTTTTGACGCTATCCGTGAAGAAATAGTTACTGATACAAGCGTTTACATAGGCGAGGACGGAAATATTCTTGAGGAAAAACCTGAAAACTGCCACGTACTCAAAATAGAAAATCCGATACTTACAAGTACAGATATGCTTAAAATAAAGAGTATGAAAGTAAAGGGACTTAAAACTGCTGTTATTCCGATTACCTACTACATGGGTACTCCGCTTGAAAGGGCTATCGAAAGACTTTTCATTGAAGCTGACAAGGCTTACCGTGACGGTGCAAATATCCTTATACTTTCTGACAGGGACGTTGACGAATATCATACTCCCATACCGTCATTGCTTGCGGTATCTGCACTTCAACAGCACCTCGTCTCAACAAAGAAACGTACAGCGGTTGCAATGATTCTTGAAAGTGCTGAACCGTGTGAAGTACATCATTTCGCAACGCTCCTCGGATATGGTGCTTGTGCTGTAAATCCTTATCTCGCTCAGGAAACTATACGTGACCTTATTAATACAGGTATGCTTGACAAAGATTTCTATGCAGCAGAAACAGATTACAATAACGCTGTACTGCACGGAATTGTCAAAATAGCTTCAAAAATGGGTATCTCAACAATACAGTCGTATCAGGGTTCAAAACTCTTTGAGGCTGTCGGAATCTCGCACGAAGTAACTGAAAAATATTTCAAAGGTACTGTAAGCCGTATCGGCGGAATAACTCTCGACGATATAAGTCACCAGATTGAATCACGCCACAACTCCGCATTTGACCCTCTCGGACTTTCCGTCAACAACAGTATTGAAAGTGCAGGAAGTCACAAACTCAGAAGCGGAAAAAGCAATCACCTTTATACTCCGGAAACAATACATCTTTTACAGGAAGCCTCACGAACAGGTGACTACAATATCTACAAAAAGTATTCCGAATGTCTTAACCGTGAGGACAATAATCTCACGCTCAGAAGTCTGCTTGAATTTAATTTTGACGAAAACGGCGGTATTCCGATTGAAGAAGTCGAAAGCGTTGAGAGTATTTGCAGACGTTTCAAGACCGGTGCTATGTCATACGGTTCTATATCTCAGGAAGCTCACGAATGTATGGCGGTTGCAATGAATCGCATAGGCGGTAAATCTAACTCCGGTGAGGGCGGTGAAAGTCCGGAACGTCTCAAATCGAATAAGTGTTCAGCTATAAAACAGGTAGCGTCGGGACGTTTCGGCGTAACAAGCGAATATCTTGTTTCCGCAAAAGAAATTCAGATAAAAATGGCTCAGGGTGCTAAACCAGGTGAGGGCGGACATCTGCCGTCAGGAAAAGTATATCCGTGGATTGCAAAAACACGTCATTCAACTGCCGGTGTGGGACTTATTTCACCACCTCCGCACCATGATATATATTCTATTGAAGACCTTGCACAACTTATATACGACCTCAAAAATGCTAACGAAAATGCACGTATTTCCGTTAAACTCGTTTCGGAAGCAGGTGTGGGTACAGTTTCAGCAGGCGTTGCAAAAGCAGGCGCACAAGTAATACTCATTTCAGGATATGACGGCGGTACAGGTGCAGCTCCGAAAAGTTCAATATACAATGCAGGACTTCCGTGGGAATTGGGACTTGCAGAGGCTCATCAGACACTTATTATGAACGGTCTGCGTTCACGTGTAGTAATAGAAACAGACGGCAAATTAATGACAGGTCGTGATGTACTTGTTGCTTGTCTGCTCGGTGCTGAGGAATTCGGATTTGCCACTGCTCCCCTTGTAACTATGGGTTGCGTAATGATGCGTGTATGTAACCTTGATACCTGTCCTATGGGAATCGCTACTCAGAATCCCGAATTAAGAAAACGTTTTCAGGGCAAACCGGAGTATATTATCAATTTTATGCATTTCGTTGCACAGGAACTCCGTGAGTATATGGCAAAACTCGGTATACGCACTATTGACGAACTCGTCGGACGTACAGACCTGCTCCGCAAGAAAGACGTTCCGGAAAATCAGAAAATAGACTTTTCAAAAATCCTTTGCGGTATTGAAACAGACGGTAAACAGTCATTTAATCCTGCTGATATATACGATTTCAGACTTGCAGAAACAGTTGACAAAAAAGTCCTTATGAAAAAACTCGGCTCTGCATTGAAGAACAAAACCAAAAAAACAATTGATATTGACATCGTAAATACCGATCGTGCATTAGGTACTCTTTTCGGTGCTGAAATAACACGCCGTTATGGTGACAACGTTCTTGAAGATGATACTTTCACTGTAAGATGTCACGGAAGTGGCGGACAAAGTTTCGGTGCATTCATTCCGAAAGGTCTCACACTTGAACTTCACGGAGACAGTAACGACTATTTCGGAAAAGGTCTCTCAGGCGGTAAACTTGTACTCTGTCCACCGGAAAAATCAGGTTTCAGGGCTGAGGAAAATATTATTGTCGGGAACGTTGCACTCTATGGTGCTACCTCAGGAAAAGCGTTCATTAACGGTATTGCCGGAGAGCGTTTCTGTGTAAGAAATTCAGGTGCTGTTGCAGTCTGTGAGGGTACAGGCGACCACGCCTGTGAATATATGACCGGCGGTCGTGCTGTAATTCTCGGCAAAACAGGAAAAAATTTCGCTGCCGGAATGTCAGGCGGTATCGCTTACGTCCTCGACGAAAACAGAGACTTATATATGAATCTGAACAAGTCCCTTGTATCACTTGAGGGTGTTACTGAAAAGTACGATATTATCGAACTCAGAAGTATTATTGAAGAACACGCAAACGCTACGGGTTCTGAAAAAGCAAAACGCATACTTGCGGACTTTGACAAATATATCCCGAATTTCAAAAAGATTATTCCGCACGATTACGCTAAAATCAAAAGTGCTGTCGTAACTCTTGAGGAAAAGGGTATGAACAGCGAACAGGCTGAAATTGAAGCGTTCTATCTTATTACTAAGGAGGCATAAGTTATGGGAAAGCCTACCGGATTTCTTGAATACAACAGGGTGGACAGCAATGCTGTCTCACCTCTCGAAAGAATAAAAAATTACAATGAGTTTCACACTCCGCTGAGTAACGAACAAAGACGTTTACAGGCATCAAGATGTATGGACTGTGGTGTACCATTCTGTCAGAACGGAAAAATTTTAAACGGTATGGTTTCGGGCTGTCCGCTGAATAATCTTGTACCCGAATGGAACGATTTACTTTACCATGACCAAAAAGAACAGGCACTTGAACGTCTGATTATGACAAATAACTTTCCGGAATTTACGTCAAGAGTATGTCCGGCACTCTGCGAAAAGGCTTGTACGTGCGGTCTTCACGGCGACCCTGTTTCCGTAAGGGACAACGAAAACGCTATTATTGAAAACGGCTTTTCAGAGGGTCTTGTAAAACCTCAGATTCCGAAAATAAGAAGCGGTAAAAAAATAGCTGTTATCGGTTCAGGACCGTCAGGACTTGCGACTGCTGATACTTTAAATAAGCGTGGACACATGGTTACTGTCTTTGAACGTTCCGACAGGGCAGGCGGTCTTCTGATGTACGGTATTCCAAATATGAAACTTGAAAAAAACATCATTGAACGCCGTATCAGACTTATGAAAACTGAGGGAGTAGAGTTTGTGACAAATGCAGATGTAGGAAAAAACACTTCTGCTGAAGAAATAATGGAAAATTACGACGCTGTTGTACTTGCGTGTGGCTCGTCAAATCCCCGTGACATAAAGGCAAACGGTCGTGATGCTGACGGAATTTATTTCGCTGTTGACTTCCTGAAAGCTACTACAAAAAGTTTACTCGACAGCGGACTTTCCGACGGAAATTACATCTCCGCCAAAGACAAGAACGTCGTAATAATAGGCGGTGGAGATACCGGAAATGATTGTGTGGGTACTTCCGTGAGACATGGTTGTAAATCAGTCACACAACTTGAGATGATGCCGAAACTTCCCGACGACCGTGCAGAAAATAATCCATGGCCTGAATATCCACGAGTATGCAAGACCGATTACGGACAGGAAGAAGCTATTGCAGTTTTCGGTCACGACCCACGTATTTATGAAACTACTGTAAAGGAATTTATAAAGGACGAAAACAACAGACTTACGGCTATAAAGACAGTCAGATTGAAGTCCGTCACCGACCCCGAAACAAAAAGACGTTCAATGCAGGAGGTTGAAAACAGCGAAAATATTATTCCTTGTGAATTATGCCTGATTGCTGTGGGATTCCTTGGCTGTCAGAAGTACGTTGCTGAGGCTTTCGGCGTTGAACTCAATGAACGCACAAACGTTAAAACAGATTCAGGAAGTTTCGCAACAAACATTGAAAAAGTCTTTACAGCAGGAGATATGCATATAGGACAGTCACTTGTTGTACGTGCAATCCGTGAGGGTCGTGACGTAGCTTCAGAAGTTGACCGCTATTTAATGGGTTACACGAACATCTGACGGAGGGTTTGAAATGGTTTACACAAAGAACGAAATTCTTCAATATATTGAGGAAAACGACGTAAAATTCGTAAAGCTCACTTTCTGCGACATAAACGGCAAACTTAAAAATATATCTGTTCTTTCTTCTGAACTCTCCGCCGTATTTGAACACGGTACAAGAATTACTGCAAAGAAGATTCAGGGATTTTCGACAGCGGACGGAAAAGACTTGTTTCTGTTTCCCGACCCTAATACCATGACCGTACTTCCGTGGAGACCTCAGCAGGGGCGTGTTATCAGAATGTTCTGTTATATAAAGTACGCTGACGGTACGAATTTCGAGGGGGACGGAAGATATTTTCTGAAAAATGCCGTCAAGACTGCACTTTCAAAAGGTTACTGTTTCCGTTTCGGAACGTCATGCGAGTTCTGCATTTTCAGAACAGACGAAAACGGTATTCCTACTAAAGTCCCCCACGATTACGCCGGTTACTGCGATATAGCCCCCGACGATAAAGGCGAAAATATCCGTCGTGATGTATGTCTCACACTTGAACAAATGGGCATACACCCAATATCTTCACGTCATGAAAGCGGTAACGGTCAGCACGAAATAGACTTCAATCCGGCATCTGCACTCAAATCAGCCGATACTTTTCTGAGTTTCAAGTCTGCTGTAAAGTCCGTTGCAAGACAGCACGGTGTACACGCAAGTTTTATGCCAAAACCTTTACGAAACGACTGCGGAAACGGTATGCATATAAGTTTCAGCATATTCAGGGACAGTGAATCATTCAGCAGTGGTATTCCCGAAAACAATTCCCTGCTTCACGAAAACGTTGCTTCAGGTATTATGAAACATATCCGTGAATTTACGATTTTCACAAATTCCACCGTCAACTCATACAGCCGTCTCGGAGAGTTTTCCGCACCACGCAACATAGTATGGTCTAAAAATGAAAATGACCAGTTAATCAGAATGGACGACAGTGAATCTCCTGTTGTTCTGAGAGTTGCCGACTGTGCGTGCAATCCCTATTACGTGTTCGGACTCATTATATATTCTGCCCTTGACGGTATCGAAAATGACCTCAGACTTCCTGCTGAGAATTACTGTTCCGGCGAAAAGCTTCCCTCTGATATTTCGGAAGCCATAAAACTTTCAGAAAACTCAGAATTTCTGAAAAAGTATATTCCTGAAAAAATTCTTTCAACTATACTTGCTGAACGCCGTGCGGAATGGAAAGAATATTCATCAGCATATGACAAGGAAGCGTTTGAAGATAAAAAATATTTCTACAGTCTGTAACGGGGGTCTGCTTTTGGAAAACGTTATTATAATTTCAAGCAGTAAAAGTGCAGGCGATACGCTGTCAAACTTTATACGTGAAGATTTCCGCTGTAATGTAAGAAACGCTGAATCCGCACAGATTGCCAAAGATATTTTCAATACAAATGCACTTTGTGACCTTGCTATGATATACTCACCACTGTCAGACGACAGCGGTCTTTCACTTGCCGAATATATTGTTGAAAATACTGCTTCTAACTGTATTCTGATTTCAAAATCCGAAAATATCGAAAAATTCCGTGAACGTGCCGAAAATATCGGTATTATCACTATCGGCAGACCATTCAATAAAAGTTTCCTGTATCAGACGGTCAAGACAATTGAAATAGCTATGAACCGTTCATACAAGCTGTATGAGGAAACAGTGAGACTTGAACGGAAAATCGACGAAATACGCACCATTGACAAAGCAAAATTTATGCTTATGGAATACAGGCATATGACAGAAAACGAGGCTCACACTTATCTTGAACAGTATGCTATGAACAGACGAAAGAAAAAAGTTATATCAGCATCTGAGATAATTGATAAAATCAATGAACAATATTTATAAAAGGCGGTAATATTTATGTTTGACGAACTGCACGAAGAATGTGGAGTGTTCGGAATATACGAAAAAAAGACAGCTGACGTTGCTTCATCGGTATATTTCGGACTGTACGCACTACAGCACAGAGGTCAGGAAAGTTGTGGTATTGCAGTATGTGACGACGGAGTTTTCAGTCACAAAAAAGCTGACGGTCTTGTATCGGAAGTTTTCAGCAGAGAAGAACTCGACAGACTGGGAAAAGGTAATATAGCAGTCGGTCACGTAAGGTACTCAACAACAGGCGGTAAAAATCATAACAATATACAGCCGTTGGTAATACGTCACGTAAAGGGCAACCTTGCACTTGCACACAACGGAAACCTTATAAACGCTGAGGAAATACGTAGGGACTTTGAGTTATCGGGAGCTATATTCCACGGAACTTCTGATACAGAATCTATCGCATACTCAATCGTCCGTGAACGTCTTTCGTGCGGTTCAACTGAAGAAGCTGTTGAACGTGCGATACCACATATCAGAGGTGCTTATTCGTGCATACTTATGACCGCAACAAAACTTATTGCATTCCGTGACCCCGACGGTTTCAGACCGTTGTGCATAGGTGAAACTTCTGACAGTGCTTATGTGGTTGCTTCAGAATCGTGTGCGTTGGACAGCGTAGGTGCAAAATTTGTACGTGATGTCAAGGC
The DNA here is from genome assembly GCA_029060305.1 of Ruminococcus sp. Classification (GTDB taxonomy): domain Bacteria; phylum Bacillota; class Clostridia; order Oscillospirales; family Ruminococcaceae; genus Ruminococcus. The sequence continues at coordinate 31,251 of JAIDUG010000004.1, forward strand.
AGGTGAAATAGTTGTAATAAGTGAAAACGGCATACAGTCAATCACTACACACTGCGGTAAAAAACAGAATATCTGTATATTTGAGTATATATATTTTGCACGTCCGGATTCTGTGATTGAGAGAAAATCCGTTCACCGTGCAAGAGTAACCGCCGGAAAAATCCTTGCTGAAACAAGTCCGGTTGATGCGGATATAGTAATAGGCGTACCCGATTCGGGACTTGATGCCGGAATGGGTTATGCTCAGGCAAGCGGTATACCTTACGGAACAGGTTTTATAAAAAACAAGTATATCGGAAGAAGTTTCATACAGCCGTCGCAGAATCAGCGTGAAAGTGCAGTCCGCATAAAACTTAACGTGATACGTGAGACAGTTCAGGGAAAACGTGTTGTAATGATTGACGACTCAATAGTCCGTGGTACTACCTGTGCGAGAATAGTAAATCTTTTGCGTGAAGCAGGTGCGAAAGAAGTCCACGTGCGAATATCATCACCGCCGTTTCTGCATACGTGCCATTTCGGAACAGACATAGATTCAGAAGAAAACCTCATCGCCTGCAAATACAGAAATATCAACGAAATAGCAAATTTCATAGGTGCTGACAGTCTGGCATATCTTCCTGTCGAAAAACTCGGCAGACTTATTGACAGCAAGAATTTCTGTAAAGGCTGTTTTACAGGAAACTATCCGCTTGACATTTCGGGAGCAGGCAGTAAAAACAAATTCGACGAAAAAATTCATAAGTAAAAAGAGAGGGATATTTTTATGTGTACAATTATGGGTTACTGCGGTAACGGCGACGGTATGAAGAAAGTTACAAGAGGACTTGAAGCTACCGTTTCAAGAGGTCCTGACGACTGCCGTATTATTGATTTGAAAGACGGTGTACTCGGTTTTCAGCGACTTTCGATTATGGGACTTACTCCCGAGGGTATGCAACCTTTTGAACTTGACGGAAACTATGCAGTATGCAACGGTGAAATATATGGTTTTCTTCCTGTAAGGGAAAAGCTGATACAAAAAGGCTATAAATTCAGAAGTGACAGTGACTGCGAAGTCCTTTTACCGCTTTACAGGGAAATGGGCGTTGATATGTTCGCAACCCTTGACGCTGAGTTTGCGTGCATAATATACGACAGTAAAGAACACGAATTTATTGTCGCACGTGACCCTATCGGAATACGTCCGCTTTACTACGGTTACGACAACGGAAATATAGTCTTTGCAAGTGAACCGAAAAATCTTGTAGGAATTGTTGACGGAATAAAACCTTTCCCGACAGGTCATTACTACAAAAACGGCGAATTTATTTGTTACTGCGACGTTACGGAAGTAAAGGAAGTTATACACGATGACCTTGAAACAGTATGCAGAAACATTCACGACAAACTCATTGCAGGTATTGAAAAGAGACTTTCCGCTGATGCGAATGTAGGCTTTCTGCTTTCCGGCGGACTTGATTCCTCGCTTGTATGTGCAGTCGCTCAGCAGAAAAGCAACAAGCCTATAAGGACTTTCGCAATAGGTATGAATACCGATGCTATAGATTTACGTTATGCAAAACAGGTTGCTGACTACATTCACAGTGACCACACGGAAGTTATCATAACAAAAGATGATGTTCTTGAATCTCTTGATACAGTAATAAAAATACTTGCGACTTACGATATAACCACTATTCGTGCAAGTATGGGAATGTATCTACTTTGTAAAGCTATCCACGAACAGACAGATATACGTGTACTTCTGACAGGCGAAATCTCAGACGAACTTTTCGGATATAAGTATACAGACTTTGCACCAGATGCTGAAGAATTTCAGAAAGAATCCGTAAAGAGAGTTAAAGAGTTACATATGTATGACGTTCTGAGGGCTGACAGATGTATTTCCGTGAACTCCCTTGAAGCAAGAGTACCTTTCGGCGATTTGGATTTTGTAAAATATGTAATGTCAATCGACCCTGAAATGAAACTCAACAAGTACAACAAGGGAAAATACCTGCTCCGTCATGCTTTCGAGGGAGACTATCTGCCACACGATATTCTTTACCGTGAAAAAGCTGCATTTTCTGACGCTGTAGGTCATTCAATGGTTGACTACCTCAAAGAGTATGCAGAAAACTACTATTCAGATGAAGAATTTAAAACATTGTCCGTAAAATATTCACACGCCACACCGTTCACAAAAGAATCGCTGTTATACCGTGAAATCTTTGAGAAGTACTATCCTAATCAAAGTGAAATGATAGTTGACTTCTGGATGCCTAACAAAAACTGGAACGGCTGTAATGTAAATGACCCCTCTGCAAGAGTTCTCTCAAACTACGGTGACAGCGGAGTTTGATTATTATATAATTATTTTTTATAAGCCCTTGACAAGTACGTTGCATATATGATATAATCTGAATTTGAGAATGGTTTTCATTTTCGGTTGTATCATGCAACGTACTTTTTTTCTGAGGAGGAATTTTTATTATTTACAAAATCTTTGCAATCATATGCTGTATGGTTCTGCTGTGCGGTTGCGGAAAAGTTCCCGAAAAAAGCGACAAAATAAATATAGTATGTACGGTTTTTTCCGAATACGACTGGGTACGTCAGATTCTCGGAAGTCATGAAAATGACTTTGAAATAACATACTTGCTTTCAAACGGTTCTGATATGCATAGTTACCAGCCTACAATTGACGACATTATAAAAATTTCATCTTGTGACCTTTTTATATATATCGGCGGTGAATCGGACAAATGGACGGAAGAAGCTGTAAGTCAGTCCCAAAACAAGAACATAAAAACAATCAGTCTGCTTGAAAGTCTCGGAAGTTCGGCAAAAGAAGAAGAAATAAAAGAGGGTATGCAAGGTGACATTGAGGAAGAAGCAGAATACGACGAACATATATGGCTGTCTCTCGGAAACGCTGAAACTCTCTGTACAGCAATTGCAGAGGAAATATATTCCCTCGACCCCGAAAACAAATCCGACTATCAGAATAACTTGTCGGCATACTGTGAAAAACTTGAAACGTTAAATACTGAATATAAAGAAAGTCTTTCGGCAGTGACAAATAAAACGCTTATTTTCGGAGACAGATTCCCTTTCCGCTATCTCGTTGACGATTATGGTCTTGACTATTATGCAGTATTTTCCGGTTGCAGTGCGGAAACAGAAGCAAGTTTTGAAACGATAACTTTCCTTGCCGACAAAATCGACGAATTGAATGTTGATACAGTTTTCACTATAGACGGTTCTGACGACAAAATAGCAAAAGCTATTATTTCGGGTACTGACGGAAAAAATCAGAAAATTTCACGTCTTGACTCAATACAGTCAGTGACGGAAAAACAGGTACAAAACGGCGTGACGTACATTTCGATAATGAAATCAAACCTTGATATTCTGAAAGAGGCTTTATTATGAGTAAAAGAATTATCTGTAAAAACGCTTCTCTCGGCTACGAGGACGGCGTTGTAACCGAAAACCTGAATTTCACGGTAAATTCCGGTGACTATCTGTGTATTCTCGGTGAAAACGGTTCGGGAAAAAGTACGCTGATTAAGGCACTCTTAGGACTTCGCCCCCCTGTAAGCGGTGAAATAAAATGGGAAGAATTTTCCGCACGTGAAATAGGTTACCTGCCACAACAAACTCCTGTACAAAGAGACTTCCCTGCCTCAGTACGTGAAATAGTGCTTTCGGGCTGTCTTGCAAGGTGCGGTCTGCGACCTTTCTACAACAAAGCTGACAGGAAACTTGCGGAAGACAATATGAAACAGTTGCACATTGAAAACCTTGCGGACAGATGTTACAGAGAACTTTCGGGCGGTCAGCAACAGAGGGTGCTTCTTGCACGTGCATTGTGTGCGACAAGCGAAATGTTACTGCTTGACGAGCCGGTCACCGGACTTGACCCGAAAGCTCAGAACGATTTATATGAACTGATAGCAAGTCTTAACCGAAAAGGTATTACAATTATAATGGTTTCGCACGATATAGGGTCGTCACTGAAATACGCCTCGCACATACTCCACATAGCAAAAAAACAACTGTTTTTCGGCACTGTCAATGAATACATAAACAGCAAGACGGGACGGGATTTTATTGAAACGGAGGGTGGTTTTAATGTTTGAAAAATTGCAGTATTACTTTGAATTTCCTATAGTAAGGTATGCCCTTATAGTCGGACTGCTTGTTTCGCTGTGTGCCTCACTGCTCGGAGTAACTCTTGTACTGAAAAGATTTTCTTTCATAGGAGACGGACTTTCACACGTTGCTTTCGGTGCAATGGCTGTTGCGACGGTCACAAGCATATCAAATCAGATGTTTATTATTCTGCCTGTTACCGTACTGTCGGCTGTGCTTATACTCCGGACAGGAAGAAACACTAAAATCCGTGGAGATGCGTCAACCGCTATGATTTCCGTAGGAGCGTTGGCAATGGGATATATGCTTATAAATATGTTCTCAAAGTCCGCAAACGTCGCCGGTGATGTATGTAGTACGCTTTTCGGTTCAACTTCAATCCTCACTCTTGACAAAAAAGAAGTATGGTTATGTATAGGACTTTCCGCTGTAGTATTGTGTGTTTTCGTACTTTTCTACAATAAACTTTTCGCAGTTACTTTCGACGAAAATTTTTCAAAGGCTACCGGAATAAACGCAGACCTTTACAATCTGATTATCGCTGTTATAACCGCCCTTATAATCGTACTTGCAATGAGCCTTGTCGGGTCTCTGCTTATTTCCGCACTGATAATTTTTCCCTCAATTACTGCAATGCGTATTTTCAAGAGTTTCAGAAGTGTAATAATCTGTTCAGCCGTGATTTCCGTAGTATGTGCCGGAAGTGGTTTTATAGTATCGTTGCTTTGCGGAACGCCTGTCGGTGCTACAATAGTTTCTGCAAATATAGTTGTTTTCTTTGTTTTCAACGCAATATCATGTTTTTCCGGCAAAAATAAATGACCCCTGCAAAAGAGGTCATTTTACCTGTCAACCTAAATCGTTTATTTCCATAAAGATTCTCTGCATCTGCAAATCGGTTTCCGCAATTCTTTCCGCACAGTCTTTGAGTTGTTCGGAGATTTCCGGAGTAATTGAAGCTGACGGTTTATATTTGAGCTGATGTTCAAGACTTGCCCAGAAGTCCATAGCAATGGTTCTGATTTGAATTTCAACAGGTGCATAGTTTTTCTTTGTTGAAAGATACACCGGAACGTTGACAATGAGATGATAACTCCTGTAACCGCTCGGCTTGGGCTTTTTTATGTAGTCTTTCTGTTTTATCACTGTAAAGTCGTCTCTGCGACAAAGCATTTCAACTATTGCATAAATATCACTTATGTAACAGCAGGTAACACGTATTCCGGCAATATCAAGCAGATTTTTACGTGCAGAATTTGCAGTCAGCGGAAGGTCTTTTTTCTGAAGTTTTCCTATTATCGACTGCGGAGATTTCAGACGGCTTTCTATATTGTGGATAGGATTACGCTGAAACTTCACGCTAAACTCGCTGTCAAGAATATTGAGGTAGGTTTTTACAACCTCTATCGCAGAATCGTAAAGGTGAGAGAGCTCAAGAAAATCAAGAAACAACTCAGAAACTCTTTCTTTCACAGAATCGGGATTCTGATTGGCAAGCACAGGGAGATTGTCGAAAACTTCGTCTAACATTCCTATTTCACTCATGAATAATCAATCCTTTCCGCAAGAAAATATATTAATAATATTTTAGTACAATCTTACAGAAAAATCAAGTCTTTTCTGTATATTTTCACCTGAATTTCATATAAGGAGCAATATTATGGACTATTCTGTCAAAAGCAATAACATTATCGTTTTTGAAAAGGATTTCGACCTTGACGAAACACTCGACTGCGGACAGGCTTTCCGCTGGAAAAAAATATCTTCTGACACCTATGAGGGACGTTTTCTTAACACTCCACTGAGGATTTCGCAGAAAGACAAAACTTTCACCTTTCACGATACCACAGAAGAAGATTTCCTCAATATATGGTATGAATACTTTGATTTCGGAACTGACTACTCCGAACTTAAAAAACAGTTTTCTGAGGACGAAACACTCGCAAAAGCGTGTGAGTTTGCAGGAGGAATAAGACTGTTAAAACAAGATGCGTGGGAATGTCTCATCTCTTTCATAATATCACAAAATAACAACATTCCACGTATCAAAGGTATTATTGACCGCTTATGCGAACACTACAATATGTTTCCGACTGCTGAAATGCTTTCCGCTGAAACTCCCGAAAGTCTCGGTTACCTGAGAAGCGGTTTCCGTGCAAAGTACATCTGCGATGCTGTACAGAAAGTTTCCGACGGCACAACAGACCTTGAAAAAATAAAGTCAATGCCGATTGAGGAAGCGAGACAGGCTTTACAGAAGATAAAGGGAGTAGGTGCTAAAGTAAGTGAATGTGTACTTCTTTTTGGTATGTACAGGACAGAAGCATTCCCGATAGACGTATGGATTAAAAGGGTACTCGAAAAGTATTATCCGAATGGTTTTCCGGACTTCACCGATAAGGGTATAGCACAGCAATATCTTTTCCACTATATCAGAAACCTTGAATAAAACAAAAATATTCTCCCATAATATTCCATGAAAACATTACGGGAGGAAATACAATGATTAAAGGCGTAAACAGAAAAATTATAGAAGTCAACCGTACTGACAGCATTTACTTTGAAAAAGCGGTTTTCTATCTTCGTCCGGAAGTGAGGGAGCTTCCTATGGAAGTTTCACGTGCAGAAGCTGAAAAATACATTTCGCAGATTATTCCGGAACTCCGCAGAAGAAAGAGATTTTCAGTAAAGATGATTATTCCGGTTGCAGTAATTGCAACAGCAGTTGCAGTATTTATGATTCATATTTTATGACAAAAAAAGCTCCGTACAGAATACGGAGTTTTTTTGTGTGACCAGACCGATAAGCCGGGTTCTGTCGAGTACAGCAATTTATCTAGACCTGTCGTCACCGACAGGCTCAAGCCGTCATAATTTCAGTATCCGTCGGGCAGACGTTAATGATACGAAATTCCAAATAGACGTTGCATCAGGTAAAGTTTGCATAGCAGTACAGTTACCTGTACTCTGGTACGCTCTTACCGCACCTTTCCACCATCACCTCACGAATGAGGCAGTTTATTTCTGTTGCACTATTTCGGGAGTCGCCTCCGGCTGTCGTTAGCAGTTACCCTGCCCTGTGATGCCCGGACTTTCCTCATAAACTAAAACGTTTCCGCTGCTGTATAGCCTGCTCACAAGTTTATTGTAACATATTTTTTGAAATCTGTCAAGAGGATTTTAAAAAATCCGGAATTATATTCTTCCTGCTGTCTCATAACCGAGCATTCGGGAAATCTTCTTCACGTCCTCAACACGAAGAGCTTTCACCTTGAAATGAGACCTTTCCTCACCGCCAAACCACATTACAACACTGCATTTACAGCCTATCTTCTGAAAAATAGGTTGTTGTATCTCAAACTTCACGAGTTTACGTCTTTCAGCAACAACAGTATGGAATCCGGTCATCCGTGAACATCTCACCATGATTTTGTCATCATAGACTGATATTCCACTTGTGAAAAATGCTGTAAGTTTCACGGCAGTCAGCCACACGAGAGGTATTTCAAGCATTACTGCAAAGAAAAACGACAACTCAGAAAATTCAGGAACAAATCTCTTTATCAACATATGCAAAGGAAACACAAGAAGTGATGCTACAAACGGTTGCCATATATACTGCCACCAGCCGTTTGACTTCGGACGGAAATCATTATGAACTCCGCTGAAAACCCCTATTTTTTCAAGGGCGTTTCCTAAATTTTCCTCTTTCTTTACGGGAAGCAGTACGGGAAGATGATTCTTTGCTGAACCGTATCCGGCACAGCTTACATTTACTGCAACAGCTCCTGCAAACTTCATTATAAGATTCTGTCGCAAATCAGTATAGTTTATATGTGCCGGAGTTATTCTGTACTCACGGCGGTTTACAAGTCCGCAAAAGATTTTCAGGCAATTTTCGTCAACGTCTACTTCAAAACCTGCATACCTCAGGAAGTTGACGACAAACGAAAGCAACCACGCCACTATGAAAAACACTCCGACAAATATTGCAACTGACGGTATGTGTATGAGAAGTTTGTCTGTAAGTTTTTCAGTAGTCTGAGTTATTCTGTCAAGCGAAATATTTATTATATCCCTTGCAATGTCTCCGCCTTTCATGAAAAAAGTCGCTATATAGACAGTCCCCGACAGTCCGCTTGAAAAGAAAAGCGAAAACAACAATACTGATAAAGGCGTTGTTTCCGGAACGTCCTGCAACTTGTTTTTCTGATTCACGTCAGGAACTCTTGACAGAAAGTCTTCACAGAATTTTCTGTTTACCATAACCTGCATATCTGCTGAACGATACATTCCGGCACTCGTATCACAACTGAATTTCACAGCCCTCAAAGGCATAAGATAAACAGGTCTTTCGATAGTCACGGAACTCACACTTTCATATGGTATAGTGGTTTTTATTTTTGCGGTAATACCTTCCCATCGGACTATACCTGAATCCGTCAGCTCTATTCCGGAAAAATGCCACCTTACATATCCGAAAATAATAATTATTCCGATTACCGCTATATCAAACCATGCACCTCTTACCCACTGATAAAAACGGTCAGCGTCAAGCCTTATTGTTCTTACACCACGCAACAGCGGAAATATCAACAGCCATATATTCTTTGCGGAATATCTTAAAATTCTCAGGGGATGTTCGTGATACAATTTTTCGAATCTCCTTTCTGTTCAACCTTGTTTAAAATTTCCCTTGCGTCCGTGTGGTTAAGAAACAAAAGCCGTAGCTGTCCGCCGTAAACAAAGCATATTATAAAGTTAAGTCCGGTATACTGCGAAAAAGGCGTTGTGATAACATTGACATACTGTATTGACGAATACTGCACGGACTGGTGAAGTTTTATTACAACACCACTTGACTTGATTATTTCCGTATCGGTGACAGTGTAATGTATTGATTTCAGGAATAAAGGCAGATATGCAAACATAAGAAAAAACGCTCCTGCTCCTATAATGACACCTATAAGTATAACAAGCAATCTGACAGTAATGAAATAATTCACTGCCATAACAAGTATCAATGATACACAAACTATTAATATTCTCAAAGTCATCAGACAACTTCTGTCCGGTAAATAATTTTTCATATATCCCCTCCTCAGACGGTCATATTTCTATTATACCATAAATATCCTTTAATGTATACCGTTTTTTATAAATTTATATGTTGAATATTTTCAGGAGGCAGATTATTATGACGGATTTTCTTGAAAAAATAAACTCTTGTGTATGGGGAAAAGGTCTTATATTTCTGCTGATAGTTACCGGAATAATCTATACTGTAAAACTCAGATTCATACAGTTCAGGATAGTACCTTTTTTTCTGAAAAATCCCCCCGACAAAAAACAATTCCGGACTGTCTGTATGTCGCTGGGTACAGCTATGGGTACAGGCAATATAACCGGAGTTGCTTCTGCTGTAGCAGTCGGCGGTGCAGGTGCTGTATTCTGGATGTGGGTATCCGCATTTTTCGGAATGGCTCTCGTATACGCTGAAAACAGTCTTTCAGTAACCTACAGTAAAGAAGATGTAAAAGGCTCTATGGCGTATCTTGCAAAAGGTCTCGGAAGTCCGGTACTTGCGGGAATATTTGCAGTATTCTGTATAACTGCCTGCATAGGTATGGGGGGAATGGTTCAGGTTAATACTTTTGCAGAAAGTCTTGAATCGTGTGTAAATATCAGTAAATATATTCTTGCTGTGAGCGTTTTTATAATGATTTTCCTTGTCACAAGCGGTGGTGCTGAACGTATCGGAAAAACTGCACAGTTTCTTTTACCGTTGGTGTCCGTACTGTATATGACAGGCTGTATTATTGTACTGTTCGTTTTCAGAAAAAATATTCCTCACGCTTTCGGTGAAATTTTCGGTCAGGCACTGGGAATAAGACAGTTTGCAGGTGGAATTTCCGGATATACTGTTTCAAAGGCTGTTTCAACCGGTATACGTCGTGGAATATTCTCAAATGAAGCCGGTCTCGGAAGTTCACCGATTCTGCATAGTTCAGCGGACAGCGACAATCCAAAGTTGCAGGGTATGTGGAGCATGACGGAAGTTTTTTTCGATACTATGATATGTTGTACACTTACCGCACTTACGATAATATGTACCTCTTGCGACAACATACAGACCGCTTTTTCTGCTGTAATGGGTAAATATTCATTACCATTCTTGGCGGTGGCAATGGCAGTATTTGCTTTCTGTACTGTAATAGGGTGGTACTATTGCGGTGAAACAGCTTTCAAATATCTTTCGGGAGGTCGCCACGGAAAAATCTTCTGTATAATGTTTTCGGTTGTTGTATCACTGGGGGCTGTGATGACTATGAAAACAGTATGGACACTTTCAGATATTTTCAACGGTCTTATGGCTTTCCCGAATCTCGTGGGACTTATTCTCCTCATAAACAAAGTAAAAGTCAATCCATAACCACGAATTGAAGAAACAGGAATAATCTATATATTTTACGTCAATAAATAATATTGACCCTTTTACAGAAAAGGAATTTTTTCAAAGGAGCGATATTATTTATGTGTTATTCAGGTGAAAATAAATATTTCAGTTTCCGTGACGGCTACTGCGAATCATTACCCGATGTAATAATAGGTTCAGCAGAGGCGACGGAGTTCGGAAGAACAGTTTCACGTTTTTTCAAGAGATTCAGTGTGGGTTGTAACTGTTTCAGAAATATGCACATTCTCTATGCGTTGTGCTGTGGACTTTCGGAATGTGGCAGGGACGTTTATGTGTGCGAAAATACTGACTTGCCGTCATTCAGATTCGGACTTCCTCTGCTGTCTGCCGATTGCGGAATATTCATCAGCGGTGACGACTGTCTGAAAATATCTTTTTTCAATACAAACGGTTTTCCGGTAGCTCCGGACGTACTGACGGCAATCACGAAAGCCTCTCCTGCTCCTGTTGCCGAAAAATGCGGAAAAATGATTTCTGCAACATCTTTCAGAAGTATATATATAAATAACCTTGCGGACACTTTCAGCGGTACAGGATATTCGATACCGGCAGGAATAAGTTGCGGAAACCGTTCCGTGCGTTCATTGTGGCTTGAATTTTTTTCCGGTGAAGACGATACACTTGTATTTCAGATTTCAGATGACGGACAGAGGGTCAATGCTTATTCCTCACGGGTAGGCTTTATCTCATACGAAAAACTTATACTTGCATATTCGCTGAAACTTTCCGAAAGAGGACAGGCAGTATATCTTCCTGACAACTTTCACTATGTAGCAGACTTCCTTAATACAGACAGTCCGCTGAAACTGAAACGCTTTTCACCTGACGGAAAAATACCGTCTGAAGTTTCCGCACAACGTTTTCTTACAGACCCTTTATATATGTGTATACACCTTGCCGATAACAGAGAGGATTTCATACACACTGTAAAGTCACTTCCGCAACTTGCATCTGCAAAACGTGAAATAACAATCGACAGTATAGAGAATATCCCGTGCGGAAAAACCATTCTTGAAAATGACGGCAGAGTTATAATTTCAAGGAGCGGAAGAAACCGTGTAACGTTGCTTGCACAGGCGTATTCATCTGAGACAGCTTCCGAACTCTGTTCAGACTGGAGTGAAAAACTCCGCCGTATCGGTATGCACAACAACGCATAATAATTTTTTGTTTCCGTTTCAAAAAATATTAGTCAATCTGCAAAACTTTGTCTTTTACTATTGACATCATAGACATATTTTTGTATAATTATAAGTATATCAATATGCTTCCGGCTGGTGTCCGGAAGTTCTTACTTAAAGAATTTACCGGCTGACTTAATGCCGTTAAAATATTTTTTCCGGAATATATGTCATTGTAAGCGTTCAGACCCTGTTGATACACTCAGAATTATTTTATTAACATAAATTTTTTAAACTGCCTGATATTTTCGGGTATTCGTCTTATCATCGTCCGGAAAAACAAACACTCACCCTATTCACCAGAAAGAGAGGTTATATAGTGAACGAAAAAGAAAAAGCACCAAAGTCCAGACAGTCATTACCCCGTGGAACGTATCAGAAACGTTACTACAAAAAAAGAACTCCTGTTCAGGAATATTCGGGAACTTTACCCGAAAGACGCATGAGAAGTTACGTACCACAACAGCAGAAAGAAAACAAAAGAGCTTCCGTCAAAATCATTCCGCTTGGTGGTCTCAACGAAATAGGCAAGAATATGACAGTCTTTGAATGTTCAAACGATATGTTTATTCTTGATTGTGGTCTGTCTTTTCCCGATTCTGAAATGCTGGGAGTTGACATTGTGATTCCTGATTTCGCATATGTTGAAAGAAACAGAGACAAAATCAGAGGTATTGTAATTACACACGGTCACGAAGACCATATCGGCGGTCTTGTATATCTTCTCAAAAAAGTAAACGTCCCCGTATATGCGACAAAACTTACAATAGGACTGATTGAAGGCAAACTCAAAGAACAGGGACTTTACGGAACAGTAAAACTCAATGTAGTTGAACCAAGAAAAACAGTCAAAATGGGTTGTATGGCTGTAGAATTCATAAAGGTAAACCATTCTATTCCTGATGCTGTAGGAATGGCTATCCATACACCTGCCGGAGTAATAATTCACACCGGTGACTTCAAAATCGACTACACACCCATTGACGGAAAAATCATTGACCTTGCACGTTTCGGCGAACTCGGCAACAAGGGCGTTCTCGCACTTATGTCAGAATCGACAAACGCTGAACGTTCAGGATATACGCACTCTGAAAAAACGGTCGGAGAATCTTTCGACAAGTTATTTCAGCAGGCTGAGGGAAAACGTATCATTATTGCAACTTTTTCCTCAAATATCCACAGAGTACAGCAGATTATAAACAGTGCTGTAAAATATAACCGTAAAGTCGTGACTTTCGGAAGAAGTATGGTAAACGTTATAAATATCGCCACTGAACTCGGTTACCTGAATATCCCCGACGGTACACTGATTGACATTGAATTAATGGACAATTATAACAGTGAAGATATAGTTTTGATTACAACAGGAAGTCAGGGCGAGCCGATGTCCGCACTTACCCGAATGGCTATGAATGACCACCACAAAGTCGTTATAACACCCATGGACTTTATTATTATTTCTGCAAAGCCTATCCCTGGTAACGAAAAATACGTCACGAAGGTTGTAAACGAACTTATGAAATCCGGTGCGGAAGTGATTTATGAAGATATGTACGAAGTACACGTTTCGGGTCACGCCTGTCAGGAAGAACTGAAACTCATGATTGCACTTACTAAACCGAAATTTTTCATTCCTGTACACGGCGAATACAAACATCTCAAAAAACACAGTGAACTTGCTTTACAGATGGGTATTCCGGAAGAAAATATCATAATCGCTGAAATAGGAAACGTTATCGAAACAGATGGTAATAAAATGAGCATTGTCTCACAAGTACCGGCAGGGCGTACCCTTGTTGACGGTCTCGGAGTTGGCGACGTTGGCTCTATAGTCCTCCGTGACAGAAAACATCTCGCTCAGGACGGTATTATTATAGTGGTAATCGGTCTTAACCGCAATTCCAACAGGATTTCCGCAGGACCTGACATCATTTCAAGAGGTTTTGTATATGTGAGAGAATCGGAAGAACTTATGAAAGACGCTAAAAAATGCCTTGCGGATATACTGAGCAGGTGTACCGTTGCTGAACTCAGGGAATGGAATTTCCTTAAAAACAAAATGCGTGACGACTTATCAGACTTCTTTTATGAAAAAACCAAACGCAGTCCGATGATACTTCCGATTATTATGGAAATCTGATTTCTTTTCCGAAAGGAGCTGTAATTTTGAAAAAGAAATTTCCGACAGTTTCATTAATCGTGCTTATACTTCTTGCGACAAATACACTGATTTCCGCATCAATTTTAAGCAGTCATGAATCTGTCATGGGAATAATCTGTATTATTCTGTCTGTCCTGACGGCTTCAATGAGTATCGCCGAAATACTTTTCTTTGCAGAAAAAAACGTCCGGCACGTTTCAAAAATGAATGAACATCTCGAAAATTCCGTATCTGAATATATAAATTCAATGCCTGAGCCTGTCGCTGTTGTTGACAGTGGTAAACTCCTTATATGGTGCAACGAATCCTTTACCCGAAACATAAGCGACAGCCCGAAACTTTACGGCACGGATATAAGCAGTCTGGCAGACATAAATTTTGACAACATCATTTCAACCGGCACGGGTGTGTGTACTCTTAACGGCAGTACATACAAAGTGACTTCTGATAAGTCTGTAAATAACGATATAACGCTTTATATCCTCTACTTTCACGACGAAACAGACTATACCTCACTTAAAAGACGTTTTGACGAAACACACCCTAACGTCGTTATAATAACTGTAGACAATTACGACGAAATCCTGAAAAATGCAAAGGAAAGCGAAAAGTCGCAGGCTTCCGTCGAAGTTGAAAAACTCATAGAAAACTTTATGAGCAATACAAACGGTTTTGTCCGGAAAAGCGGTTCAAATATGTTCTATGCAGTAATCGAAAACAAACACCTGAACGAAATAATAGCAGGAAAATTCAGCATACTTGATTCTGCAAGAAATATAAAGATTGCCGGAAAATATCCGCTTACTTTTTCAATAGGAGTGGGAAAAGGTGCGGAATCTCTCGACAAAAGTGAACACATAGCAAAACAATGTCTTGATATGGCTTTGGGACGTGGTGGCGACCAAGCCGTTCTGAAAACCGAAAGCGGTTATCAGTTTTTCGGCGGAGTATCGCAGGGAATGGAAAAAAAATCACGTGCAAAAACCCGTATACTTTCCAATGCTTTACAGGATATGATATTAAATTCGGACAAGATATTCGTTATGGGACACCGTTTCGGCGACCTCGATTCTGTAGGTTCTTCATGTGGTATGGCAGGAGCAATAAGACTTCTGAAAAAGGAAGTACATATTGCAGTTGACAGAAACAAAAATCTTGCTTCAAATCTGATTGACCTAACGGAAGACCGTACCGACAATGAACTGTTTATATCGCCGGAAAATGCCCTCGCACTTATAACAGACCGTGACTTGCTTATAATAGTAGATACACACAACCCTGATGTCCTTGAATGTAAGGAACTCTACAGAAAAGCAAAATCTGTAGTTGTAATAGACCATCACAGAAAAAGTGCGAATTTCATTGACAATGCGGTTATTTTCCACCATGAACCCTATGCGTCATCTGCTTCCGAAATGGTAACGGAAGTAATCCAGTATTTCAGTTTTCCACCTGACGAAACTTTGCAGGCTTGTTATGCGGACGCTCTTCTTGCCGGAATAATGCTTGATACAAAAAACTTTGTCATGAAAACAGGTGCAAGGACTTTTGAGGCGGCGGCATACCTGAAAAAAATCGGAGCTGATACTGTTGCAGTAAAACTTCTGTTTTCCGGTACGATAGACCTTTACAGAAGAAAGTCGCAGATTGTTGCTTCTGCTGAAATATACAACCGTTTCGCAATTGCGACGGCAGACTTTGAGTCGGACGACATCAGACTTGCTTCTCCACAGGCGGCGGACGAATTACTGAGTATCGCTGGAGTAGATGCTTCTTTTGTAATATACAAGACAGGAAATACAATGAATATTTCCGCACGTTCATTCGGAGCTGTAAACGTACAGGTGATTATGGAAAAACTTGGCGGTGGCGGTCATCAGACAATGGCAGCCACACAGATTCCCGATATCTCTGCCGACGAGGCAAAACAGAAACTGAAGTCGGCTATTGACGATACTGATTATTCCGGAAAAGATACATAATTCAGAATTTTTTCCGGTATATATTTTTTAAGAAAAAGAAAGGCGGTTTTATCAAATGAAAGTTATTTTTTTAAAGGACGTAAAAGGCTCAGGCAAAAAAGGCGAGGTGAAGAACGTCGCTGACGGATACGCACGCAATATGCTTATTCCAAAGGGAATGGCTATCGAGGCAAACAACAAGAATATGGCTGAACTTGCAGGACAGCAGGCTTCCGCACAGCACAAGGTTGATATGGAAATCAAGTCAGCTAAGGAATCTGCCGAAAAACTCAAGGGAAAGAAAGTCACCATTACTGCAAAGGCTGGCTCTAACGGCAAGCTGTTCGGCTCTGTAACCGCCGGAAACGTTGCTGACGCTATCAGAAATCAGATTGGCGTTGAAGTTGACAAGAAAAAAATATCACTCAGCACAGATATCAAGAATTTCGGTTCTTACAATGCTGTAATAAAACTTTATAACGGCATTTCTGAAAAGATTGATATTGAAGTTGACGAAGGCTGATTGTATGGAAGAAAATAATTTAAATCTTTCTTCCCGTGACCTTCCGCACAGTACAGAAGCTGAACAGTCTGTTATAGGCTCAATTATTGCGAATCCGTCTGTTATTCCCGATGTTATGGAACTTGTAAAACCCGAATATTTCTACAATGAACAACACAAGAAAATATATTCGTTAATCGTGAGAATGTACACCGGCGGAAAGCCTGCTGACATTGTTACAATTCTTGATGAAACCGTAAGACTTAATATATTTGAAACTCCGGCAGAGGGCAAACGTTATCTTGCTCAAATTGCGGAAACTCTTCCGTCAACTTCCAACGTCTCAAGCTACTGCCGGATAGTTTCAGAAAAATATCTGATAAGAAGTCTTGCAAACGTTGCAGAAAATATTCTTGAAAGTATACGCTCCGGCGAAAACAATTCGCAGATACTTCTTGATTCTGCTGAACAGCAGATTTATGATATACGTCAGGGGCGTGATATCAAAGGGCTTGTACCGCTTTCCGATGCTATAATGGAGGCTTATGACCGTCTCGGAAAAATTTCAGGTCCTGACAAAGAAAAATATATCGGTGCAAGAACAGGCTATACATTGCTTGACAGTATAATATCCGGTCTGAATAAATCCGACCTTATTATAATTGCGGCACGTCCGGCTATGGGTAAAACGGCTTTTGCTTTGAATATCGCCGTAAACGTTGCAAAACGTACTGACAAAGACGTTGTTACATTCAATCTTGAAATGTCAAGGGAACAGCTTGCAATGCGTATGATTTCTACTGAATCGCTTGTCGATTCTAACCGTCTGCGTAACGGTCGTATAAGCAGTGACGAATGGGTGAAACTTGCAACAGGTGCGGGATATTTAAGTACGCTGAATATGTATATAGACGATACAGCAGGACTGACCGTTCAGAATATAAAATCAAGACTCAGGAAAGTCCGGAATTTAGGTCTCGTGATTATTGACTATCTTCAGCTTATAACATCATCTTCACGTTACGACAACAGGGCAATTGAAGTTTCAGAAATCACCCGTCAGTTAAAAATTATGGCAAAAGAACTCAATGTACCTATAATATTACTGTCGCAATTGTCAAGAGGAGTGGAAAGTCGTAGCGATAAACGTCCTATGCTTTCTGACCTGCGTGAATCAGGTTCTATTGAACAAGACGCCGATATTGTGCTTTTCCTTTACCGTGATGCTTACTACAACAAGGAAAGTACAAAACAGAATATTTCCGAATGTATAGTGGCTAAAAACAGGCACGGTGAAACAGGCACAATTGAGTTGATATGGGACGGAAAATACACACGCTTCTCAAACATTGACTACAGCAATCCTGCGGAGAGATAAAATGACAGATAAAATTTTTTCTTTTGTAAAAAAACATAATATGATTAATAAAGGCGATACTGTTATATGCGGACTTTCTGGTGGTGCAGACAGTGTCTGCCTTCTTATTGTGCTGTATGAAATAAGCAGTAAAATAGGTTTTACAGTAAAGGCACTGCACGTCAATCACTGTCTGCGTGGTGCGGAAAGCGACCGTGACGAAAATTTCTGTCGTGAACTGTGTGAAAAACTCGGCATACCATTTAAAGCAGTTTCGTGCAATGTGACGGCTTTTGCGGAGGAAAAACAGCTTTCTGTCGAGGAATCGGCAAGAATACTGAGATACGGAATTTTTGCGGAAAACTCAGGCGGTGCAAAGATAGCAACGGCTCACAACGCAAACGACAATCTTGAAACGGTTATTTTCAATCTTGCAAGAGGTTCGGCATTAAAGGGAGTTTCCGGTATACCGCCGGTGAGGGATAATATAATCCGTCCACTGCTTGCGGTAAGCCGTAATGAAATCGAAAACCATCTCAAAACATTGAATCAAGAATATGTCACGGATAGCACAAATCTTTCCGACGACTATACAAGAAACAAAATCCGTCATCAGATACTGCCGGTTTTGTGCGGAATAAATCCGTCTCTTGTGGAAACTTCTGTAAACTCCATTGAAACTCTCAGGGAGGAAAACAGTCTGATAGAAGAAATGACGGAAAAAGCGTTGAAAGACTGCAAAGACGGAAACAGACTGCACGGACTTGAAAATTTCCACGAAGTAGTACGCAGAAGATGTATTGCAAGACTGCTGACTGAAAACTCTCTCCCCTACTCTCACGACCGTCTCGAAAATATGGACGATATTCTGGTCAAAGGCGGTAAAGTGAATGTTTCCGGTGATATTTTTTTCATTTCTGACGGTCACAATGCTGAACTGACAAAAATCTGTCCTGTTTCTGAACCGGAAGTTATTTCGGAAGAACTTAAAACAGGTGAAAACAGTATTTTTCCGGACAGGATTCTTGAATGTAAAATCATTATGTGTGAAGATTTCCGGAAAATTTACGGTGTTCATAAAAAATTAACATTTTATCTATTAGATTATGATAAAATAAAAGGCAGAGTTATTCTGCGTAACCGCCGTTTCGGAGACAGAATAAAACTTCAGGGAAAGAATTTCACATCTTCTGTAAAAAAACTTATCAATTCGGAAGTCCCTGCTGAACAACGTGCGGAACTCCATTTCCTTGAAGATGAAAACGGTACGATTTTCGCTGAAAAACTCGGCATTGCGGAACGTGTTGCTCCCGATGACAAAACCGTGAGATTGCTGAAAATCTCAATAAGAAACAAATAAAAAAGATTGGAGTGGATATTTTGACACCAAAAAAGAACAGAGGCATTTTCACTTATCTGCTTATTGTGCTGATTGCAATAGGTTGTATTTTCTTTATCAGCTCAAAGTTGTCTGATACGGCAAATAAAAACGATTACACAAGCATAATAAGCCATTTTGACAAATATGAAGTCTCATACTATAAGCTTGATTTGGGTACGGGCGAACTTACTTATCAGCTAAGGGGCGAAGATGTCAAGAAAAGATATGAAGTCCCTAACGTCAGTATCTTTCTTGACGATACAGAAAATTATCGTCAGGAGTACAACAAAAGACACCCGAATGAACCTCTCAAACAGGACTATATCAAAATTACTGACAGAACGTGGCTTTACTCACTGATACCTGTCATTCTCACTGTATTACTCGGAATCGCTATTCTTTACTTTATGATGAAACAAAGCAGTGGCGGAGGTAAATATTCGTCATTCGGAAAAGCTAACCTTAAAAATCAGGCAGGTGCAAGAAAAGCAACTTTCGCAGACGTTGCCGGTGCTGATGAGGAAAAACAGGAACTTGAAGAAATCGTTGATTATCTGAAGAATCCTAAAAAGTACAGCGAAATCGGTGCTAAAATTCCGAAAGGCGTATTGCTTTTAGGACCTCCGGGTACTGGTAAAACTCTTCTTGCAAGAGCTGTTGCCGGTGAGGCAGGCTGTCCGTTCTTCCCTATTTCAGGCTCGGACTTTGTGGAAATGTTCGTCGGCGTAGGTGCTTCACGTGTGCGTGACCTCTTTGAACAGGCTAAAAAACACGCTCCGGCGATAATCTTCATAGACGAAATCGATGCAGTAGGTCGTCACAGGGGAGCAGGTCTCGGCGGTGGTCACGATGAACGTGAACAGACCCTCAACCAGTTGCTTGTAGAAATGGACGGTTTCACAGGAAACGAAAGCGTTATCGTAATCGCTGCGACAAACAGACGTGATATTCTTGACCCCGCACTTCTCAGACCCGGACGTTTTGACAGACAGATTGTTGTAGGTTATCCCGACGTAAAAGGTCGTGAGGAAGTATTGAAAGTTCACGCAAAAAACAAACCTCTTGCACCTGACGTTGACCTGAAAGTAATCGCACAAACAACACAGGGATTTACAGGAGCAGACCTCGAAAATCTCCTCAATGAATCCGCATTGCTCGCCGCACGTGCAGGAAGACTTTCAATTACTGAAAAAGATATTGAAGACGCTACTATGAAAGTAATCGCAGGTCCTGAAAAGAAGTCAAGGATTGTTTCAGAACACGACAGACGTGTTACTGCCTATCACGAAGCAGGTCACGCAATCGCCGCCTATAATCTTCCCACACAGGATAAAGTACATCAGGTTACAATAATTCAGCGTGGTATGGCAGCAGGTCTTACTGTAACACGTCCCGACAACGACGACCAGCACGTTTCAAGAAATCAGATGCGTGAAAGCATTATAATGTTGCTCGGCGGTCGTGTGGCTGAGGAAATCGTACTTGACGATATATGCACAGGAGCTTCAAACGATATAGAACGTGCTACTTCAACGGCTCGTAATATGGTTACAAGATACGGATTTTCCAAAAAACTCGGTACAGTGGTTTATGGTTCTGACAATGACGAAGTATTTCTCGGCAAGGATTACGGACATACAAGAAATTACAGTGAAGCTGTTGCCTCACAGATTGACAGCGAAGTTTACTCAATCATTCAGAAAGCATACAGCGACTGTACTGACATTCTCAACGCAAATATTGACAAACTTCATCTGCTTGCAAGGTATCTTCTTAAATTTGAAAAGATTGACGGCGAAGACTTTGAAAAACTGATGAGGGGAGAAATTACTGAGGATGTTCTCATTGACCCTTCCGGCAGTGACGAAATTTCAGAATAAACACTTTCCGGACTGCTGTAAATATGTACCAGTAGTCCGGATTTTTTAAGAATTATATATAAACAGGAGATAATAAAATGGACAAAAAATACTATTCAAATCAGATAAACGCTATTCTCAGCGAAGTAAAAAAAGCGGTAATCGGAAAAGACCAGATTATAATAAAAGTTCTGCTGGCTATCCTCTGCAAAGGACACGTACTTATTGAAGATATTCCGGGGGTGGGAAAAACTACTCTTGCACTTGCATTTTCAAAAGCACTTTCGCTTGAACATAACCGTATGCAGTTTACGCCGGACGTTCTGCCGTCTGACGTTACAGGATTTTCAATATACAACAAAAATACAAATAATTTTGAGTTCAGAAAAGGTGTTGCGTTCTGTAATCTTTTTCTCGCCGACGAAATAAATCGTACTTCCAGTAAAACGCAGTCGGCACTTCTTGAGCTTATGGAAGAAAAAAGCATAACAGTTGACGGTATGACGTACAGACTTCCTGAACCTTACACGGTAATAGCTACTCAGAACCCGATAGGCTCGGCAGGCACTCACAATCTTCCTGATTCTCAGCTTGACAGATTTATGATTAAATTAAGTATGGGCTATCCGGATTTCAACGGTGAGGTCTCCATTCTCAAATCAAAAGCAAACGACAATCCCCTTGCAAACGTAAACCCTGTCGCAAACGAAAACGTTATTTTAGCATTACAGGAATATATTTCAAACATATACATTGACGACAGAATCTATGAATATATAGTATCACTTTCTTCCGCTACCCGAAATCACCCTATGCTGAAACTCGGAATAAGCCCAAGAGGTACGCTTGCACTTATGAATATTTCAAGAGGAATAGCGGTTGCAATGGGTCGTGATTATGTCATTCCTGACGATATTTCCTATATCTGTAAGGACGTTTTTGAACACCGTGTTATGCTCAGCTCAAAGGCTAAACTGTCGGAAGTCACTGCCGGAGATGTTATAAATGAAATCATAAAGTCCGTACCCGTTCCGAGAATAAAAGGGTGACTGCCTATGCTGATTGTTAAGATACTTTTTCTTCTTCTGATAGTAATATGCGTATTTTTCTATATACTGTATATGTGGAATTTTTCACTTGTACTGATGATAATTTTTCTTGTACTGCCTGTAGTGATGTTCGTGACAACGCTGATAACAAAACTTTCAATAAAGACGGAATTTGCGGTACAGTCGAAAGCCACTCCGAAAAATAAGTCTTTTCCTGTACAGCTTTGTGTTACTAACAAAAGTATTTTTCCTGTCGGAAAGGCAGAAGCACACATTGAATACTACAATATATTCAATAATCAGATTAACGAATTTGAGTTGCTTTTTCCGTTGCAGGCACTCAACTCCCACCGTGTAACGTTTCAGCTCAGTTCAAAATACTGCGGTATTCTGAAAATCCGTTCAGCATACATCAGTATATACGACCCTCTCAGAATATTCCGTTTCAAGACCGGAAAAAACATAACAGCAGAAATTGCAGTAATGCCGGAAATCCACGAAGTAAACGGTGCTATAAGTTTCACTGACCGTGAAAGTGAAGAAAGTTCGGTATTTTCTGAGAACAATGCCGGTGATGACCCGTCGGAAGTTTTTGACTTACGTGAATATGCAGTAGGCGACAAAATCAACCGTATTCACTGGAAACTTTCCTCAAAAAAAGACGAGCTTATTGTAAAAGAATACAGTATGCCGGTTGACGTACCGTGCATGATTTTTCTGAATCTGAAATGCTATGAAGATTCTGAGTATACACTGCCTGTTTTCGATACCCTCGTGGAAACTCTTATGTCGGTCTCGCAGTTTCTGATTGAAAATGAACGTATTCACAAAGTTGTTTATTATAACGCCTCAATGCGTGAGTTTTGCGAAACTGATATAACAAGTCCGGAAGTACTTGCGGAAACAGTAAGAAATATGATATTTTCAGTAAACGACAACCTTTATTGTGAACCGCCGGAGAAGTATTTTCAGATAAACCCGAATATTTCGCTGTCGTCATTTACTTTTATAACTTCTGCTCCCGATACTTCAGTACTGCACTATATAGAGGAAAATATCGACGCTGATATTCGCAATGCTGTAGTGATAGTGAAGTCTCCGGAAAATGTTTCTGAAGTCTGTGCAGGAATTACCGAACTCAACACAATACCGGTTGTAATAGGCAGAATAACTTCGTCCGTCAGGGACATTGAACTCTGAGGGGGATTCTGAACATGAAAAAAAAAGTTACACAAAACAATAACGGCGTTGTAATATGCGACAGCATTGTAATGTCAGTAAAACAAAAACGTCCGGATATCCGCAAAGCTGAAGCAGTAATTATTGCGGTAATAGGTTTTGTATCGGTTATAATGTCATTCCTCGGAATGTTTCATTTCAATTTCAACGAAAACAAGTTTATTATAATGGCTGTTTCACTGTCAGTATTTTATATAACTGTTGCACTTATCGGAAAACGTGCATTGTGGGTAATGTTCGTATCAGTAATCGCCTTTGTATTTATGGCGTATCAGAAAATAAATACAATTGCCGAGGGTTTCAAATTCATATACAACGTTATTTACAGTGATTCATACCACACGCCAATCCACTACTATAAATCACTTAATCCGATTATGGAAGAAGAATCAATCACACTGTTCTTTATATTTTGCCTGTGGTTGCTTTCAATGATTATATATTTCTTCACGATATATCACCCTAACCCTATATTACCATTACTTGCTACATTTCCTATTCTCGAAACAGGTCTTTACAACGGAATAGAAATCCCGATTATATGGGGAGTTATGACGGTTGCTTACTGGCTTGCACTCCTTGCAATGTCTACAATAGATACCGGCGAAATCAACGGAGGTAAAAGCGGTTTCGTGAGGAAAGAAAATACTTTTTTCCCGAAAAGACAGATGAGACTGAAAGTTACTGAAAAATGCGGAATATTCATAATCTTAACTGTTATCGCAATAACAATAATTTCCGTTCTGTTTATAAACATTTCCGGCTATCAGAGAAGCGACGAACTCAACCGCAAACGTGTTGAAATCCGTGACGCTTTCAACTCTTTTTCAATTGAAAACCTTGCAGAAAGCGTTTCCCGAATAACAAGCGTATTCGGATTTGACTTCAAATACGAAAATCACAAGTTAGGTACTACCGACCACCTTAAATTCAAGAATACTACCGACCTTATCGTAACATTTGATGTGCCACAGCTAAATGCCGTTTATCTGAAAGACTATACCGGCTCGGTGTATGGCGACAACGAATGGACAGACCTGAAAGCCGAAAAATATACCGACCAGTTGTTTTCAGATTTCAAAAGATATGAAGTCTATCCGCAGGATTTTGCTTCCCTGTTCTCACGTAACGTTATGCCTGATATTGTCACAAACACTATATGGATAAAGTCAAAACTTCGTGACGACAAGAGTTTCGCACCATACGGAACAGATAATTTCGGAAATCTTATCTATGATGAGGACAAAGGGGTTTCTTCAAAACGCAAGAACGAAAGCGAATTTTCGTATAAATTCGTTGCAGTAAACAATGATACTATAGCTTCATTCCTCGGAGACACTATGCAAAATATCTATTCGGCAAGTCTTGTTGAAAACGAATATATAAGAAACAATTTAATCCAGTACTGTACAGAAAACGGTATCTTTTCATATGACGATGTTTTCTATACGGAAAGCGAAATGCCTTTTAACAACGACTACTACTCATATTCTAACGGAAACGTTCTGATTGCACAGCTTATGCAGGAAAAATACAGGGACTTTGTTTATGAAAACTATCTCACAGTTCCAAACAATCAGAATATGCAGGAAATCCGTGAGGCTTACAGCGATATTCTGAGTTATGACACCACTTATGCAACAGATAAACTTGATGTACTGAAAGCTATTCGCAACCGAATGGACGAACAGAACACGTATTCTTTAAGCCCTGGAAAAACTCCTGCAAACCGTGATTTTGTGAATTACTTCCTGCTTGAAAACCACGAAGGTTACTGTATACATTATGCAACTTCCGGTGTTATTCTTGCAAGAATGGCAGGTATTCCGGCAAGATATGCAACAGGTTATGTAGTAGTAGGTGAAGACTTCAACAATGAAAACTATAACGGCGACGGTTCATACACAATTGAAGTAAAGGACAGCAGAAGTCACGCATGGGCGGAAGTTTATCTCGACGGTTACGGCTGGGTTCCTTTTGAATTTACAGCAGGATATTCCGACAACTCCGCACCTGACGGAATAAATGATGAACAGGACACAACTCCCGAAACTTCTACAGAAACTACTACAGAATCTCCCGAAAGAAAAAGCAACGCCACTTCACGCAGACAGACAATTCAGCAGACAACTACTACTCAGACAACTACAACAGCAGTTTCAGGAATAGGAGTAGTTACAGTTCCGAACGGCAACACACCGAAAACATTTACTTTACCAAAAGCTCTCAAAAATGTATTTCTTGCTGTATTTTCGGCAGGAATTGTTGTATTTGCAGTATGGGCAAGACGACGTATTATTCTGAACGCACGTACAAGAAAATTCAGTACAGGCAGTAATTCCGCAAAGATAAAATATATGTACGATTATGCAGAAAAACTTCTTGCAACTCAGAAACTGAAACAGGAAGACCTCAATTTCAAGGAGTTCACGGAAAAGGTCGAAAGAATTTCCGGCGGTAAGATATTCGGTAACGGCGATTTCATTAACTTTATGGAAATATCATTGAGAGCAAGTTTCAGCAACATTTCACCTACTGACGAAAACGTTAATTTCTGTAACATTCTTGTCAACAGTATGTCCGACAAAATATATGAACAGTCCAATTTTATACAAAAGTTTATAATGAAGTTCCTGACTGTTCTGACTAAATAAAGGAGGTATTTTTTTATGAAAACCAATATGGCAAAAGGTACAATAATGATAGTTTCGGGAATAATAGTAACATTTTTCCCGAGCATAATATCCAAACTTTTCTATCTTATAGGAATGACTGTAATAATCTTCTGTGTGATAAACATTATAAAATCGCTTGTTTCCGGTAATCCTGTATCTGTTATTTCAAACGTTATCGGAATATGCGTTGGCAGTGCAATAACATCACTTCCGTATTTTATGAAGACTATAATTCCGCTTACTGTGGGAATAATCCTCGCAGTCAACGGTATCGACTATATCGGAAAAGCCATTTCAAATACAGGCTCACGTATACTGAATATCATTCTTGCTGTTGTAGCTCTCGGACTGGGCTGTATGTTGCTTTTCAATCTCGTAAAAGCAGGCAACATCACACGTATAATTGCAGGTCTCGTAATGATTGCTACTGGTGCATATGACTTTTTTATAGGTCGCAATTCCGATAATGGCAATGGTTCTGGAATAGTAGACGTTGACAGCTACACGGTACACGACGACAACAGATTCCTCAAATAATTCAAGAAAGCCTGAGTAATTCAATGCTCAGGCTTTTTTCTTGACTTTTTTCAACTGATATGGTATAATCATTTTATAAATTATGAAAGAATGTGACCAAATTGGACAATGAACTGAAAGAACTATTAAACCACAAACTCGCCGAAAATAAACGTCGTCTCAAAGAAATCCGCATAGATAAAACAAAATTTCAGATTATGCAGGAAATCGAAAATTTTTCGGAAAAATACCGTTTCGCCGACGATACCGAAAAGAAACGCATTGAAACTTTTATGGAAAAAATACCGTTTCACTGGGGAATCGATTTTTCACGACTGCCGGAAAGTCCCATAACTCAACACGGAAAATGTTATATGTGTTTTCTTGAGGGTAGCGAGGAAATTTTTGATATTTACATTTACGGAAATTTCAGCGATTTCATAAGAGATTATGACGACTTTTTCTTTTTCAGTGCATATCTGCTTATCATTGATGAGGACTTCCGGCGATTCGTTTATATTGATGATGAGTTTAATAAAAAAGAATCGTACATAGATTAAGGAGCAGTTATAACATGAAAAACATAGATAAATCTATTGAAGAACTTGAAAACGATTACTGGAGTGAAACTGATTTCAGCTCCTATGTATCTGAAACCTGTCACAATGCAAGGAAAAAACCAATAGCTAAACTTTCACATGAGGAAATAAGGCTTATGACTGGTCAAAAAATCGGTCTGAAATATCTTTTACCCATTGTCGTTTCCATATTAGAAAAAAATCCGCTTATTGAAGTTACTTTTTTCAAGGGAGATTTATTAATACAATTACTGCGTCTGGATATTATTGACTGGAAAGATAATAAAACGGATTTAGCAAAATTCAGAACAATAATACTTGATAATTATTCATTAATCGAATCCTGTGAGGAAATCCCCATAAAAATGACTGAAAAATATTTTTTGAAAATGAGGTGAAACTATGATTTTATACAGACCCGTCGGCACTGCCGAACTTGACTTGATATCCGAAAGCGATTACGAAAAATTTCCGCCACGACTTCCCGAACAGCCTATTTTTTATCCCGTACTCAACCGTGAGTACGCTTGCGAAATCGCTGAAAAATGGAATACAAAAACTGCTGATGGAAAAGGTTACGTAACGGAGTTTGAAGTTGACGACGAATATATTAAAAATTTTGAAGTGCATACAGTAGGTGCAAAACATCATCAGGAGTTATGGATTCCTGCTGAAGAACTGGAAAATTTCAACCGTCATATTACAGGAAAAATTAAAATAACCGCCA
The DNA here is from genome assembly GCA_029060305.1 of Ruminococcus sp. Classification (GTDB taxonomy): domain Bacteria; phylum Bacillota; class Clostridia; order Oscillospirales; family Ruminococcaceae; genus Ruminococcus. The sequence continues at coordinate 59,055 of JAIDUG010000004.1, forward strand.
CATTTGATGTAAATATATGAGCCGTTCATTTCAGGTAAGAACAGAAAAAAATCCGGACTTTACAGCGGAAGATATTCTGAATACTATTAAAACTCTCAGAAACTCCGACAAGGAAATAAATTTAAAAAATATACGTATAATAAATAATTCGGAAACTTATTATACTTTTGTTACTGAAGATTGTATTGTACATATAACATTCCATAGTACAGAATGGGACGGAAAATTTCGTCAGTGGTGGAGTGTAGAAAGCCGTGCGATTGACGGTATGGGAAAAAATCTTTTTGTAGCGTGTGCAAGTGCGATGGCGATTCTGTCGGACGGTTATGCAAGTTCCGGCGACGGTGCTTTTACTCCCGACATTGATTTTATGGGTAATGAATTATGGGAAAATTACCTTAAAACCATTAAAATATAACAAAAAACAAGCCTGAGAATTACTCTCAGGCTGTTGTAATCAGTCGTTTATGAAAACTGAAAAGGCTTTGTAAGCCATATAGGTATCAATTTTTGAAACGATTTCAAAAGGTGCGTGCATTGAAAGAACAGGTACACCCATATCAATTGTATCAACGTTGAGATTTGCGATATACGCTGCGACAGTACCGCCACCACCTGCATCAACTTTACCGAGTTCACCGGTCTGCCATATAACGTTGTGACTGTCCATAAGTCTGCGGATTCTGCCGGTAAACTCTGCGGAAGCATCAGAAGTACCCGATTTACCTCTTGCACCTGTATATTTTGTAATACATACGCCCTTGTTGATATACGCACAGTTGTTTCTTTCGTTTACTTCGGGGAAAGTAGGGTCAAATGCGGCGTTCACGTCAGCGGAGAGACATTCAGAAGCTGAAAGAACAGTTCTACCGTCTGAACCTAAAGTTTCGGCAATATCTTCAATGAAGTATTTAAGGTATGCTGAACAAAGTCCGGTGTTGCCGTCTGAACCTGTTTCCTCTTTGTCCGTAAGAACGGTTACAACAGTATGAAGCGGATTGTTGCAGTCAACTGTTGCCATAAGTGCGGTATAAGCACAAACCTTATCGTCGTGACCGTATGCACCAATCATACTTCTGTCAAATCCAACGTCTTTAGTCTTAAAAGCCGGTACAGCCTCCAACTCAGAAGAAATGAAATCAGCTTCTGTAATACCGTACTTCTCAAAAAGAATGTTCATAATATTGAGTTTAACGGCTTCGCTTGCCTCGTCGTCCTTGAAAGGTCTCGACCCAATAATCAGATTAAGCTGTTCACCTGTAATAGCCTTTGCAACCGTTCTTGTCATCTGTTCAGTAGCAAGATGTGGGAGCAGGTCGGTTACGCAGAATACAGGGTCGTTTTCGTCCTCACCTATGTTTACTTTCACTTTAGTACCGTCCGCTCTGATTATAACGCCGTGCAGTGCAAGCGGAATTGTAGTCCACTGATACTTTTTGATACCGCCGTAATAGTGAGTTTTGAAAAGTGCTATTTCATTATCTTCGTAAAGCGGATTCTGTTTCAGGTCAAGACGTGGAGAATCAATATGTGCGGCACAAAGTTTCACACCGTCCTCAATGGGTGCAGTGCCGATTATTGCCATAATAACAGCTTTTCCCCTGTTGTTACGGTAAATCTTGTCACCGGCATTGAGAGGCATTCCGGACTTGTATTCAACATAACCGTTATTCTTCAGAAGTTCAACAGTGTAGTCTACTGCCTCACGTTCAATTTTAGCGGTATCCATAAAGTCCTTGTAGCTTTCGCAGAAACTGTCACATTCAGCAAGTTCTGCATCGCTCATTCTGAAAACGCCGTTTTTACGTTTCATAAACAGCTTTTCTTTGAGTTCCTTAGATGTTTCCATTAAAAAACACTCTCCTTTTAAGTTTATTTATTCTGATAATAGCAACGGATTTTGTCCGCAAGCTCCTGTGCAATCGTGCAGACGTTTTCCGTAGTGCCATTATTATTTATTGTATAATCGGAATGACTGATAAAATATTCCTCGTCAAGCTGTGAGTTCATACGGTTCTGAGCCTGCTCCGGAGTAATATTGTCACGGTTTATTATTCTTTGTTTTCGGATTTTTGAATCCGCAAGAACTGAAATTATTATCTCGCAGAAGTCATCAGTCCTGCTTTCAAAAAGCGTGGGAGCGTCAAGCAGTATGAAGTCTTTTCCCATACCTGAAAGGGCGTTTATCTGACAAAGAATTTCACTCGTAATATACGGATAAGTTATAGTATTCAGAATTTCAAGTTTTGACCTGTTGCAGAAAACTATTCCTGCCAGTTTCTTTCTGTCAAGACTTCCATCAGCTTTCAGAATATCGTTTCCGAACATCTCAGCAACTTCTGCAAGGCACGGCGAACCTTTTTCCATAACCTGACGTGCTACAATATCAGCGTTGATAATACCGAAATCGTTTTCAGCAAATATCCGTGATACAGTGCTTTTACCTGCACCGGTCTGTCCGGTAAGTCCAACAACAATACTCATAGTCTTATCACCTCGAATCCTGCCGACCTGATAAGCCTGTTATATACCGCAAGTCCTACTCCTATCGGTTCAGGTGAACGCACGTAAACTTTTCGGGCATTTATATCGTCAAGCTCCCTGAGTTTCTGAAAGACCTGATGTGCCTGTTGCAGACTGTCAGCACCGTAAGTCATATAACGATATGGGAAATTCTCAGTATCTCCGTCAAAAATCAGTGAGTAAACACCGTCCCCGTAATTTTCGCCGACGTATTTTATAAAACCGTCCAAATCCGACTCAATCATAATTATGTCAGCTTTCGGGGAATAATGCTTGTATTTCATTCCGGGGGAAGACGCTTTTTCGTCTTTTTCAAGTCCGCTTAAAACCGCCTTATCGACAATGACGTTTCCGCAGACAGTCATCAGCATTTTTTCTGTAACGCAACCCGGACGTAAAATTCTTACAGTGTTTTCGTTTTCAAATGAAATGACGGTTGATTCAACACCAAACTCCGACTGTCCACCGTCAATAACCGCTGAAATCCTGCCGTTCATATCACGCATTACGTGCTGTGCAGTCGTCGGACTTGGATAACCTGAAATGTTTGCGGACGGTGCAGAAATCGGTTTTCCGGAAAGTTCTATAATCCTGTGCATTACAGGGTGAGCAGGTACTCTTATTGCGACGGTATCAAGTCCGCCGGAAGTAACTGACGGTATTCTGTCATTTTTCGGCAACACCATTGTCAACGCCCCCGGACAGAATTTTTCCGCCAGTCTGTAAGCAAGTTCGGGAATATACGTAGTATATCTGACAGCTTCCGAAAAATCCGCAAGGTGTACTATCAGAGGATTGTCCGCCGGACGACCTTTTGCAGAAAAAATTTTCCTGACAGCGTTTTCATTAGAAGCGTCAGCACCCAGTCCGTAAACAGTTTCAGTTGGTATTCCAACAACTTCGCCGTCAATAATCAGTTGTGAAGCTATATCAATCTGACCTTCATTAAGAAGTAAAGTTTCCATAAAAAAATCACTCCTGTCCCGCAAGTTTAGCAGTCTGGTCGGCTGTGGCGAGAGCGTCTATAACTTCGTCAAGATTGCCGTTCATAATATCTTCGAGACGGTAAATTGTAAGATTTATTCTGTGGTCGGTTAGTCTGCCCTGTGGAAAGTTATAAGTCCTTATACGCTCAGAACGGTCTCCCGTACCGACCTGCATTTTTCTTTCTGAAGCTATTTTCTGATTCTGTTCCTGTTGCATAGTCTCGTAAATCCTTGAACGCAGAATTTTCATAGCCTTGTCCTTGTTCTTGTACTGACTTCTTTCGTCCTGACATTCTACTACAACGTTAGTCGGAAGATAAGTTATTCTAACTGCTGATTCAGTCTTGTTGACTTTCTGACCGCCTGCTCCGCTTGAACGGAAAACGTCAATTTTAAGGTCTGTCGGATTGATTTCAAGCTCCACCTCGTCAGCCTCAACGAGTACAGCAACGGTAACCGTACTTGTGTGAATACGTCCCTGAGATTCTGTTTCCGGCACTCTCTGAACACGGTGTACACCGCTTTCATATTTAAGACGTGAATAAGCACCGTCGCCCTCTATTGAAAAGCTGATTTCCTTGTAACCTCCTAATTCTGTCGGATTGGCGTTGAGAATTTCCTGTTTCCAGCCACGAGCCTCAGCGTACATTGTATACATTCTGTAAAGGGAGTTTGCAAACAACGAGGCTTCTTCACCGCCTGCACCGCCACGGATTTCTATAATAACGTTCTTGTCGTCGTCGGGGTCTTTCGGCAACAACAATACTTTGAGTTCCTGAGTAGTGATTTCCATAGTTTCCTTTGCTTCTTCATACTGAGACTGTGCCATTTCCCTGAATTCCTTTTCAAGACCGCTTTCCGAAAGAAGTTCCTGAGCTTCTTCAAAAGATTCAAGGGCTTTTTTGTATTCCCTGTATTTTTCTATAATAGGGGTCATATTCTTGAAATCTTTCATAAGCTGAGTATAGAGTTTATTGTCACTGACAATATCGGGTTGTGACAATTTTTCGCTTATTTCGATATACTTTTGTTCAAGAGTTTTGAGCTTTTCAAACATCTGTTTTTTCCTCTCTTCTGACTTTTCTGATATTTTTTTCTATTTTGTTACGTGCAACCATAAATTCCCTGCCACAGCCCACGCACCTTAAGCGGAAGTCCATTCCCGACCTTAAAACGAACATTTCATTACTACCGCAAGGGTGATTTTTTTTCATTGTGAGAATATCACCTGTCCGAATGTCCATAATATAAAATCTCTCCTTTTTTCAAACGGCAAAAAGCCCGTACAACCATAAAGGCTTACAGGCTGACATTGACCCTGCAAATCGGGCAAAACTAAAAAGTCCTTTAATACAGCCTTTGCGGAAAAAATTCACTACTGGCTGATAAGTATTACCATATGAATTATAACATACTTTTCAGTATTTGTCAAGAATTTTTTCGGACTTATCGGGAAAAATAAAAATATCTCACAGAAAGGAAAAAATATTATGATTACAAGAATTTCCGCAGAATTTGAAACGCCGGAACTTGCAGAAACAGCAATTCACAGAGTACGTGAAAGCGTGCCTGTACATTCAGCAAGTATGACATACAACAAGGCTTCTGACGAGGCTATGAAATTAAGAAACGGTACTGTATGGACACTTCTTCCAACTGCCGTCACAAGCTATAACTATTATACTGCTTCAATGGAATCTCCTGCTTCTGATGATGTTATTCCCGAATACGACAGAAGACGTAATACTACCGCTTATATCCTTTGTGACGAGGAACACATTGATACTGTAAAATCTGTCCTCAATGCTTTAGGCGGTCTCAGTATCCGTGAACGTCTTTCCCACTGATTCATACCACATAATGCATAGTCAGATATAAAGCAATAAATAAGGCTATGCATTATGTATTCACGATTATCAAAAAGAAACAAATCCAAGGTACGAATATTATATGCGGATTCCGCATACTATTTATTATTCAGTCAATAAGATTTACGGAGGTAAAAATATGAATTACAAACCCGAAGGCTGTATTTTCCGCACAGCAGAAAATCAGAAATATATCTCATCTGCCGAAGGACTTTCACAGGCTATGGAAAAAGGTATTATCCTTGAAGCAAGAGTAGCCGTATGTGACAATTTACACAACCTTATAATAGACCTGCCATTTACTCAGGGAATAATTCCACGTACTGAGGGAGCAGTCGGCATTGAAGACGGTTCAACCCGTGATATAGCACTGATTTCAAGAGTAAACAAAATAGTATGTTTCAAGGTAACCGGATTTGAAAAGGACGGTACAGTAAGACTTTCAAGAAGAATGGCACAGGAAGACTGCATTAATAACTACATAAACTATCTGACTGCCGGAGACATCATTGACGCAAGAGTCACACATCTGGAGCAGTTCGGCTGTTTTGTTGACATAGGTTGCGGAATCCCCTCACTTATCCCGATAGATGCAATATCTGTTTCAAGAATAGCACACCCCTCAGACAGATTCAGAAACGGTGACTTTATCCATGCTGTTGTAAGTGCGAAAGAAAACGGCAGAATTTTCCTCACTCACAAGGAACTTTTAGGCACGTGGGAAGAAAACGCCTCACTTTTTTCAGCAGGAGAAACCGTTTCAGGAATAGTGCGTTCCGTGGAAGAATACGGAATATTCGTGGAACTCGCCCCTAACCTTGCAGGACTGGCAGAACCCCGTGAAAACATAAAAGCCGGTCAGCACGTAAGCGTATATATCAAGGCACTTATTCCGGAAAAAATGAAAGTGAAACTGATTATTGTTGATACGTGCGAGGACGGCGGTGCAGACGGCAAAATAAAATATTACAAGGATTCCGGAAAAATAAATTACTGGTGCTATTCGACAGAAAATTCTCACAAAAAAATAGAGACAGTCTTTTAACGAAAAAATCTCCCACCGCTATATACAGCAGTGGGAGTATTATTATTTATTCATGGTTTTATGCAGATTCTCAGAAAGCGATTGTTTCAGCCATACGATGAAGACCCTCATCGTAAGTTTTCTGCATAGCAAGTGCTTCCTGAATATCGTAGTCAACAAGAGCGTTATCCTTGAGTGCAACAACTCTGTTTCCCACACCTTTTTCGAGAAGTTCAACAGCATAGCAACCCATTCTTGTTGCTTCAACACGGTCTCTGAGTGTTGGATTACCACCTCTCTGAACGTGACCGAGAATAGTAGCACGTGCTTCAATGCCTGTTTTTTCCTGTAAAACGCTGGCAATTTCCTGAGAATGTCCAACGCCCTCTGAAACTACTACAACGAAATTCTTCTTGCCCTTAGCCTGTTTTTCAAGCATAACCTTAGCGATAGAATCAAGATTGTAAGGCACTTCCTGTACGATAATATCAGTAGCACCACAAGCAACACCGGTATTTACAGCAATATGTCCAGCACCTCTGCCCATTACTTCAACAACTGAAATTCTGTCATGTGACTGGGAAGTATCACGGAGCTTGTCAACAAGTTCCATAGCTGTATTCATAGCTGTATCGAAACCGATTGTATAGTCTGTGCAAGAGATGTCATTATCGATAGTACCAGGGATTCCGACACAAAGCATACCCATTTTGCAAAGGTCTGCGGCACCTCTGAATGAACCGTCACCGCCGACTACAACGAGACCTTCAATGCCTAATTCCTCGCACTTAGCACGAGCCTTTGCAACGCCCTCTTCTGTTCTGAATTCAGGACATCTTGCAGTATAAAGAATAGTACCGCCTCTGTGGATAATGTCAGTAACGCTTCTTTCGTCCATAGGAATGATATCGCCTGTGAGAAGTCCGACATAGCCACGACGTACACCATAAACTTCCATTCCCTTACTGATAGCACTTCTTACAACCGAGCGGATAGCGGCATTCATACCCGGAGCATCGCCACCGCTGGTTAAAACAGCAATTTTTTTAATCATGATAAATTTCTCCTTTGCATAAGCAAATTTTTTATTAATTCCATACATTTACATTTTAACACTTTATGCAGGAATTGTCAAGTATATTTGAATTATTTTTCGGGTTTTTTTAAAGAATAAGTCCGACGGCAGAAAGCGGATAGATTTTTCTTATTTCCGCAACACTTTCTTCACATATTCTGATATAAAGTCCCGATTTTGTAGAAACAGTTTTTTTCATATCTGTCAGATAAAAAACAACCCTTGTATTTCCGCTGAATCTTCCGCATAACTGAGGAATACAGTTATTTTCAAGCTGTGAGGAATTCATTTTTATGCAGAGTTTCATTCCTGAAAGCATTTCAGTAAAATTCTTTTCGTCCGTCACCGAATCGCATACCAAAGACAAGCCATTATCTTTTACTGATATTTTACCGCTTACAAGAATAATCTTGCCGTCATTCATACTTCCGGAAACCTTACCGAAGAGTTCGGGAAAAACTACTGTATCAAGTGTGCCAGTATCGTCCGAGAGTTCCGCAAAGCACATTCTGTCGCCTTTTTTAGTAACGTGTTGTTTCACTGTTTGTACCATACAGAGAATTTTAACAGATGTGCCGTCACCTGCTCCCGAAAGGTCTTTTATTTTTTTTGTCCTCATCAGTTCCGGTAAATACCAGTATTCAGAAAGAGGATTTCCTGTCAGATATATTCCTGATACTTCTTTTTCCATTGACAATAATTTTCGCCTGCTATACTCAGACACAAAAGGTATTCTTATATTCATTTCCTGAGTATCAAATCCGTCAAGGAAATTCAGCTGTCCGTCTATAACACCGCTGTTATTGTCGGATTTTTCAAGAAGCATAGAATAGTTTTCAAGCATCTGCCGACGGTTAAGTCCGAGACCGTCAAAAGCTCCCGACATAATAAGAGATTCGATAGCTTTTTTTATAATGTCACGTCTGTCCATACGCTCCAAAAAATCCTGCAAACTCCTGAAATTTCCCCTCTGAGTTCTCTCCGCAACAACTCTTTCCGAAAAGCCCTCGCCTACATTTTTAACAGCCATAAGCCCGAAATATATTCTGTCATTCTCAAATGAGAATTTAACTACACTTCTGTTTATGTCAGGTTTTACAACCTCTATACCGTTTGCACGGCACATATTTATATATTCGGAAAGTTTGTCGGTATTTCCTGCAACGCTTGACATAAGTGCCGACATATATATTCCTCTGTAATGATATTTCAGGTAAGCCGTCTGATATGCAATGTACGCATAAGCCGTGGCGTGTGACTTGTTGAAAGCATATGATGCAAAACTCACCAATTCGTCAAAAATCCCGTTTGCTGTCTCTCTTGAAACACCGTTCTTTTCAGCACCCGAAACAAAATTTTCACGTTCTTTCAACATTACATCGTGTTTCTTTTTCGCCATCGCACGCCTTACAATGTCCGAATGACCGTATGAATACCCCGCAAGTTTCCGGCATATTTCCATTACCTGCTCCTGATATACTATACAGCCGTAAGTCTCCGACAGTATGCTTTCAAGCAAAGGGTGTTTATAGCGTACATTGACAGGATTGTTTTTATTTTTAATATATTCGGGAATATATTTCATAGGTCCGGGGCGGTACAGCGAAAGCATTACTATCAAATCTTCTATACGTTCCGGAATGAGTTCAACAAGACATTTAGTTATTCCCTCACTCTCAAACTGAAATACTCCACCTGTATCACCTCTTGCAAGCATAGAATATACTTCACTGTCATCAAGCGGAATGTTTTCAATGTCAAAATTCTTGTCAGTACGTTTTATCACGTTTACTGTATCACGGATTATTGTGAGGTTTCGCAGACCAAGAAAGTCCATTTTCAGCAGTCCGAGAGATTCAAGAATAGTCATTGTGTATTGTGTAACAACTGTACCGTCATTTTTCTGAAGTGGTACAATATCGGCAAGCGGTACAGCGGAAATGACTACTCCTGCCGCATGGGTTGAGGAATGGCGTGGCATACCCTCTATCTGCATTGCAAGGTCTATGATTTTACGGACGTTTCCGTCGTCAGAATACATTGAACGGAGTTCCTGAGAATTTTCAAGTGCTTCACTCAGCGTACTGTTGAAATCTATTTTCTTTGCGACAGTATCGCATATTTTTTTCGGAATACTCAGTACACGCCCCACGTCCCTCACAGACCCACGTGCCTTGAAAGTATCGAAAGCTATTATTTCAGAAACCCTGTCTCTGCCGTATCTTTCAAAAACATATTCCTTGACTTTGGGTCTGCCCTCTATACAGAAATCTATATCAAAATCCGGCATACTTACACGTTCAGGATTGAGGAAACGTTCAAACAACAAACCGTATTTAACAGGGTCAATAGAAGTTATTCCCATACAGTAGGCACAAAGACTTCCTGCTCCCGAACCTCTGCCAGCTCCTACCGGAATTTTGTTTTCCTTTGCGTACCGCACAAAGTCCCATACTATCAGAAAATAGTCCGTATAACCCATTTTATTTATAACGGAAAGTTCATACTCCATACGGCTTGTCACTTCCGGTGACGGATTATTTCCGTAATGACTGTACAGTCCGTTGTAACATAATTCACGCATATATGACTTGTTGTCAGTTACTCCGGCTTTCCTGAACTCCGGCAACTTTATATTTCCGAACTCAAATTTAACGTTACAGCGTTCAGCAATTTTCAGAGTATTTGTTATCGCTTCATAATGTCCCGAAAAAAGCCTTGACATTTCGTCGGCGGATTTAATGTACGATTCACCGCCGGAAACCTGTTCTCTGTCATAAAGCTGATTGGTCTGTATACACCACAGAATTTTATGCATTTCGGAATCTTCACGTCGTATATAATGACAGTCGTTTGTTGCAACAAGTGGTATACCTGTTTCCACAGAAAGCCTGTACAAAAGCGGAAGTATACGCAATTCGTCATCAATGCCGTGATTCTGCACTTCTAAAAAATAGTTGTCAGCACCAAAAACTTCACGGTATGCAAGGGCTTGCGACTTTGCTTTATCGTAATCTCCGGAAACAAGAAGTCGTGCAATTTCGCCGTACAGACAGCCTGAAAGACATATCAGTCCGGAATGGTATTTTTTCAGTAAATCAAAATCAACCCTCGGTCTGTTGTAGAAACCGTCTATACTTGCAACTGATACAAGCCGGACAAGATTTCTGTAACCCTCATTGTTTTCACATAGCAGAATAAGGTGATATGGCGACAAATCAATTCTGCCGTTTTTGTCAGTATGCTTTCGTGGAGCAACGTAAACCTCACACCCTATAATTGCTTTTATACCTGTATTCTGTGCTTCTTTCCAGAACTCAACTGCTCCGTACATAACGCCATGGTCAGTTATCGCAACGGCGGTCTGTCCTAACTCCTTAACACGTTCCATAAGTTTTTTTATACGGCACGCACCGTCAAGCAGACTGTATTCTGTATGCACATGGAGATGTACGAAAGAACCGTCATTCATGAATGTATCTCCTTTCGTATGTTTTCAGCGATTACAGCTATTTTCCTGAAACGATGATTTACTCCGGAACGGCTTATAGGTACGCTGAGATTTTCACCGATTTCCTGTAAACTCATTTCCGTATTTTCCAGTCGCATTAACGCAACCTCACGGAGTTCAGCAGTAAGACTTTCCAGTCCGTCATTATCTGCAATCAGCTTTATATCTTCAATCTGTCGCATAGAAGCCTTTACAACCTTGTCGATATTTGCGGAATCGCAGTTAGCAATACGGTTAGCCTTGTTTCTTACGTCCTTGTAAATTTTGACGTTCATTATTTCAAGAGTACAGTTCTGTGCACCCATAAAAGTGAGAGTATCCTCAATTGACTCACTGTCCTTGATATATACAATAGGCTGTCCACGTCTGATAGTGGTCTTTGCGGTAACTCCTATATCAGCAAGCAATACGGTCAGTTCTTCCGCAAGCAGTCCGCACGGTACGGAAAACTCAAGGTGATATTCTTTAGACGGATTGTTTACACTTCCGCAGGCAAGAAATATTCCGGCTGTAAAACCGCCTATGCTGTTTGTAACGATAATTTCGGAATTGATAGTCCGCACATTTATAAATCTGTAAGTCCGGTAGACCTCACGTATAATATTCCTGTCGTAAATGTCATAACAGTAAAGGACAGTATTTTTCCGTGAGTTCTCACGACATTCCGGACTGTAACGGAATACTTTCCGGAACAGCTTTCCGAAAAATTCCGCTGAAACACTGCTTTCCGTCTGAAAACATATGTGTTCCGGAGAGAGTGTGCGACAGAATAAAAGTATTCCGTAAAGGCACGCAAAACGCTTGTCGTTGTCGCTTACTGCCAAACATATTTCACGACGCACGTCGTTTGAGAAAGACATATATAATCAGTCCTTTTTTTTCAAAAATCGTCCGCACACACGGATATGTACGGACTGTATTTTTTCAGAATATTTTATCTTTTGTTATGTCACGGTGGTACTTCTGTACCTTATACTTGTTTTCCGTCAGATGACGTGCCATAAGTTCCGCAAATGTAATTGAACGGTGTTTACCGCCTGTACAGCCGAAAGCTATCACAAGCTGACTTTTTCCCTCGTGGACGTAAAGCGGTATAAGATAATCAATCAGGTCTTTCAGCTTGTTGAAAAGATTCTGAGACTGTTCAAAACTCATTACATAATCCCTTACACATTCCTCGCACCCCGTATGATTGCGGAGAGTTTCAATATAGTATGGATTCGGCAGACAACGCACGTCAAACACAAGGTCTGATTCAGTGGAAACGCCGTACTTGAAACCAAAGGACATTATTTTTATACTGAGTGAATCGGAGCTTCTGTTCAGAAAAATTTCCTTTACCTGCTCCTTTAACTGTGCTGAGGAGAGTTCAGAAGTTTCAATGTAATAGTCGGCAATCTCTCTGAGTTGCGACAACTGCATTTTTTCATAACGTATAGCATCGTGAAGACTTCCGTTGAATTTTTCATCAAGTGGGTGACGACGGCGTGTTTCCTTGTAACGTTTTATGAGAACCTCGTCGCTTGCCTCTATGAAAAGCACTTTCACGTCAAGTTTTTCATTTTCCCTGAGCAACTGCCACGAATGGAATATTTCTGCAAACATATCACCTGTACGTATATCAACGGCAACGGCTATCTTATTGATTCCGACATCTGACTTTCTGCAAAGGTCTACAAATTTTGAAATAAGTTTAGGCGGTATGTTATCGATACAATAGTATCCTATATCTTCCATAACGTCCATAACGCAGGATTTGCCCGAGCCGGACATTCCTGTAACAATCAACAATTTCATAATCTGCCTCCTGAATGGAAATTTTTACTTCAGTATAACCGGTTCAAGTTCAAGGGTGTAACCGGTTTTTTCTCTGACAATCTGCTGTACTTTTCCACAAAGTTCCATAACGTCCGCACAGGTTGCATAACCCTTATTCACAACAAAACCGCTGTGTTTTTCGCTCACCATAGCACCACCACACGAAAGCCCTTTCAGTCCGCACTGTTCAATCAGCAGTGAGGCATAACTGCCCTCAGGACGCTTGAAAGTACTTCCCGCACTCGGAAATTCCAATGGCTGTTTTGAGCTTCTTTTACTCATACATTCTGTCATATTCTTGCGTATGGTTTCGGAATCGCCGTCGGGAAGTCTCAGCGTAACCGAGGTTATAACAAAGTTCTTTCCCGAAAAAACACTGTGCCTGTAAGAGAGTTCCATATTTTCACTGCCTATGGAACGCTTTTCGCAGTTTTCGTCAATATACTCCGCAGAAACCACTATATCAGACATTTCACTGCCATAAGCTCCGGCGTTCATATATAAAGCACCGCCGACAGTCCCCGGAATACCGAAAAGATTTTCCATTCCCGAAAGTCCGGACTGCTGAGCGTGTACACACGCAGAAGCAAGCAAAGCACCTGATTCACATTTTATAGTATTACCGTTGACTTCAATATGTGCGAAATCACTTCCGAAAAGAAGTACAACACCGTCGAATCCCTCATCAGGTACTATAACGTTGCTACCTCTGCCGAGAATGAAATATCTGATATTTTCTGTTCTTAGATAGCGAAGAATTTCGACAACGGAATCAGCGGAGTTCACGTTTATCAAAGCACGGCAGTTTCCGCCGAAACGGAAAGTCACATACTCACTCAGAGAACATTCCGGAGTTATGCGACAGCCGAGTTTTTTGCAGATGTCAGTAAGTTTGTTTATATCTATCATATGTCCCCCTGAAAATTTTTCTTTGTTCAGAATGTTTCATAGTCACGTACAACCTCTTTTGCTTCCGACTCCATACCGAGTTTGTGAAGAAGTTCAGTAGCGGCATTGTAACCCATTTTCTTCTGTCTGTTATTCATAGCGGCAACTTCAAGTATTACTGCAAGATTACGACCTGGCTTTACAGGAATAGTCAGTGACGGTATTTTAACACCAAGAAGTGATACATATTCCGTATCAACGCCCATTCTGTCGTAAAGCTTTTCCGAGTTCCACTGTTCAAGTTCAACAACAAGGTCAAGTGTTTCCGTCATCTTAACCGCACCGATACCGAAAAGACGACGTGCATTTATAATGCCGATACCTCTGAGTTCGAGGAAATGACGGATATTGTCAGGAGAGCTTCCCACAAGACTTATATTTGAAACCTTTCGTATTTCAACAGCATCGTCGGCAACAAGGCGGTGACCACGCTTTACAAGTTCAATAGCGGTTTCACTTTTACCGACACCGCTTTCACCTGTTATGAAAACACCCTCGCCATAAATTTCAATGAGTACGCCGTGACGTGTTATTCTCGGTGCAAGATTGAGGTTAAGGAAAGCGATAAGTCCTGACATGAAATTTGACGTACTTTCCTTACTTCTGAGTAAAGGCACTTCATATTCCTTTGCGAGTTCAAGCATTTCCGCAAAATATGGAAGTTCTCGTGTTATTATGAGGGCAGGAATCCTCTGTGCAAAAAGTACCTGTAATCTTTCACGTCTTGTTTTTTCGTCAATGGTAGAGAGGTACGCAAATTCCATTTTACCTATAATCTGTATTCTTTCGGGATTGAAGTATTCATAGAATCCCATTAACTGCAAACCAGGACGGTTTACATCATTTTCGTCAATCATTACTTCCTTTGCTTCTCTGTGAATGTAGATTGTTTCAAGTTTAAATTCGTCAATCACTTTCTGAAGCGAAACTTTGAATTTTTCAGCCATTTTAAAAACTCCGTTTCTCCGGAAAAAACTTCCGGTAAATATTTGTTATCCCAGTATAAAAGATATATAACCCAGTTTTGCAATATCGTCCTTAGCCCTCAGCAATTCGGCAGTATTATAGGCAGTACCCGATATACACACCACTATATTGAAATCCGAAAGTTTTTCCTTTGTGAGTTCAAGCATTTTTGTAATATTTTCCGTCGGTGTACTGATAAACTCATACACTGTACTTCCTGTATCAACACCCTTGCTTATTTCGTCAAGGTCTATGTCAAGCACTATCGTATCGGATTTCAGGAAAAAAGGGTCAAGGATTTCCGTTCTGTTGCTGAGTAAGTCAGAAGCACTGACCTCAATGAACATATCAGAATCGTTTGCAGTTACCGCATTGTAAAGGATATTTTCCGTATCAGTAAGAGCAGTATATCTTTCAGGACTTTCAAGTCTGCTGTCATTCAGTAAAGTCAGGTCTCTGTCGCTGAAAACCGGAAATTTAATGTCGGAACATATTACTTTTTTGAAACCTGCTCCGGAAATTTCGTCAACAATAAATTCAAGGTATTTCACATAGTTTTCTGAAAAAGGTGAACCCCACGTTTTTGAATTGGCATCGCTCCATACTGCAACCGTTTCCGGATTGAGATAACTGTACTGAGGATAGATTTCCGGAATAGTATTGTCAGCAAAAGTGCTTATATACGCTACTGGAGTATAACCCTCTTTTCTGATAGTACGTGTGATTTCGCTGAGTTTCAGGTCTGAATCAGATATTTCCGGCAAATCCTCATAACCCGTAGAATAGGTCAGCCGTCCGTCAGGAAGTTTCAGCGGAACTTCTATATATTCTATGTCCTGTTCCTGCGGTATTCTTCCGATAGCAGTCTTTATTGCCTCAGTGTTCATTATTTCATATTCGTTCAGGCGTACACTTCTGTATGCCTGCACTTCACTTTCCTTTACTTCCGGAATTGTACTCTCCTGATTTTCGGCAGTAGTCTGAGGGGCTGTTTCTTCCTGAGAAGTAGTTTCGGGGACATCTTCGTCGCCTTGTTTTCTTGAATAGTTAATCATAGGACCTGCAACGCTGTACCCTAAAAAACCTATACCGCCTATCAGTAATATTGTCAGCAGAGCGGAAAAGAACTTTCCTGCCGGACTTTTTCCGTAATAATTTTTTTCTTTTGTCTTGTAAATTTTCCTTCCTTTGTTCTTGATTTTCATTAAAATCTTCCTTTGTAAAAATATTTATCTGTAAAAGTGTATAAATCAGAGATTATATTTCTGCCCTGAGTATGTCAGCAGATTTACGCATATCGTCCGCTCTGAAAAGGTAACTACCGGAAACAAGAACATCTGCACCGGCATTTTTTACTATGGGAGCGGTTTTATCGTCAATACCGCCGTCAACCTGAATCCACAGATGTCTCGGATTACGTCTGTTTTTATCGGCGTATTCACGTATTTTTCTTATCTTGTCTGACATATCCATGAATTTCTGTCCGCCGAATCCTGGTTCAACAGTCATAACAAGAATCATATCCGCATCATTGATATACGGAAATACAGCTTCTGCCGGAGTATCGGGCTTTATTGCAATTCCTATACTTGCATCTGTCTGACGGATTGCCTCTATAGTTTCAGCAGTATCGCTTATGCTTTCAAGGTGAAATGTTATGTAGTCAGCACCCGCAAGAAAAAATTTCTTTATATATTTCAGGGGGTCAGTAATCATGAGATGTACGTCAAGGAGCATATCGGGAGAAAGTCTGTTTATACTTTCAAGGACAGGTATACCATAGCTTATATTAGGTACAAAAATGCCGTCCATGACATCAAAGTGTATCATGTCAATATTATTTTTTTCAAGTTTTCTGATTTCTGATTCAAGATTCAGTAAATCCGCACTCAGAATAGATGCCGAAACAAGATTACTCAAAATTCTATCATTCCTTCTGTATTAGTCTATATATCAATTATATAATATTTATTGCGTGCCGTCAATATACCTGTATTGTTTTTTTTGAAAAATTTCTTTTTTCTGAAAAAAATTTCCGAAAACCCCTTTACAAATCGTAAAAGATGTGTTATAATAATTTCACCGTGTTCTCAGGTGAGGGCTTGTCCTCGCTTTCACCCTCGCCTTAGACAGCGGAATATATTTATAAGAGGTGCTTTCAATGTTACTGAAAGAAGAAAAAACAGCCGTTATTGAGGCTAACAGAACTCACGCAACTGATACCGGTTCACCCGAAGTACAGATTGCTATTCTCACAAAGAGAATCAACGACCTTACAAATCATCTCAAGGAACACAAGAACGACCACCACTCCAGACGTGGACTTCTCAAAATGGTAGGTCACAGACGTAATCTTCTCGCTTATCTCAAGAAAAAAGACATCAACAGATACCGTGCAGTAATCGAAAAGCTCGGTCTCCGTAAGTAATTCATTTTCAAAGGGCAGTCGGGGTATTTTCCCCCTCTGCCTTTACGTCTTTACACTCATTTTACTGCATATACACATTATACACAAAACGGCTTTTAGCATTAAACTGTGATACTCCGGAAATCTCCCTGTATCAGAGTTTTTTGCTAAAGCCGGAAAAATACTTTTTAATGGAGGCATTTTTTTATGTTTGAAAATTACAGAAAATTTGAAACCACTTACGCCGGAAGACCGCTTGTCGTTGAAACCGGCAAAACCTGTGGTCTTTCAAACGGTTCATGCTGGGTAAGATACGGCGAAACTGTTGTTATGGCTAACGTTACAGCAAGTGCAAAGCCTCGTGAGGGAATAGACTTTTTCCCGCTTTCCGTCGATTACGAAGAGAGACTTTATTCAGTAGGTAAAATCCCCGGTTCTTTCACAAAGAGAGAGGGCAAACCCTCAGAAAAGGCTATCCTTACTTCAAGATGTGTAGACAGACCTATCAGACCGCTTTTCCCGAAAGATATGCGAAATGACGTTTCAGTTGTAATGACAGTCCTTGCCGTTGAACCCGACAATTCCCCCGAAATCGCAGGAATGATTGCTACTTCAATCGCTATCTCAATTTCAGATATTCCATGGAATGGTCCGATAGCAGGAATAAATGTAGGTCTTGTTGACGGTGAAATCGTCCTCAATCCTACCCTTGAACAGCGTGCAAAAACTCACCTTACACTCACCGTTGCAGGTACTGCTGAAAAAATCGTAATGATTGAAGCAGGTGCTGACGAAGTGCCGGAAGATACTATGCTTGACGCTATTATGACAGGTCACGAGGAAATCAAGAAAATGGTTTCTTTCATAAACGAAATCAGAAACGAAATCGGTAAGCCGAAATTTACTTTTGAATCTCAGGAAGTTGACCACGATATGTTTGATGCTATCGAGGGATTTGCTTCTGAACGTGTAAAGTTTGCACTCGATACTGACGACAAAACTGTCCGTGACGAAAGACTTGCACCAATTGTTGACGATATTCACGCTAAATTCGACGAAATCTATCCGGAACAGATTCCGATGATTGACGAATGTATTTATAAACTTCAGAAAAAAATCGTCCGTGAATGGCTTTACAACGGTAAACGTGTTGACGGCAGAGGTATTGACGAAATCCGTCCGCTTGATGCCGAAGTAGGTCTGTTGCCGAGAGTTCACGGCTCAGGACTTTTCACAAGAGGTCAGACACAAGTGCTTACTGTTGCAACTTTAGGACCTGTAAGCGATTCTCAGAAAATTGACGGTCTCGACGAAGAAGAATCAAAGAGATATATGCACCAGTATAACTTCCCGTCATACTCAGTCGGCGAGACAAAACCAAGCAGAGGACCTGGCAGACGTGAAATCGGTCACGGTGCATTGGCTGAACGTGCCTTAGCTCCTGTAATTCCGTCCGTTGAGGATTTCCCCTATGCTTTCAGACTTGTTTCAGAAGTTCTTTCCTCAAACGGTTCTACTTCTCAGGGTTCTATCTGCGGTTCAACCCTCGCACTTATGGACGCAGGCGTGCCGATTAAAGCCCCTGTTGCCGGTATTTCGTGTGGTCTTATAACACTCCCCGACAGCGACGACTTTATGACAATGGTTGACATTCAGGGTCTTGAGGACTTCTTCGGCGATATGGACTTCAAAGTCGGCGGTACTCATAAAGGCATTACTGCAATTCAGGTTGATATTAAAGTTGACGGTCTCACACCTGCTATCATCAAAGAGGCTTTTGAAAAGACAAGAAAAGCACGTATTTATATTCTTGACGAAATTATGCTGAAAGCTATTCCCGAACCTCGCAAGACTGTAAACAAGTACGCTCCGAAAATGCTCCAGACTAAAATTCCTGTTGACAAAATCCGTGAAGTTATCGGACAGGGCGGTAAGGTTATTCAGAAGATTTCAGCAGACTGTGAAGTCAAAATCGACATCAGTGATGACGGAAACGTATTTATCAGCGGTCTCGACGGTGACAAGACCAACAAGGCTTTACAGATTATACACACTATCGCTAATGACCCCGAAGTAGGTGCAATATACAAGGGCAAAGTCGTAAGAATCATGGATTTCGGTGCATTCGTTGAAATCGCTCCCGGAAAAGACGGTCTCGTGCATATCTCAAAACTTGACAAGCATAGAGTTGAAAGAGTTGAGGACGTTGTTTCTGTAGGTGATGAAATCGTTGTAAAGGTTCTTGAAATCGACAGACAGGGCAGAATAAACCTCTCACGCAAGGACGCACTTGCTGAAATCGAATCAAAGAAAAACAGATAATATATAAAAAAAGTCACTCCGAAAAGAGTGACTTTTTTTAAAGGAGTTGCTTTATGGCTGAAAAAATATTTTTGATTATATTCTTTCTGTTCATGATATTGATTAGTTTTGTTTATATGATTAACCTGCTGAAAAATTCTGAATACCGTATTTCAAGGAAAGAACTTTTTTATTTTATTTTTATTGTAATTTTACACGCAAAATACAAAAAACGGATAAAACCGAACAAAGCCGGTAAAAAGCGTGAAAATCCCGAAAAACTGCGGTATATAGCCGAATATTCGGTGGGATAAAGTGGGGAATCTTGAATTAAAAAAATTTAACTTGTAAAAATAAAAACCTCGTTTTTGGAGTAAAAATCCAATTTCGAGGTTTTTTTAATTTTCATTTAAAAATCGTTTAAAAAGCATTTAAAAATTTAAAGATAGTGTTTAAATGCCGAAAAATAGCGTTTAAATCGGTTTTAAAAAATTTTAGGAATTTAAATTTTTTTCAAAAAATCATTTTTCAAATAAAAAATTAGCTATTGAACCTTTGAACTTAATTCAACTTGCTATTGAACCAGTTCAAAGGCTATTTTTATACAAATTGTAATAAAACTATTTTTACTTTTATGTACGAGATTCTCTATATTTTTCTTCAAATTCGTAAACCATATTTAACAGTTTAACACGTTCTCTTTTTGGCAAACTTTTGAAAATCTTTAAAAGTTCCTCTTCGTTTTCAGTAAGTATACATTCTGTCACAACATCAATATTAGATTCGGATTTTTCTGCACTGTCTAATGTTACTGTTCCGTTGGAATAACTTCCGACAGCTCCTACGGTAGAATTTGAGATATTAGTATTATTAGAATGTTCTGTACCAGTAAGTAAATATTCTGGACTGACACTTAAAAATTCACAAATGGGAATTATATATTTTGAAGGGGGGTCAGTATTTCTTGTTTTCCAATTAGTCACGGTACTTGAATTAACTTTAATTGCGTTACATAAATCTGTTTGTTTGAGTTTTTTTTCCTCTAATATTGATAAAAGATTGTTTATTATAGACAATTAAAACACTACCTTTCTGTATAAAAAGTCGAATTTCACGTTTGAGGCAAATATCACTTGATATTTACACAAATGTGAATTATAATATAAATATACCAATATTACACGGCATAAAAAGCCTTAGTATAATTTTACCACAAACGACTTGAAAAGTAAATAGAAAGGACTGATTTTATGACATTTGGACAGAAAGTAAAACTTCGCCGTGAAGAACTGGGACTTGCTCAGACGGAGCTTGCATCAAAGGCACATATTTCACAGCCTTATCTTTCACAGCTTGAAAATAACGTATTCAACCCGACAGCTCCTATGATTATAAGGCTTGCAGTAGCACTTGAAGTAAGCATTGACTACCTGCTCCTTGATGACAAAAACAGAGCAAAAAATAAGTTTCTGACAGAACTTGAAAGGAGGCGAAATTATGGAGAATAAGAAAAAATTCGTTGACCAACTCGGTTTAATACTGATGATGTATTCAAGAGAATCGGTTAGAGAATTGAAGTATATCAAAAAGGACACAACAGAACTTGTGGAAATCACTTATACAGGCGGACACAAAAGATTCATTGATATTACTGGTGATTCCTGTATAGCGATAATGAAAGACATTTATCGTGCATTATCCTGACAGAACGTTTCTGAACCGTTGTACGTTAACAGCGGTATCCCACCGGTCGAAAGGCTGAAAGAAACTCGAAAATTGAAAAGAGGTGAAAAAATGGAAAAAGTGAATTATTCAAAACCGGAAGTGATGTGTGATTGTGCTAATTGTCCACAAACAAATACTTGCAAGTACCGTCACAAGTTTCAGCGTTTGCCACGTAAAAGTGGCGGACTTGGACTGTGTCCGAATCTTCCCGAAAACAAGAAGAAATAAAGTTGAAGTATAAGGCTTCTGAACGGTTGAGCCTTGAATCAGCCGTATCCCACAGCCGAAAGGCTGAAAGAAACTTGAAAACTGAAAAGAGGTGAAAAGTATGAATTTTTTATGTAAGGCAC